>JAUXGN010000060.1 GCA_030622115.1 Candidatus Eiseniibacteriota bacterium
CGATTCCTCCTGTTTTCCGTTCCCATGGGTGTCGCAAACGTGACGGGCGCGCCTCGGACGCTGATTCATCTCCGATTCGTCCTCCACTGTAATCAACGTGGGTGTCGTCAGTTACGCTCACACACACTACACACGATTTCCACGACAATGTGGCCATTCTGGAACACCGTATGCCCTATGTGGCACTGGTCCCCCGCACAGCGTCAGCCGGCGCCGGGATCGGGACGCGGCTCGGTCAGCGAGCAGCAGACGACGGTGTGTGGATTCGAGTGAGGCCTGTTGTGGAACTCAACTCCTGAGGCTACTATGCGGTCAGATCTGAGCGACTGGGCCTGCAGGGGTCTGTGAACCAGGAAGACCTGAGGATGCACTTGCTCGCTGGAGCTGTCAGCGGACGAAGGAGGGCTCTAATGAAGACAATCGCGATTCTGCTGGTCCTGACCATGGTGTCCATTGTGGGCCACGCGCAGGATGTCGAGGTCGACCCACCCGAGGGGCGCGCTTCGCCTTGCGGTGATTCCCTCGATGTGTACGAGTTTCCAATCATCCCCGGGACGCCCGAATGGAGGGAACTTCCGGGACACCGTGCGCGAGTCGAGGCTTGTCAGATTCCGGATGGGATCCTGGCAGAGATGTCGACGGAGGGGCTTGTGGAAACGTGCATGCGGTATCCGCATAGGAACCTCTGGGCAGTCAGCAGCACAGGCATGCTCGTCGGTATCCAGGGGATCATCGACGGTTTCAACGGGCTCAGCGAGCTCATGACCCGACCCGACGCTGGGGTCGCACTTCTCAATGCCTATCAGAGCAACGATCCCGCGAGAATTCCTAGTGACTGGGCGGTATGGGACGATGGCGACAGGGCGCTCGTGATGGACCTGACCTACCTCGAACTCCTACTCGGTCAAGAACCTGTCTTGAGCGGCATGCCCCCCGGCGCCAAGCTCGCCCTGATCGAGCTGTGTCTCAAGAACCGCAGCTCCCGCGGGGAATACGCCATTGACGGGTCGTCCGCCGTACTCGTGGGGCGCACGCTCATGAGCATGGGATATGAACCCTTCATGAGGGAGTGGGAGCAGAGCGAAGCCTTGCAGTCGTTCCTTGAGACGGCTCTTAGGATGGAGCCCTTGGAAGAGATGACGCAAAGCATCCGTTGCCACGCGGAACAATGCCTCGCCAAGCGCAGGAAGGAGGAAGGCAGATGAGATCAAGGATCGTCCTGCTGGCCATCCTGATGGCTGCGTCAGCACTGGGTCACGCCGAGGACGCTGGCGAGTGCGGCTACGAGATGTACCAAGTGACATCGCCCGGCACTCTCGACGTCTACGAGTTTCCCGTTGTGCCCGGCACCCCCGAGTGGGGAGCCATGGAGGAGCAAGAGAAGCGCGAGTCCTACCAGATCCCCGGGGAGATACTGGATAGGATCTCGACGAAAGGCCTCGCGTGGACCTGCCTGAAATCGCCACGTCGCCATTTCTGGCTGTACGACGGTATGGCGCGTCCTCTGACCGGTGTGCGCTCGGTCATACGGAGATCCAATGGTTTCAGAGAGCTGCTCCGGAGGCCGGACGTCGGGGCTGCCTTGTTCAAGATGTACGCGGAAATGGATCCCGACGCGCTGCAACGAGACTACGAGCTGACACGCCGGCGGCAAGAGCGCTTCTACAAAGTATTCCGCGAGCAGGGCCCCGAGGCGGCCAAGGAGGCGAAGCGGGCAGCGCGAGATGAATGGCTGCCGGACATGGAGTTCGACCACTTCCAGTGGGACTTCGCGCTCCTTGAGATGCTGCTCGGCCTCGAAGAGGTGCTATCCACGATGACGCCCGAGACGAAGGTGGACCTGCTGGCCATCTGCCTTGAGCGCTACGCCACCCGCGTGAGACGAGACCAGGGCAGTTTGACCATTCACCTACTGATGGCCCGGATCCTCCGCGATCTCGGCTTCAGGGCATTCGAGCAGCGATTCGCCGAGAGCGCAGATCTGCGTGCGTTCGTCGCAGGGCCCAGCATGCTGGGGCTGACCGAGCAGGGGACGCTGGACAGCATCAGGGACCTCGCTCGCGAGTGCCTCGCCGAGCGCAGGAAGGGGGAGAGCAGATGAGATCGAAGATCGTCCTGCTTGGCTTCCTCTGGCTGGTCGGCAGCATCGGTTCCGCCGGTATGAGCAGAGCCTACGCCGACTACCCCGTCGACCACGTTCGCACCCCCCAGGATTCTGAAGTACTGGACACATGGGCGCTCAACGAGGCGCCTGAGGAGTCGCTTGCAGCCTGGTGGAATCGCTGCGAGGAGCTGATCACATCAGAGCAGTGGGACGCCACGATTGTCGACGACGCCTCGCGAACGTACAACTGCCACGCGTACGCCTGGCACGTGTCGGAGGGGGGAGACAACGTCTGGATTGGGGCGTCGAGCAACACCGCCGAGGACATCTACTGGACGGATGGGAGCTATGTCGAGGTGTTCACGGATCCAACGCTGGTCACCGCCCCCGCGGCCACCAAGGTCAACTACCCTGACGCGGCCAACCACTCGGCCATCACAACGCTGACGCCGACCTACTACGTCTCCAAGTGGGGTTCCTGGCCTCTGGTCCTCCATCTTTGGGAGGACTGCCCGTACGACGCCAGCGTCCTCAAGGTGTACAGAATCAACGACAATCCCGCGGCCTCCGTCCACGGATTCGCAGTGGTGGGCGGCGTGGCGCGATGGAAGGTGTCAAGCGAGCACCGCACGAGCCACTACCGGATCGACGGGAGTCATGATCCGGCTGGGCCGTGGGATGAACTAGCACCGGCCCTGCCGGCCGGGCCCGGAGTGCACGAGTTCCACCTGCCGGGTGGAGCGCACGCTTGGTACCGGCTGGTCGAGGTGGAGACAACCGGAAGGGAGATTGTCCATAGCCTCGCATGCCCCGCCGCGATGCGGGAGAACGTGGCGGTGATCCCCGAGGCACAACCGAGCGTTGAGTTCCTGCGTGAGCGCATCAACAAGCTGAGGGAGATGCGTCGGGCGGAGATGCGCACGGCGTCGGCGGACCCGGACGCGACGCGGCACGATCGTGAGTACGGAAGCGCCGTTGTGTTCTGTCCTCTGGATCTCCAGGATGCGATCGAGTACGGCTACGTCGACTTCTGGGAATGGGAAGGCTACACGGTTCATGTTGAGACCATCGAGAGCTTCCCTGCAGATCGGGATGCTTTCCGGACCCACCTGAAGAACAGGATCGCCTCCTGGGAGACCTCGGGCGTTCGCTACTTCATGCTCGTCGGAGACGCGAATGACTGGCAGTGGTTCGATCTGGACGAGCAGGGAGCAGAGTACTGGGTCGGTGACTGGCTGGACATCCACGCGGGGTACGTCGCCGGTGGCTATCCCCCCGAGGGACAGCCGGACAACGATGTGATCCCGACATTCGTCGTGCCCGACACACTGTCGCGTGGCCGGAACCTCGCCTTCATGACTCCCTACTGGATGACGGATCAGCCGTATCAGGACGTGGACAATGACGGTGTTCCGGATGTGGTGCTGACGCGTCTGCCCTTCAGCGACGAGTCGTCGGTTTTGGGGTTCTGCTTCAAGATGCAGGAGAACCAGGTCGGTGAGCATGGTGCGGAGTCAGTGTCGTTCTTCATCGGTGACCGGGACCACGATGGTGTGGGTGATGGGCAGTTCGCCAGAGATACCGCGGACACAGTCGAGGCGGAGCTCCCAGGCGGAGTGACAATCCGACATCTGTACGAGTCGGATGTTCCGGGCGACGCCGCCCGCAATACCGCAGCAGCCGACCACTGGAACTGGTATCGTCCGGAGCTGCTCGTGATGCTGTCGAGCTACTCGAACCGGAGCTGGCCTGCCAACTTCTTCGATCAGACGAACTACTCCTCTCCCTGGGATATGGCGATGATTCATCCATACGGGACACACGCTGCGCTCGTCATCGGAGGTTCATGCGACGCGGCCGACTTTGTCCGAACCGAGGATCCGGACTTCGGAACGCCGATCGCGCACAAGTTCCTGGCAGCTTGGGACAAGGGGGCCGTGGGGTGGGTGGGGCCGACGGTGGGGACCTGGCAGTCCGGGAACAGCGTGCTGGCCAGGTACTTCGTGGAGGAACTCTACGCGGATGTGGGTCGCCCGTCCGCCGAGTCGTTCCTGGTTGCGGTGCAGAGGGCACTTGGGGACCACGGGGACCAGATCGATGTGGCGAACACCGTGCGATCGTATGTGTTCCTCGGTGATCCCCTTTCGCGGGTGAACGAGATGCAGGTAGCGACCGGTGTCGCGGACGAATCGGCGCCGCTCGAGTTTGGGCTGCTTCAGAACGCGCCGAACCCGTTCAACCCGGTGACGAAGCTGTCGTTCGCGACGACCGAGGTGGGTCTGGTCGAGCTTTCCATCTTCAATGTGCGTGGTCAGCTGGTCAGGACACTCGTGAAGGACGTCCTCCCGGCTGGTCATCACGTTGCCGAGTGGAAAGGTGACAATGAAGACTGCCGGCGTGTCGCGTCCGGCATCTACTACTGCCGGCTCTCTGCCGAAGGACGCACGGCGACCTGCGCGGCAGTCCTTCTGAAGTAGCAGCTCGCTGCAGGCGGAGTCCACCTCTGGGGGTGTGGCTACCGCCTGCGTGAGGAACTCGCCTCCCATCATGTGCAGAGCCGACAGCGAAGACACTGCCGGCCACGATGTCCAGGAAAGGAGGTGAAACAAATGCGCAATCTCATCGCGGGTCTCCTGATCGCGGTAGTCATGTGCTCATCGTCTGATCTGGCCACGGCAACGGCGCCGTCATCGGAGGCGTGTCTCTCCGATGGTGCACGAGGCAGCTTGCTGAGGCATGTCAGCGTGTACCGGGAGTTGCCTCCGATTAAGCCCGCATCCCGCGTGCATACTGCAGCTGCACGCAGCATCGAGTTCATCCCGAACGTGCGAATCTGGTGGGCAGGGCTCAGGCCATTCCAGATGTGGGGAATGGGATACGAATACGAGTTCGAACCCACCACCAGGGACAGTTCGATCACGTGGGGTGGAATTAAGGACCTCTACAGAAAGGAGAAACCGACCGGCTGAGATCATCCTGGCACCAGTCAGAGGTACGGCCTCGCGCAGGCCGTACCTCTGCATGACGTGATCAGATGTCTACGGGAAGCCATAGTGCTGGACGGAGAATGGCGGCTGGAGTACAGTGCTGCACAGAGACCCACAGCCTGTCATTCGGTCTACGCGGGAGCGTCGCGCCGTGTTGGCGGCGACAGCGGGCGGTGTGAGTTCCCGATGCATCGAGCCTGGCCTGAACTGACTCCAAGGAGGAACCATGAGGCTGATATCACTTGTGCTGACACTAGCTCTTGCAGCGCAAGGCGTGGCGGCTCCTCTGCAGAGACCCGCGGTCTTCGAGGATGTCAGGGAACTTCGGCTCGACAATGGGATGCTCTTCCTGCTCTTGCCGCGCCACGGCGTGCCCATGATTTCGGGCCGCATTCTGGTCAAGGTCGGCAACGTGGACAACCAGGTTGGTCAGACCGGACTGGCCCACATGTTCGAGCACATGGCCTTCAAGGGAACCGACCGTATCGGAACACGGGACTGGGAAGCGGAGCAGGTGGTGCAGGACAGCGTCGAAGTGGTGGGGCTCGAACTCTCTCGGGAGATCTCCCAGCGTGCATACGCCGACTCCGCGCGCATCGAGGTGCTTCGTCGCGAGTTGGACCGCCTGACCGAGGCGCAGATCGCTCTGACCGTTCCCGACGAGTTCCCCCTCATCCTCGAGAGCCACACTTTCGATTTCAACGCCAGTACGTCGGCGGATTTCACGAGATACTACATGGAGATCCCGGCCAGCCAGCTCGAGTTCTGGATGCTGATGGAGAGCGAGCGCTTCCAGCATCCGTCCTTTCGGGAGTTCTACCGGGAACTGGAGATCGTCAAGGAGGAGCGACGGGAGAGGGTCGAAGACGATCCGGAGGGTGCGGCCTGGGAGCTGTTCCAGTCGCTCGCCTTCATGGCTCACCCCTATCGATTGCCCACCATCGGCTACATGTCCGATCTGGAAGCGCTTACTCCCGTGCAGGCGCGCGAGTTCAGAGACAAGTACTACGTGCCTGCCAATGCCATCGGTGTTCTCGTCGGGAATTTCGACCCGACAGAGGCTGAGAGCCTCATCCGGGAGTACTTCGGGGACATCCCGGACGCTCCGGTTCCGCCGCCCATCCCTACGCAGGAACCGCCGCAGCGGGGGATGCGTCGCGCGACCCTGAGAAAGGGGACCGAGAGCGGCGTCTTCCTGGCTTTTCCCGGCGTTCATCCTCGTTCGCGCAGGGCCTCCGCCGCGCGCTTGCTGTCCAGTGTTCTGAGCCGCGACAGGACCGGCCGGCTGAACAGGCGCCTGGACATCGAGGAACACGCGGTCCAGTCAGTCTGGACATCACCCGACTGGGGGCTCAAACGCTATCCCGGGGTCTTCGCCATCCACGTCGTACCCCTGGAGGGCTTCAGCAACGACGATGTGGAGGAGCTGATCTGGGAGGAGCTCGAGCGGCTTCAGACCGAGCCGGTGAGCCCGGAGCGGCTGGAGCAGATCCGGAGCGCCTACCGCAAGGACTACTACTACAGTCTGGAGACGAACAGTGGACTGGCGGACGTGCTGCTCCGCGCCCAGGCCACGCGTGACGACTGGCGTTCGACCTATCAGCGATTCGACGAGTACGAGAGCATCACTCCGGAGGAGGTCACCCGCCTGGCGGCCGATCTCTTCCAGCGCGAGAAGGCCTCGGTTGTCTTCCTCGAGCCCGAAGAGGTGAAGGAGGCGGATCATGAGTAGTCGGACGCTCTTCATTCTCCTGCCCATGATGCTGTTGGCGGGCCTGTCTGGTGCCGAGACCCCGCGCCACCCGGAAGAGCTCAGCTTCGACCCCGTCGAGTTCGAGATGGCAGAAGCCGAGCGTGACACGTTGGCTTCGGGCATCCCCGTCTTCCTGTATCAGGATGAGAGTCTGCCCCTGCTCAGCATCTCGATTCGTTTCCGCATGGGCCTTCGCTATCTCCCCGAGGAATCCTTCGCAGCCGCCAGGCTTCTGGGCGGCGTCTGGAGGGACGGCGGAACCGAGAGCACGGCTCCGGATTCCCTGGACGAGCGTCTGGCCGGGAAGAGCATTCGGATCTCGGCCTGGTTGGAGGAGACATCCGGAGGGGTTTCCGTCAGCATGGTCAGCGAGGATCTTCACGAGGGCCTTGAGCTCTGGCGGGAAGTCCTGCTTCGTCCGGGGTTCGAGGAAGGCCGCCTGGAGCGAGCCAAAGGGAAGCGCGTCAAGTTCCTGCAGACGATCAACAACAGCCCGGGCAGGATCGCCGACCGGCACTTCGCTCGCCTTGTCAATGGCGAGAGCTACCCGGGGAACTACCTGGAGAGCAAGGCGGAGATCGAGTCCGTCACGGCGGATGAGCTGCGAGGGCTTCACCGGCGTTTCGTCCATCCACGGAACGCTCTGATCGGCGTGAGCGGCGACTTCCAGGGCGACGAGATTCTGGCTCTGCTGGATGAAGTCCTGTCTGGTTGGAAGATCGATGCGGGATTCTCGCTTCCCGTGAAACGGGATTGGATGCCACGGCCTGAACCGGGCGTCTACATCCTCCCCGGCGAATACGCCCAGAGTCAGGTTCGCGTGGGTCGGAAGGTGATGGATCTGGATCTGCAATCTGCCGACTACGCCGCGGCGACGATCCAGAACTACGCCGTCGGATTCGGCAGGATCTTCTTCCACACGCGGCAGGAGGGCCTTTCCTACGGATGCGGCCTCATCCTCGATGTGGGCGACGAGCATTCGACGCTCAGGACTCTTGGCTCCTGTAGGCCGGAGGTCACGGTTCAGCTCATCGAGGCCGTGCTGGAGGAAGCCAGGGGAGGTGAAACCAATCCCCTCAGCGACGAAGAGATCGAGACCGCGAGGAACTTTCTCATCGGAGACGTAATCCAGCGGAACGAGCGTGCCAGAGACATCGTGTCCCAGAGCCTCCACGATCTCGTCAACGATCGGCCCGCGGATCATCTCGAACGCTATTTCGAGGCCCTGAGATGGGCCGACCGCGAAGGGGTTCAGCGGTGCGGGAGGGACTACAATCACCTTGCCGATTCTCTGGTGGTTCTGGTGCTGGGAGATCCGTCGAGGTTCGAGACGTCCCTGGAGAGCCTGGGGCTTGGTCCGGTCAGGGAGCTGGAGCCGATCCGCTTCGGTGAATAGGGGCCGCCAGGCGCATCCGCTATCGATCGGTGTGGCACACAATCCGCTTAATGCCACAGCACTGCCTGTCGATTCCACCTTTTTCCTTGCGTGATACCTGAGATCTTGGTAGATTTTCAAGGCTGTACCAGTTGCAGGCCCGGTGCTCGAGAGAGTGTAGCCGGGGCGTGTGTTTTATTGCGTCCTGGTGACGGGGTTCAAGGCATTGCTTGTCTCGTATCTGCGACCCTCTTTTCTGTCGGGCCCAACGGTGTGGAACCCGACATCGCAGATGCGCGCGGGGGGATTCAGGACCAGAATGTTCGAGCAGCTTTCGGATCGACTTCAAGGTGCATTCAGGTCGCTGACCGGCCGCGGGAAACTCAGCGAGGCCAACATAGAGGAAGCGCTGCGTGAAGTGCGGCGCGCCCTCCTCGAGGCCGATGTTAACTTCAAGGTCGCGCGGCGATTCGTTGATGATGTCAAAGCGCGGGCTGTCGGCGAGGAGGTCCAGAAGAGCCTGACCCCAGGCCAACTGGTGGTGAAGATCGTCCACGAAGAGCTGGTGAAGCTCCTCGGTGGGTCCGGCGAGTCCTTCAGGGCGCCGTCAGGATCGCCCGCGGTCATCATGGTCGTGGGACTGCAGGGGTCAGGTAAGACGACCTTCTGCGCGAAACTGGCGCGGTACCTGGAGAAGCGAGGGAAGCGTCCATTGCTTGCGGCGGCGGACACGTACCGTCCTGCGGCACAGGACCAGCTCGCGTCCCTGGGACGCCAACTTGGCGTACCGGTTCACAAGGGGCAGAAGGGCGCCGATCCTGTTGAGATAGCGACAACGGCTGTCGCCGAGGCCAGAACGGCCGGACGCGACATCGTGATTCTCGATACCGCTGGACGTCTCCATGTGGACGAGAATCTGATGCTCGAGCTTGAGCGGATCATGGGGGCCACAAGCCCCGCGGAGGTTCTGCTCGTACTCGACAGCATGACCGGCCAGGACGCGGTGAACGTGGCGCAGGCGTTTGTGGAGCGTGTTGACTTTACGGGCGCCGTGCTCTCGAAGCTCGACGGTGACACCAGAGGGGGCGCAGCAGTCTCCCTCAGGGCAGTGACCGGGAAGCCGATCAAGTTCGCCGGAGTGGGCGAGAAGGTCGATGCGCTGGAG
>JAUXGN010000013.1 GCA_030622115.1 Candidatus Eiseniibacteriota bacterium
CGTTCCTGGGCCGGCACGTCCTTGAGTTCATCCTCCGGGAAGTGATCCCAGCGCTCCTTCTGAGCGTTGAAGAAAGGTGGCAGACTGTCGATCTTGCCGCCGCTCAGCATCCTGTCGATCGCGGCAGCTGCCCTGCCGCCATGTGCGATCGCCTCGATAGCGGTCGCCGCACCGTTGACGACATCCCCCCCGGCAAAGACGCCCTCGACCGATGTTGCGCACGTCTTCTCGTCTGCAACGATGGTGCCCCAGCGCGTCAGTTCGAGCCCGGCCTCCAAGGACTTGGGGTCGTTCTCGATTGTCGATTGGATGCAGTCGAGATCCGGAACCTGCCCGATCGCGGCTATCACGTTGTCAACAGGGATAATCTCCTCAGAACCCTCTATCGGAACGGGACGCCTGCGCCCGCTCTCGTCGGGCTCGCCGAGTTCCATGCGGATGTACTCAAGCCGCTCACACTTCCCGTCTCCCTCTACTCCAGACGGCGCAGCAAGGAAGTGCATTTCGACGCCCTCGTGCTCGGCGGCGTCGACCTCAACCTCCCACGCCGGCATCTCTTTGCGCGACCTGCGATAGACGATGGTCACCCTCTCGGCGCCGAGACGAAGGCACGTCCGCGCCGCATCGACCGCCGTGTTCCCGCCACCGATGATGGCCACGTTCTTTCCTATCTTGACCTTCTCCCCAAGACCCATCTTCTTAAGGAAGTCGGTACCTGCCCAGACGCCTTCGAGGTCCTCTCCGTCGATACGCATCTTGCGGCTTCCCATCGCACCCAGTCCGAGGAAGACCGCGTCGAATCCCTTGTCGAAGAGGTCCTTCAACACGAAGTCACATCCGAGAGCCTTACCATACTCGACAGTCACGCCGAGTCCGGTGATGAGACCGATCTCCTTATCCAGAGTGTCCTTGGGCAACCTGTACTCCGGGATGCCGTAGCGGAGCATTCCTCCCGCGGCCGGAAGCGCCTCGAAGATAGTGACCGCGTGGCCCTTCTGGGCCAGGTAGTACGCGGCCGTGAGACTGCCCGGACCTGCTCCCACCATGGCGACTCTCTTCCCCGTCGGCGGTGCGACCGGGGGCGAGAACGGCTCCGGGTGCTCGATGTCCCAGTCGGCGGCGAACCGCTTCAGGAAATCAATGCAGACCGGTCCCTCCAGGGCGTTCCTGCGGCACTCGTCCTCACACGGCCTGGTGCAGACGCGGCCGATCGACAGAGGGAATGGATTCACTTCCTTGACGAGCGCTGTCGCCTCGCGGTATTTCTTCTTCGCGATAAGAGCGATGTAGCCCTGGACGTCGACACTCGCGGGACACGCCACCTGACACGGCGCGATGCAGTCACCCCGGTGATTCGACATGAGGAGTTCGAGCGCCATGCGCCGCACGGCACGCACGTCCTCCGTGTTCGTCCATATCTTCATCCCCTCCGCCACCCGCGTTCCACACGACGGTATGTACCGCTTCATGCCTTCCAGCTTCACCGCGCAGACCCAGCAGGATGTGAAAGGCTCGAGCTGTTCGTCGTGGCACAGCGTCGGTATCTCAATCCCGTTCTGCCTCGCGGCCTCAAGGATCGTGATGCCGTGCTCGACCTGAACTTCCTTCCCGTCAAGGGAGATAGTTACCAGTGCCACGTTGTTCCCTCTCTAGATAGAGCCCTCGGGCTAGCGGCCCGAAATCCGTCAATTCGGGCTAGCGGCCCGAAATCTGTCTCCGGGCTAGCGGCCCGAAATCTGTCTCCGGGCTAGCGGCCCGAAATCTGTCTCCGGGCTAGCGGACAGTGATCGCGTCAAACCTACACACCTGCCTGCACGCGTCGCAGCCCGTGCAAAGGTCGTTGTCTATTGTATGCACTTCCTTCTTCTCGCCGCTCACCGCACCCACCGGGCACGCCTTGGTGCACAACGTACAGCCTATGCAGTTCTCTGCGACGACTTCGTAGGTCAGAAGCGCCTTGCAGGCGAGCGCCGGACAGCGCTTCTCCTGGATGTGCGCCTCGTACTCGTCCCTGAAGTACTTGATCGTCGTGAGGACCGGGTTCGGTGCGCTCTGACCAAGTCCGCAGAGCGACGAACTCACTATTTTCTCACCCAGCTCCTCCAAGAGCTCGATGTCGCCCTCCTGTCCCTCTCCGGCACAGATGCGCTCGAGGATCTCAAGCATCCGCTTGGTGCCCACTCGGCAGAACGTGCACTTGCCGCAGCTCTCGTCCTGAGTGAAGTTCAGGAAGAACCGTGCGATGTCCACCATGCAAGTCGAGTCGTCCATGACAACCATGCCGCCCGAGCCCATTATGGCGCCCGTCTTCGTCACCGACTCGTAGTCGACCAGGATGTCGATGAACTCCTCCGGAATGCAGCCACCGGACGGTCCCCCAAGCTGCACGGCTTTGAACGTCCGCCCCTCCGGCACACCACCGCCGATCTCGAAGATGATATCTCTCAAGCGAATGCCCATCGGAACTTCGACAAGCCCGCCGCGGACGATCTTCCCGGCGAGTGCGAAGACTTTTGTCCCCTTGCTGGTCTCCGTGCCGTAGCTCGCGTACGCCTCGGCGCCGTTTGAGATGATCCACGCGATGTTCGCATATGTCTCAACGTTGTTGATGTTGGTCGGCTTGCCCCAGAGCCCCTTGGCGGCGGGATACGGCGGCCGTAGTTTCGGCATACCTCTCTGGCCCTCTATAGATGCGATGAGGGCCGTCTCCTCGCCACAGACGAAAGCTCCGGCGCCTTCCTTTATCTTCACTTTGAAGCCGAACCCGCTTCCCAGGATATCGCTTCCAAGAAACCCTCGCTCGGTGGCATCGGCAATGGCAATCTCGAGACGCTTGATGGCAAGAGGATACTCGGCGCGAACGTAGAAGTAGCCTTCGTTGGCGCCGATGGCGTATGCAGCGATCACGAGCCCCTCGAGAACCGAATGAGGATCGCCCTCGAGGATGCTCCTGTCCATGAAGGCGCCGGGGTCTCCTTCATCGGCGTTCACTATGACGTACTTGACATCTCCCGGCTGCTGGCTGGCCAGACCCCACTTCACGCCTGTCGGGAAGCCGGCTCCGCCGCGCCCCCTCAGACCGGAGTCCTTGATCACCGAGATCACCTCATCGGGCGACATGGACTTGAGCACAGTCGCGAGGGCGTCGTAACCGCCGGTATCCACGTAGTCGTCGATCGACTCGGGATCGATGCTCCCTGCGTTCCTCAGGACTATCCGCTCCTGTGGCGCCAGATACGCATCGTCCGGAAGCTCCCGACCCTCAAGATGGACCAGCCACTCCTCGATCGGCTTGCCACCGACCACGTGTTCCTCGATGATGCGCTCGACGTACTCAGTTGTGACACCGCCGTACGTCGTCTTCCCCAATCCGGGAACAACCACGTCCACGAGCGGCTCTCTGTAGCACATCCCGACACAACCTGTGCGCTTGAGCTCGACATCGATCCCTCGACCCTCAAGCTTCTGCTGGAAGGTCTCATAGACATCCCGGGCCCCGGCGGCAATCCCGCAGCTCGAGAGGCCGACCGTTATCTCAGCAATCACGCCCGAAGTAGCCATCTTGTCCCTCTCCAGACACCCCTATCACAGGGTGCTCCGTAGTACGCTCGTTCTGATTTCGTGTCCGATCGTGCGTTGTCGACCGCCGCCTTAGGCTCTACTTCCCGTACTCCCGGACGACCTTCCGCGCCTCAGCGGGCGTCAGACGACCGAATGTGTCGTCCCCGATCATGATCACGGGAGCAAGGCTGCAGCAACCGATACACGACACGGAGTCGACGGTGAACATCCCGTCCTCGGTGGTGCCGCCGTCTTCAACACCAAGCTCATCACAGATAGCGGCCGTGATCGCTCCTGCCCCCTGCACATGGCAGGCAGTGCCGTGGCAGATCTTCACGATATACTTCCCGACGGGATTGAATCTGAACTGCGAGTAGAAACTGGCCACCCCGTAGACGCGAGATGGAGGAACACCGAGTGAGTGGCTTATTCTCTCGATCACATCAATGGGAAGGTACCCGATTCTGGCCTGGACCTGCTGCAACACGGGGATAACGCTCCCCGGCGCGTCCGCATACTTCCCGGCTATCTCGTCGACGATTGCCAGGTACTCCTTCATTGTCTTCCCCTGAACACCCGCTTTTTCCATCGTTCCTCCGAGTGATTCGGTGGCGATAAAGCCCGTTCCGGGCGCCACCTACCCGGCGAGTGTGCGAGGACAGTCGCCAAAGTGGAAAACCGATTCGTGTTTCACGCGCAGAGGTGCGTCGGATGCGTGCACCGCATTCTCCGTCATGCTCTTGCCGTACTTGCCCCTGATGCTGTCGGGCGCAGCCTTGGCCGGGTCGGTGGCTCCAATGAATGCCCTGAGCGCCGTCACCGCGTCGGGCGATTCCAGCATGACGCCGACCGTCATTCCCGAGGTAATGAACTCCACGAGGGTCTCAAAGAACGGCTTGCCCACGTGCACATCGTAGAACACATGAGCCTCTTCGACCGTCAGTCTTCGTGATGCGAGGCCGACGATACGAAAGCCTCCCTGCTCAAGCGCAGCAAGGATCTCTCCCGTGAGACCGTCACGGACGGCTCGCGGCTTCACCATGAGGAAGGTTCTGTCCATCAGCTCACCTTTCCAGTCGCGCTCCTGGCGGCTTCCCGTCCAACCTCGAGCGCCTTCTTGTTCACGTCCTCTGTCCCGCTCGGCACGCGCGCCAGCACGGTCGCTTCGAGGCTTTCCCACTTCACCACGCTCGAGAGTTCAACGATCGCACCCAGTGCGATCACGTTGGCAAAGAGCGCTCTTCCGCACTTCTCGATAGCGAGAAGCGTGAACGGTATCCCAATGGCGGAGTCATGGCCGGGATTATCTACAAGATATGAATCCACAATGAAGAGCCCATCCTTCTTGAGAGACTTCCTGTATTCGTCCGCGGATACCTGGGTCATGGCGAGAAGCACGTCGACGCGGGTCGCCTTCGGATAGTCGATATCCTCGGTCGAGATAACAACGTCTGTCTTGCTCTTGCCGCCTCTTGCCTCGGGACCGTAGCTCTGCGTCTGCACGGTGTTCTTGCCGTCACAGATGGACGCCGCCTCGGCAAGGAGCTTGCCGGCCAGCATCAGCCCCTGCCCGCCCGAACCTGAGAGACGAATCTCGAATCTGCCACTGTCTTTCGTCACTTGCGAATCCTCGCGTTGGTGTCGCCGCACTCAGACGAGCTACCCGATCCCAGCCTTGAGTTTGTCTCCAAGTTGTTCGTAGCCCTCAATCGTCGCCCTGAGCTTCTGATTGACGGTCGAGGGACCTTTCGTCAGGTCCTGAGCGAGCTTGTCATAGACATCGATGAACTCGGGCTGGTCCTTCTCAACATGAATGCCGCGGATGAACTTGCCTTCGAGTTCCTCGGGGGACATCTCGCCGGCCTGCTTCACGGTGACCGCGCTCTCCTTCATCCACTTGAACATGTCGACCGGGCCGGAGAACTTGTTGAGCCTGCCGTAACTCGTATAGCAGTTGCTGACAACCTCGACGACGGAGAACCCCCTGTGCCGGATGGCACGCTCAAGGAGCTTGTCCAGCTCACGCACGTGGTAGACCGTCGTGCGGGCGACGAACGTCGCCCCCGCCCCGGCTGCAAGCGAAACGATATCGAATTCGTACTCGACGTTGCCGTAGGGAGCGGTCGTTCCCCGCTTGCCGTGAGGCGTGGTCGGCGAGTACTGCCCGCCGGTCATCCCGTAGATGCAGTTGTTCACTATGATCGCGGTGATATCGATGTTGCGCCGGCAAGCGTGGATGAAGTGGTTGCCTCCGATCGCCACTGAATCGCCATCACCCATCGCAGTAATGACTGTGAGTTCGGGATTGGCCAACTTAACACCCGTGGCGAACCCGAGTGCTCTGCCGTGTGTCGTGTGCAGGGTATTGGTATCGATGTAGGTTGGTAGCCGCCCCGTGCACCCGATTCCGGAGATCGTCGCCGTCTTGTTCTTATCGAGACCCATCTCGGCCATAACCCTCGTGAGACTGCTCAGCACGACTCCGAGACCACACCCCCCACACCACACCGTCGGGAGCTTCTTGAGGGGCTTGAGATAGGTCCTCGCGCGTTCTATGGCCTGGCTCATGACGCCATCTCCTCCAGAACAAAGTCAGTGATCTGGTCGGGCTCGAACAGATGTCCATCCACCCGCCCAAGATGTCGGACCGGAACAACGCCGGCCACAGCACGTTCTACTTCTGTCACAAGCTGTCCCAGGTTCATCTCGGGAACAATGATGCTGCGAAGCTGAGGAGCAAGCTCCTTCAGACGCTTTCCGGAAAACGGCCAGATAGTCTTCACACGCAGAAGCCCGGCCTTCACGCCACGCTCCCTCAGTATCCCCACAGAGGCCTTCGCAACACGCGCTGACGAGCCGTACGCGAAGAGCAGCACCTCACAATCGTCGGTCATCGTCTCGTCATTCATGGCCAGATCGTCCGCCTTAAGTTCGATCTTGTCCACGATCCCGCGGATCTTCTTGTCCACCTCTTCCGGTACCATTGTCGGGAAGCCGCGCTCGTCGTGAGTGAGTCCCGTCACGTGGAAGCGATGCGGACCGCCGAAGTGAGCCATGGGAGGAACGTCACTTTGTCCACCACAGAACGGCCGGTAGTCCTCCTCATCGTCGGACGGAAGCGGCCGCGAACGCACCTTGTACGACCCCGGGGCCGGAATCGCTACGCTCTCTCGCATATGACCGATCACCTCGTCCAGAAGAAGCACAACGGGTGTACGGAACTGCTCGGACAAGCTTACACAGCATGCCGTGAGCTCGATGCACTCGAGCACCGTCGCCGGCGCCAGCGCGATGATCGCGTGGTCGCCGTGCGTTCCCCACCGCGTCTGCATGACGTCACCCTGCGCCGGCTGCGTCGGCAACCCCGTCGAGGGACCGGCACGCTGGACGTTGACGATGACACACGGGATCTCGGCGAGACATGCGAGCCCCAGGTTCTCCTGCATCAGCGAAAAACCCGGTCCGCTCGTAGCGGTCATCGATCTCGCGCCGGCCAGCGACGCGCCGATGATGGCTGCCATCGAGGCGATCTCATCCTCCATCTGAATGAAGCGCCCACCGATCAGAGGAAGATGTCTTGCCATGAACTCTGCAACTTCAGACGATGGAGTGATGGGATAGCCGGCGAAGAAATTGATACCGGCGGCAACAGCCCCCACGGAGCAGGCTTCGTTTCCCTGCATCACCCAGATCGACCTCTCGTTGTTCCCTGACATGATTGATGAACCCCCGGACATTGTAGTCCGTTAGCCGGCCTCGTTAGGAACCGTTCTTCTTCGCACGCTCTTTGTAGATCGTGATCGCCATATCGGGGCAGAGCATCTCGCAAAGATTGCAGGCAATGCATTTCTCGGGATGCTCCACGACAGGGTGACCGGTCTTGTCAGCCCTGAAGACTTTCGTAGGACAGAATTCGATACAGATACCACAAGCCTTGCACCAGGCCTGGTAGACGAAGATATCCTGATCCGGGTGCTCTTCACGCGACGGGTAGTTCCATCGCCTGTTCTTCACGGCCTCAGCCGCCTGCTTCACCATGCTACCTCCCAAGCGCGGTCTTCAGAAGACCCGGTATCTCACTCGGACGGTCGGCCACGGGCACACCCGCCGCCGCCAGCGCATCCATCTTTTCCTGAGCCGTACCCTTGCCGCCCGCGATGATGGCCCCGGCATGCCCCATCCTTTTTCCCGGGGGAGCCGTTCTGCCGGCGATGAAACTCACAACCGGCTTGGTCATCTTCGCCTTGATGAACTCCGCAGCCTGCTCCTCATCGGTTCCGCCGATCTCGCCTATCAGCACCACGGCTTCTGTTTCGTGGTCGCCCTCGAACGCCTCGAGCGTGTCGATGAAGTTCGTTCCAATTATCGGATCGCCGCCTATCCCTATGACGGTCGACTGCCCCATTCCGGCACGTCCAAGACTGTCCACTACCTCATAGGTCAGCGTTCCGCTCCTCGAGACGACACCTATGCCGCCCCGGGAATGGATGGAGCCCGGCATAATGCCCAGCTTCGATTTCCCCGGGCTGATGATGCCGGGGCAGTTCGGCCCGATCATGCGGACACCGAGTTCCTTCGCCCGCTTGTAGATCCTCGCGACATCCAGAGTCGGCACACCCTCGGAGACAACGACGACGAGCTTCACTCCGGACTCGACAGCCTCCATCGCCGCGTTCGCCGCAAACCTTGCGGGGACGAAGATGATGGTGGCATTCGCCTTCGTCGCCTCGACGGCCTCACCCACAGTATCGAAGACGGGAATCCCATCCATCTCCTGTCCACCCTTGCCGGGTGTGACGCCCGCGACGACGTTCGTGCCGTACTCGACCATGGCACGGGTGTGGAACGAGCCGTCCCGACCGGTGATCCCTTGGACGCAGACCCGTGTGGCTTCATCCAGAAAGATACTCACGCCTGCCTCCTTCCCAGCTCGACGGCCTTCTCAACTGCCTCATCCATCGTCGAGGCGGATTTCATCCCGTGCTCGGCGAGGATCCGCCCGGCCTCCACTGCGTTCGTCCCTGTCAGTCGGACAACGATCGGCAGCCCCACCGGGCGCTCCTTGAGCGCCGCCACAAACCCGCGCGCGACGTCGTCGCAGCGGGTGATACCTCCGAAGATGTTGATGAGGATCGATTTGACGTTCGAGTCGCTCGTGATGATATCGATAGCGGTCTGCATCTTCTCCGGACTTGAGCTTCCTCCTATGTCGAGGAAGTTGGCAGGCTCACCACCGTAGTACTTGATCACATCCATTGTGGTCATGGCCAGACCGGCGCCGTTCACGATGCAGCCGACGTCGCCATCGAGCTTGATGTACGAGAGGCCCATCTCCCTCGCGCGGGTGAGATCGTCGGTCTCACCCGAGGGGTCGCGCATGGCAGCAATGTCGGGATGACGGAAGAGCGCGTTGTCGTCGATGTTGATCTTCGCATCGATGGCCCAGACCTGTTCATCAGGCGTAACAACCAGCGGATTGATCTCCGCGAGTGAGGCATCGCTTCCTGTGAACGCGTCGTACAGTTTCTCGATCACGACCGCGATGTCCCGAACCACGTGAGATCTCGTGTCGAGCTTTCCGGCAAGCTCCTGCGCCTCCGCCGCGGATAGCCCCTTGTCGGGATCGACCGGGTGCTTGTGGATCCTCTCGGGGGTCGTCGCTGCGACTTCTTCGATGTCCACACCGCCCGCTGCGCTCACCATGTAGACGGGCATCTTGGTAGCGCGGTCGACAACGATTCCGACGTAGTATTCGCTCTCGATGTCGACGGCGTCCGCCACCATGACTCTCTCGACCGTGAGCCCCTTGATGTCCATCCCCAAAATGGCCGTTGCATGCGCGTGGGCCTCATCGGGAGTCTTCGCCAGCTTGACGCCACCGGCCTTGCCCCGACCGCCGACATGCACCTGAGCCTTGACGACGACCATCCTGCCGATCTCCTCGGCGACGCGTCGCGCATCCCCGGGATCGTCCACAACCTCAAAACGAGGAATCGGGACCCCATACTCACTCAGGATCTCCCTTGCCTGGTACTCATGGATCTTCAAGTGATCCCCCCCATGGATGCTGCGGTTCCGGAGGTCCGCGCCTGACCCCAGCGAGCTGGGGTCAGGCAACTCCAATGCTACAGGAATTTCTTAAGAACATCCACGAGCGTAGGACTACCCTTGACGTCAAGATTGTACATGACGCGCACGCTCGGCTTTTCGATCTTAATGACCTTCCTGAGATCGATCGGTGTACCGACAACCACGTAGTCGCAGTCGACAGCGTTCACCGTAGTCTCCAGATCTGCAACCTGCTCGCCGCTGTACCCGGCCGCAGGCAGAAGCGTTCCGATACCAGGGTACTTCTCGTACATCTCGCTGATCTTGCCAACGGCCTTGTCGCGCGCGTCAACGAGGATCGCGCCGGCGCGCTCTGCGGCCACTGTCCCCGCCCCGATCGTCATCCCACCGTGGGTCAGCGTGGGACCGTCCTCGATGACCAGCACGCGCTTGCCTTTGAGATCGACATCCTCTTCGAAGACCACCGGCGAGTCGGCATGGAGGATCAGAGCTTCCGGGTTCACGGATTTAATATTGCTCACGAGCCGATCTATCTGCACCTGCTCCGCCGAGTCTTCCTTGTTGATGATGACGACGTCCGCCATCCGGATGTTCTGCTCTCCGGGATAGTACGTCAGTTCGTGCCCTACGCGATGCGGGTCGGCCACCGTGATGTACAGATCCGCACTGTAGAAGGACGCATCGTTGTTGCCACCATCCCACAGAACGATGTCCGCCTCCTTCTCAACCTCTTCCAGGATGCGTCCGTAGTCCACGCCTGCGAAGACGACGTTCCCCCGGTCGATATGGGGCTCGTACTCCTCCATCTCCTCGATCGTGCACTCGTGCTTCACCATGTCATCATAGCTGCCAAAGCGCTGCCAGATCTGCTTCGCCAGATCCCCGTAGGGCATCGGATGCCTGATGGCGACGACCTTCTTCCCGGCCTCTGTCAGGATCTCCGCAACGCGTCGTGTTGTCTGGCTCTTCCCGCATCCCGTCCTGGTCGCACAGATGGCGATCACGGGCTTGCTCGACTTGAGCATCGTCTCCGCAGCACCCTGGAGAACGAAGTTGGCTCCGAGGGCGTTCACCTGGGACGCCTTGTGCATCACATAGTTGTGCTCTACGTCGCTGTACGCGAAAACGACATCATCAACGCGGAGTTCCCTGATCAAGCGCGGCAGATCCTCCTCTGCGTGGATCGGGATACCTTCGGGGTAGAGCCTGCCTGCGAGTTCCGGCGGATACGCCCGGCCGTCGATGTCGGGAATCTGAGCCGCCGTGAAGGCCACGACCTCGAACTCCTCGCGGTCACGATAGACCAGATTGAAATTGTGGAAATCTCTCCCAGCCGCACCCATGATAACGACACGTCGCCTCTCCATCAGACCTCTCCTTGACTTCCTCATAGATTGCTATCGCGTCACCTTGAGGCCGCGACGCACCCGGCCAATCGCACGTGAATCCCCCATGCACCCGCATCAGATTGGATGCGGTCACGTGGGGGATCCAAGGTATCAAATGGACCGCCCGGATGTCCTTCCGCCGGTCCGCCGGCAGCCAGGAACGCGGCTACCGGACAAGGTAAGAATTGTACTCCATTCAGAGGAAATAGTCCAGTAACAAATGGTGTATTCAGGCCTTTCCTAGCGCCCCTGCCCCACCTCCAGGATCCTGTCGACGATGGAGCGCGTCGAGCGACCTTCCAACGCATCGAGGGCAACAATCCTCCCTCCGTGCTCCATTACGAGATCAGCGCCGACAATGGTCTCCACCGAGTAGCCGGCGCCTTTACAGAGCACATCCGGCACGATCGCCGTAATGAGTTCGTACGGAGTGTCCTCGTCAAAGAGACAGACGTAGTCGACGGATGCCAGCGACGCAAGTACGTGGGCACGATCATCCTCCGGCACTATCGGTCGCGTCTCTCCCTTGAGCGCACGGACAGATCTGTCGGTATTCATGCCGACAATAAGGATGTCACCGAGCGACTTCGCCCTTTCAAGATAGTCCGTGTGGCCGCGATGGAGTATGTCGAAGCAACCGTTTGTGAAGACCACGACTGCTCCGGCCGTTCGGGCCTCTCCACAAACCCCGATGAGTCCCTCACGAGACACAACCTCACCCACGTCTACTCCTCCTCGGCATCCTCGAACGACCCGGCTATCTCCTCGGTCGTCACTGACGCCGTGCCGACCTCCCTTATCACGATACCTGCGGCGTGATTGGCCACAGCTGCCGCCTCAACCATCGTTGCGCCGGCCGCAAGCGCCACGGCCAGCACACCGATCACGGTGTCCCCGGCGCCCGTGACATCAAATACCTCTCTCGCCACGGTCGGAAGATGGGTCTGCACGCCGTCCTTCATGAAAAGCGACATTCCCTCCTCGCCTCTCGTGATGATCACGCACTCCGCGTCGAGTCTCTTCCGGAGTTCCCATCCCGCTCTCAGCAGCTCCTCTTCCCCGGCTATCCTGAACCCCACTGCGCCGGCCGCCTCGTTCAGATTCGGCGTGATGGCCGTGACGCCCGTGTAACTCCCGAAATGTGACTCCTTCGGATCGACGCACACGAGTTTTCCTGCCTCGCGCGCCTGCTCCAGAACCGCTCCGAGTGTCTGTTCACTCACGACACCCTTGCCGTAGTCGGAGATGACCAGCACGTCCACCGCGTCGATGGCTTCGGTGGCAAGTTCAACGAGCCGTGATGCAATCTCCGCACTGAGAGGACGTGTGTCCTCCCGATCGGCTCGGACGACCTGTTGACTGTGTGCGATGATGCGCGTCTTGCTCGTGGTCGGTCGGCCGTCGACTTCGAGGACCTTCGAGATATCGACACCGCGCTCGGTAAGAAGTGAGGTCAGCAATTTCGCGTGATCGTCGCAGCCGACCACACCCACGACCGTCGCCGACGCTCCGAGCGACGCCACATTCTCAGCGACGTTCGCTGCTCCCCCAAAGCGGACGGTCTCCCGCGTGACTTCCACGACAGGGACCGGCGCTTCCGGTGAGATACGGCTGACGCCTCCCCATACGTAGCGGTCCAGCATCATGTCACCGAGAATCGCGACCCTGCACCTCCCGAAGCGGTCGAGAAGTTCCGCCAGCTTCTCTCGTGTCACGTGTCTCGAATCCACGACGTCCTCCTTGGAACTCTTGCCATATTACGAACAGCGTCCGGCCGCCGCCATGACGCAGCAGACAGCATGCTAAGCCAGTCCAATCTACAAGTCAAGACTACCCTGCAAGAGAGGCGGCCGGCTCCTCTCGGTGCCGGCCGCCTCTTGTCTTCGCATGTCGGTAGAAGCTAGCTCGAGAGCTTCACTCTCTCGATCGTGCGTCTCCGTCTCGGCTTCCTCTTGGGATGCTCGGGGACGATGAGATCAGGATATGCGTTGTGCAGCGCCTGGATCGACGAGCCCAGGAAGCACCCGGTCAACATGCCGCCGAGCCCGTACTCCCTGAAGAGATGGTAGGTGACGTCCTGGAAGACAGCCTCCGGCGGCACGCCGAGCATGTCCTCAACGAGCCACCTTGTAGCGCGTCGCGCATTCTCAAGTCCCTGTTCGCCCTGCCAGAAGTTCTTGGGAACGTTTCTGAACTCCCATGGATGGAAACGACCGGGATAGGCGTTCTCGATAGCGCGGAAGAACGAGCCCCTGAAGCATACTGACAACATGCCCCTCAGATTGTACTTCCCGAAGGTCGTCGCCGATATCCGCTGCGGGATCTCGCCTACTGCGCAGCCTTCCTTCTCCTCGATCATCCAGCGGGTAGCCTCAGCGGCCAGCTTGAAACGCTCAGGACCCTGCCACATGCCCTTGACATTGAACTGCCACTTGTGGAATCGGTCCGGATATGCGTTGTCGATGGCCTTGTACGGCGACCAGTCGAAGCAGCTTCCAAGCATCCAAGTCAAGCCGTTCTCATAGAACAGCTTCTTATGAATGGCGCGCGGTATCTCGTCGATACCGATGCCGAGCTTCTCCTCCAGCAAGTAGCGTGTGATGATGCCCGCTCTCGCACGGCCGGTGGTTCCTTCAAAAAAATTGTTCGGAAAACGCCTTCTCTGCTTGAGAGAAACGTCTTCATAGACTTGGATCACCTCGGCGCGGTCCAATTCAGGCGCCGCAACTCCGGAGTCCAGCCTTTTCAGCTCCGCAACCATAGCTCCTCCACTCTACAGTTCGGACAACTGTCAAAGCTGTCGAATGCGAACCCTGGATGCTCGTTGTCCACTAACATAAGACTTACCATATGTCATTCAGTCAAGTCCACGATATCACCTCCCTCGAAACCTGTCAAGAGGAATGTTCGCCAAAGCTTATACGTACACGGTTTCCCCACCGCAGAGGACGGCCCCGCGTCTTGCGTGGCCTCGGCTTCAGGCGCGCGGCGCGGCGGTAACGGCACGCGGTGGAGGACAATCTGAGCGGCTGCGAGAAGCCGCGACCGGAAGCGGTTTGAAACATGGATGTGGGCACTCAAGTCCAACTACCCGAGTGAGAGCGAGCGTGACGTCAGTGAATCGGCCGGCGGACTCACCCAATCCAGACACGGCGGACAGAGGCCGGGCAACCACATCAGCTACACCCTGACGCTCTCATGGCACGGTGCTTGCTGACGCGCGACCCAGAAAGCGCTTGACATATCCCGACTTCGCTCCTATCTTGACCGAAAATCCAGACTTCGTAGTCGTGTATGTGGATCGCATATGGGGAGGCATAGCCATTGGCGGAGCAGAAGAAGATAAACATCGAACTCAGAGACGAAGAGGCAGAGGGGATCTACGCCAACTTCGCGGTGATAACCCACTCTCCTGCCGAATTCGTCGTTGACTTCATCAGGGTTCTGCCCGGCACGAAGAAGAGCCGCGTACACGCGCGAGTCATCATGGCTCCCCAGAACATCAAGGCCTTCGCTCAGGCGCTTGCCGGCAACATCAGCAAGTACGAAGAGAAAAATGGAGAGATCAAGTCTCTCTCTAATGGACAGCAGGACAAGCAGATAGGATTCCAATAGGATCCGCTGCTGCAAACGGCCATTTGAAGAGGTCATAGCGGAAGACTTGTTGTGTCTGATCTCGGCCGGTCCAGGGAACCGACCGCGGGTTGGCAAGAACGGGACTTTCTACGGTGCACTGGGGACTGCCCAAGGTCCTCGCGAATCCGGAGGGGGGTGCAAGGACAAAGAGAACGAAGCTGGGATGACCAGTGAAGTTACTCTGGTAGAGTGTCAATCAATCTTTTCGAATTCTAGGGGGTTCGGCATGCGACGTAGTATTCTCTCAATTGCGATGATCGTGTTTGTCGTGGGACTGGCTACCACGGCCGGCGCCTTTGACTTCCTTTACTTCAACGACACGCCGATGACACACGATGCCGGCACGTTCGGCATCGGCGCGGGCGTTATCTACTTCTCGCAGAACGGTTTCTATGACGTCGATGGTGAGAAGTTCGACTTCGAAGGTGACATGGCCGGAACCGAGATGTACATCCCGGTCGACATCTACTACAGCGTCATGGACCAGCTCGAGATCGGTATCAAGCCCGGTTTTCAGATGAACAGCTTCACCGACTTTGCGGGCGACGAGTTCGATGCGAACGGCATCACGGACACGTGGATCGACGCGAAGTACATGGTCATGATGGACCCCATGGTCACGGCTCGCGTTGGCCTCAAGGTTGCGACGGGCGACGATGAGGGTGACGAGGACAACGGTCCGACCGGTACGGGTCAGATGGACATCGACGCTGCCGTGCTCTTCGGCATGCCTGCCGGCCCCGGTCAGTTCGGTGCTCAGGTCGGCTACCGGATGGGCCTCGAGGATGACGACGGTTGGGCGCCGGGCGGGAAGATCCTGTTCCTCGTGGACTACTTCCATCCCTTGAGCGACGTGATGCAGCTTAAGGTCGCGGCCGATGGCTACTTCGGCAGTGACGGCACGTTTGAGGGTGACGCCATTGAGGACTCAGGCGGCAGCCTCGTCGAGATCAACCCCGGCATCGTCTACACGATGGACAACGGCATGGACGTCGGCTTTGACGTCTTCTACGTCGTCATGGGCGCCAATGAGGCCGCCAAGTGGGGCGCAGGACTCTGTGTCGGTTGGGGAACCAATTAGCAGTAGATCTCTCTGACATATCAGACCGTGGAAACGGGGGGCCACGTCGGGCCCCCCGTTTCTATTGGTCGCTCTGCGGTGGCGGTGGCGCTTTCGCGCGCGCCGGCGGCCTAGGACCCGGCAGACTCATCCGGCGGCCGCGTCTTCCAGCGCTTATGCATCCAGAAGTACTGCTCCGGATCGCTCCGCACGAGTCTCTCGAACTCGCGCGTGTAGGCTTGGGTGTAGAAGTGCGCGGCTTCGTCTGAGGGGGTCCCATCCGGAGGCGGCTCGATAGCGGGACAGACGACGATCTCATGACGACCACGACCGCGACCGACGACCATGCCGGGCAGAAGGGCCGCTCCGGTCGCCGCCGCAAGTCTGCCGGAACCGTACGGGGTTGACGCCTGCCTCCCGAAGAACTCGACGAACGTGCCGCGCTTGCCGGCGTCCTGATCCGAAAGCATAACGACGACCCTGTTCGAGCGAAGCGCCCGGAACACACCCTTGAGACTCCCGGTCAGGGGCACTATCTCCCCGCCGAATTTCGCCCTCATCTTGTTCATGAGCCCGTCCACAAGCATGTTGTGTTGCTCACCAACGAGGAATGTCACGGAATAGCCCATCGTCGGAAGGGTCGCAAGGTACTCCCAGTTTCCCAAATGGCCGGCGACGAGAATCGCTCCCTTCCCCTTCTCAAGCGCTCGGTCGAGGTGCTCGGCTCCCACAAGCGACACAGTCTTCCCGATCCGGCGAGGAGTCAGACGGGGAAAGCGCGCATACTCGAACGTCATTCTGCCGAAGCTCCTGTACGATTCCCTGGCGATCCGGACCAGCTCCTTCTCACAGAATTCGTTCCCGAGCGCACGCCTGAGATGATCCATTGTCACCGCTCGTCTGATGCGCACGATCGAGAAGGCCACAGCGCCGAGGAACGCCCCTGTCTCGCGCGCAATGCCGGCAGGACCTACGCAGATGAGCGCCTGGAGCACGCGAGCAGTGCAGTACTCCATTCGATGACTCAGTGTGGTCTTCCTTCTTCGACCCACGAAGATCCCTCCATCGGTGGGCGGCGCGCCGATCGTTCAAGGCAGCGCTCGTCGGTACTGGGACTCCCGGTTGCTTCAGGCAGGTTCCCGCCTCAAGCGAACTTCCGTGCAAGCCATGAGAGCTTCACACGGACCGCCTCGTGCGGACAAACCTCGTGGCAACAGAGACACTCCACGCATGCCTTCCGATCGACCACGGGCCCCGTCTCTGTCATCTCTATCGCATCAACGGGGCAGCTCCGAACACAGAGGGCGCACTCCTCCGCCCGGCAACCCCATTCCTTCGACATCTCCGGATAGACCCAGATCCACGGCTTGAGCGCACGCACCAGGAAACCGGGAATGTAGTTCAGCACTCCGGCTGACGGCAGCGCGAATCCCTCTGTGTCGAACGATTCGGGAGCGTCTCCAAGAACATCTATCCTGCGCCTGTCGGCGATGCCCAAGTCTTTCTCGGCCGCCTGCCTGATCATGTGGACTTGACCGTTCTTGATCCCCATCATCCCGGCCAGAATCGTGTCAACAGCAACAGCGTCGGTCCCCGCAACAATGGCTCCTACAAAGCGCGGCTTTCCGCCGGATGGCCCATCACCTTCCATCGCTACCACGGCATCGACCACGTTTAGAGCCGGTGTGACAAGAGAGAACACGTCGACGAGATGGCGGCTGAACGGCTCGGGTCTTGGTGCGATGTTGTGCATGCGCCCCTTCCCGAATCCGGGGATCGAACCGAACATATTCTTGATGCACCCGGTGAAGAGAGTGAGCACATGTGTCTTCATCTTCGGGACATTGATGATCACATCCGCGTTCAGAACGGGCCGTGTGATCATGTAGGATTTCAGTTCGCCTTCGACCGACTCAGCGCCCGCCTTCTCGAAGTTCACGAGTTCGACACCTGTGCGCTCGGAGAGATCGAGGAATCCCGCATTCCGCCACACGCGTTCGACACCCCTGATGGCTCCGCCTGGACTGTCCCCCATGCGTGGCTCAACGCCGTTCTCGCGCGCAAGCTCGATGATGGCCTGGACAACGGTTGGATGCGTCGTGATGGCTCTCTCCGGGGCTTTGGCCGAGAGCATGTTGGGTTTGAGAAGAAGGGATTGCTTTCCCCCCACGAATGCCGACATGCCTCCGAGGAGGTCCACAGCCCGTCTCACGGCTGCCCGCACCTCATCGAGGTCGTAGCTATCGCACCGCGCGATCGCCACGGTCGCTCTGTCGGTCGTTCTCTCCACCATTGCTTCGCCCTCGTTTGGCGGCCTAACCTGCCACCCGTGTCCCGATCACACGCGACGGCCCTCTCACGATAGTCATTGTGCTCTCGTGTAGAGGCCTCCGGGCCACGCCTTCGCGAGGCCTCTCAATTCGAGTTCCATCAATGTCGCCAGCACCTCCCCGAGCGGCGCACTCAGCTCTTCCGCCAGAGCGTCCGGCCGCGCAGGAGTGAGCGTCAGCAGGTCCAGCAGCCTCGCGACGCCGGGTCTCTCGCTCTCGCTCCGAGCAGGGAATACACCTTCTGCACACGCGGCCCCCGGGGCGGAGGACTTGCGACGCGTGAACACGGCCGTCCTGACAGGAAATTCGCCCCACGAGCTCTCAAGCTCGATCAGAACATCCTCTATCGATTCGACGAGCTTGGCCCCCGCCTTGATGAGTGAATGAGGACCGCGGGTTGTAGCCTCATCGACCGGTCCCGGCACTGCGAACACCTCGCGGCCCTGCTCGAGAGCGCGCGCGGCTGTGATCAGGGCGCCGCTTCGCTCGCCCGCCTCAACAACGATGACACCGATAGAGAGCCCCGCGATGATCCGGTTGCGTTGCGGAAAGGACCCGGGCCTCGGGTCCTGCCCATACGGAAACTCCGTGACCACGAACCCCCGCTTTGCAATCTCTTCGCAGAGCCCGGCATTCTCGGGTGGGTAGATGCGATCGAGTCCTGAACCGAGAACGGCAATGGTCGTTCCACCGGCATCGAGCGCGCCCTCGTGCGCCGCGGTGTCTATCCCCCGTGCAAGGCCGCTCACAACGGCGATCCCCCGCGAGACGAGTTCCCGGGCCAGCCGTCCGGCATGGGCCAGCCCACGCGGGGTGGCCCGCCTCGTTCCGACTATCGCGACCGCAGGCATCGCAGGTTCGAGCTCAGACCCTCGTACGAAGAGACCAACAGGCGGCGCATGTATCTGAGCGAGAAGCTCAGGATAGCCGCGAGTTCCGGCCACTACGAACCGGGCTCCGCGGGCGTCTGCCGTCTTGAGCTGTGTTCTGTACTCCCCGCGACTTCTGCTGTCTCTTATCGCTCTCAAGGCGCCGTCTGAAGACCGTGCAGCCGCTGCCACAACAGATGCAAAAGAACCAAAGCGCGTTCTGAGCCGCGCCGCCGTCACAGCACCCACACCATCTGCCAGAAGAACTGCCAGAGCAGCTTCCCGCTCATCCACCCGACCACCCCCCGTCCCAGTGAACCTACTCCGTAAGCGCATCGACCTCATCGATGAGGGCACGCATCATGCCTTTGAGTTTCTCAAGGCCCATGCCGGTTGCCGACGATATCTCGACGATATCCTCACCCCCGAACGTGACATCCTCGGATCTCACTCCGGATCCGAGATCCAGTTTGGTCAGCGCCACAATGCGCGGCTTCTCGGACACACCGAAGCCGTAGCTCTCAAGCTCATGAAGGAGAGTGCGATAGGAGACCTCGGGATCGGGATCCGTCGAATCCACGAGAAGGACCAGGACTCGCGTGCGCTCGATGTGACGCAAGAACTTGTCGCCAAGTCCCTTTCCCAGATGGGCGCCTTCGATAAGACCGGGAAGATCGGCTACAACGAAGCTCCGATCGATATCGAAAGGCACCAGCCCAAGCACGGGGCTCAGCGTCGTGAAAGGGAAGCTTCCGATCTTCGGGCGAGCCGCCGAGATTGTCGACAGAAGGGTGGACTTGCCCGCGTTGGGAAGTCCTACGAGCCCTGCATCCGCGATCAGCTTGAGCTCCAGTTCTATCGTCAGCTCCTGACCGGGGCGCCCTTCCTCTCGGCGCTTGGGAGCTCTATTGGTAGCAGTGGCGAACCGCGCGTTTCCCCGTCCCCCGCGGCCTCCGACTGCGACCACGAATCTCTTCCCGTGCTCGTCAAGATCGACGAGGATCTCACCTGTACCGAGGTCCTTGATCACCGTCCCGACAGGGATCGTGAGGACAATGTCCTCCCCACCTCTCCCCGTCTTGCGCGATCCGAGACCGTGGTGCCCTCGTTCCGCCTTGTAGAGCCGCTTGTATCTGAAATCCTGAAGCGTCGAGCGCCCACTGGACGCCACGAGAATGACGCTGCCACCCTTGCCCCCGTCGCCCCCGTTGGGTCCGCCGAAGGGCACGAACTTCTCACGTCGAAAACTCATACATCCGTCACCGCCGTCTCCCGCCTTCACGGTGATCTTCGCAACATCAAGAAGCATTCGAGAACTCCTATCACACGATCGCAGACACTGCCGGATCGCTCCACCATGGATTCGGCCTGTCGGTCAGTATCTTATCCGGGTTCAGAAGACCGGACGGATCGAGCGCACGTTTGACGGCCGCCGTAATGCGAAGGGCCGCTTCGTCCAACTCCTCCGCCAGATGCTCTGCCTTGGTTATTCCGATGCCGTGTTCGCCGCTCAAGGTCCCGTCCGACTCAAGCGCAACACGGAAGAGCATTGATACGGCCCGGCGCGCCCGGGCCACTTGAAGGGAATCAGCGCGGTCCAGCATAATGTTCACATGCAGGTTGCCGTCGCCTGCGTGGCCGAACGCCAGGATCGGCAGATCGACCTCCCTCGAGATGCAACGCATCTCTTGAATGAACGCCGGAATGCGGCTTCTCGGGACGGCGATGTCCTCGTTAATCTTGCCTGTGGCGAGTCTCGCCAGAGATGCGGAGATGGAACGCCTGATCTCCCAGATCTCATCCCGCTCGCGTTCATCGGATGCGGCTCTCACCAGCGTTGCTCCGGAGCGCTCCAGGAGAGGCTTGAGTCTTCCCCACATTCCGGTGAGGTCGCTTGAGATACCCTCGACCTCGATGAGAAGGGCTCCCTCCGACCGTGTGTCCGGCGCTCGGCCGCGCACGTATTCCGTCGCGCAGGCCAGAGTATCTCTGTCGATGATCTCAAGAACGCTCACCGGCACGCCATCGGCCGTTATCACTGCCACGGCCGCTGCAGCGTTTTCAAGCGAATCGAACTCGGCCCAGTACGTCCGCGTAGCTTCCGGCACATCGGTCAGTCTCAGCGCCACTCTGGTCACCACGGCCAACGTCCCCTCCGAACCCACGATGAGCGGACCGGGATCCCACGCAGTACCGGAACCCGAAGCGAGGTAGCCGGTGCGAGCGACGCTCCCGTCCACCGTGACCAGTTCGAGCCCTACCACGTAGTCCCCGGTAGTCCCGTAGAGCACGGTCCGCGGTCCCGCGGCGCCCTCCGCTACATTGCCTCCGATCGTTGACACCTTGAGGCTTGCCGGATCGGGAGGATACATCAATCCCACGCGCTCCACGGCATTGCGCAGGTCTTCGTTGACAACGCCGGGCTCGACCACCGCGACACGCGCCGCGACGTCTACGTCGATGACACGCTTCATCTTCTCGAACGAGAGCGCGATTCCCCCACAGATCGGAATGCTGCCGCCCGTGTACCCAGTGCCCGCCCCTCTCGGGACGAGCGGAAGATGTGCTCGGGACGCTATCTTCGCCACGGCCACGACATGATCCCGTGACTCAGGCCACACGACGATATCGGGAAGCCCACGGATGTCCGTCGCGTCGAAGGAGTAGCAGATCCTGTCCTCGCGCGCCGCCGAGCAGGCCCCCCCCACCGCGGCCTCGATCTCCCTCTGAACAGCCTTCGTAAGGCGACTGCCTTCCATGCTCGTGGCCCCAGTAGAAAGGACTTCGTAGAAGCTCACGCAAACCCGCGATGCACTCGACAACCGTCACGCAATGCTCTGAGCGGCCGTGATGGCGGCCAGATCGACAATGTCCTGCACGCTTGCGCCGCGTGAGAGATCGTTCACGGGCTTGGCCAGTCCCTGAAGTATCGGTCCCACGGCCATCGCTCCGCCGAGCCGCTGCACCAACTTGTAGCTGATATTGGCGGCGTCGAGATCGGGGAATATGAGAACATTGGCTCGCCCGGCGATCTTGCTTCCCGGCGCTTTCTTGGCCCCGATCGCCGGCAGGAGCGCCGCGTCGGCCTGAAGTTCACCGTCTATCAGGAGTTCCGGAGCCCGCTCGCGAACGAGCCGAGTCGCGTCTATGATCTTGTTCACATCCCGGTGGTTGGCGCTTCCCTTGGTCGAGAATGACAGCATGGCCACGACCGGCTCATCACCGACAAGGGCCCGCCGTGTCGCCGCCGTAGCGATGGCGATGTCGGCGAGCTGCTCGGGCGTCGGCTGAGCAACGACCGCGCAATCCGAGAAGAAGAGCACATGTTCGGGAACCGGCACATCGTCCGGGACGATCATCAGAAAGGTGCTCGAAACAATGGATGCACCAGCAGTCAGGCCGATGCAGTGAAAGGACGCTCTCAGTACGTCCGCAGTCGCTGTCGCCGCACCGGCAACGCACCCATCCACATAGCCGTTTCGAACCATGAGTGTTGAGAAAAAGATCGGGTCTCGGACAGTCTCCCAGGCCTCCTCCTCCGTGATACCCTTGTGAGCTCTGAGCTCGTGGTACTGTCGCGCGAAGTCACCGAGTCTCTCTGAACGCTCTGGTGAAATGGTCTCGATCTCGGAGATGTCGTCGCCGTGCGCGCGCGCGGCCGCCTCCAGGCTCTCGCGCTTCCCGAGGATGACCGGCGTCGCAAACCCCTCACGCTTGATCTGGGCAGCGGCCTTGATTATGCGATCATCGTTCCCTTCGGGCAGGACTACCCGCGCACCGCGCTCTTGTGCCCGCTCTCTGATGGACTCCAGTATTCCCATTGTCTCCATTCTCTCCTGTGATCATGCTTGTCAGGAATCGCCGCGCTTCTCCGTGAGTCTTTTCAGAACAACGTCCGGCACGAGTCCGGAGACGTCGCCTCCCAGAAGAGCAACCTCCTTGACAATTGTGGAGTCCAGATACGTGAAGCGTTCCTTCGGTGTGAGGAACACGGTCTCGATCTCGGACGCAAGACGTCTGTTCATGAGAGCCATCTGGAACTCGTACTCGAAATCGGAAATGGCCCTCAGGCCCCGGATCACGGCGCACGCCTCGCAGCGTACGGCCTCCTCCACAAGAAGCCCCTTGAGCTGTATCACCTGGACACGCTCGAGGCCGGCCGTGGTCTCCTGGATCATCTCCATGCGCTCGGACAGAGTGAACATCGGGTTCTTGTCCCGAGCCCTGCCCACCGCCACAACCACCCGGTCGAACAGGCCAAGCGCTCGATTCAGAAGATCAAGATGACCGTTTGTGATCGGGTCGAACGTCCCCGCATAGAGTGCTGTCCTCAAATGCCCACCTCCGATGTCATCTCAGTGGTACACACCTCGAAGAACTCCACCTCAATGGTCCCGTAGCGCTCCCTTCTCACACCGACAAGCCGACCTCTCGCGGTCGGAAGCTCGGTGCCAACCCGGTGCTCCACGACAACGAGTGAACCCGCGCAAAGGCCGTCCCAGCTTCCCAGCATTTCAAGCGTCCTCTCAGCCAACCCGCTGTCGTACGGGGGGTCGGCAAATACGACGTCGAACCGCACGGCACTCGATCCGCCCTTCAGGAACCCGGCGACCGCCTGTCTCAGCACCGACGACCTGGGCTTGAGACCCAGCCGCTCGATATTCGCAGCAAGCACCCTCGCGACGTCACGATCCCGCTCAACGAACGTGGCCGATCGGGCTCCGCGCGACAGGCTCTCTATGCCAAGGCTGCCCGTACCGGCAAAGAGGTCCAAAACCCGCGCGCCCTCCATTCTCGGACCAATGATCGAGAACACAGATTCCCTGACACGATCGTAGGTCGGTCTGATGTCACTTCTTTTGGGAACCTCGATCCGGCGCCCTCTGAGCTCGCCGGCGATTACTCGCAATCCGTCCTCCCGACGCTTCATCGCTCATTCTCGTGCAGACTCTTCGATCGACCTACTCCTCAACCTGCTCTTCCATTCCGTATCGCTGGAGCTTCCGGTAGAGAGTGGAGGGATTGATACCCAGAATCTCGGCTGCTTGCTTCTTCTTCCACCCCACCCCGTTGAGAGTCTGGAGCAGGTAGCGGCGCTCCAGCTCATCGAGCGTGATCCCGGATATGCCGAGGTCGCCCGTGGACACGGTCGCGAGACCTTGCTTTCTCAAACGCTCAGGGAAGATCGAGACATTGAGGCTCTCACCCGTGATCTCCGACCCATCCGACAGAATGACCGCCCGCTCGATGATGTTCTCAAGCTCCCTCACATTGCCGGGCCACTCGTAGCTCATCAGAATCTTCATCGCGTCATCGGACACCGTCTTCTCTCCTCCGGTGAGCTTCTCAATGAAGTGATTCACCAGGAGAGGAATATCGTCGTGGCGATCCCGGAGAGGAGGAATGGCTATCGGGATCACATTGAGTCTGTAGTAGAGATCGGGTCTGAATTGCTTCTTCTCGACAAACCCCTCGAGATCGGCATTGGTGGCCGCGATGATCCTGACATCGACCTTCGTGGGCTTGGTGCCGCCTACCGGAACGACCTCACGCTCCTGGAGGACCCTCAGCAGCTTCACCTGGATCGCGAGCGACATTTCGCTGACCTCGTCGAGGAAGAAAGTGCCTCCCTCAGCCACGACGAACAGGCCTCGCTTGTCCCTTACGGCCCCGGTGAAGGAACCCTTCATGTGTCCGAAGAGCTCGCTTTCAAGAAGCGTCTCGGGCAGCGCCGCACAGTTGATCGAGACGAAACGCTGGTCGGAGCGCGAACTCGCCGCATGAATGGCACGGGCGACCAGCTCCTTACCGGTGCCGCTTTCCCCCCTCAGAAGCACGGTGCTCGCAGTCTTCGCCACGCGCTCGATGAGGTCGAAAACGCCCTTTATCCCGTTGCTGTCACCAATCATATTCCGCTCGCTCGAGACGTGCAGCGCTCGCTCGAGATCGACGTTCTCTTCCCTGAGCCTCTGCACTTCCAGAGCATTGCGCACAACCTGCTTCAGCTCCTCATTCGAGACGGGCTTCAGAAGGTAATAGAAGGCCCCGAGGTTCAGGGCTTCGATCGCGGACTCCTGGGAAGCATGCCCGGTCACAATGATTATTGGAACGGTCGGGTCGGATTCACGAAATGCGCTGAGGAGATCGATTCCCGTCATTCCCGGAAGCTGGATGTCCGTGATAACGGCATCGAAGCTCTCCTTCGAGCTGAGCCTTACCGCCTTCTTCCCATCCGCGGCCGCCTGCACGTCGTAGCCCTCACGCTCCAGCATCATTGCAAGATACTCTCGAATGCTGTCCTCGTCGTCCACAACCAGAATTCTTCCGTGCGCCATCGCGGTGTCCTTCCGAATACGCTTCGTCAGTCGCCCACTCCGGGCAAGAATACTATGAACCTGCTGCCTTGACCCTGTTTGCTCTCGACCGTGATCCGTCCGCCCTGCAGCTCGACGAGTTTGTCAACGATCGCGAGTCCAAGTCCGGTTCCGCCGGCCTTGGAGGTCACAAATGGTGCAAATACCTGAGCCACACGTTCCGCTTCGATCCCACATCCCGTGTCCTGAACAACCATCGCCACTTCACCCTCACCCGCCTTCAGATCCATCTCGGAGACAGGCGGGAGAAACACGCTGACCCGGCCGCTTTCCTCGATCGCCTCGAAGGCGTTGATTACAAGATTCAGGAGGATCTGCCGTATCTGCTCGGGGTTTCCCAGCACGCTCGCACCGCGGCAATTGACGTCAAGCGCGATGTCCGACCTGTGGCTCGAGTGATTCCGCGCAAGAAGAGATACCTCGTGTGCAAGTTCGCCCAGATCCACGCGCCCGACGACACCCTCTTCCACCCGCCCGTAGCTCAGCACGCCCTGCACGAGATTGCCCAGTCTCTCAGACTCCTTCAGCACGAGTTCGACCAATCGTGCATCATCGCTGCCCGGGTCTATCCCATCCCGGATCATCTCAACTGAGCCACGAATCGCATTCAGCGGATTCCGGATCTCATGCGCGAGCCCGGCCGCAAACTCGCCCAACGCCGCGAGGCGGTCAGCGTGACGCATCCTCTGTTCGAACTCTCGCACATCCGTGAGGTCCTGGAAGATCGCGATCGCGCCCCTTGCCTTCCCCTCATCGTCACAGAGGACGGAGGTCGAAAGCCCAACGGGAACTCTGGATCCATCGGGGCGCTCGATCGGGAGTTCCACGCGCGTCTCCGAACGCTGTTCCCCAAGCGCGGCCGCAATGCGCTCGGCGAAGGACGGGACTGCCGACAGCACTTCCCGAAAATCGCGGCCCCGTGTCTCTACCTTGGGAATACCGAGGATGTGGCGTCCGGCCCGATTCAGATGGATGAGGACCCCCGCGCTATCGACGAGAACAAGCCCGCTCCGGATGCTCTCCACGATGTTCTCTGCGTGGATCTGCGCTCTGGCCAGCTCGGATCTGGTCTCCTTAAGCCTCTGCTCGCTCTCACGTGTGCGGGCTCCCAGAAAACCGACCAGAAGTGCCACCAGGATCAGTGACAGTGAGAGAATCACCGCCTCATCAACAAGCTGGTGTCCGAGCCGATCAAGGAAATCCGACCGGTCGATGAGAAACAACCCTGCGAACGCGGTGAGAGCTCCAACAGCGATGATGACTCCGGCACGCGTGCCGAGCGCCGATGCGGCTGAGATCACGGGCAGGAAATAGAGCAACTTGAAGGGACTGCCGCCCCCTCCCGAGAAGTAGACCAGAAGGGTTACAAGCGCGATGTCTGAGGCCAGCTGAACCGGCAAGATCGCGCCACGCCACTTGCCCCACGAATGCCAGAAGTAGAAGACACCGCTCAGGAGAAGCAGGGCGGCGCCAAGTACCACAATCGGCGCCAGATTGAATTCACCTCCACCGATGGACGCGACAGCTATCACGACGGCGGCCACAACGAGCCGCCCGACGATGCCGTTTCTCACGCTCGATGACTGCTTCATCGTTCACTACTCCCCTCCCGCCTCAAGCGGGAGCTGGATCTCGTCAACAACTACCATCGGCCTCATGCGTTCGAGAGTTCGCGGACCTATTCCCTTCACCTCAAGAAGATCCGCCGGATCGGAGAAGCGTCCGAGATTCCGCCTGAGTTCAATGATCGCCTTCGCACGAACCGGTCCGATGCCAGGAAGCAGCACGAGTTCCTTCTCACCGGCGCTGTTCAGATCCAGAGGCCAAGCAGGCTCAAGGCTCTCCGCAACCTCCTCCAAATCCGTGGCCGTCTGCAGGCGAAGCCCCTCAACGCGCGACGGGTCAACTCGCCCGACTGCGAGCACTATGGCGCCGACGAGAACGGCCAGGACCAGAAATACTATGACCGCGCGCTCATCTCGCGTGAAAATGCCTTTCACCCCATCACCTCCACCCAATCTATTGAATCTAACGAATTGCAAAACGCAATGCAAACTAATCCTCACATCGGTCCACGTCGGCAGACCGCTCGAATAGGGGGAATAGCTGCTTGGGGGGAAGGGAACGTTTCAGTGCTCGCAGGTAGAGGAGAGGGGGCCGCGGATCGGCCGAGTCGATCAGTTCCAGAAATCCCAGGAGAACCCTACGGTGAGGCGCCGGCCGGCCGGATCACGCCGTGGCCACCGCGGGCGGTCCGTCTCAAATGGATCGTCCATGCGGACATAGATGTGCGCGGGTCCCACATCCGCGGTCACACTCGCTCTGGTGTGAAGCACGTGGTCGTCCGCAACATCTCCCCATAGCTCTCCGACGTCCGGAGCCTCGTAGATCGCGGCGATCGCCAATCGTGCGCGGAGCGTCTCCTTGAAGAGGAGTCGTACCAGCCACACTTCCGCATCGATGCGAACAGGGGGCGCCGGAACCAGACTGTGCAGGTCTCCGACCTCCGTTAGATCCACACGCATGCTCGCACCGCCCATCAAGCTGTCGTCCACTGCCGCCCATAGCGAGAGCGCCCCTACTACTTCGCTGCTTTGGTTGACGGGAAGGAGAACACCATTGTCACCTTCGAGGAGCACGATCCTCGAATCCACCCTGGACACTCTCCCCACCAGACCCCCGGACACGATCCGGCCGCGCGTCGACCAACCGCAGCTCAAGGTAGCCGCCGTCTCAGGATCGAGGTCGGGATTCCCCTCCACGAACGCGCCGGCTCCGCCGAAGTCCGGGATCGGCGTCTCGACAAGGGCTAGCTCGACGACCGTAGGCTGCCGTCCACCAAGATCCCCTGCCAGCCAGAAGCCGCTCGCAAAAGGATCCCGCGCGAGAAGAAGAACGGCCTGCGGGATGATCGCTTCACGCTCGCGACTCGCGCCCAGAGACGCGTAGAGCGTCCAGGCCGAGCCGCACTTCATTCTCCGGTCGACACCGGCAGCCACAGTGACTGCGTTCCCCGGCTCTCGAAGCAACGAGCCACGGGCGCTGTGCCTTGCCGCGTGAATTCGCACGGCGTCGAAGGGACCCGTGACAAAGGATAGCGCTACACCGTCCGTCGCGCCGTCGATACCACCACCCACGGCAACCGAGCGGTCTGAACTGAGCCAGCCGTCTACATGGAAGAGCTGGACGCGAGTTCTCCCGTTTGTCGCCACGAGATCGACGTCGCTCCTGATGAGGCGGTTCGCCACCGATGCGATGTCAGACGACGGAAATGGAAGATGTCGCTCCACGTCTATTCTCATCCCCTGAGCGTCAACTCTCCACGCTCCGGAGAGAGGGATCGTGATCCTGCCGCCCATTGTTCCGTTGTCGTACGACCCGCCCGGCACGGGGGCCCTGCCTTCACTCGACTCCATGAAGCCCTGCAGACCCACGTCCCCGTCCGTGAATCGTCGCCCGAACTCGAATGACAGGGCACGCGCGCCCAGATCCCCGCTCATCATCCCGACCCTGGCGAACGGCGCCGCGGCGGGTTTGCGTCCAGGATGCACGCTGACACCGAGTCCCGCCACGCTACCGGATCCGAAACCTGCGGGCCGGACGGGCACTATGCCGACACGCTCCGCTGTTGTGAATGGCCATATCGAAATATCGGGTCCACTCGGAACCAGGACCGTACCGGAGGAAGGCGCGTATGCTTCCAGCAGATCGAGTCCGCCGAGAACGCGGTCACGCGTGTCGCGACCACCCAGAATCACGGTGGTCATCGATGGCGGAAGAGCGCCACAGGCGATCGATGAACGGTGGCCCTCCCAACCCGATGACTCGACGCGCGCTCCAGGAACTCCTGCGAGCAGAGCCGCGGTGTTCTCTGTTCCTGTGGGCGCCGGGCTCTGGACGGCGACAACGAATAGCGGATGCCCGACGCGCTCGAGCAGCAGCGTGTCGGGAGGCTCGTGCTCATGCCGCACCGGGAGAACCCGAGTGCTGTCCGGGGCAAAGAGAACGGGCTCCAGAACATCAGCCGGTTCCTGTGCGGTGGCAAGAACGGCGCCGACCACAATGGCCAGAACAGTGACAAGATCGCGAACCGCTTTCATCGTTTCCTCGCGGGAAGAAGCTCGATCAGACCGACCGTGACTCTACGCGCCGCCTGGTCATGGCAATGGCTCGAGGCACAACCACGGGTACGAGCATGGCGAAGACGATCGTGTTCGACACTATGTGCACTGTCGAGAAGAAGGCGTTCCCGACAAGCGCGGCCACGAATCCCGTGCCGACATCCAGGCTGGCCACGGCCAAACCCGCAACAACGCCAACCTGATAGACGCCGGTCAGCACGAATCCGGTGACAGCCGCGAGCACCACATGGCGAAGCCCCCCCCCCGTCCGCCACGCGCCTCCCAGTGACCCACCGACGAAGCCGATGAACGCCATGGCAAGAACCTGCGCGATGAACATGGGAGGGATACCGAGGCCGGAACCAACGGGATTGGCGCCGGAGTAGATCCCCATGGCGATCATCCCGAGACAGGCTCCACGCCCGCGCCCCAACACAGCTCCAGACACGAACACTGTGAAAGAGACGAGTTCGATGTTCGGAACGTGCGCAAGCAACATACCGAGCGCGACAGCCAAGGCCGTGAGAATCGCCATCAGCGCGAGACCGTGAGCACCACGGCCGGCCCTCTCCCGATCGACCATCTTGCCTCCACGCTGCGCGGCACTGAGAACACGTCCGCATTCACAGTCGCCGGCGCTCATCAATCGATCGCCGTTCTCTCGTGGTCAAGCCGATCCGGCGTCACATCATCAAGCTGAGTCTCGTCAGAGTCTCTCTCACCGATGGGCTCGATGTACTGAGATATCTCGGCCTTGTCCGCAGAAGTCAGGCGTCCCCAGTTGCGCTGAACCTCAATGATGAGCGGCGTTCCGCACTTGCCCAAAACCTCACTCTTGTATTCGGACGGCAGGCTCAGCGGATCGAACATCGCATATACTTTGTACAAGAGGCTTGTCGAGTAGTCGATCCTGCCCTCGGCGAATGCGAACGAGATGAGAGAGAACGTATCGAATTCACCCGCCGACCCGCTCTCTGTTGTCGGGACGTCCGGCGTACTCTCGGCCACCGTCGACGGCGCGCATCCCGCCACAACCACGGCGCACATGATGAACACCGACAGGAGAATCAATCGCATGGAACCTCCTACGATACCTTCTCGAGCACCACAGCCATTGCCCGCTCGGCGAGACGGTCTGCCCTTTCCACCATATCATTCATGGCGGCCCGAGCTTCTTCCACGAATATAGCATGCCGCTCGGCCCGGATGCCTCCGAGGTTAATGAGGACATTCAAGCGCGCCGCGTGGGCACCGGCACGCCCGGTCAGCGCTGCCACTCCCGCGTCTGAGACGGCGTTCAGATTTCCCTTCTCAGCAACAGAGACAGACAATTCTATGACCTCCACACATTTGCTCATCACTACGAGAGGGACGCCGGCAGCGTCCACGAGACTATCCTGGAGCGCCGCTCTCCTCACCGCCTTCTCTTCGTCGGTCTCCTTCGGAAGCTTCATCGCGACCATCACCTTGTCAAAGGCCGCCGCGTCTTCATCGATCAACTGGTTGAGTTCCAAACGAAGCCGCTCCGTCTCCGTGAGGACACGCTTGAGATCCTCCTCAACACCTACATACTTCTTCTTGCCAATCGTGAGATTGCAAACCATCGAACAGAGCGAGGCTCCGAGGGCGCCCGAGAGAGCGGCGACGCTGCCGCCGCCGGGTGTCGGCGAATTCGAAGCAAGCTCTGCCAGAAATTCATTCACCGCAGTCATTGGTCCTCCAATTCCTATTTCTGGGAAAGACGGTTTTCCAGGATCAGGTCGCGGTCGAAATCCTCGAGCCTCAGGAAGAAATCGGCGCAGTCAATGAGCGCGTCGAGCGGCACCAGCCCGACGATCTCACTTCCTATGATCGGAACGCCATACCGCTCGGCCTCGCTCTTCACCATCTGAAAGACACGGAACAGCGGTGTTCCTTTGTAGTGCACCATGTTCATCGAAACCTGGACGATGCCGCGGTCCTTGATCTCGAAACCCATCGCCTTCACATACCTGAGCCCCCCGCCCGCGTGTCGTATGGACTTCGCTATCCGCTTGGCGATCGTGATATCGTCGGTTCCCAGGTTGATGTTGAACGCCACAAGGAACTCCCTCGCCCCTATCGCTGTTGCGCCGGCCGTCGGGTGTATCTTGTTTGGACCGAAGTCCGGTTCCTTCGCGGGGTTTGTCCCTATCTCGTCCCTGAGTCCCTCGAACTGGCCCCTTCTGACCTTCGCGAGATTCTGCCGCGTCGGACGAGTCGCCGCCGCTTCGTAGAGAAACACGGGTATGTCAAGTTCGCGGCCGACTCTCTCACCCAGTCTCTTCGCCAGCTCGACACACTCATCCATCGTGACCTCGCTGACCGGCACGAACGGGCAAACGTCCGTCGCTCCCATGCGTGGATGCTCTCCCTCGTGCTTCGTCAGATCAATGAGATCCCTCGCCTTCTCGATTCCCCTGAACACGCCTTCCAGGACGACGTCGGGGTCGCCGATGATCGTGACGACCGCCCGATTGTGATCCGCATCCATCTCCTTGTCCAGAAGCCTCACTCCCTCAACTGCCGTCATCGCCCCCACGATCTCGTCCAGGATCTCGGGACGTCGTCCCTCGCTGAAGTTCGGGACACACTCAACAAGCCTCATCGGTTACCTCCTACACATTGCGCCCGAGTGTTGAAACGACCGTGCCGCGTTTGACGACGGTCGCCGCCAGATTCACACCGTAGTGATAGGGTATCGCCCTGTAGTCGTTCACGCCCCACAGAACCAGATCGCAGAGTTTGCCGACAGCCAGCGACCCCACGCTCCTCTCCATGCCGACGGCACACGCCGCGTTGATGGTGACCGCCACCAGAGCCTCTTCCGGGGTCATGCGCATGACCATCGAGGCGAGCGAGATTATGATCTGCATCGACTCGGTCATGGAGCTTCCCGGGTTGCAGTCGGTGGCAAGCGCGATCGCTCCACCCACCTCGATGATAAACCTTGCTCGCGCGAAATCCCTCTTCCCAAGCGAGAGTGTCGTGCCCGGGAGGAGCACCGCCACTACGCCGCTGTCGGCCATCGCCTTCAGCCCCTCATCCGACGCACAAACGAGGTGGTCCGCAGAAATCGCGGAGAGCTCCGCCGCCAGTTCGGCGCCGCCGAAAGCACTGAGCTCGTCGGCGTGGATCTTCGAGACCATTCCATGCTTTGCCGCCGCCAGAAGAATCGTCCGTGACTGCTCGATGGAGAATACGCCTCGCTCGCAGAATACATCGCAGAAGCGCGCCAGCTTCGCGCGAGCTACCGCGGGTATCATCCTCCGGGTGAGCTCCGAAACGTATCCATCGCGGTCGTCGCGGTACTCGTCAGGAAACTCGTGAGCCCCGAGAAACGTCGGGACGATATCGAGCGCGTGAAGCTCGGACAGCCTGGAGATGACCTTGAGCATCTTGAGTTCAGATTCGAGAGAGAGCCCATACCCGCTTTTCACTTCAACCGTCGTCGTACCGAACTCCATCATTCTATCAAGCGTCTTGGCGCCTCGAGTGAAGAGTTCCTCCTCCGATGCCTGTCGCACGTCCCGCACACTCGAGCGGATACCACCTCCGGCCTCCGCAATGTCCTCGTAGCTTCTGCCCTCGACGCGCATTGCGAATTCACTCTCCCGCGTTCGCGCGAAGACGGCATGCGTGTGTGCGTCTATGAGCCCCGGGGTAACGACACACCCCCGGGCATCGAGTTCCACCGTTCCGGGACCGATCGAGACGGCGTCCAGAACATGGTTCTCAGGCCCCACTGCCACTATCCGACCGCCCAGAGCCGCGACAGCGCCGGATTCCTCAATCCCGAGCTCGCTCATCGCCCCGCCCGTCCGCGGAGCATCGGATCCTCGCACGGTGATGAGCTGACCAATGTTCCTGACCAGAAGATCTGCCTCCAGCATGGGGACTCCCTCGCTATGTGTTCTCGCGCATCGGGATCTTGATCCCGTTGTCCCGAGCGAACTCAAGCGCCTCATCGTATCCGGCGTCCGCATGTCTGATGATGCCGGTTCCCGGATCTGTCGTAAGGACTCTCTCGAGACGCCGGGCCGCTTCGGGAGTGCCGTCGGCGACTATGACCATACCGGCATGAAGCGATTTGCCTATGCCGACGCCGCCGCCGTGATGGAACGATATCCACGTCGCCCCGCCGACCGCGTTGAGAAGCGCATTGAGAACGGGCCAATCCGCGATCGCGTCGCTCCCATCCTTCATGGCCTCGGTCTCACGATAGGGCGAGGCCACGGAGCCGCTGTCCAGATGATCCCGCCCGATCACGATGGGCGCACTTATCTCACCGGACGCGACCATGTCGTTGATGATCCGCCCAAAGCGGGCCCTCTCCCCGTATCCGAGCCAGCAGATTCGGGATGGGAGGCCCTGGAATGTGACTCTCTCACGCGCAAGCTTGATCCAGCGCACGAGAGCCTCATCCTCGGGAAACTCCCTCACTATCACATCATCGGTCTTGTAGATATCCTCGGGGTCGCCTGAGAGCGCCACCCAGCGAAACGGGCCCTTCCCCGTGCAGAAGAGGGGGCGGATATAGGCGGGCACAAAACCCGGGAAGTCGAACGCGTTCTCAACACCCGCAGCCATGGCCTGTCCTCTCAGGTTGTTCCCGTAGTCGAACGCCACGGCGCCACGTTCCTGCATCGCGAGAATCGCTCTCACATGTACTGCCATCGCTTCCATCGAGAGTTCGATGTACCGTTCCGGATCGCTCTCCCTCAGACCCCGCGCCTCATCGAGCGTCATTCCGCCAGGAACGTAGCCGTTCAGGGAATCGTGAGCCGATGTTTGATCGGTGACCACATCCGGCGTCACGCCGCGCCGCACGAGCTCGGGGAGCACGTCCGCACAGTTGCCCACCAGACCGACCGAGAGCGGCTCACGCGCGGCGACCGCGGCATCAACGAGCCTCAGAGCCTCGTCGAGATCGTCCGTCATACGATCGCAGTAGTCGCTGTCGATGCGCTTCTGAATTCGCTCACCGTCCACCTCGATATCGAGGCAGACTCCGCCGTTCATGGTCACCGCAAGAGGCTGCGCCCCCCCCATTCCCCCCATGCCGCCGGTGAGAACGAAGCGTCCCGAGAGATCACTCTTGAAGTGCTGCCTCGCGAGTTCGGCCAGTGTCTCGTAGGTGCCCTGAAGAATCCCCTGGGTGCCGATATAGATCCAGCTCCCCGCCGTCATCTGCCCGTACATCGTGAGCCCCTGGCGTTCCAACTCACGGAACTGCTCCCACGTAGCCCAGTCACCGACCAGGTTGGAGTTCGCAATGAGCACCTTGGGCGCGTCCTCGTGGGTCCTGAAGACCCCGACCGGTCTGCCCGACTGGACAAGCAGAGTCTCGTCGGACTCAAGCTCGCGCAAGCTCCGCACGATAGCTTCGTACGCGTCCCAGCTCCTGACTGCCTTTCCAGTCCCGCCGTAGACGACAAGCTCATCCGGATTCTCAGCCACCTCAGGATCGAGGTTGTTCATGAGCATCCGCATCGCGGCCTCCTGCAGCCACCCTTTGCAGGAGAGTGTGGACCCGCGCGGAGCCCTGATACTTGGTCTCGCATTCGCACTCATGATTGATTACCTCCAGCTGTCTCAGCGCAAGCGTGTAGTCCCTCGAGCACGGACAGAAGCTCCGATTCGCTTCGCACGACCATTGCATTCGTGGGAAGCTGATCCAGAAGCCGCGGACCGTAGGATTTGCTGTCAAGTCTGCTATCGAGAAACACGACTGCCCCGGTGTCGGCCGTCGAGCGGATCAGGCGTCCGAAACCCTGCCTGAGACCTATCGCCGTCCGCGGAACCATGTACTTGTCGAATGATCGTTCGCCATTCTGTTCGTATCGCTCGCAGTGCACCTGCACGACCGGATCGGATGGAACAGGGAAGGGAAGCTTGACGATGATCAGAAGCTCCAGTGAACGGCCGGGCACATCGACTCCCTCCCAGAAACTGCTCGTGGCAAGGAGAATGGAGTCTGTGTTCTGCGCGAACTCGTTCAGGAGCGCAGAAGGCGCCCCACCGTGACCCTGCGCCAGAATCAACTTGCCGGACCCGGCCAGCTTGTCCCGCGCTCCCTCAAAGACGGCGTTGAGCGCCGCCCTCGATGTGAAGAGAACGAGAGTGCCGCCCGTGGCCGGCCTGGCCAACTTGACAACGAGATCACTGACAACGCGATTGAAACCGGGCGACGATGGCGGCTTCAGATAGCCGGCCACCACGGCCAGCGCTTGCGCGTCGTAGTCGTACGGACTCCCGACGTCGAGTGTCAGCACTTTCCAGTCGGGAAGTTGATCCAGCCCAAGCCTCTCGAACAGGAAATCGAACGACCCGTCTACCGTGAGAGTCGCCGATGTCATAATGAGCGATTCCACCTTCGAATACAGGAAGTCGCCCATCTTCTCAGCGACGCTCACCGGCGCACATCGGAGTTCGCACTCCAGGTGGTCCCGGAACGACCGGACCTCAAGCCAGAACACGCTCTCCGGGTCCTCTGCCCCGGCAACGTAGCCGAGATCATCGGCCAACCCACCGACACGGGCAGCTTCGAACTCCAGGCTCTGGAAAACGGAATCGGCCCGTTCCAGACCGGAATCGGCAACGAGATCTCCGAGCAGGGCGATCGAGTTTCCGACGCGAGCGAGCGCCGACGTCGCCAGGGCAAGTTCTTCGGAGACGACATCGGAGACCGAACTCCCGGACCGATATCTCAGCTTCCCATATTCGACCGCCCTCCCCGCGTTGAGTCTGACATGCTCGGTCGACAGGATCTTGAAGAAGACCTCCACGGACCGTCGCGCTTCTTCCACCTCGTCTCTCAAACGTTCGGCCGCCGTTCTCACAGCCTCGGGCATTCCACCATCGCCCTGTCCCGAGATCTCAGTGAGGATGTCGACCACGATCCCGGTGTCAACTCCATCGCTCCGATAGACCCCATCGAGCACGGTCCGCACCCTCCAGACGCTCACTCGTCGACCAAGATGCTCGGTCGCGACACGCTCGAGATTGTGGGCCTCATCGCAGATAAGGTACGAGTAGTCTCCCAAGACTCTATTGTCAGTTTCCATATCGCTGAAGAGAAGTGAATGATTGATGATAACGATGTGCGCGGCCTGCGATGCCCGCCGCGCCTGCATGAGATAGCACTCCTCATTCATCGGGCACTTCTGTCCCATGCACGGCCCACCATCGGCGGAGACCTTGCTCCAGAGATAGCCGTAGCGTCTGACGGGAACCGCCTCGCTGACGTCGCCCGAGCGCGTCTCGGCCTCCCAGAGAACGAGCGGCAGAAGAACCGAGCGTTCCTGCGGAGAAAGGCTGCGCTCGGAGAGCTGCACCCACCTCCGCCGACAGAGGTAGTTCCCCCGCCCCTTGAGAAGCGAGACGCTGAATCTAAGATCAAGCGCATCCTCAAGGAAGGGAACATCCTTGTTGAAGAGCTGCTCCTGGAGATTCTTCGTGTTCGTCGAGATGATGACACGCTCGCCATTCATCACGGCGAAGTGCGCTGCCGGAACCAGATAGGCCAGCGATTTTCCGACACCCGTTCCCGCCTCGACGATCAGGTCGATACCGCTGTTGAAGGAGTCGCCGACGGCGTGCATCATCTCCAGTTGTTCGCGACGCTCCTCATATCCCGGGAGCCTGGATGCTATCGGTCCATTCTCATCGAACACCGCCTCAACGATGTCCAGATCTACAGAGAGCCGTTCCTCTCTCCCCTCCCTTGTGAACTCCATTCCACGAGCGATGTCGTAGCGCAGGAGTTCACTCTCCCGCTCCCCGTGGTCGGGGACTGCGAACGGATCGAGGCGCCCCTCGGATCGATCTTTGGCCGCATCTATCAGGAGCTTTGTCTGGGGGTCCGCGAAGGCCGCCATGCGGCTCAGAATAGCCGAACCCACCTGATCGAGAACACCCAGGAGAGAGACAAGAAGAAGAGCGGTAGCGCCCGCGTCATCGGGGGCGCGGTGCGCTCTTGCGAGTTCGATGTCGAAGAATGCCGCGATTGTGGTAAGGCGATGATTGCTGAGTCTCGGAACGAGGGCGCGCCCGATAGTGAGTGTGTCGAACACTCCCGCGCCTCCAAAAAGGAACTCGGGTCTGTTGTCGGCCGCCTTCGCAAGGAAACCAAGGTCGAAGGGAGCGTTGTGGGCGACGAGGGGAGCGTCGCCCACGAACCTGATTAGATCGGGTAGCACCTCATCGATGGCTGGGGCGTCGGCCACATCAGCATCCTCGATTCCCGTGAGGTACACGATCTCTGCAGGGATGGGGATGCCGGGGTTGACAAGAGCCTCAAACCGTCCTTCGATCTTCCCGCCCGTAACGCGAACCGCACCGATCTCAATGATGCGGTCCTGATGCATATCGAGCCCGGTCGTCTCCAGATCTATTCCGACGAAGGTCCGGGGATATCCACTCGATCCACTTCCCATCCTCACTCACCCTCCTTGTCCCGAACATCGGTCATCTTCTTCACGGCGCAGAACTCCCCGCACATTGAGCACAGCTTGTCATCCGAGGGAAGCGCCATGTCGCGCGAGGCCTTCGCCTTATCCTTGTCGAGGCAGAGATCCATCATAGTATCCCAGTCCAGCGCCTTGCGGGCAGCAGAGAACCTGTCGTCCCAATCGCGCGCGCCACGCACACCTTTGGCTATGTCGGCCGCATGAGCTGCAAGGCGAAACGTGTAGACGCCTTCCCGGACATCGTCCACATCCGGAAGCCTGAGATGCTCTGCCGGGGTCACGTAGCAGAGGAAATCAGCACCGGCCATGGCGATAACGGCGCCCCCTATCGCTGCCCCGATGTGATCGTAGCCGGGTGCGACGTCGGTGACCAGTGGTCCGAGGACATAGAATGGAGCCTCATCGCAGAGCGATTTCTCGAGCTCCACGGATGATGCCACGAGATTGAGAGGCACGTGGCCCGGTCCCTCGACTATGGTCTGAACGCCTCTCTCTCGCGCTCGCTGTACGAGTTCGGAGATGACCGTGAGCTCGGCTATCTGCGCGGCGTCGTTGGCATCGGCAAGGGCGCCAGGTCTCAAACCGTCGCCGAGGCTGATCGTAGCATCATACTCTGCCGTGATCTCCAGAAGCTCGTCGTACCGTTCGTAGAGTGGGTTCTCCTTGCCGTTGTAGGACATCCACTCCATCAGAAACGATCCGCCGCGACTGACCACGTCCGCCAGTCTGCGCGACCGACGGCAGTGTTCGGCAACCTCCCTCGTGACACCGCAGTGAACGGTAACGAAGTCGACACCATCTCTCAGGTGATCCTTCACAGCGCCGAGTATCTCATCGCCGGTCATATTGACCATGCCCGCCCCGGAGCGCCGCGCACGAACGGCCGCCTGGTAGATCGGAACCGTCCCCACGGGCACCGGTGAGCGGTCTACTACCGCTCTGCGGATCGCGTCCAGGTCACCGCCCGTGGAGAGATCCATCACTGCGTCCGTGCCTGCCTCCACGGCCGCGTCCACCTTCGCGAGTTCCCCGTCGATATCCGACGCGTCCGTCGACGTCCCCAGGTTAGCGTTCACCTTCGTTCTGAGCCCCTTCCCCACACCAACGGGACGATGGGAGTTCTTGTTGTTCTTGAGTATCGCCACCCTGCCGGCCGCGACGTTGGCCATGAGTTCCTCGAGAGGAACTCCTTCCTCGCGGGCAACCGCTTCGAGCTCTCGTGTTTCTCGGCCCTTCCGGGCCTCATTCATCATCAGCATGATCCGCCCCTCCCCCTCTGTATTGTCTTCTCAGCTGTCGGTTCATCCGCTATCAGTTCATCGGGACGCGATGCCCCGACGAACCACGTCACGCTCAGCCGGCCAGAAGCCGCCTGAACTCTTCTTCACCTATGATCGTGACACCAAGTTCCCGAGCCTTCATCTCCTTCGTGCCGGGTTCGCTTCCGACCACCACATAATCCGTCCGGGAACTGACGCTGGAGGATACACGGCCGCCGGCGGTCTCCACGGCCTCGACGGCCTCGGTCCTCGTCATTCCAGGTAGCGTTCCAGTCAGAACGAACCGCTTCCCCGAGAGCTTCGCGCTCCCGGGAGCCCGCGAACGGGCTTCCATTCTCACGCCTGCCGCTGTGAGCTTCTCTATGATTTCCCTGTTTCTATCAGCCCCGAGGAACGACTCCACGCTCTCCGCAATGACAGGGCCCACTTCATCTGCCGCAGCCAGCTCAAGAGCGCCAGCCGCTGCCATGGCCGTCGTGCTGGAAAACTCCGACGCCAATGCGCTCGCCACGCGAGACCCGACATGACGGATGCCGAGCGCGTAGAGGACTCTGTCGAACGGTCGCTCCTTGCTTCTCTCAAGTGCGCTCAACAGATTGTCCGCCGATTTTTCGCCCATCCGCTCGAGCGCAACCAGATCGTCGCGTGTGAGCGAGTAGAGATCACCGTAGTCCGACACGAGACCTTCGTCAACGAGCTGATCGACAAGCGCCTTGCCCAATCCCTCGATATCCATCGCGCCCCTGGAAGCGAAGTGTTCGAGTCGCCGCTTGAGCTGCGCGGGACACGATGCGCTGTCGCATCTGAGATCGACCTCGCCATCGAGCCGCGACGCCGGCTCACCGCACGCGGGACATCGCTTGGGCATGCGAAAGCGTCGAGGACGTCCCACGCGCTTCGCCTTGACAACCTTAACTACCTTGGGGATGACCTCGCCACCCTTCTCAACGATGACGGTGTCTCCGATTCGAACGTCGAGTCTATCTATCTCATCCTGATTGTGAAGCGTAGCTCTCGACAGAGTAGAGCCGGAGACAAAGACCGGATCGAGAAGAGCCACCGGTGTCAGCCTGCCCGTGCGTCCGACTTGCACTGCTATATCTTCTACCACAGTGGTCGCAGACTCAGCGGGGAACTTGTACGCTATCCCCCAGCGCGGGCTCTTGCCCGTCGCCCCGAGGCGAAGCTGCTTCTCGATTGAGTCGACCTTGACCACCATGCCGTCTATGTCGTAATCGAGTTCGTGCCGCCGCTCTTGCCGGCTCAGACAGACATCGATGACGTCCTCCATGGAATTGCAGCGAGCGATGTGTGGTCCGGCCTTGAGCCCCATGCAGGCCATCGCCGCCACTGCTTCGGTCTGCGTCGCGAGCCCGAGTTCGAGAGCGTTGACCACCTGGTAGAAAATGGCATCAAGCGGCCGTCTTTCCACCTCCTTCGGGTCAAGCAGTTTTAGAGAGCCGGCCGCAGCGTTTCGCGGGTTCACAAACGCCGGCGCCCCGCTCCTGACGCGTCTCTCATTCAGCGCGGCGAAGCCTGAACGCGGCATGAAGACCTCTCCTCTTATCTCGATCCTTTCGGGAAGCTCAACGCCCGCCAGTTCAAGCGGCACCGATCTGATGGTCCTGATGTTGGCCGTGACATCGTCGCCCCGTCCGCCGTCTCCCCTCGTTGCACCTCGCACAAGGAGACCGTTCGCATATATGAGCGACACGCTCACTCCGTCGAGCTTGAGTTCGACCGTGTAGTCCACGTCATCGACGGCGAGCTGTTTCTTCACCCGGGCATCGAAATCCCTGAGTTCGTCGGCCGAGTACGTATTGTCGAGGGACAGCATCGGCACGGCATGGCGCACCGTGGTGAAACCCTTGAGAGGAGCACCAGAAACCCTCGCGGTAGGAGAATCCGGCGTCATGAGTTCGGGATACCGCTTCTCCAGGGCCGCGAGTTCCGCCAGGAACTGGTCGTACTCGAAGTCGGCTATCTCCGGGTCGTTTTCTACGTAGTACTGTCGGTCGTGGTGTCGGATGAGTCGCCGGAGCTCACCGGCCCGCGCCTCGGGACTTTTCTTCATTCCCATCGCGGCCGCCTGCTCCTTCCCGGAACGGGTAAATGCGGCTAATGAAGGCGCGGCCGACTAGACAGTGACCGCGTGGCGCGGCCGACTAGACAGTGACCGCGTGGCACGGCCGATTAGACAGTGACCGCGTGGCGCGCCCGATTAGACAGTGACCGCGTGGCGCGGCTGATTAGACAATGGCCGCGTGAGTGGGGTCTAGAATTCGCGGATCAGACCTACGTGCAGTTTGCCGTCAAGGAGGCTATCACCCTCACCCAGCCCATAGTCGATGGCAATTATACCCAAGCCCGTTTCGCCGCGCAACCCGATTCCGTATCCCAGCTTCGTACCCTTTGCGAAGTCAGGGCTCTGCCTGTAGAAGTAGCCGGCATCGACAAAGACTATCGCCCTCGACGTTCGTCCGAGCAGGAAACGGTACTCTACACTCCCGAGCGCCACCCGGGACCCGCGGAACTGTTCTTCCTTGTAGCCGCGCAGGCTGTTTGCACCGCCGAGCGTGATCTGCTCGTGGAGCGGTATCTCATCCCGGCTGGAAGCCATCCCGGTAAGCTCGACGTGCAGGAAAATCACCTGAGCATCTCGGGTCGGGATCACAACATCGCAGTCGATCGCGAGGGCTCCTGTCCTGTAGCGCCCTTCAGTGTCCCTCACCTCCTGGTCGCGATACTCGAGCCTTCCACCGGCCCGAGCGCCCCGACTTGGATTCAGCGCATTGTCCAGCACGCTGTACTCGGCCTCGACGGCTGTTCTGTAGCCCTCGGTGGTCGACTCCTCCGCGCTTCCGGGAACGTAACGCTCGCTGCCAACCAACCAGGTGATGGTCGTGCGCGGGCCGAAATGCGCCGACACAAAGAGGTCTGCCTCCACCGTCGTGTAGAGCGTATCCCGTATCGCCTGTTCACCACGGACCCCGACATTGATGGGCGCGCCGAAGAGCCACGGTTCCTCGTATCTGAAGGTGATGCGCTCATGCCTGGACCGCAGTCGTTCCCACGACGCGGCGGCCTTTCTGCCTGTGCCGGCTATGTTCCCGAGACGCATGTCGATCAACCCGGTGAACTCTCCCCCGCCCTCCGAGTCGGGGGCGTACCCAAAAAGACCGGATATGCTGTTCACTGGACGCTCCGACACGACAATGCCCACGGCCGCGTTTCCGGTCGCTGGATCGACCACGACGACCGGTTCAGCCACCTCCGAGAATATCCGGAGCCGCTCCAGCCGAGGACGGACGGCGTCCAGGATCCGCGCATCGTAGACAGCCCCCGGGATGATCCCTATCTCCCGGATAATCACCTCGTCACGCGTGAGATCGTTCCCGGAGAGAAACAGCTGTCCGAAACGAGTGGCCCGGCTCTCATCGATGGAGAGTTCCAGGGTGGGGCGCTGCACGGTGGAGGCCTCCATCCTGGAGGACTCTCCCTCCCGGGCAACCAGGATCCCGGGGGCAACGGTCGCAAAGGGATGGCCACGCGTGGCGTACCAGTCCAGGATGGAATGGATGTCGTCCTCAAGAGCCGTCAGGCTCAGCACATCTCCAGAACTGAGTTCCACCCGGCGTCTGAGAGCGGCCTCATCCGTTTCATCCACGCCAGTCAGGCGAACGGCGGCCAGCCTGGCATCAGGACCTTCATCTATCTCAACGCGGACCAAGAGGCCATCGGGACCATCCGTCCAGTTCATCTCCACCCGGCCAAAGGGACGCCCGCGCGTCACGAGCAACGCAAGGAGCGAGTCGGCTCCCGCGCGGGCGTGCGCGGCGCTGAACACTGCGCCGGATCTGAGGTCGAGCGCTCTTCCCGCCTCACGACGGCTCACGCTCTCGTGACCCCCGATCTCGACGCGCGCGATGAGGGTGTCGCCCGGAGCCTCGGCGCCGGGCGGCTGGGAGGCCGCTTCAACGTGGGTCCCATATCCCAGGAGCGCGCAGAAGAATACCGCGATGATCACGCGCCCGTACCATGAGCGGCCTCTCTGGATCACCGTGCCGTAGCTCCCTGCTGTGCTAGAAGAATGCATTGAGCCTCATATCGACCGTGTGCCTGTCATCGGCATCCGGACGCCTTTCTCCCGAGTAGGTCACACTCCCGGTCAGAAATCTGTTGAACCTGTAGTCGCCGGAGAGCCTCCATTCAGCCGAAGCTCCGGCTTGCCTTCCGTCCGCCATGTAGTTCGGCAGCGTTCCACCCGTGGCCTCCACTTGAGAGCGGGTAAGACTCGCACTCACGGCGCCCCGCCCTTCGAAACGGTAGATCAAGGTCGGTGTGATCTGCCAAACCTCGACCTGGACGCCGGAGACCGCGTCACCCTCAAGCCCGTAGAGCACAGTCAGCTTGATCTCTCTACCCCCCCCCAGTCTGTCCCTGACCTCGGCGAGGACGGAGTGCTCGTCCAGATCGTAGTCATCGAGGCTGCCACCAGCCTCTCTCTCCTTCACGGCAGTGTCACCCTGAACGCGATACGAAATCCCTCCGGGTGGAGAGATCTTGAGTTCGAGAGTCCCGCTCCGCTCTCTGAGTTCCTCCGGGGAATTCGTGTAGACACGGTCCAGCCGGTCTCGCGTCTTGACAGCCATGCGCGCCGACAGGATCCCACCCGTTGTGTACCTCACGGTATGACGTCCCGTCATCTCTCCGGTAACCGTATCCTCTCCTCTGAGCACGGATGGATTCAGAGAGTAGAGCCGCGCTTTGTCGCTGGTCGTTGTGGCTTCCCTGAGCTTCAGACTGGTCTCGAGCGACAGGCCCGACAGAAGGCGTTTCCACGCGCTCGGGTCCGGCATCCACCGGTCGTCCCGGGAGCTCCCTCCGAAGCGGAGCGACCACCTGGTACCGACAGACAATTCCGTCACGGGCAGGAAATCGCCGGTGGAGATGATGTGCGTCACCTCAACACCGTCCTCGTCGGTCACGAATCGCTCCTTCTCCTCCACCTCGGTGGCCGTGACCGAGTACTTGAGTTCTCCCTTGAGGGCGTCGCTCATCGACCGATGCCCCAGCGTGATGGCCGCGAGATCGTACCTGGTTCCGGGCTCATCGAACCCCTTCGCAACATCGGTTCGTCTCCTCACGAGAGAGCCTTCGATCATGAGTGCCTCCCAACGCCTGAACTCGGCACTCATCTCCTCCGTTCTGGTCGAGGACGACCTCGCCCATGCCTTTCCATCCGAGGTCCGTTCGGTGGCCCGGTAGCTCACCGCGATTCTGAATCCGCTGTCTCCGCTTCCGGAGCTCTCAATAGACGCTCCGTGCTCGTCGTAGCGCTCTCCGTCGTCGTTCTCAATGCGGGAGTCGTGCCTGTAGCTCAGGCCCGGCCGCACAGGTCCCAATGCGTAGCTTGCACCCGCGCGATAGAACTCCCGTTTTCTCTGAAGCGAGGAGTCGGCTCCAGCCCTGTACGTCAGATCAACGAAACGGGCGCCGGCCCACACGCTGCCGTGCTCAAGTGGACTTGCCGACATGGAGAACTCGGCTCGATTCGACTCGAGCACAGAAGCGCGTTCGAGGACACCCTGCGACAGCTCGATCGCGCCCCCTCCCGGCAAAGACAGGGCCAATCTGCCTTCACCCAGAAGCTCATCTTCCGGCAGATCAAGGCCCTTGAGTTCCCATGCCTCCTCATAGCGCACATCTCTGAAGCGGCCTACTCCCTCGAAGCTGCCTCCAACACGTCTGCCGACGAAGCCCACGGAGGCCTCGGTCCCGCCGAGGAAACCGACCTGAAGACCCGGTGTGGACGCGCGCAGCACGACCGCGTTTCCCAGATTGTCATCGTCGTCCAGATCAGAGAAGGTGTTTCGATCGAAGCTCGAGACGGCAGCCTCGGCAGAGATGACCCCATCTCCTCCAAACTCCCACCGGCCGTCGAGCGCCGCGACAGCCTTGTCCTGCGGCATGGGGAGCGCCTTGCCCAAACGGAACTCGCCCGCTCCTTCACCCACGTAGAGGTAGAAGCCACCGAGGTAGTCGAGAGTGTACTCGCCGCCGCCAGTCCGTTCGAAACTCAGATCGTAGACTCCTGAATCAGCCCCCGCGTACTCGAAGTAGCCCTCCTGAGTCAGGATGTAGTCTCCGTTACCCATCCCGAGAGAATCGATGCCGTCATCGTGAGCCAGTTCGATATCGTCTCCAGCCGCTTCGAGGATGGCTCTGTGGCCTGCAGTAAGAGCGGTGGATAGGGCGCCTCCGCGGTCATCCGACTCGCGGATGAACCCGGCCCCTATGACGACATGCCCATCACCCGCAACAAAGGTCGTTCTCCCTCCGTAGATATCTCTGTCGTAATCGCTCGTGGCGTACTCGTAGTCGGCGACCACCTCGCTGTCACCCGTGATGTGCTTGCGTTCGGTGAACTCGATCTCGCCCGAGGCGTAGTCTATCGTGTAGTCGTTGTCCTTCCCCCTCCTGAGCCTCTCCCCGTCGAGCCAGATGCGCTCGCTTCCCGCAACCACCGTTATGCCGGTCGCGCCACTTCTGTCGGTGAGAGGATAGGGACCTTGCTTCCCTCCGATCCCGCGGAAGGTCATGCTTACGTACTCGCCTTCAGCGCGCGCGCCGGCCAACACGATCGCCGCTCTGCCCGCCTCTCCTCTGACCTTGACACCGGACAGATCCCGCCTCACACGCAGGAGGCTCCCCCCATCGATCTCGAGGATGTAGTCCCCCATTGTGGCCGCCATGTGGTCGCTCTCGATCTCGACCAACACCTTGTCGAGCGAACGAAGCTCCTCGGTGTCCCCTTCCGGAACGAGTGGCGTGTTCTGATCCGAGAGGTAGGCGGTAACACTCACGTCGCGCGTGATCCTGCCTGAGATGTTCAATCGCAGCGACTGCTCCAATCTGAGGTCGCGATCGGATCCCACCGTTATGCCGAAGGTCTTGGCGCCGCCGACTTTGAGGGACGTCGATCTCTCCGGGGAGGCCGAGCCACCCTCCGCCACCACCATCGCGCCGGGCCCGCTGCTCGGGACACCGGCCCTGCCGGCCGCATCAACTCCTGCCGAATCAGGCATCCCTCCCATCTGCAGGAACACGTCCGGGAGTTGCGCCTCCGGATCGATGACTGACCGTCTGTAGACGGCGTGAGCGGGAACGGGGTAGTAGCGGTACCGGAGAATGATCCGAGCGTTCTCGGGAACGGCAACAGAAAACGCGAGCCGCCCGGTCGAATGATCGATGGAGTAGTCCAGGCCTCGCGCTGCCGCGCGCCCATCTATGAAGAGGGAATCACTGCCGGAGTAGACGAGCGCGTCCGGAAGAGTGATGCCGGAAGCGCCCTCGGCTCCCGAGAACTCAATCTCCCGTTCACCGCTTACGGCTGAGAGTCGGCCGGCAGGTGCATCCTGGACGAACATCACGGAGAGAACGAGACACAGAACGATCACTGCCGGTGGTGGAAATGCGGTCCGATTCATGAATCACTCACAGGCGTCGTAGACGAGCTCGACCCGGATCACGCGACCCTCGGCTCGATCGAGCACGAGCAGGCGGCCGTTGTCATCAAATGCCAGACCGACCGGCTCAAGAGCCGGGGGTAGGGAGTCTCCGCCAAGCGCGACGGCCGTCACCATCCGACTCCTTGCACCGAACGCGACAATGCGGTGTCCCTCGGCGTCCGCAGTGATGAGATTGCCGTAGGCATCAAATGCGACAGCGCATGGTCGAAAGCGCTCTCCCGGCAGTGCGACCTCATAAAGCTCCGAGCCGAACTCGTCAAAGACGTGAACAACTCCGGCCCCGGGATCAGACACGGCGATCTGCCTTGATGGTCCCATTACGACGCCGCACGGCGACACGAACACGCCGGCTCCATCTCCGAAGCCACCGAGAGGCTCCAAGGCTTCGGCGAACTGCGAATAGACGATGACAGCCTGCTCGTCCTCATCGACGATGAGAAGCTCACCTCCGCTCCCTATCGCAATGCCGATCGGGGCGCTCGTCTCATCCTCATCCACGATCCGGCCCAGGTAGTTGCCGCGCTCATCGAATCGTTCCACGCGCCTGTTCCCTTCATCGAGAACGTAGATGTAGAAGCCGGCGTAGACGGCCAGATCCGTTGGGGTATCGAACTGCCCCTCATCCCAACCGTACCCCCCGAACTCCATGACGACGTCGCCCGTTTCCGAGACGACGAGAACACGGTTGTTGCCCGAATCCGCGATCACCATGTTCCCACGGTGATCAATGGCCAGGGCTTGGGGGGAATCGAGACCCCACTCTCCGCTTCCCGGCGCCTCACCAACAGGCTCAAAGCCGATTACGAAGCGGGAATCGTCGACCGTCGCAAAGACGTCAACGTCGGAGGAGTAAACACTGCCGGCAGCAGCAAGGAGGCAGCCGAGCACGAACAAGCATGTTCTGGGATAGTGCATGAGCCCTCCACTGGAAGTGAACCCGGGGATTCGTGGGGAGGGACAGAAGGGGAAGCGGGCCGCAAGAGAACGCTAGAACGACATTTCGAGGGTCACCTGGCTGCCTGGAAATCCGCGCTCGTCGATAATGGGTGCGACAAAAAGCCTGGCGTGCGGCTCGTCCTTGAGACCCTGATTGTGCCTGCGCGCCATCCAGGCGCTGTCGATACCGCTTATCGCGCGGTTCAGGACCGCGAGCCCGAGCATGTGGAACGCATTCTTGCGTGAGAGCGATGCGCTGTGGCGAAGATCCAGGTACTCGGAGAACCGCGCCTTGCTCTCCCACCCCCAGCCCGTATCCCCAAAGTAGCCGTTCTGTGCGAAGTACTCGTTCTGAGCGTCCAGGTCATCCGGATAGAGACTGCGCGCCTCGCTCCTTATCCCCTCATTGTAGCTGTCCTCACCCTCACTGCGGATGTAGTCGGCGATATCCTGATAGTATTCACTCGTCGCGCCATGCGCCACACCGGCGAAGACGAAAGCGAACTCCTTGTAGTCCTCCTCGCGCATGCTGCCCTGGATCTCAAAAGAAGCGTACCCAACCCATATGGCGCCCTCGGCCGCCATGAAGGCCCTTCCACGGCCATCGTTCCCCGTATACATCTCACCCCACCCGGGCAGAACCATGGACATGAGAAGAGCAACCATCGGATTCTTCACATCTCCACCGGATGCCAACACTGGCGGTCTCCTGCCGTCTCCATTCAAATCGGGATCGGTCGGACTCCGGGTCGCATCCAGGGAGAGCCCACTCAACTCGAGTCCCGCGCGCGCGCCTTGCGCAAGCTCCAGGTCATCAATTGCCGCGGCCGCACGAGCTCCCGATATGAGCAGCGTGATGGCCAGAAGAGCTGTAACGGTGCGATTCATGCGCCACCCCATCAGTAGGTCGCCACGAAGGCTACGCTGAGACCGGCCGCATCGTCGGGCACCCCGAATTCGATACCGACGTCGGCGGCAGCAGTGTGGTTCGGAGTCCCGTGTCCTCCGGCCAGAATGAACGAGTCCACGGCGCTCACGATGTGATTCAGAAGCGCGGCCATCATGAAATACCGCGCCTGTTTGAGAGATGTATTGCTGTCTTTCCTCATGCCCCAGTACTCGTTGCGGAGCGCCAGTGCTCCCGCGGTCGGCTCGTTCGGAACGCCGTCGCCACCCCACCATGGCCAGTAGACATCGTACTTGCCTATGTCTTCGTAGAACTCCTGCGATCCGAAGTCGGCCAGCGGTCTGCATCCATTGGCGTAGTCGTGGGGGGATTCGGAACAGTTCTCGTTGTAGAACTCGATGTAGCTATCGAGGTCCCAGTTGGCGTCTGCGAACAACTCGTAATCGCCCCGCTCGTCCATACCCTGCTTGTCCAGAACGTAGAACCCGCTCCACATCGCGACCTCAGCAAGAAGGAAGAGGTAGCCCCGTTTCTCGCCCTGCAGGAGTTCGCCACTACCGGGGACCGCGAGCGACGCGAGGAACATCATCAAAGGACTGTGCCCGGACTCGACTGTGGCCCCGTCGGATCCGCCGACCGACAGTAACTCGGACCTGGCATCAAGCGATGAGATCAGCACGAAATCCGCCCTTGCGCTCGTCCCCTCCGGCACAGCAGCGCCACCGCAAACACCAGGCACAAGTGCCGCAATCATGGCACACATGACAGCGAGCCTGGCCGAATGCCCGAGTGCGGGTCTCACCATGTCGACAAGAACGACCTTTGCCTGCGAAGTCACTATCATACCCCTCTATTTGACGACGGCGATCTTCATGATCCTCTGCTCGATCCGCTCTCTCTCTCTCAACTCCCCGAGAGGCGTAGGAATACCCACGCGCGCCTCGACACGCACCAGATAGAGCCCACCGGCGATAGAAGATGTGTCCCAGACGTACTCGTTCACCGTCGGGATGCCATCAATGTCCACGCTCTCGATCACCTGCCCCGTCACGTCCAGCATCTCGATACTGAGTTCGGCTGCCTCCTCGAGATAGACGCGAACGGTAAGCTCCGGACCGTCCGCCGGATTCGGATAGCAGTAGGTGCGCTCGATAGCCATGAGCGTCTCTGTTTCATCGTACGCACCAAAGAGGAGCGAATCAGCATAGCAACCCGTGCCTGCGGCGTTACCTCCCTCGGTCGACCAGACGATTCTCTCATTGGAACACTCGACAGGCATCTCATAGAAGAGGACCCGTCCGCCTGCACCCGCGACCAGAACGTCCAGTTCCCCGTCGCTGTCGACATCCCCGATCCACGGTGTGCCGAGCGAGACATCCGACGAGAGAGGCCAGCCCTCCAGCATCTCCCCCGTCACACCATCCCATGCGAACAGGCTACCGCCCGGTCCTCCGATGACCACATCCGTGGTCCCATCGGAATCGATATCACCGACGAGCGGCGAGGAGGGCGTGGCGCGCAGGCTGTCACCTGCCGAGAACCCCAGGGGCCAGTTCTCGACGGCCGTTCCGTTCATCCTGATACCGATCACGCTCTTTCTGCCGGCCGGAACGAGTATCTCAAGGTAGCCATCGCCGTCGATGTCGCCGAGAGAAATCCGCCCGACGATCTCGGCGCCTATATCGACGGGCCAACCAGGAAGCTCATTGCCGCCCGAATCCCACGCATGGATGATGCCGTCTGATCCTGCCGCTATTACCTCCGGACGACCGTTGGGGGTCCGGTCTATGTCACCTATCACAATGCCCGCGGTTTCCTGGATCCACGAGTCCACAATGATGGGCCAACCGGAAAGCGCTGTTCCATCCGATCGAATGGCCGCGATCCAACCTCTATTGGTGGTCGATATCACCAGCTCGTCCGCGCCGTCACCGTCAAGGTCACCGGCGGCGATCGTCACATCGTCCAGGGTCAGATGACCGAACGAGTAGGGCGAATAGCCGATGTGCTCGCCGCCGGCATCGACGATCGTGACCTGCCCTCCCCGAGACACGGCCGCTATCTCAGGTTCTTGGCCGGCCTCGAGCTGCGCTACGAGAGGAGCTCCACTGGCTGGACCACCTATCGAGAGCGGAAAGCTGTCCGAGACAAGGTCGGCGATCCCGTCGCCGCGATCGTCCCGTCCGTGCCAGGCGTACAGGAGACCATCGTCGGACGCGACGATCACCTCGGCCGCACCGTCGCCATCAAGATCCGCTAGAGCGGGCGCATGTGAGATACCCCCGGGAGCCATGGCGATGAAGCCGAACGGTCCCGCGCAGTCGGGGATCACCGGTGATCCGTCGGCGTGCCACGCGTAGACCAGGCCCGTCGTCGTGGCCACCACGACATCCATCTCGCCATCGCCGTCGAGGTCCGCGACGCGCGCCGTCAACTCACCTACGGCGTCCTCTACCTCTATCGGCCACCCGTCCTTCCATCGATCGAAGTGTATCGACGCCGTCATGATGGAGTCAGAGTCCGAGATCCCGGAGATCGAGATGTAGCTCTTGGCTCCTGAATTGTCATCTGTCGAGGGGAACGTATCCCAGGAGAACGTGTCGTTGTTGTCGGCGAAGAACGGATCGTACTTGCTGCCCGCCCAGTAAAAACTGGATATGTTGCCGATGTCCATGATCCCATCGGCCTCCTCGACGGCGACGCCAAGGCGATGTCGATCGGCATTGACCCAGTTGTACGGAAGGAGTCCCGGCGTCACGCGCGTGTCGTCCACGTGGTAGATGAGAAGCCCGGGGCCCGGAAGCAAGAAGTCGTATTCGTGATTGACGGGACATATGGGATCCTGGCAGTTGGGATCGACCGGACCCAGCACGACACCCCTCTCCTGCTCGATGGCAACGAGGTTATCCTTGCCGATGTCATCCATGCGGTTCTCAAGAAGGAAGTACTCGGTGCTCGTTATCGGGATCTTGAAGAGCCTGGCGTCTCCGCTTCTGAGAACGGAAGCTCTGATGGAGATCTCCTCAGTCTCCTCGGTGACAACCACGGGATCCGTCCACCCAAGGTACTGGAGCGACCATCCGCAGGGCGGAACCGGAATGAGACCGTATGCCCACCCCCACGGCGTGTTCATGCCGATCCGTCCGCCGGAGTCCATGAGTCCCCAGTAGCCGATCGCCGGGTAGAAATTGGAGGTGTTGTACAGATCGGGCAGCCCAATGATGTGAGCCACTTCGTGCGCGAGCGTCCCATTCAGAACGATGGTGAGTCCGTCCTGACTAGAAGTCTCGGGCAAGATCGCCGCACCCCAGATCTCGTGCGTGCCTTCGTTCACAAGGATAGGTTCACCGAGCGAGATGTGCGCCGAGGGAAGATCGTAGGGCGAGTTCCGATACACGTCGCTCTGCCAGTCAGCACCGGCGTGAAAGACGACGTACCCATCGTATTCGGCGAAGTCTATGTTGTCAGTCGTGTCGGCGGCCGCGAAGGCATCGCGTATGAAGGACTCCACCTGACTCACGTACCAGACCTGCTCTTCCGAGTAGTCGTGATAGTAGCCCATATCATGCGGCAGCACGTATGCCTCACCGGAAGCGGCCGGAGCAACACTGAACTCCAGGTCGAGCGCTCCGTGTGAGACGGATTCGTAGTAGCTCTCAAGCGCCGTCATGTGAAGCTCGAAATACTCCAGGTCGTGCGGCGGACCATCGAAAGTCGCGCCGTCCCACTCGGAGAGATCAAAAGTGCCGTCTCCTGTGCTCAGCGGGTCCGAATCGGGCTGAAACTGCACGCGAAAAGCCAGAAGTCGCACGAGCGTGCGGTCGCCATCGCCACGTCCTCTCGCACGAGCCAGTTCTATGGCACTCACGCGGGCCGGCTGGCTCGGGTAGTATTTGGACGTGACCGCCTGGAGTTCCTCAAGATCAACCTCACCGCTCTTGCTACAGATAAGCGTTGACGCCGCGCCGGCGGGAAACGCGGTCGCAAGCAGTATCACAACAAGAATGGCCGCGCTCAATCTCATCTCGTCCTCCGCCCCTCTCATTCGACAATCGGTGACTCAGATACTTGCGCCGGCACAATCGGGCACCATCTGCCGAGTGCCTGGCTTGCCGGCGCAGAGTGTGGTTGCTTTCTCAGAATGTCGCAGTCAGCGAGAACCTGAACGGACGCTTGAGTCCTTCTGCCTGCGGAACATTTGCAAGATCGAACGCGAAGTTGCGGTACTTGAGTCCCATCCCGAACGCGAAGTCCTTAACCTCACCGTCCTTATCGTACACATAGCCGGCGCGCAGGCTCAGAAGATCGAAATACCGATACTCAGCACCGAGATTGATAATGACACCCGTGGACTGATCCACGATATCCTCGATGATGACAAGCGACTTGTTGTAGTCGGCACACACCATGAGCTTGTTCATCTCATCCGATATGAGCATGTAAGAAGCACCGGCCTTGAGATTCCGCGGCAGAGGATCGGACTGTTCTTCGTCAATGTACGCGATCCTCGGCCCGACGTGCTGCAAGGCCCCACCCAGCCTGAGCGTACCGTCCCACATCCTGTAGAGCACGCCCAGATCGGCCGCGAACGTCGTCCCCGCACCCTTCTGCTGATCCTGCGTGTATTGGGCAGGGGCAAGATTGACATAGACGAACTTGAGATTGAGACCTAACGCCAGATTGTCGGTCAGGAGAGTGCCGTAGGCTACGGACGGGATTATCTCATAAGAACTGAACGTGCCTATTGGATCCGGGCTGTCCGGATCCGTAGCTATCTGCTCGCCGTACGTCAGATAGATCAAAGATGCCCCGATCGTGCCCAGCCCCTCGATCCGCTGCGCGTACGCCGCATACTCGTAGTAGACGTCGTCCCAGTCGGGAACCAGCTGCGTATGCATGAGCGTCACGTTGAACTCGCTCTCGATGAACGCAAGTCCGGCGGGATTCCACGAGACTGCGCTTGCATCCTCCGCGACCGCCACGTAGCAGTCGCCCATTCCGGCCGGCCTGGCGCCCGGTTGAATGTAGAGCGACTGAGCTCCACCGATCGACACCTGCGCGTGTGCCGGCAGAACGATCGTGAGCGCCAGCAGTCCCAGAAGCACCTTTGTTCTCAGCATGTCCCGGTCTCTCCCCTCGGTTATCTACTAGAATCATCTCATGATGACGGCTCTGCCGATCGCCTCGGCCTTGTCGCCACGGTAGCTCTTGGACACGGCGGAAATCTTGTACAGATAGACTCCGTTGGCCAACTCATCTCCCACGTGATCCCGACCGTCCCAGAAGACCTGATTGGCTCCAGCGGTCGCGTCAATGTCGTCCAGCGTTACGATTCTCCTGCCTCCCACCGTGAAGATGTCGATCCTGACGTCCGCTTCCACCGACAGCTGGAAGAGTATGTGAGTGCCTTCTCTTCCTACGTCAGGGAACGGATTCGGGTGGTTGGCAACATTCCGTATCTCGAAATCCGCGGTCGTGATGACTTCGAACCAGAGATCCTCACTCCGCCTGTTTCCAACGTTGTCGCTCGCGGAGAGCGACAACGAATGCCCGCCGAGCGACATCGATGGAAGATCATACTCAAACGAACCCTCGCGGAAATCCCCGAGGTCGCAAATGAATCGATCCGTCAGATCGGTCGAATCGCCGCTGTCGATCTGCAGGATGATGCCACGTCCTCTACCATCTGTCGCCAGGTTGATTCCGCTGTCGTCAGAGAGTGAGATCGCCAGAGTCGCGCTCGGCAGAACCGACACGCCACCCCCCTCGAACTCAAGAGCAATATCCGGTCCGGTGTGATCCGAGACATCCACCGAATCCACGAGTGCCACGTTCTCAAGCGAAAAGGCCCCATCTGTGTCGCTGCCGTAGCCGTATCCACGAATCCTCGCGTGCGAGCCCTCGCGTGCCGCGGTCGAGACGACGAACTCCACCGACAGACTGCCGTCCGAAACCACGACCGGTCCTCGGAAGATCGTCTCTCCCGGAAGTGAGTATTCGACGTGATGTCCGCTTGACGCCTGAGTGTACCCTGTCGTATCTGCGCTCTCCGTGACCCGTATGAGCGCAACCCCGTTCAGGCTCTCGATGGCGCCGCTTCCCTCACCATCGATCTCAATCGTCGCTCCGCGCTTCATCGGATCGAGATCCTCGGAAACGAGAGCGCCGCCGCCTGCCGGCGCTGCCAGGGTCAAACCCGGGTCGCCCAGCACCACGAACTTGGAGTTGTTCCACCATGAGGTCAGTGAGCTCCACATTGAGAATGCCGTCTGGAACGCACACCCCACATCCATCACGGCCTCAGGGCTTGTCAGCTGGTATCCAAACACGGCCCCGAGGAAATCGCGGTTGAAGTTGGCGTTCTGGCTGGCCCCCGAGTCCCGCGTGCTTCCGATGGAGATGATCGAGCCTCCCCTCGCGGATTTCGCCAAGGCCTCACCCAGGGAATCGACGGTTTCGTTGTCGAACTTATTCAACCTGCACGAAGCCGCAAAGAACAGGGGAAGGGCATCAATGTTGTCCAGAAGCGAGACGTCGTCGTACAGAAAGACCGACTCATGGGCGATGACGATCTCGCTGCCGTGCCCCGTGTAGTTCATGAGGATGGCGCCTTCACTCCAGGCGTCGATGACGGCGGCCCGAGCTGCAGGCTTCATCGCCCCCACTTTGTCGTATTCCATGAGATAGATCTTCTGCCGGTCCACAGGAAGCGGCAGCACATCAGTGGCTATCTGCTCCGTTTGCACGGTGTGCATCCACTCGGAAGAGCTGTTGGACGAGTACTCATCATCGGCCAGGAGAATCGCCGTGTTCTTCCAGAGGCCCGGTTGAGCCGCCAGTTCGTAGCGCTCGATCTTGTCCACCATCGTCACCGCTTCCGCTACCGTGTCAACAGACAGCCGCCCGAGAGCGATGTCCATATCACACTTGTTGGTATCCGCGAAGCAAACGTACCAGATGTCGGTCGGCCAGTATGACGGTTCGAATGACACAGCCCCTCGGAGTGTATATCTGACGGGAATGTGCGTGGGGAGACTTGATGAGGCGTATCCTCGAGGATCAGACGTCCCGCCACCGATCAGAATCGCATGAGTGGGCGGTATGATCTCATTCTCCCAGGTGAACTTGAAGTAGTCCCTGATGGCGGCCGGATCGACAAGCCCCCATGAGAACTCGTCGTAGACATCGGAGACCTTCACCAACCGGACGTCGAAGTTCCCCCCGTCTGCGCTCTCCCTGAGATTCTTGAGCCGCACGGCCTCATCATAGAACGCGTCGTGAGCAACCATGAGGTAATCGTGTCCACCCGGCGTCCTCAGGTCCGTAGGCTCATCCAGCTCCAGTGACGGCGTCAGATACGCCGATGATGAGATCGCCGCGTACGATGCTGTGTCCGCGGCGTCGTCCTGGAATACAGCGGCGCCGTCTCTCCCGACGATTCCACGCGAAACACCCGGTATCGTTCGGACGGTGAACTTGTCGATGATCTTGTAGACTGCAACATCCGTATCCTGAAACCCCGCGACGGTGTACTCCACAATCCCCGCTCTGCCAGAGCTTCCGAAGAAAGCGCGATCACTGGTCGCGACCAGATCCCTCCAGTACGTGATATCAAACCAGTCGATGTAGATCGACTCGTCGGTCGCTCCGGGAATGTCTCGCGGGATGTAGACCTCAAGCGTGTTGTAGCCCTCGTTGATGGAGATATCACGGGCGTCAAATCTCATCTCGTAGTAGCTGTCCCATGAGGCGTCGTGCGCCTCCTCTCCGTTCAGAGAGAAGATCACGTGGTGATCCGGGCTGGGCACGAAGGAGCTGTTCCCGTAGACGCTCACCGCGAGACCGCCCAGCGAATCGACCCTGACGTGGTCCAGCTGCTCGTGGAAGTAGCGACGACTCTCACTCTTCGTCATCTCGTGCCAGAACCAGTTATCCGACCTGCCCTGACGAATGAGTATGTTGCGCTCGAAGTGCGCGCGCACTCTGTGAGCGTCAGCGTGGATCGGCGTCGGCGAGTTCTGTAAGTCGTCGTCCTCCATACGCAGCGGGTCGGCACTGAATCCCGACGATGTGCCCTCATTCTCCCACGTCAGCCAAGAGACACCCTCGTTCGCGAAACGGTTCTCGTGGTAGGGCTCCTCTGGATTCTCAACGTCGAACTCAGACGACCACCCGTCGGCGCCCAGCGCGTAGAAGATCACACGGTCACTGGGATCGAATGAACCATCCTCCTCACCCGGGACGAGAATCGTGCACTCATCCATCCAGTCCGCACGTGGTTCGAGCACCGAAGGCGGCATCGACAGGCCACCCCCGCTGAATACCCGCATGGTTGCGGGATCGATCGAGCCGGCTTGAACTCCGAGAGAGATGAGCGCCTCGTAGGAGACGCTGTAGAATCCCCCATCCGAAATCGACATCTTCACCCAGTTGGTCGACGTGCTGAAGGAATCGCCATCGCGACGACCGGAAGCTTCCAGACCGCCACCGACACGACGCCAGGCCCTACCGCTGTCATAGTTCAGGAGGGCCGTGCGAAACATGTTCTCCCGTCTCGGCGCATCGGCGCGTGGACGACCGTCTTCACTTACGGCGCCTTCCCTGAGCCCTGCGAATGTCAGCCTCGCCTCGATTCTTCCTCGCGAGACCAGAGTGTTCAAGGCTGGGTCGAACTGAACAGGATGGAACTCGACTACGACAACGCGCTGGGTCGCGAACCACCTGGGACCTTCGAGGCTTGCGATCGACGGGGGCCAGAGACCGGCTGTCTCATAGATGCTCCCCTCCTGCCGTTCATGCCGGCCGAGTCCGCCTGCCGGCACCGGCACGACAGACTCAGATGGAACCACCCGAACCCCTTCGGTCAACTCGATCCCGTCCGTTGTCAACCGGAGTTCGACTGCTTCGCAGTCGGGAACAGCAAGCATGACTCTGATGCACGGGAGGTCGGGACTGCCGGGAACCGCCGTCGACTGCGAGTGAGGCAGTGCAACCGAGACGTAGTTGCGGTCGGCCGCCGTGAGAGCCGTGAGAATCGGCTTCCCGGACTCGCACACGAGGGTAATGCCGACCTCGTTCGACTCCACCAGAGTTACCGATACCGCCGCCACGGGATCTGCTGAAGATACAATCCAGATCACCGACAGCACAACTGCCGGAAGAAGGCTTCTGTACTTCACTGGGAGTCCTCCTCGCCGGCAGCACCCGTGAACGCAGAACTCACAGCACTCCGATTGATGACGCCGACAACACGGTTCTCCTCGTCGACCACGGGCAAAAGGACATGCTTGTTGTTGAGCATTATGGCAGCGACCTTCATCATGGATGTTCCGGGACCGACCGTGTGTGGGTCGACATGCATAATATCCTCAGCAAGGAAAAGCGTCGGCTCGATCTCCGACATGGTTTGCGCCTCGATCGTTTCAAGATCATCGACAAAAGCGAGATCGTCGAACATCGAGAGATAGTGTGGAAGGAACACGTTTATGAGCTCTTCATGCGTGACGACGCCGAGCAGGCGACCGTCCTCATCGACAACGGGGACGCCGGTGATTCGCTGGCGTCTCAGAAGATCCGCAATCTCGGCGATGTTCGCCGATCGTCCGACGGTAACAACGTTCGCCGTCATGTAGTCGCGCGCCTTCATGTTCCCCCATTCGGGCGAGGCGATTCCCCGCGCCCTCTGTCAGGCGCCTATTTCACCGAATCGAAGAGCCTGAGCACGTCTTCCACTGAGTCCGTTGAGAGAAGCCGCTCTCTGTTTCCCTCGTCCTTCATCAGAAACGACATGTGTGCCATCAGATTGAGATAGAGCCGCGACGGTTCCTGCTCCTTGGGCGCCCCAATGAGAAAGACGAGTCGCACGGGATTTCCATCCAGGGCCCCGAACTCCACGTCTCCTGTTGTGCGCCCGAACGCGAACACCACATCGCGCACGGCCTTGCTCTTCGCATGAGGGAACGCCACCCCGTGGCCCACCCCCGTTGACACAAGCTCTTCTCTAGCCAATACATCATCCAGAAAGGCGCCGGCATCCGTGACTTTCTTGGAACGCGATAGCAGATCCGTCATGCGTCCTATCACTTCTTCTTTGGTGCCGGACGTGACGCCCAGATTCACGAGCTTGCGATCGGTAAAGGCTGACAGCTTCATAAGGGAGAGAACTCCTACGCTTCCTTGTACTTGCCCATGTTCATGAATTTCTCGAGTCTGCGATCAACAAGTTCGGTCGGGCTCAGCTTCTCAAGTTCGCTCAGGTGCCGCTGGATCGCCTCGCCGACATTGCGCGCCGCCATCTCGGGATCCCTGTGCGCCCCACCCACCGGTTCGCGGATGATCTCGTCTATCACACCGAGTGATTCGAGATCCGGCGCAGTTATCTTCATCGCCTCTGCGGCCTGTTGCGCCTTGGCGGCGTCTCTGTAAAGGATGGATGCGCAGCCCTCGGGTGAGATCACGGAGTAGATCGCGTACTCCATCATAAGAATACGATCACCAATAGCGATGCCCAGCGCCCCACCACTGCCACCTTCCCCGATCACTACCGCCACAAACGGCACGGGAAGACGTGCCATCTCACGTAGATTCAGAGCGATCGCTTCAGCCTGTCCGCGCTCCTCGGCTCCGATGCCGGGATACGCGCCCGGTGTATCCACAAAGGTGATGATCGGACGATTGTACTTCGCCGCCAGCTTCATGAGTCTGAGAGCCTTGCGATAACCCTCAGGGTGAGCCATGCCGAAGTTGCGCCTGATGTTCTCCTTCGTGTCCCTGCCCTTCTGGTGACCTATCACAACCACCTTGCGGTCGCCCCAGAAGCCAAATCCACCGACAATGGCCGCATCATCGCTGAAGCGCCTGTCGCCGTGGAGTTCGACGAAATCTATGCCCAGCATCTTCAAATAGTCCAGCGTGTACGGGCGACGCGGGTGACGCGCCAGCTGTGTCATCTGCCACCGCGTGAGCTTCCCATAGATCTGCTTGCGCAGCTCACCTGCCTTCGCCTCCAGCCGTGCCAGCTCGCCGGCTACATCAATGTTCTGGCTGTCCGCGAAGCTCCTGAGCTCATCTATGCGCCGTTCCAGCTCCAGAAGGGGCCGTTCGAACTCAAGCCAGCCTATCATCCAGAACCTCCCCTCAGAACGAGTCGTAGAAGGCGAACCCAAGCGACCTGCTGTTCAACTCAGGCGAGCCATTGGGACCCACGACGTTCCGGAAGTAGATGTCCACCTCGAGCTGCTCCATGAATATCCAACGAAGCCCGAAGTTCAAGAACCCCGTCGTGCTCTCTGTACCATCACCATCCTCCCGCTTGTCCACCCCCCATTGGTACTCGGCCACGACCGAAAACTCCTGCGAGAGGCGTGCGGACACACCGACGATGATATCGGGTTTGGCCCTCTCCTCATCGAGAGTCCGGGAGAGCCCGGCGTGGACCTGCCAGAATTCGGAGAACGGAAGCGTCTTGGCCGCACTCACGAACAGGCCTGACGAGGCCTTTTCGTACTCCCCACTCTCCAACTGCATGCCGTATCCCCTGGAATCGTAGCCGATCGCTATTTCGGGAATGCCGCCCGTTTCTTCGGCCACCCTGAGCTTGAAATCGAACTCCATGCGGTCATCCCACTCTGGAGATCCACTCCCCACGACATTCGTGGCTCCGTAGGAGACACCCAGCAGGATGTAGTCCGAGATCCCGACACGAATACCGGTGATGACACGCCCAGCCGGGACGATGCGCATTCTGAGGGAGTACCCTCCCCTCGGAAGCCCATATGCACTCGGGAAGTCGATCAGCTTGATCGGGTGCTCTATCTGGGCCGCAGCCACAGGCGGAAGCACGGCGACCAGGACCAAGAGAGCCGCAAGTGCCTTGCCTCTCTGCATCTACGGATCCTTTCAACTTACCGGAATGCACCATGATTTGGGAGAAAATATAGCAACGCAGGAATTCGCTGTCAATCAGAAACGCGGCTCCGGCACGACGACTCGCCGCGCCGCCCCTACCAGCTCAACGGACGATTGCCCGACGAGCGGTTCAAGAGCATCGAGAAGGGCATGGGAGGGCTCCACTTTCGTTGTTCCCACCTCTACCGTCAGCTCCCGGCGATCCACGGTCTCCAGGATGATATCGATCGGGCATCGACCAGGATGCTTGAGAAAAACGTCTCTCACATCATGGAGAAGCGACTCCTCGAGACCCACGGTGGTAAGATGAATGGCGATGCGTTCAACAAAGCGCCCCATTGCACTCGACAGGGGAACCAGGTCACCGACGATGATCTTCGGCTCCTGCTCCTCTCGCGTTGAGACCTTCCCATCGATGATCACGGCCGCCTCGCTCCTTATCTCCGCTTGCCGCTTCGCATAGATGCTGGAAAAGACGACCGCCTCCACCGTACCCGTGAAGTCCTCGATGGTCACGAAGGCCATCCGTTGTCCCTTGCGATCGTTCGTCGTCTTCACGCCTGTGATGATCCCACCCAGGCGAACCTCCTCACCATCGTCGATCTCGGGCAGCTCCTCGATCGATGCGGTGGCGAAAGCATCCAGCTCGCGCCCGTATCGAGCGAGGGGATGCCCCGTGACGTAGAACCCGAGCACATCCTTCTCCCGCGAGAGCGAGAAGCTGTCGTGCCACGGCTCAACCTCAGGGAGCTTCCTCGGCTGGACCTGCGTATCATCATCGTCGCCGCCCCCGAAGAGCAGCGTCTGACCGGAGTCCCGGTCCCGCTGGAGGCGCTGACCAAGCTCGAGCGCTGCGGGAATGGCCGCCATCTGCTGTGCGCGGTGCCCATGAAGCCCATCCATCGCACCAGCCGCGATGAGACTCTCCAGCACCCTCCGGTTCACCAACCTCAGATCAACACGCCCGGCGAGATCGAAGATATCATGGAACTCCCCGTGCTTCTGCCTCGCGTTGATGAACGACTGGATCGCCGGAAGCCCTACGTTCTTCACAGCGCCGAGTCCGAACTGGATGTCGTTCCTGGCGGTCGCCAGGAAACTGGCGTGCCCCTGATTGATGTCCGGAGGAAGCACCTGTATCCCCATGCGCTTGCACTCGTTCAGGAGGACCACGATGCGGTCCGTGTTCCCCATCTCGCTCGTCATCACGGCTGCCATGTACTCAGCGGGATAGTGAGCCTTCAGGTAGGCGGTCCTCACGGCCAGGATAGCGTAGGAGGCGCTGTGGGCCTTGTTGAACCCGTAGTCGGCGAATTTGGCCATCTGATCAAAGACGGCAACGGCCGTCTTCTCCTTGATGCCGCTCCCCGTGGCGCCACGGACGAAGTCCTCGCGCTGCTGGTCCATGACGCCGGTGACCTTCTTGCGCATCGCGTTCAGAAGAACGTCCGCCTGACTCATGGAGAATCCAGCCAGCGCACTCGACACCTGCATCACCTGCTCCTGATAGGCAATGACGCCGTATGTCTCACCAAGCACCGGCTCCAGGTTCGGGTGAAGGTATCTGACCTTCTGCTTTCCGTGCTTCCGCTTGACGTAATCGTCGACCATGCCGGAACCGAGCGGCCCCGGGCGGAAGAGAGCATTGATCGCTATCATGTCCTCGAGCCGCTCAGGCTTCATCTTCCTGAGAAGATCCCGCATTCCCGACGACTCAACCTGGAAGACCCCGATCGTGTGCGCGGCCGCCAGGAGTTCAAAAGTGCCGGCATCATCAAGCGGGATATCCTGCGGGGTCAGGGTGATGCCATGATTCTCACGCATCATGTCGATCGTGTCTTCGATAACGGTCAGTGTTCTGAGGCCGAGGAAATCGAACTTGAGAAGACCTATTTTGGAGAGCGATTTCATCGCGTACTGCGTGGTTATCTCATCGCGATTCGTCTTGTACAAGGGCGCCCAGTCCGAGATACGACCCGGTGCGATGATGACACCCGCCGCATGCACGGATGCGTGCCTGGCGAGCCCCTCGAGCGTCTTGGCATACTCGATGAGCTTCATATGTCTCTCGTCGGACATCGCGAGCGCCTTGAGCTCGGGCACGCGCTCGATCGCGGCGGCCAGAGTGATATTGAGCTCACGCGGGACCAGCTTCGCCAGGCGATCGACTTCAGAGTAGGTGAACTTGAGAACGCGACCCACATCTCTTATGACGGCCCTGGCCTGCATCGTCCCGAAGGTGATCACCTGGGCAACGGAATCCCTGCCGTACTTGGACGTCACGTAGTCAATGATCTCGCCACGCCGCACGTAGCAGAAGTCGATATCGAAATCCGGCATGCTCTTTCTGGCCGGGTTGAGAAAGCGCTCAAAAACCAGGCCGAACTCCAGAGGATCGAGTTCGGTGATACCCAGCGCGTAGCTCACTATGCTCGCCGCCGCCGAACCTCGCCCGGGTCCGACAGCGATGTTGCGCCTCCTGGCCTCATGTATGAAGTCGTGGACGATCAGAAAATAGCCGGAGAAACCCATCCCCGCTATCATATCGAGTTCCGTCTTAGCGCGGTCCTCGATCTCCGGCGTGATGGTCTCGTATCTCTCCGCTATCCCCTCATGGGTCAGATGAGCCAGATAGGCCGCCGCATCCTTGTACCCCTTGGGGATCGGGAAGCGAGGCATGTGAACTTTATCGAAATCCAGAGAGAGATTGCACTTCTCGGCTATCGCCACGGTGTTGCTGTAGGCCTCGGGGATATCTGCGAAGAGGGCTTTCATCTCGTCGGGCGATTTGAAATAGAACTGGTCGTTCGCCATGCGCATCCGATTCGGATCATCTATCTCCTTCCCTGTCTGGATGCAGAGAAGAACATCGTGCGCGGCCGCGTCCTCACGGCGGAGATAGTGGCAGTCGTTCGCCGCCACGAGAGGCACACCAAGTTCCTGCGACAGCTGTACGAACCCCTGGATGACACGCTCCTCCTCCTCGAGTCCGTGCCGCTGCACCTCGAGGTAGAAGTTGCCCTCGCCCATGATCTCCAGAAGATCAATCACGGCGGCCCTGGCTCCATCCATGTCCCCGGCAAGGATCCTCTGCGCGGGCTCAGACGCCAGGCACGCCGTCGTGGCGATGATGCCTTCATGGTGTTCCCTGAGCAGCGCCTTGTCGATCCGCGGCTTGTAGTAGAAACCGTCCACATAGCCGGCGCTCGAGAGGCGCATCAGATTCCGGTAGCCCTCAGTGTTCTTGGCAAGCAGAAGCAGATGGTTGTATTTCCTGCGCACCGAATCGTGCGGCTTCTCGGTATGCGATACGGGGTCGAGATAGGCTTCCATTCCGATGATCGGCTTGATGCCCCTCTCCATCGCTCTCGTGTAGAACAGGATGGCTCCGAACATGCCTCCGTGGTCTGTGATGGCCAAGGCGGGCATGTGGAACTCGCGCGCCCTCTCGACCAGATCGTTGATCCTGATGGCGCCATCCAGAAGGCTGTATTCGGTGTGATTGTGCAGGTGTACAAAATCCGCGTGTCGCATTCTACCTCTCACCCCGCTTGGCGTTCGAGTCCCTCTCCGGCGCCTCCAGGCTGGCGATCATCCAATCGGCCAGCTCGGCCAGATTGCTGCGTCCGCCACTCGCGTACTCGTGCCGCATCTCAAGAATGGTCTCCGTGAGCATGCGCCCCCACGCTGCGGCATTCAGAGAAAGCTCTACGAACGTCCGGCAGACCGGACCTCCGGCCCAGTGGTCCGGCAGCCTATCATGAGACCGGCCTGTCTCGCAGTCCTCGAAATAGACCCGGTCCAGACGCGCCTTTTCTATCATATGCTCCGAGTACAGTTCAAACCCATACCCGCGGAAGTCCAACCTGTCGATAGACGTGAGTTCAACGTCGCTCCTCTGGGCCGCCCCGGAGAACAGCTTTCGGAAGTCCCTCTGCGCCCTCTCCGTGATCTGCGAGAAGGCGTCCGCGCCGGCCATCTCCACGCTCTCCGCCGGTCCAGCCGCCATCGAGCATCCTCCAACGTAGATATCGCGTCCGTCGGATTCCGGATGAACCACGCGGACCCACTCGGGCAGCATTGATGTGCCGCCCACGTTGGATTGCACGCCCCCGGCAGCGGGCGACGCCGTCCCGCGGCCGGCACATCCCGAGAGTGTGACAGCCAGAACGATTGCGATTGGTACCGCGGCAAGGCGCATCATCAAGGTTCCTCCAAGACTTGTGTCGTCGTCGCAGGCTCGTCACAGTACCCACTCGAGCGCGCTCATAGCAACATACGAGTGGCAGTATACTCCACCCGCGCACAAAGAAGAACCCCCTCTGCCTTTCGGCGAAGGGGGTTCGTACGTTCCGGCGGCGTCCTACTCTCCCACAAGGTCGCCCGAGCAGTACCATCGGCGCTGGAGGGCTTAACTACTGTGTTCGAAATGGTAACAGGTGTGACCCCTCCGCCATTGCCACCGAAACAATTCGCGCCGCCATGACGATTGACGACGAAAGAAGGCACCCGGCATGAGGTTAGGTATCACCTACCCCGGTTAGTCTATCGCGATCGCATCGCCGACTAGTACGCCAGGTGCGCATTTAACGACAACTCATAGGATCGGACGCTCCAGAAACATCTCTGTGTATAGTAATTATGATCAAGCCTCACGGCTGATTAGTACCGGTCGGCTGAATGCATTGCTGCACTTACACCTCCGGCCTATCAACGTTGTAGTCTACAACGAGCCTTCAGGTGGGTTAAACCCACGGGATACCTAGTCTTGGAGGAGGCTTCGCGCTTAGATGCTTTCAGCGCTTATCCCTGCCGAACATAGCTACCCAGCGATGCCGTTGGCACGACAACTGGTACACTAGCGGTTCGTTCACCCCGGTCCTCTCGTACTAGGGGCAACTCTCCTCAAGTATCCTACGCCCGCGACGGATAGGGACCGAACTGACTCACGTCGTTCTAAACCCAGCTCACGTAGCAGCTTTAATTGGCGAACAGCCAAACCCTTGGGACCTTGTACAGCCCCAGGATGCGCTGAGCCGACATCGAGGTGCCAAGCCACCCCGTCGATGTGAACTCTCGGGGGTGATAAGCCTGTTATCCCCGGGGTACCTTTTATCCGTTAAGTGCCGCCCTTTCCACACAGCAGC
>JAUXGN010000018.1 GCA_030622115.1 Candidatus Eiseniibacteriota bacterium
CCTGATGGCCCGAGTCTGGCGTACAGCTTTGATTCTATGCCGGGCTGGATGTCTGCCGGTGCGGACAGTGTGTATGGCACCCCGCTTGAGGGTGCAGCCGACACGAGCTTCCGGATCATAGCGTCTGATGGCAGCCTGAGCGACACACTGGTGGTGGCTGTGACCGTGACGGCGGTGAACGACCGACCGGTGATTACATCATCGGCGACGGCTGCGGCGACTGAGGACATCTACTTCAGCTACCAGGCGACGGCCACCGATCCTGATGGCCCGAGTCTGGCGTACAGCTTTGATTCTATGCCGGGCTGGATGTCTGCCGGTGCGGACAGTGTGTATGGCACCCCGCTTGAGGGTGCAGCCGACACGAGTTTCCGGATCGTAGCGACCGATGGGAGTCTGAGCGACACGCTGGTGGTGGCGGTGACAGTGACGGCGGTCAACGATGCACCGTCGATCACGTCAGCGGCGGCTGCTTCGGCCACAGAAGACATCTACTTCAGCTATCAGGCGACAGCGACGGACCCTGATGGTCCGAGCCTGGCGTACAGCTTCGATACTATGCCGGGCTGGATGTCTGCTGGTGCGGACAGCGTGTATGGCACACCGCTCGAGGGTGCGGCCGACACGAGCTTCCGGATCGTGGCGACCGATGGAAGTCTCAGCGATACGCTGGTGGTGGCGGTGACGGTGACGGCGGTCAACGATCGACCGGTGATTACTTCGTCCGGCACTGCAGGCGCAACTGAGGACATCTACTTCAGCTACCAGGCGACGGCGACGGACCCCGATGGTCCGAGTCTGGCGTACAGCTTCGATACTATGCCGGCGTGGATGTCTGCCGGTGCGGACAGCGTGTATGGCACGCCGCTCGAGGGAGCAGCCGACACGAGCTTCCGGATCATAGCGTCTGACGGCAGCCTGAGCGATACGCTGGTGGTGGCCGTGACGGTGACGGCGGTCAACGATGCTCCGGCGATCACGTCAGCGGCGACGGCTGCGGCAACAGAAGACATCTACTTCAGCTACCAGGCCACGGCGACGGATCCTGATGGTCCGAGTCTGGCGTACAGCTTTGATTCCATGCCGGGCTGGATGTCTGCGGGTGCGGACAGCGTGTACGGGACGCCGCTTGAGGGTGCGGCCGACACGAGCTTCCGGATCATAGCGTCTGACGGCAGCCTGAGCGACACGCTGGTGGTGGCCGTGACGGTGACGGCGGTGAACGACCGACCGGCGATCACATCGGCGGCGACGGCCGCGGCGACAGAAGACATCTACTTCAGCTACCAGGCAACAGCGACTGATCCCGATGGTCCGAGTCTGAACTTCAGCTTTGATGCTATGCCGGGCTGGATGTCTGCCGGTGCGGACAGTGTGTATGGCACCCCGCTCAATGGTGCGGCCGACACGAGCTTCCGGATCGTGGCGTCTGACGGGAGCCTGAGGGACACGCTGGTAGTGGCCGTGACCGTGGGTCCAGTGAATGATGCGCCGGCGATCACGTCAGCAGCAACGGCTGTGGCCACGGAGGACAACTACTTCAGTTACGCAGCCACCGCCACCGATCCTGATGGTCCGAGCCTGAGCTTCACCTTCGACGAGCTTCCGGGTTGGCTGTCTGCTCATGCTGCCGGTGTCAGTGTGCACGGCACACCGCCCGAGGGAGTCGCGGACACGAGCTTCCGGATCGTGGCGTCTGATGGCAGTCTGAGCGACACGCTGGTGGTGGCCGTGACCGTGGGTCCAGTGAATGATGCGCCCGTGATCACATCATCGGCAACGGCCGCGGCGACCGAAGATATCTACTTCAGCTATCAAGCCACGGCGACGGACCCCGATGGTCCCACCCTGAAATTCATCTTCGATCTGCTGCCTGCGTGGCTTACGGCCGACGCGGACAGTGTGCACGGCACACCGCCCGAGGGAGTCGCGGACACGAGCTTCCGGATTGTGGCGACGGATGGGAGTCTGAGCGACACGCTGGTGGTGGCTGTGACCGTGACGGTGGTGAACGATGCGCCGGCGATCACATCGGCGGCGACCGCCGCGGCTACGGAGGATGTGTACTTCAGCTACCAGGCCACGGTGACGGACCCCGATGGTCCCACCCTGAAATTCATCTTCGATCTGCTGCCTGTGTGGCTTACGGCCGACGCGGACAGTGTGTACGGGACACCGCTCGAGGGGGCTGTGGATACGAGCTTCCAGGTCATAGCGACCGATGGAAGCCTGAGCGACACGCTGGTTGTGGCCGTGACCGTGACGGCGGTGAACGATGCGCCGGCTATCACGTCGGGGGCCGCCGCTGCGGCGATTGAGGATGTGTACTTCAGCTATCAGGCTGCGGCCACTGATCCCGATCGACGCGGCGTGAGCTTCAGCTTTGATTCTATGCCGGCTTGGATGTCTGCCGGTGCGGACAGCGTGTACGGCACCCCGCTCGAGGGAGCGGCCGACACGAGCTTCCGAATCATAGCGACCGATGGGAGCCTGAGGGACACGCTGGTGGTGGCCGTGACCGTGACGGCGGTGAACGATGCGCCGGTGATTACGTCGGTCGGCAGCGCCAGTGCTGCGGAGGACGTGTATTTCAGCTACCAGGCCACAGTGACGGATCCCGATGGTCCGAGTTTGAACTTCAGCTTCGATTCTATGCCGGTTTGGCTGTCCGCTGATGCTGACAGTGTCTACGGCACACCGCTCGAGGGAGCGGCCGACACGAGCTTCCGGGTCGTGGCGACCGACGGGAGCCTCAGCGATACACTGGTGGTTGCAGTAACCGTCAGTGCTGAGAACGATTCGCCGGTGATCACTTCGCCGAATGCTGCCGATGCTACTGAAAACGTGTACTTCAAGTATATGGCTACCGCCACGGACCTGGATGGTCCCAGCCTAAGCTTCAGCTTCGATCAGCTGCCGGCTTGGCTGTCCGCTGGTGCGGACAGCGTGTATGGCACCCCGCTCAATGGTGCAGCCGACACGAGCTTCCGGATCGTGGCGACCGATGGGAGTCTCAGCGATACGCTGGTGGTGGCAGTGACCGTGACCCAGATAGATGACGCTGCCGCTCTCTATTTGAACCATCCGAATCCGTTCGTGAACGCCACGACGATTCAGTACAACCTGCCGGTGGCCACCGACGTGCTGTTGACCATCTATGATGTGCGCGGGCGCGAGGTGATCCAGTTGGTGAATGGGGCGAAGCATGCCGGCTCTCACGAACTGGTATGGGATGCCTGCAATAAGGATGGGCAGAAGATATCGGCAGGTGTCTACTTCGTTGCGATCAGGACGCCGGAATTTAGAGAGAGTACTAAGATACTGTTGTTGAAATGATATGGAACGGTCGGTGTCAAGCCGATTGTGTCTTTGGGCACCCGCGCCGTTGGCGCGGGTGCCCCTTTGCCATGATAGCGAGAGCGTTTTCGACATCCGAACTCCACTCTGGCAGCAGTGATTGACGTTCGTACGAAGCTGCGAATGGCGGAGGAGATAAGGAATCACTTGACGTCTTCGGCTATGCCGCGAATACTCAGCGGCAATCGTTCGAACTGTCTGTGGTGATGCGTGGCGCGATTCAGAAACGCGACTTGAGGGTGAGAAGGAATGTTCATCAAGAACTGTGGACTGGACGCGGGTACTGGACCTCGGAGATGGCATGTGCCCACACGGATCGCGGGGGACCTGAGAGCCGGCGCGGGCAAGTTCGTCGATCTGAGATCGCCCCGAGGATACCATCTCGCCTACGCGGCGTTCGCGGGCGGTTGTGAGTCAAATGACGCGCTGCGTCTTCCGCTGACCATGGGCCGACGAGCAGGCGTTGCTCATTCCCCGTGGCTTATGGCTCGGTCGGCTCTCGCCTGTCTTGAACTCTATCTCGAAAACGGGAACCAGAAGAAGCGTGCGGGATTCGAGAGAATCGCGCACTGGCTTATTGATAACTATGAAGAGGATTCCGGAGGTTTCCTTGGGTGGCCGATGCCCACGGTCCCCCGGGCGTTTCGCGGTGGCCTGAGCGATGGATGGTTCTCCGGGTCGGCGCATGCGGAATGCGTGGCTGTTCTCATACGCGCGGGAGCCCTCCTGAATATGGATGGGGCGCTCGACTGCGCGCGGCGCGCGGTCATAGGGTTTGCGACACCCGTTGAGGAGGGGGGCTTCCTTCGCGAGGTAGGCGAAGAGGGGGAGGCGGGCGGACTCGATACGATGGCGTTCGCTGAGGAGTACCCGATTCCAGGGCGGGCGTCGATGACGTTCGGCGGGCAGGCAAGGGCCATGTTCGCCCTTTCTGATTTCGCGGCTTTGGAGGGTGACGACGGCATTCGGATCCTGCTCGACCGGTACTCGCGAGGCCTCGAATACGTGCTCGACGGGTTCGACCTGGGTTTCTGGAGCAGACTTGATCAGGATGCCGGATGGCGTGGGACGAGAATCACCTCCATTACACAGCATGCGGAACAGGTCTTGCAACTTTCACTACTGGCTCGTATCACCCAATGCGAGGCCTTCGAGTCGACCAGTGAGCGGTGGGGGACGTACGCGCGGCTCCGGGGACACAGATGGAAATCCGGCCTGCTGGTGGGGCGATTCAGGATAATGAACCCCATTTGCCTATCTCTGCAGACCTAGTCACCACGCCTCCGGGACCATTTAGGCTTTACAGAGGACATGCGTGTGCTATGTTATTTGGAATTCGTCTAAGGATTCTGAAAGGATAAAACACAAAACTTGGCTAGTATTCTCTACGCACTTGTCACAGCTGGAATGGCCGGCGGTCTCGCGTGGCTGTTGATACCTCCGGCGTCGAAGCTCGGGCTCAAGCTCGGGCTGGCTGATCTGCCGAGTTCCCGGCGAGTCAGGGCGCGACCCGTGGCGACCACGGGCGGGGTCACCATATTCGTCGCATTCGCTGTCGCGATGGTCGCGTCGGGGCATCTTCTTGCTGGGGCGTCTCCGGAACTCGTCCACAAGGTGCAGGTTCTCCTCCTTGGGGGATCGGCGATCGTGATCCTCGGGATGGTGGATGATCGCATCAACCTGAGGCCGCGGACGAAGCTCATTGCTCAGACCATCATAGCCGCCGCCGTCGTGGCGGGCGGTGTCGGTATCACTCACATCCGGTTCGTGGTGGGGCCGACGCAGGATCTTGGCTGGATCGGGTTTCCACTGACGGTCTTCTGGTTTGTGGCCTTCATGAACGCCCTCAATCTGATCGATGGTCTTGATGGCCTCGCGGGCGGTATCGCCGCAGTGACGGCGCTTGGTCTGTTCATCGTCGGCGCCGTGAACGGCAACGCGCCCCTCTTTTTCATGGCCGCCGGGCTTCTGGGTGCGACGAGCGGTTTCCTTGTACACAACTTCGGAAGCGGCAATGTCTATCTCGGCGACGCGGGGAGCATGACGCTTGGATTTCTCCTCGCGGGAGGAGCGGTGGTCGGCGCACGAAGTGACGCGGCGAGCACGGCGCTTCTTGTGGCTGTTGCATGCATGGGTGTGCCGATCTTTGATGTCGTGACCTCGATTCTCCGGAGACGGCGCTCGGGTAGGGGCGTCATGACTCCCGATCGCTCTCATGTGCACCATCGGCTGATCCGGTTTGGTCTGAGTCCTCGGAGAACCGTGATAGTCCTCTGGGGCGTGACCATTTTCTTCGGCGGTCAGATGCTTGGCCTCTCGGCCGTGCACGGTGTTGTCTATGTCATATTGAGCTACGTTGCGGCGATCGTAGTCGGCAACATGGTGTTGACGCAGCGGCGCAAGAACATGAGAACGACGGAGCGCGACATCAGGGATGAGGTGCTCTATCTCATGGGCGCCCGTGATCACGTGGGTGAGGAAGAGCCGAATGAGCAGCCCGGTCTCCGCACGATGATCGTCGAGCAGATTCGGCGTGAAGCGCGGTATCGACGCATGGTTCGGGCCGAGAACGGCGTGCCGCTTCGGGGGACCGGCGCTGCGCGGCGGGAGGCGCTTGTTGCCAGAGAGGCCAGAGGCTCAGGTCGGTGTGCGGGAGTGAGGGATTCAGCTGAGGAGTTCGCACTCGACACGGAAAGCGAGAGCAGCCGTCCGAACTAGGCAGTGTGCCGTCGCCCAGGGCGGCAAACGCGTTGCGAAACACCCCGTCCAGTGCTATTATCCCCAATTCTGAGTCTATCCATCGTGGATCGTCACATCGAGCCTCGATCCTGAGTAGCGTCGACCCTGAGGGGTTGAGCGTTCTGTGAAGCATCCGGCAGTGAGAGGAGCCAACAATGCCACGAAAGCGTGTCTACTTCTTCGGCGGGGGCAAGGCCGACGGCCGAGGAGCGATGAAGAGCATCCTCGGCGGCAAGGGAGCCAATCTCGCGGAGATGACCAACCTCGGGATTCCGGTACCGGCCGGGTTCACCATCTCAACAGAGATCTGCATCTACTACTACGAGAACGGTGGTGCGTTCCCGGACGGGCTTGAGGCGGATGTCGATGCGGCCGTGAAGAAGGTTGAGGCGGTGATGGGTGGAGGTTTCGGCAACAGCGAAGATCCACTTCTCTTCTCCGTACGTTCCGGGGCCAGGGTCTCGATGCCCGGCATGATGGACACGGTGCTGAATCTTGGCCTCAGCGAGAAGACCATCACCGGGCTGATCGCAAAGACCGGCAACGAGCGATTCGTCTACGACAGCTACCGCCGCCTGATCCAGATGTACGCAAACGTCGTGATGGGGCTTGAGATGGACGAGTTCCAGCGGCTTCTGGAGGCAAAGAAGACCGAACGCGGCGTCGAGGACGACAGGGGGCTGAGTGCGGATGACATGAAGGACCTCGCCGATCAATTCAAGGCCAAGGTCAAGGAACTCTCCGGGAAGAGGTTCCCCGACGATCCGCGCGAGCAGCTGTGGGGTTCCATACGAGCGGTCTTCCAGTCGTGGAACATCCCGCGCGCTGTGAGCTACCGCAGGCTTAACGATATCTCCGATGACTGGGGCACGGCCGTGAACGTTCAGGCAATGGTCTTCGGGAACATGGGTGAAGACAGCGCGACCGGCGTTGCATTCACGCGTGATCCGGCAACCGGCGAGAAGATCTTCTACGGAGAGTTCCTGCCGGACGCACAGGGGGAAGACGTTGTCTCCGGCGTGAGGACTCCGCACCCCATCAACCTGTCCCAGAAGAAGGAAGGTGACGAGGAGTCCCTCGAGGAGTTCATGCCCGAGATCTACCGGGACCTCGACGCCATCCGCGAGAGGCTCGAACTCCACTACACGGACACTCAGGATATCGAGTTCACCATCCAGCGTGGCAAGCTGTGGATGCTCCAGACGCGGACAGGCAAGCGGACGGCCGAGGCGGCGGTAAGGATCGCAGTCGAGATGGAGGCTGACGGCCTCATCAACCGAAAGACGGCTGTGATGCGTGTCGATCCTCAGCAGGTTGAGCAGCTTCTGCACAACCGGATCGATCCCAACGCCAACTATGAAGCCCTGACCCGCGGGCTTCCGGCATCGCCGGGCGCTGCCGTGGGGCGCGTGGTTTTCACGGCTGAGGACGCCGTCAGTTGGGCGGACGATGATGACCCGGGGAAGCACGAGACGGTACTGGTCCGGGAGGAGACGTCACCTGAGGATATCGAGGGAATGGACGCATCACAGGGCTTCCTGACGGCCCGCGGTGGAATGACATCGCACGCCGCCGTAGTCGCGCGCGGCATGGGCAAGTGCTGTGTCGCCGGAGCCGGTGAGCTGAAGATTGACTATGCAACCAAGACATTCAGAGTTGGCGAACAGATCGTGAACGAGGGCGACTGGATAACGCTGAATGGCGCGACCGGTGAAGTTATTCTAGGGAGGGTTGCGACCGTGGAGCCCGAACTCTCGGGCTATTTCGCGACACTGATGGAGTGGGCCGATGAGTTCCGCCAGCTGGGTGTCCGGACGAACGCGGATACGCCGGAGGACGCGGGCAGGGCACGGAGCTTCGGCGCGGAGGGGATCGGTCTCTGCCGGACCGAGCACATGTTCTTCGGCGAAGACCGCATCAAGTACATACGCGCCATGATCATGGCGGCCAACGAGACCGAGCGGCGGGAAGCGCTCAACAAACTCCTGCCGTTTCAGCGAAGCGATTTCGAGGGCATCCTCGATGCGATGAAGGGTCTCACCGTTACCATCCGGCTTCTCGATCCGCCACTTCACGAGTTTGTTCCGCACAGCGATGCGGAGATCGAGGAGCTTGCCAAGGAACTCGGCAAAGATGCCGAGAGCATGAAGGAGAAGGCGGCCGGTCTCCGTGAATCAAACCCGATGCTCGGTCACCGCGGATGCCGTCTGGGCATCACATTCCCCGAGATCTACGAGATGCAGGCGCGCGCGATCTTCGAGGCTGCCTGCTCGCTCAAGAAGAAGGGCGTTGACGTCAGGCCGGACATCATGATTCCTCTCGTAGGCGAGCCGAAGGAACTCTCGATTCTCCGCGAACTCGTGGAGCGCATCGGCGTTGACGTGATGAAGGAACGGGACATGGAGGTCGACTACCACATCGGGACGATGATAGAGATCCCGAGGGCGGCTATCGTGGCCGATGAGGTCGCCGAACATGCTGATTTCTTCTCGTTCGGCACGAACGATCTCACGCAGATGACATACGGTTACAGCCGGGACGACGCCGGTTCGTTCCTGAAGGAGTACATCAAAAAGGGAGTCCTTGTCTGTGATCCCTTCCAGTCGATCGATGTGAAAGGCGTAGGCGCCCTCATCAAGATGGCTGTTGAGAAGGGCCGGAGCGTCAATCCTGAGCTTCACGTCGGTATCTGCGGCGAGCACGGCGGTGATCCCGACTCGATCGACTTCTGCCATCATGCAGGGCTCGACTACGTCAGCTGTTCCCCCTACCGGGTCCCGGTAGCGAGATTGGCCGCAGCGCACGCGGTGCTGCGGGCAAGGATGAGGTCCGAGGAGTAGAGAACGGCGGGCGGGAGTCCGGTCGTAGCTGACTCCGTGGTGCATGGGTGGCGCATCGACTGCAAACATGATCGTACGCTGCGGCGGGGACGAGAGGTTTCGTCCCCGTCGTTTTGTTTTGGTGCGAGGTGCATGTGGCCGGGAGTGCCCATGCTATCGGCTATCGAATCTTGACGGAGTACCCTCTGTGGGCTAGAATCACACTTGCTGGCTTGATCGAAATGCACCCGCGACCTCATGCACACGTGCGGTCGAGCCGATGGACGGAGGGCGGATATGGTGAGGAAGCTCGTCTTCACCCTACTGGCTGTTGTTCTCAGTGCCGGCGTGGTCTACGGACTCATCGTCGGTGACTTCTGGGAAACGCTCTCTAATGGAGCCATGATCTGCCTGACCTGTATCGGCGTCGCTTGAGCTGCTCTGGAGGGCCACCCGCGCATGAAACGGCGTATCGTCCAGCTCTTCTCGCTCATCATAACGAACTCGTACTTCACCTCGATACCCACGGCGAGCTTCTATCAGGGGACTCTGAAGGGCGCTTGTGTTCCGATCCTCAACTGCTACGCGTGTCCGCTTGCTTGGGGCTCTTGCCCAATCGGTACACTTCAGCACTTCATAATCGTCCGTGCGTTTCCGTTCTACCTCATCGGCGTTCTCGGTCTGATAGGCCTGGGGGCCGGGCGCTGGGCCTGTGGTTGGCTATGTCCGTTCGGGTGGTTCCAGGAGTTGCTCTACAAACTGAAGGCCCCGAAGTTTTCGGCGCCCGACTGGCTTCGCCACATGAAATATGTGATTCTGGTTCTCGTTGTGGGCGTCGTCACATGGGTGTCATTCGAGCCGTGGTTCTGCAAGTTCTGTCCGGCAGGGACTCTTCAAGCAGGACTTCCATGGCTGGCGTGGGCCGCCCGCGGCTCGGACTATGCGGAGGGCATGAGTTTCACAACGCACATCTTCGCCCTCAAGATCGTCATGCTGGTCGCTCTCGTGGCTTTGGCGGCGATGATGCGGAGACCGTTCTGTCGCTTCGTCTGTCCTCTTGGAGCGCTCTTCGGTCTGATGAACAAGTTCAGCCTTCTTCAGCTTGACTTCGACCTCGATACTTGCGCGATCGCCTACGCACAGGGATCCGATTTGGAGAACTGCGCGAAGTGCCTGCACTGCTCGAAGAATTGCCCGATGGGTCTTAAGGTCCCCGAGCAGATCGGAAGCGTGGACTGCATTAGATGTATGAACTGCACAACAACAGGTTCTGCCTTCTGGAGATTCGGAACAGCTCCGTCCCGGAACAGAACCGGAGAGAAGATGATAGAACCGGCGTCGCACTGGGGCACCAAGGGAGTGCCGCAGGCGCCGGATTAGGGCTTGAATACCAGCCCAAGGAGGCGAGGGTATGATATCCACAAGTGGGATTCCCCAGGATCTGGTTGAGAGACTCGGCCACGCCTCGAGTATCGTCGTGTTTACAGGAGCCGGAGTCTCCGCTGAGAGCGGCGTCCCGACCTTCAGGGGTCAGGATGGGCTCTGGCAGAAGTACAATGCAGAGGATCTGGCGACCTGGCAGGCTTTCGAGAGAGATCCCCGACTGGTCTGGAGCTGGTACGACTACCGGCGTCAGATCATCTCCGGCGTCGATCCGAATCCTGGACACGCCGCGATCGCAAAGATGGCGGCCGTTTTCGATAACGTCACGGTCGTCACGCAGAATGTGGACGGACTACACGACCGGGCGGGCAGCAAGAACATCGTGGAACTGCATGGGAACATCTGGCGAGCCCGGTGTACGCGCGAGTTGACGGTCTTCGACTTCCGCGAGTGCCCACTCTCGGAGAATCCGCCTCTATGCAAGGAGTGCGGGTCCATGCTCAGACCGGACGTGGTCTGGTATGGCGAGCCTTTGCCGATGGATGCCTACGAACGGTCGCACGAGGTGGCGTGCACATGCGACGCCATGCTGGTGGTTGGTACGTCTGCCCAGGTGCGCCCTGCGGCGACGCTCCCACTTGTGGCGAAGCATAACGGCGCCTTCGTCGTCGAGATCAACACTCACTACACGCCGATCTCGGCTCTCATAGACACCACCCTGATCGGAGGGGCGGGCGAGATACTGCCGGAGCTGCTCGATCTCATCAGTGCGTGTTCCGATGACTCGGAAGATGCATCGGGAACCGCGGGTGGCGTGAAGGAACACAGCGGAGTCTGAGGCTGCGCCACCCAAAGACAGGAAACACAGTGAAGTTTGAGGCCGCGCCACCGAGGAAGAGGTAATGCGACGACATATCCCGATTCTGATACTGCTCGTTCTCCTGCTTGCCTGCGGCACCGCCGCATGCAAGACGTACAACAGCCCATACATCGACGGGCACGTCACTGAAGATGAGAACGATTGGGAGCCCGATGAGCTGGGCGTGGAAGACCCGGACAACGACAACCGTTGGGGATCAAGTGACGGTGATCTGGTCGATCTCTATGTCACCTGGGATGCCGATAGCCTCTATGTCGGCATCACGACCGTCAACGGTCCGGGTGGGTATGGGAACGGCTACCTCCTTTTCATAGATACCGACGCGCAGAACGGGATCACAGGAGCAACGGACTTCTCGATCGCCGACTTCTACGCGCGGAATCTTACGTTCAGCACAATGGGCGCGGATGTGATCATGGGCGGCTGGAATCTACCCGGCGTCTTTGATATCAAGCATTGCTCCGACCCGACGAGCACCACGCCGGTCGACGAGACCTACTCTCAGTGTAATCCCGGTTGGAAGCACATTGAGGCCCGGATATCATGGAACGGCCTCTTTGGACTCGGTCGGGGAGTGGTGCCCGATGGCACCACGCTCAGGTTCATCGCTGCGATCGTCGGAGGCGATGGTTCGGGTGCGTACGACGCTATGCCGACATCATCCACCGGCGCCGAATCTGATGCGAGCACGCCGTGGGATGCTTTCACAGATCTCGACAACTACTACGAGACCGTCGTGGACGCCGATGCAGACGGCGTGCCGGATGAGGGATTCCCCGCCGGAGGCTCCATATCCGGAACAGTGACACTCGACGATTCTAATGATCTCACAACGGTCGTCACCGTCACGGCCTGGAGTGGTGGAGGGGCCGTTGAGTCGGCCGATGCCCCGCCCGGCGGCGGCGACTACACCATCTACCTCGTTCCGGACGGCGGCTACGACGTTGTGGCGACCGGCGAGTCGTATCTCTCCATCACGGTCGAGGATGTGACCATTGTTGATGAGGCCGAGATCACGGGGATCGATTTCGCGCTGACCAAGGTCACCGGCCGCGTCGAGGGGCAGGTGGCTCTCTCCGGAGGTCCAGCCACCGACGTCACGGTGACGGTCTATGATGCGGAGACGGGGGAGGCGGGGGGAGACGGTCCATACGTCGTGGCCGGTGGTTCAGGCAGCTTCTCCATAGCAACCGTCGTCGATGGCGACTGGGATGTGGTCGCCGAGGCGATGGGATATGTGGATGCAGAGATCCCGGCAACCGTCAGCGGTGGCGACACCCTGGGTGTCGGTACGCTGACGCTCCCGGTTGTCGAGGCAACGCACTTCGCCTACGTGGACTCACTCGGCAGCACCATCTACGGCGTGTCGACAACGGTCAGCATTCCGGACAGCGGTCTCTACTACTATGCGGAAGCGTGGCTTGAACCGCGGGACGACGACGAGCGGGTGGCGTATTGGGATGACGGTTTCATCGACAGCGTTTCGATTTCGGCTACACGTCTCGACCCGGCTCATCCGCCTCTTGGGAACGTGGTCATCGCCGACACGAACGGCGTGGTACTTGATCCTCCCGCCATCACTGGAGACATGTTCGTGGGTGGACGCGCCGGCTTCCTCGTCGCCAACGACGAGATTGAGATCCTGAGAGTGCTCGCTACGACTGAGAGACTCGTGAATGTCCTCGAGGTGGGAATAGGCGCGCCGGCCCCCACGAAGCTCATGCTTGAGAGTGACAGCTTTGAGATAGCCGCCGGCCACGGTGTGGCGACGATCACCGGGCAGCTCATCGACGCGAGCGGAAACAACGCCCCCGTCGCCGGACTGAACGCGACCATGACGGCCTTAGGTGTAGGCGGCAGTTTCAGTATGACCGTGGTGGAGACGAATCCGAACGGTTGGTTTGAGGTTGAGTTTTCCGGGACTGTTGCAGGCGCCGCCTCTGTGACGACGGTGATCGATCCGAGTTCAGAGTTTGCTTCGATAGATATCGACACGCTGGCCATCGTTATCGAGCCCGGTGAGGGGGCGCTCGTTGAGCTGGCGGCATCACCGACGGCACTTCGGGCCGGTGAGACGGCGGTGCTCACGGCATCGGTAGTTGATGAGTGGGGCAACTCAGTGGACACTGCGGGCTTAAGCATCGCACTCGTGGCGACACCCGAGGAACTTGTGGCAGCGATCGACACGCCTATCGTTACGGATGCGGACGGCGTCGCTGTGGGAACGATCGAAGTCGGCGCAAACTACGGCATCATCGAGATCGTGGGAAATGCAGTGGACCTTCCTGTGGAGACGGTCTTCCTGCCGGTGGATGCTACGATCATAGCGGTCGATGAAGAGGCGCCGGAATCCGACGACGACCACAACAGCAACGAAGGCGTGGACCTGACCATACTCCACGCGACAAACGGCGCAGACACATTGGTAGTGACGCTCGATTTCAGCTCAGACTGGGACGGCGTCCATGTTGGTCTGGTAATTGAGGCGAACGGCGATGCGGACGGAGCGACACCCGAGCCGTTCACCTTCCCCATAAGCTATGGGCATGATCTTCTGCCCGACTACGCATTTACCTACAAGTACGCATCTGAGGACTACGCCGACCTGAGAAAGTGGAGCGGGAGCGGCTGGCAGTTCTACGACCACGTGAACGAGATATGGGTCACCGACTGGGTGGAAGGCGTGGCCCTCACCGCGTGGATTGCGAAGAGCGCCGAGAAAGTGGTGTTCCGCGTCCCGCTTGCAGCGATCGAGGCCGCTGTCGGTGATACGCTGGGGCTCGAAGCGTATGTCATGCAGGAGACCGACGGGGAGAAGCGAGCGGCCCTCGACTCGGTGCCGCACGACGCCACGCACGATATGGAACCCGAGGTCGGTGAGTGGTGGGAGACGGCCACGACGCCCGTGACGCTTACCAACTACGCCGACTACGTCGTGGTGAGCGAGGGGTCTGCACCGGGGCTCGCCAACGGAACGGCCGGTCCCTCGCCGGCAGAGCCGGGTGATGTCGTAACCTACAGCATTGAAGTGATGGACACAGGTGGAGGCATCGGTGATGTTTTCCTGAACCTCTCGGATATCGGAGGGGAGCCTCTTGTCAGAATGCTGGACGACGGTGAGGGAGTGGACATGACAGGCGGAGACGGTGTCTACACTGTTGCTGACACTCTCACGTCGTCCGCGTCCGACGGCGAACACACCATGACCGTAATGGCCAGAGACGTTACCAACGTCTGGTCGACGACCGCCGGAATCACCCTGATCGTGGACAACCCGGCAACGGCCTTGAGACAGTTCACTGACGCGGAAGGGGATGACCACGGTCCGAACCAGACGGACGCGAGCGGCAATCCGGTGAGCGGTCTCTACTATCATTACCCAACCAATCTCGTCTTCTTCCCGGGCTCGTTCGACATAACAAGCTTCGAGATCTTTGCCGACGGCGACTGGCTCGTCTTCAGAACCTACGTCGCGGAACTCATGGATCATCGGGAGGCCGGAGCCGCGGACTGGGGTGCACCGCAGCCGAGCGAGCAGACGTGCGACGACCCGTACCGTACAGACCTGAACCTCCAGAAGATCGACATCTACATCGATGCGACGGAAGGGGCCGGCTCAACCAGCGGCTTCCCGAACCGGTATGTCGATGTTGCGAGCGTCGATGCGTGGGACTACGGCATATCGATAGAGGGATGGGGCAAGTGGTTCGTCAACTCGAACGACTCGAACTCATCTGCGAACTGGAGTCTCTTCAAGAACGATAGTGACATCGCGATGTGCGACAACTACGAAGAGGATTTCATCGACGTCCGGGTGCGGCGCGACCTCTTCGGAGATGACGCGGATGAAGACACGGATATAGGCAACTGGGATATCATTGTATGCATCTCGTCGCACGACGGTGAAACGTCGGACTCGAACTTGGGAGGCATACGCTGGATCAACAGCAGCATCGCGGAGTGGCAGTTCGGCGGTGGCCGTGACAGCGAGGGTGGTCGCGACCGCGACGCGAACCTGATAGATATCGCTGTGTCGCCGGGCGAGGGTAAGGCGCCGGGACGTACTCAGGAGGAGATGCTTGATTACACAACGGCGGACGCGGAGCAGCGGTTTGATGAGAGCAAGGTTGCCTGCCTGCTCGAGGCGAGCTTCGCTGAGGACTTCTCGCCGCCCATCATAGGCGAGTTCGAGAGTCGCAGATCGGACGAGCACGTTCCTGTTGAGGGCGAGGAGACGATAGAGCACATCCACTGGCTGGCGCTCGACGGCGCTCCGGCCGTCTTCTGGACGACGATCATCGATCCCGTATCCGGCGTCGAGAGCGCACGGTTCTTCTGGAACACGCTGGGGGACACGACCCGTCACGCCGTGGACATGGTGAATCTTGCCGGTGACGTCTGGGCAGCGAACGTGGCGCGCGCCGACATTGTGGCGGTGGCGAGCGAGGTAGACTTGAATGTCACCGGCATGGGTCGGATCATCGTCGGCTACATACATGCGACCGACAAGTCATCAAATGAGAATGACATATGGGCCGGTCCCTTTGAGCTGGGAATTCCCGAGCCGTGGGCGGAGTCGCAACGCGTAGCCTGCGTGGACACATCGCGGGCGGACGAGGAGCCCATCTTCATCTTCCAGGATGGGACGGTCGTGTCTGTGGATGAAGAGAGTCTCCCGACCGAAGCGCGCGACGATCTTGCATTGGTTCTCACACCCCTGGACGCCGCGCTGGCCGACCTCTCCAACATTCGTGGTGACATGGAGTTTGTGGGGACGTCGCGGACGGTCACACTCGAGACCCTTGATGGTGTGGAGATGGGGCTTGAGGGTCCTGCAACCGTGAAGCTCCACTACTCGGAGTACGATGTCGGCTCTCTCGACGAGACGAAGTTTGGGCTCTTCACGTGGGTGACGGAGACCGAGCGCTGGATTCTCAGAGGAGCCGCGAACAGCCCGGCGAGCAACACGGTAGGCGCCGTGACGGATGTGCTGGGTCTCTTCGGGGTCTTCTTCTGGAACGGGCTTGATTTCGACGATGCCTTGGGGCTTTCGGGCGTCATCTCCGAGCCGAATCCATTCTCACCCAACGGGGACGGCATCTACGATTCCACCACGATCACGTTCTATCTCGGTCGGGAAGCCGACCATGTCAATGTCGAGTTCTACGATCTCTCCGGACGTCTCGCCCGCCGGCTTGTCTGGCACCAGCCTACGGAGTTCACCGGCTGGCTCCAGGGGAGCATCGACTGGGACGGTACCGATGAGAACGGCCACGTTGTGCCGTACGGCATCTATGTGATGAGAGTGGAAGCGAAGTTCAAGACGGAACCGACCTACGAGCGGGTCAACCGCCCAGTCGTTGTCATCAAGTAGCGAGGAATGTCTGACATGAACGGGAAGATATGGGTCTTCTGTGCCGCGCTTCTGGTTGTGCCCCTTGGCGCTGGGGCCAACTTCATCGAGATGGAGACGGGCGCGCGCGCTATGGGCATGGGCGGCGCCTTCGTCGCGGTGGCGGATGACGTGACGGCCCTTCACTGGAATCCCGCGGGTCTCGTCTCGCTCGACGGGATCCAGTTGTTCGGGATGCGCACGAGTGTCTACAGTGTCGAGGGGTTGGCTGAGGACTCGGCAATGGCCGGGTACGGGAACGGTCGCCGGGGTATGGCGGCCGGGTGGATGAGGACGAGTGCCGATGAACTCTACAGTGAGGACACGATCCTTCTGGGGTACGGAGGCCGAACGCCGATCGACCATCTGGCCGTAGGAATGAGCATCAAGCGCTTCTCAATAGACGCGCCGGGCTACGACTACTACAACGATCCATCGTTCGACTCGGGTGGGGACGCAGGGTACGCTGTCGATCTGGGAGGCCTCTACCGCAGGGACACGTGGTCCGTCGGCGCGGCACTGAGGAATCTCGGCGAGCCGGAGCTTCAACTGATAGAGGCGTCGGAAGTCTCCGATCCCATCTACATGGAACTCCGCCTTGGTGGGACGTACACCTTCCGCAAGGTCATGCTGATGAGTGTCGAGTGGCGAGCACCGCGCGAGGCGCCCGAGTTCTACGACACGAAGGGATCACTGAATCTCGGCACCGAGGTATGGTTCTACGATGCGTTCGCGCTTCGTGCGGGAATGAACCGCGACAGGATCACAGCTGGACTCGGCATCAAGTCGAAGAACCTCAGACTGGACGTAGCGCTGCTGTCGGAGCGGAGGATAGGCAGTATGTACCGTCTATCGGCTGTGCTTCTGTGGTAGCCGCGGGCAATGATGATTCTCGAAGGAGTTCCAAGTGACACGTAACGGCAAAATCGGGGTCTCGCGTCCGACCGCGTTCATCGTGGCCGCGTGTGTGGCAGCCATCGTGATTCTTGCCATACCCGCCAAAGCGGTCACCACGCTCGAGGGATACTCCGATCTGATGTTCAAGCTGACGAGCGGGAGGGGTGGTGATCCGACATGGCAGCTCAACAACCCGAGACTCTACGCAGAGTTCAGGCTCAAGAGCAGTCCCTGGACGGACATAGACACTTTCCTCAAGGTTTCGGCCGAATCGGATCGGTGGGCTGAGGACGTGAAGGAGACGCGTGTCTTCGTGAATGAAGCGCACATGCGTTTCTGCGGAAGCAGGGTTGAGGCGCATCTCTTCACCGGACAGGACCGCTTCTGGTTGAACGAGCCGCTTCTGGCCATCGTCGACCAGGGCGAGGTCAAGCACGACGACTGGGGCGTGAGGGCGCAGGGCATACGGCTCGATTTCTGGGACGTGTTCGGGTTTCACGGTGCGGCCTTCTACAGCGAGCGAAGCGACTACGTCTCCATGGGTTTCTCCGAAATGCCCGACGAGCTGGAGTACTATCCGGAGGCCACGGAGGCGGACTCGATGTCGAGTAGTACCGACGATTATCGGGGTCTAAGACTGAACCGCCGCTTTCTGGGTGACAGGGGGCTCCTCGGAACCACCTATGCGAGAAGGGACTTCAATGACACCCCTTTCCACGGCAGCTCCGGGGGCTACAGCGAGGTCATCGCTCTTGATTCAGAGCTTGCCCTGGGAGAGATCATCCCATTCTTCACGCGGTTCGGCCGCGTTACATGGGCCACCGAATATGGCCGCAACACCTCCGGCTGGGTTGACGACTCAGACGAGTCCGGTCTTGCCGGATTCAAGACGGAGATCCGGGATATCCGAGCCGGCCCCATCAGGTTCCTCGCTTCATACGGAGACTACGGGGAGCGTTTCTACGCCGACCGCCTTGCGCATTGGGATCGGCGCAACCTCAACGGCTACACCAAGTACTATGCGGAGGCGCACTACCGCGTGTCCAGGAAGGCCATCAACTTCAAGTACTGGACCTTCAAGGAAGAGCCGAAGGACTACAGCACTTCCGAGTATGGTGTGCGGCAGGAATGGGGAACCGAGGCCTACGTTGAGTTTGTTAACGGCTTCACTGGGAAGGCGGAGTACAAGGTCCACGAGAACAAGGACGGTGTCTGGCCGAATCTCTTCTTCGAGATCACCGGCGAGAACAGGCTCGTCAAGTTGCGCACACAATTCCGTATGAGAGACATTGATACAGTCTACGAGGTTTCGGCGTACGGCTTCGAAGCGAACGTCAACCTGAGCGACGACTGGAAGTTCTATGCGAGAGTAATGAATGTGAGTGAGTGCACGGAATCGCGGCAGACGGCCTTTGCCCAGATCAGGTACCTGGGTTGGTCGGGCGGGGAGTTCTTTGTTGAATACGGCAATCCGGATCACAGCAATGAACTCGTGAACGACGGGGACTTCGTGAGCCACGGTTCCGATGCGATCATAGAGAAGGTCTTCAAGGCCTTTGTGAGAATCTACTACTAGAGACAAGCGCTCAAGACGGAGATTGCGAAATGAGAATGAGTCATCTGATGTGGGTGCTGGTTCTGATCGCGGCGGTGGTGGCGTCACCCGCGCACGCCGGGTTCTCCAGCGTGGACGCCGGGGTCGAATTCACGTACAGCGACCCGTATGCCGCAAGCGTGAGTCTGGCCGGCGCGTTCAACAACTGGGACGTGAACGCTGACCCGATGACGGTGGACGACGAGGGTGTGTGGAGTGTGGTCATTGATCTGGCGCCTGGAGTCTACGAGTACAAGTTCGTTCTGAACGGCTCGCAGTGGGTGGCGGATCCGGACAATCCGAAGACCGCCGGAGACTATGGCAACTCGGAGATGACGGTCGGTGAGGACGGAGGCGTGGTCGTGGCCGCTCAAGTCGCGCCCATCTCGAACACCGCGGTGAACTCGCGCGTGAGTCTGAACGGCTGGTATCGGGCAACCTACGACACAGAGAGCGATCTTCCAAGCGATCCGAGGTGGAGACTCACACGACCCGAGCACGAGGTCTTCGTCTCGGTCAACCCAACCGTGACTTCAAAGGTCACGGGAGGAGCGACACTGAGGCTTGCCACAGGCGCCGGTGACATCAAGGAGATCCACGCCGATCTATACAGCGGCTACGCTAGGCTCGAGGGCGGGCCGTTCACTGTGACCGGGTTCTACAATGAGGAGCGCGTGCAGTTCGACAATCCTCTTGAGACCCTCGGCCACACGGATCTCACGGGGACGATCGCCGAGGAGCACATCCCGTACGGTTGTGGAACTCAGGGAGCGATTATCGAGAGCGACTTCTGGGGTCTGGATCTGGCTGCCGTCTATGCCAACGCGTACGATTACGATACGTACAACGATCCGTCCACATACGACAACACCGACACGGACCTGATCGGTGTCAGACTCAAGCGGCCTCTCGGGCCTCTCGGGCTCGGAGCGACCTACGTGTCCTTCAGAGATGGTTGGTGGATGGACTGGCAGGGTGACAACTACAGTCCTCATCTTCAGGAGTTCATCGACGAGACCGGGTCGTCAAGCGACTGGTTCGAGCTTTCAAATGAAGAGCGTTACATGGGCGTTGATCTCGATTGGCAGGTTCACGAGGCGCTACTCGGCCTGCGGGCGGAGTACTCAAGCTATCGGTACGCGAGCATCTGGAACATGGGAAACAGGGAAGAGGTGGATGGGGATGACTATGGCAACGGCGTCATCGGCGTAGAGGCCGGCGAGATGACGGGGTCGCTCGTTAAGCTGGAGCTTGAGTCGAGGCCGCTTGAATCCCTGCGTCTGGATCTGGAGGTAGGAAGAACGAGCATGGACGGGATGGACGCAGGCGAGGAGTATGTCGCCTTCGGTTCTCCTGTCTGGGCGGGAGATCCCCTTCGCCGGTATACGGAGGTTCGCTTCGACGCATCGCCGCTCTCCGTGAACGTCTACGACGCACTCCCCGAGCGGAACGACTGGCTCTACGAGCTGGAGGCGGACTTCACCTTCGGGATCTTCGAACTCCTGTTCGAGTACGACCGCGCGACCTACGACTGGACGTACGCGCCCGACTCGACCGATGTCTCCCTCGCCTGGGAAGGAACCGTATCGAGGGTGGCCCCCCGCTTCCGCGCCAACATCAGTGAAGACAAGCTCTGGATCGAGGTCGAGGCTGAGGCGATGAGCTACGACTTGGACGATGGGCTGTGGGACGCCTACGACACCACTGAGGTCGACTTCCGCGCGTGGTTCTCGTTCGCCAGGGACTGGGGGATCTTGCTGGATGCAAGGCAGATAACGTACAAGGATGTCCCGGACAGCACCGGCGCAGGCTCAGATGAGTCATTCATGCAGCCGTACATGGCCCTCGTCTATAGCCCGCGGAAGAACATCGAGTTGAGGCTCGGTTACGGAGTGAATCCTCTGGGCTATGTCGATGTACCCGTCGAGGGTCGCGCCAACGGACGTGAGCGGTGGCGCTCGGACTATCTTTGGAATCACAGCGCGGCCGGCGTCCTCGACGCCGAGCAGGCGCTTGCGGATGCCAGAACGATCGGCCTCATGGCCGTCATTTCGTTCTAGGGGAGGTGGAGGCGATGAAAAGAGCTCGACTCGCAGTTCCCGCACTTCTCGTAGCCCTGGCGCTCGCGCTTTCTTCCTGTGCCGGAGTTCTGAGTGTGATAGAGGACCGGCTCCCGCCGCCGCACGAAGTTGAGGGAGGGTTCTCATTCGACTACTACGCGCCCTCGGCGCGACAGATCACGCTGGCCGGCAACTTCAACAACTGGGGTGGAACGGAAGGCGGAGGGCGATACGATCCGGTGATCGATCCCATGTCCGATCCTGACGGTGACGGGATATGGAGCATCGTCGTGCCGCTTCCTCCCGGACGGTATCAGTACAAGTTTGTGATTGACGGGGGACTTCGGTGGGAGCGGGATCCGAACAATCCGGACGTTGCCTACGAGGGCGGGTTTGAGAACTCCGTCGTCCTTGTCCCACCGTCCATCAGCTACGATCCCGAACGGGTGACCGGGACCGTGATCAGTGGTGAGGACACCGCCGTCGAGAGTTCCGTTCAAGCCGTCGAGGTTTCGTTCGCACTCGACATGCCCGATGCAGGCGAGGTCTCTGTGGCCGGTGCTTTCAATGACTGGGATGCGAACACCGACCCGATGGTCCTGGGTGATGACGGCCTCTGGCGTGCGACACTCGATATCAGACCGGGCACCTACGAGTACAAGTTCGTCGTCGATGGGACCTGGATCGAAGATCCCCTGAACCCCGAGTTCGTTGAAGACCCGTACGGGGGGAAGAACTCGATCCTGACGGTAGAGTGAGAAGCCGGGATACAGGAGGCGGAGAAGCCCGAAGGATCTGGTCCCGGACGCTTACGTCGCGCGGTCGGGAGAACCTGACCGCGTACGCGTTCCTCGCGCCGTTTCTCATCATCTTCGCTGTCTTTCTCGTCTACCCGGTCGTCTACTCGCTCTATCTGGCGCTCCACCAGGTGCCGAGCGACTCGTTCGATGTCTTTGGCGGTCTTCAGTTCGTCGGTCTCCGAAACTTCGCGAAGCTCTTCACTGATGTGAAGTTCTGGTGGTCGGTGCTCATGACTCTGTACTACGCCGCGCTGATTATCCCCTCCGGAATCGCCGTCTCTCTTGCTCTAGCGCTCCTGCTGAACAACCGGCTAAGGGGCGTAGCCATCTACAGAAGCGCGTTCTTCATGCCGTACGTTCTCGACATGCTCGTGATCGGCATCGTCTGGACGCTCATCTACAGTCCGCACATAGGCATCTTGGTCAGGCTCTTTGAGTCGGTCGGCATCACCGCGTTTTCCGAGAAGGGTTTTCTGGGCATGTCCTCGATTGCGATGCCGAGCGTCGTCTTCGCGAACGTTCTCAAGGGCGCCGGCTTTGGCATGATCCTCTATCTTTCGGCAATCCAGAACATCCCGCGATCGCTCTACGAGGCCGCGGAGATCGACGGAGCGACGTCGTGGAGGCGCTTCACGGCGATCACGCTCCCACTCGTCAAACCGATCACTTTCTTCATGGTCGTGATAGGGACCATCGGGGCCCTGAACGCGTTCGTCGAGGTGTACGCGATGACGTCCGGAGGCCCGAGTGTTGATGTGGGTGGACGAGCGCTCGGGGCGACGTGGGTGACCGGCTACTACGTGTTCGACGCATTCTACAATCAGTGGCGTCTGGGCTACGCATCTGCGATGTCGTACGTGCTTCTGGCGCTCACGATGATCGTGACGGTTGTGAACAGACGTTTCCTTGGGGAGAAGGACTAGGTCTTGAGTGTTCGCCGGACATCAGTTGCGAGAAGCACAGCCCTCTATTTTGGACTGACGGTGGCCGCTGTGGTCGTGCTGTTCCCGTTCTTCTGGATGGTCGTTACGGCGTTCAAGGAGCCGGGCCAGGCTTTCAGCTCGGAGATACTGCCGTCGCAACCGACATTAGAGAACTTCCGCCGCGTCCTGTCCGATTTCGGTTTCGGGCGCTACTTCGCGAACAGCGTGATCGTCGCAACGACCGCGGCTCTCTTCGCGACGATGTTTGCGACATTTGCGGGGTACGTTTTCGCTAAGAAGCAATTCTTCATGAAGGAGAGGTTGTTCACTTTCCTCCTGATCTCATTGATGATCCCGGGCATGATGTATGTCGTGCCGCAGTTCGCGATCATCAACAAGCTTGGATGGATGAACACCTATCGAGCGATGATTATCCCGCATCTGGCCAACGTCTTCGGGCTCTTCCTGATGCGCCAGTACATGATGACGATCCCGAACGAACTCATTGACGCAGCGAGAATAGACGGCGCCGGGGAGTGGCAGATCTTCCGCAAGGTGATGATCCCTCTGTCGATCCCCATAATCGCTACGCTCTTTCTTCTGACCTTCCAGTTTCACTGGAACAACTTCCTCTGGCAGCTTATTGTGGCGAACGTCGAACGGCTCTACACTGTGCCTGTCGGGCTTGCGATGTTCAAAAGCGCGCACGAGGAGCTATACACGTTGAAGATGGCGGGGTCGTGTATCTCGGTCCTGCCGATTGCGGTGTTGTTCTTCTTTGCGCAGCGGTACTTCATTGAGGGTATGACGATGGGCGCGGTGAAGGAGTAGACGTGCCGCGGGTGACAAGGGGGAGATTCCGATGGTGAACCATGACACGGGAGGATTCTCGATGACGAAGAAGCTTCTGTCGGCGACTGTGATTCTGGCGGCTGCGGTCGTGCTGATCGGACAGGGTTGCGGGGGCGGGCAGGAGGGAGCCGCGACGCTCACTATATGGGAGACCTACAACGACGAGGAGCATCCGGTCTTCAAGGAGATGGTACGGCATTTTGAGGAGACGCACGCGGGAGTGAGCATAGACGTAGTGAGATTGCCGTTCGCAGGTGCTGAGCCGAAGATCCAGACGGCTCTCACGACGAAGACCGAGCCTGATATCGCGCGTGTCGACGTGTCGTTCCTTCCGAAGCTGGCAAGCAAGAATGCGCTTGCTGTTCTGGACGACTATGTGCCGGAGGAGTTTCTGGCCGAGGTTTTCCCCGTTGCGCTCAAGAGCTGCATGTATGAAGGCTCTCTCTACGGTCTCCCGGATCAGACCAACGGCCTCTGCCTCTTCTACAATAGAGAACTCTTCCGCGAGGCCGGGCTCGATCCCGACCGCGCTCCAGCGACCTGGGATGAGCTCATAGCCTATGGGAAGAAACTGACGCGGCGTGAGGACGGCGTCTTCGGCCTGGGGCTCAGGAACTCACTCTGGTGGTCGTTTCCGTTCTTCAATACCTACGGAGCGGAGTTCCTGTCGGAGGACGGCGCCCGGTGTCTTCTGAACAGCCCCGAGGGTGTCGCGGCGTTCCAGCTCAAGGTGGATCTTTTCGAGAAGCACGGGATCGAGGGCGGCGCGTGGCGCGCCGGAGGCATCCAGAACGATCTCGGTTTTCAGAACGAGCGCTATGCGATGATAATGAACGGGCCGTGGGCCGTTAAGAGCCTGAAGAGGACCGGCATCGACTTTGGTGTTGGCCTTATTCCCGCGGGACCGGCCGGCTCCCACACAAATGTTGGAGGAAACGATCTCGTCGTCTTCAAGTCGTGTCCGAATCCGGAACTCGCAGCCGAGTTCCTCATGTTCGTCGCGAATGAGGAGAACCAGCGAAACTGGGCACTGACCCTCGGACAGATCCCGGTGAACCTGAAGGCCATGGACGCGATCACGTCGGAGGAGCATCCGTATCTCGCGGTCTTCGTCGAGCAGATGAGAAGCGCGATCCCACGACCGCCAACGCCGTACTATCCGGAGATCGAGAATCTGATGATCCCCGAGATGCAGGCGGCTCTCGATGGATCGAAGACGGTGAAGGCCGCGCTCGATGTTGCCGTCAAAGAGATAGACAAGCTCTTGGCCGGGGAGTAGGGGAAAACGCCGGGCCGACCGGAGCAGTGGAACTACTGAGGGCCATGACAGGGGGGAAGCTATGAGAAGGATCACAGTGGTGCTGATGCTGTCAGCGCTCATGCTGTGCTCGGCGGCGCACGGCGCAGAGCCGTTGTCGGTCTGGCAGGACGCGGCCGGTGACGACACGGGCGATGGTGACTACACCTATCCGACGAATGCCGCTTTTGGGGAAGGTGGTGAGGCCGACATCCTTTCCTTCTCGATCGAGAAGGAGAATGGGAATCTCATCTTCGTGTTCCATATGCGTAGCCTCGTGGATCCGTGGGAGATCGGGAACAGACTCACGATGGTGGCCGTGGCCATCGACACAGAAGAGGGTGGCGACAAGGAACTCCGGCGCAACGCGAACGTGCTTCTCGCGGCGCCGTCGGAGTACCAGATCTTCGCAGCCGGTGAGACCGTAGCGGTTATCGATGCGGAGTCGGAGCTGGTCGATATCGGTGCGACGGTCACGACGGACATGGCGAAGAACATCATCCGGATATCGGTTCCCATTGCTCAGATAGACGGGGCCGCATCAGCCTGGCGCTTCACGCCCGCTGCGGGACTTCAGGACGACTACGGCGCGGGCGGGCTTGGAGATTTCCGCGAAGTCAGAGCCGAGCCGGAGGAGTGGCGAGGTGGGGGCGGCCACGATCTGGCGATAGATCCCAACATCTACGACATCATCGTCCCGGAAGTGAAGAAGCTCTTCGGTTTCTTAGGCGGCAAGCAGAGAACACAGGAAGAGATCCTTGGCGCATATAGTCTGGAGCGGGGCGAGTACGTTGTGCTGCCGGCGCTTGAGATCAATTAAGGGAGCGGACATCATGAGGCCAGGACAACGATCGGCGCTCACCGCGTCATTTGCTCTGTTGCTTGTGATCGCCATCTCCATGGCAGCCGCCTCGGTTGGCGCCTCCGCGCCTGTGGCCGTAGACGGTGGTGTTCTTTTCACGTTCTCGAAGCCGAGCGCCCGGACGGTGCATCTCGCCGGGATGTTCAACGGGTGGGATCCGAGCGCCCTGCCGATGAGCGATGAGGATGGGGACGGCGTGTGGGAGGTCGTGCTTGAGCTTCCGACTGAGAGGACCTTTGAGTACAAGTTTGTGGTCAATGATGGAGAACTCTGGGAGTTCGATCCCAGTAATCCGGAGCGGGTCGATGACAACCACGGAAGCTACAACACCGTGGTGTCGATCGCGGCTGACGGGAGCGTCGTGCTGGGACATCTTGATGGAGCTCAGTCGTTCGATCCGGTCGTGGGCGACCTTGAGTCGCACGGGCGACCACTGAACGTCGCCATCGTCTGGCACCAGCACCAGCCGAAGTACCTGAAGGATCTCTCCACAGGCGAGTACGCGGAGCCGTGGGTGAGGATGCACGCCATCAAGGACTACTACGACATGGTGGCGATCCTTGATGACTATCCCGACATCCATTTCACAGTGAACCTGACACCGATCCTGCTCGTGCAGCTGGAGGAGCTACTGGTGGCTTGGGGTGAGGGCAGGCCGACCGATGCGTATCTCAGAATGACGCTCAAGGATGCGGGGGAGCTCACCGAGGAGGATCAGGTGTTCCTTCTCACGCATTTCTTCAATGCCAACTGGGACAACATGATCCACATATGGCCGCGCTACAAGGACCTGAAGGAGAAGAAGGGCGGCGATTCATACGAGGAACTCGCGGCTGCAGCACGCACGTTCTCCGAGCAGGACTGGCGCGACCTTCAGGTGTGGTTCAACCTTGCCTGGTTCGATCCGGATTTTCAGGAGGGAGACGTCGAACTCGTCGACGGCAGGACCGTTACCGTGCGGCATCTCATCGAGAAGGGGCGGGACTTCACGGCTGCCGAGAAGCGTGAGGTTCTCGCCGTGCAGCGGGCGATCATGGAGAACGTTGTGGCCGTCCATCGCCTGGCGCAGGAGCGGGGGCAGCTCGAGATCATGACGACACCGTTCTATCATCCGATCCTCCCGCTCATCTACGACACCGATCTTGCGCGCGTGGCGATGCCGGGAACAGCACTCCCCGCGACGAGGTTCAATCACCCGGAAGACGCGCTTGCCCACGTGGAGCTGGCTACCGACTACTATGAGAAGCTGTTCGGTCGTCGTCCTCTGGGGCTATGGCCCGGAGAGGGTTCCGTGTCGCAGGAGATCATCGGTACGGTCGAGGCCGGCGGGTTCTCATGGATGGCCTCGGACGACCAGGTGCTTCAGAAATCACTCGGCGGCGGTCCGCTGGCTACCCGACAGAGGTACCAGATGTACTGGGCAGTGGATGGTGACGCCAGGGTCGCGATGATCTTCCGGGACCACGGACTGTCCGACGAGATAGGGTTCAACTTCAGCAAGATGGACGGTGTGGCGGCGGCGAACTCAATGATGCGAAGCCTGCACGGGATTCACAAGGAACTCGCCGGTGACGATCGCGACTACATCGTCCCGATCATTCTTGACGGTGAGAACGCGTGGGACTGGTACCGGCACGACGGCAAGGAGTTCTTCCATTCGTGGTATGAGCAGATGTCGGAGGCCGATTGGCTGCGCACTGTCACGGTCGCCGAGTACCTTAAGGAGCATCCGCCGACGGCAACCATCCAGCAGCTCTGGGCCGGCTCGTGGATCAGCAGCGATTTCGGGACCTGGATTGGAGAGGACGAGGAGAATGTCGCGTGGGACTACCTTGCCACAGTCCGCGACTATCTTGCCGATAAGGACGAGAGCGGCACCGTGGATGCGAACGTCCTGTCCCGCGCATACGATGAGATCTATGCGGCAGAGGGAAGCGACTGGTTCTGGTGGTACGGGACCGACCAGGACTCCGCGAACGATGGAGCATTTGACGAGATCTTCCGCGGGACGCTCAGCAACGTGTATGTGATTCTTGGAGACAGGCCGCCGTCCTTCCTGTCGCAGGCGATATCGAGCGCTGGAGGAGGTGGTGCCGGAGCGGGCGTGATGGCGCGCGCCGCGGCCGCGGGGGACGCCGAGCTTCTTCGAGGCCCGGTTCTTCTCGATGACGGGATCCTCTTCAGCGTGAGGCAGGAGTCTGCAGGTAGCGTGAACGTAGCCGGCCAGTTCAATGGTTGGAGCACCGACGCCACGCCGATGTCCGATGAGGACGGAGACGGCATCTGGATCGCGGTCGTGGATCTCGATCCGGGCCAGTACGAATACAAATTCGTGATTGACGGCGGCGCCGTGTGGATCGCTGACGAAGGCAATCCCGAAAGCGTTCCCGATCCCTACGGCGGCAAGAACTCGCTCGTCACCGTGGAATAGCAGGACAGGCACTTGGGAGAGACCGGTCGGTCGCGCCGGGATCATCCTCCGGCAATCGGCACGGAGTGCGGGCGGCCGGGTGTGAACGATGTTGACTCCGCGGAGGGCGCCGGGCAGGGATACGACCGGCGCTCTCTCGCTTTCAGAAGGGTGGCAGGGAAGTTGCTCAATCGGAAGGGACATCGTCACGGGCTCCAGATCGTGCACGGTCCCAATGAATCCCGCGAGTTCATTCTGACAAACAAGGCCAAGGCCTACTTCGCAGGCGAGACGGGGCACGCACGCGAGAGAAACTATCGCGGCCTCACGGTGGAGCTACACAAGTTCCTGGAGGGTTGGGAGCTCTCTCTCGGAGACAGACCGGTCCAGGCATGGGGTTTGAGAAACGCCTGCATCCTGCCTCAGAGCATGACGTGCGAGTTCGTTGCGGAGAGAATGACGGAGACAGTGTTTCTGGCCGACACAGAGAACCTCCTTATCGTCACCTACTCCTCCACCTACAACGGTCAGTGCTCGTTCTCCCCTAGAGTGGATATCCGGAGCATATGGGAGGAAGCAAGGCCGGACTACGATGTGCGGTGGGACCCGACCGAGAGCGTTCTTGCTGTGCGAAGGCTCGATCACAAGGAGCGTACGCCGGAGGAGAACTGGCCCGTCTGGCTCGTGATCGCCTGTGATAAACGATCCGAATTCGTCCCGGAGGCGGCCTACAGAGAGACGAGCTACGGACGGGATTCCGCGAGGCGGACCATGGCATCGGCGGTGCCGTTCGTGCCCGGCCGAATCCAGTTCGACTGTGGTGGACCGGATCGGCACACGTCGAGCGTGACGTTCTCTGCGGCCGTTGGCGACACGCTCGATCAAGCCAGGGGACTCGCGCGAAGGGGAGTCGAGGACGAGTTCGGGTTCTACGACGTGAAGATGCGGAGAATCGCGGAGCTTCTCGATCGAGTAGCCGTTTCAAGCAACGACAGCGACTACGATCACGCCCTCAAATGGGCGGTGGCCTCGCTCGACGCACTCATGATGAACCAGATGGGACCAGGGCTCTTCGCCGGCCTTCACTGGTTTCCGAACTACTGGGGGCGCGACACATTCATCTCGCTTCCCGGCGCTTGTCTGGTGCTGGGTCAACTGGCCGCGGCCAGGGAGATCCTCGAGACGTTCGCGTGTATGCAGCATGAGAAGGACGGAGATCGGTTGTCCGGACGCATACCGAACCTGGCGATGCCGGGGGAGGTGCACTACAACACGGCCGATGGAACGTGGTGGTTCGTTCGGGAAGCGTACGAGTACCTTCTCTACTCCGGCGACAGGAGGTTCGCGAAGCGGATCCTCCCGGTTGTGGAGCGCGCGATAGAGGGGGCAATCTCTGAGCGAGTGGACAAGAACAGTCTCTGTACGCACGGTGAAGCGGAGACCTGGATGGATGCATGCGGCGAGAATGGGCCTTTCTCGCCCCGCGGAGATCGGGCTGTGGACGTTCAGGCGCTCTGGTATGCGGCTCTCGAGTCCGGCTCGCGCATCGCGGAGATCACGGGCGATGAGAACCTGGCAGTGCGGTGGCGAGCGGTCGCCGAGAAGGTGAAGGTGTCTTTCGGACGGTTGTTCTGGGACGAAGAGACAGGTGCACTGTACGATCATATCAACGCGGACGGCTCTCCCGATCGCAGACCGCGACCCAACCAGGTGTTCGCCCTGACTGTTCCGTGGGGGGAAAGGAACCCGCGTGGTGGGAGGGCTGCGGTGGAGCGTTGCGGCGACGAGGCTGCGGCAGATGACGGCGCGTCGCTTCTATCGCGCGACCGGCAGAGGGCCGTGCTCGATGCCGTCAGCAGGACATGCGTGCTTCCCCATGGAGTCGCATCGCTTGCTCCAACGGATCCCGATTTCCACCCGCGACACCTCGACCTGGACCGCTACCACTTCGATGAGGCATATCACAATGGGGATGTCTGGGTGTGGCTGACGGGACCGGTTGTCAGCGCTCTCGTGGCGGAAGGCCGCATCTCGGAAGCGTGGGCGCAGACGAGCGTGCTCAGAGATCTCATCTTCGATGAGGGAGCGGCCGGGACGTTGCCCGAACTCAGAAACGGAGTCGCCCCGGAGGACGGAGAGAACGTTGCAGGGGCGGTCTCCCAAGCGTGGAGTCTGGCCGAATTCGTCAGGAATCTCTACCAGGACTACCTGGGGATTCACCCGGATCTTCTGGCGGGAACGATCACCATTCGCCCGGCGCTTCCTCGTCTGCTTCCGTGGATCTCGGCGCCGGTGCAAGTGGGTAAGGGCTCGATGCAGGTCTTCTTCAAGGTCAACGAGAATGGGGATGGCGGGGTCTACAGAGTAATTGCCGGCGCCAAGCTTCCCCGGCTCACGGTCCGCTTCGTGGCGATGGTTCCACCCGGGGCCGACACGCAGCACGAGATCGAGCCCGTTGATGCGGTCCTCGCTCCCGGCGGCGCAGTCGAGTTCGTTGTGGAGAAGGTGGGAGAGGGCTGGCGGACGGTCGTTCTTGCCGGTGACGAACCCGTCGGCGATGAAGCCATTGCTGACGAACCCATTGGCGACAAACCCATTGCTGACGAGCCCGTTGGCGGCAGATCCGATGCCGACAAACCCATTGGCGACAAGCGAGGTGGAAAGCGGTGACGCTGCTCACAAATCAGCCGAACGGGTGGCTATTCCTGGCTCTACTGCTGCCGGCGATCCCAGTCGTGCTGTGGCTCTACAGACACCCACCCGCGTCCGTCAGCGCATCGCTCAGGCGTCTTCTCATTGCGCTCAGGGTCGCCGCCGTGGTCGTCCTTGCCCTCGCCCTCGCCGAGCCCATTCTGTCTCTGACGAGGACTGTTACCGAGCGTCCGGTCGTGGCCGTTCTGGTCGATTCCTCGAGGAGTATGGCCATTAGGGACGGGACGGCCGGGGCATCGAGGGGGGACGAGGCGATAACACTCCTGAATGAGATCGTTCTTCCCCGGTTGGCACACGATGCCGAACTGGTGGCGTTCGCTTTCTCAGGCGAGTCGGTTGAACTTCCGATCAAGCGCTCTTCTGTGGAGCGACCGGGCTCATTCGACGGTGAAGCGACCGATATCGGAAGCGCCCTTCGGATGCTGGCGCGGGAGATGGCCGGGAGAAATCTCGGCGTGGTCGTCCTCGCGACCGACGGCGCCGTGAACAGAGGACAGAGTCCCTACGACGAGGGCATCGCGCTGGGTGTTCCGGTCTTCACGCTCGGCCTGGGCAGCTCCGAGACCGGACCCGACATAGCGGTGAGAGAAGTGACGACGAATCGCATCTCATACGCCGGAGAATCGCTTCCCATCCGCGTCCGCGTTTCGAGCGTCGGTTTCGGCGAGCTTCAGACCGTCGTGGAACTCAGAGAAGGCAACAGTGTCCTCGATTCCAGAACGCTCACCCTGTCGGCCACAGGTGAGGAGACCGAGTTTACGTTCAGGGTGGTGCCGGGCTCGCCCGGTGTGCACCGATACACGGTGTCAATCCCGGAGGCGCCCGGTGAGCTGTCAAACGCGAACAACACGCGGGTGACGGCGACGAACGCCGTCAAGGGAAGGATCAAGGTCCTGCTTCTGACTTCGCGCCCCGGGTGGGACTATGCGTTTCTGGGACACGAACTCGAGGCCGACGGCAACGTCGATGTCACGACGCTGGCACTTGTGGAAGGTTCCCGGACGATGTCGGAACCGAGACTCCCAGAGACACGCGCGGCGCTCTTCGAGTATGACCTCATCATTCTATCGACCCCGTACGATCGACTGCCAATCGAGGACGACTGGCTCCGGAGCTTTGTTGAGGACAGAGGAGGCGGACTGATGGTGGTTGGGTCGGCCATCTCCGGTCTCGCAGACATTCTCCCGGTAGTCCCGTCCGACGCATCCGTGGGGCAGCCTCGGGAGACCCGAGCGCGACTCACCGGAGAGGGCGAGATCTCACATGTGATGCGCGTCGCCGGTGACCGCATGACGAACACAGAACTCTGGCGCTCACTGCCTCCAGTATGGGCGCCGCCGGAGTCGCAGTGGGAACCGACCCCGGACGCGGACGTGCTCCTCGCAGGGACAGGAGCGTTCGGCGAAGACATCCCCCTGATCGTTTCGGCCAGACGGGGTGCTGGCGGCGTGATTGTTGTTGTCGCCGAAGGGATCTGGAGATGGAAGCTGTCGGGACCGGACGACGTGGATCTCTACGACAGATTTCTTGCCAACTCCGCACGGTGGCTCACGGCCAGAGGGGAATTGAAGCGGGCAGTCGCCGGGACCGACAAGGACGTCTACTCGACGGGAGAGATGGTGAGGTTGTCCGCACAGGTCTATGGGGATGATTTCAGATTGACACGCGACGCTCTGGTCGTGGTCGATATCGCGCGGGGGGAAGGCGCGGCGCCGGTGAGATCGCGGAGCCTTGTGCCCGACGGCGACTTCTACCGGATCGACCTTGAACCTCTTGCGCCGGGGCGATATCTGTATGAGGCCACTGCCGAGGTAGCCGGAGAGGTAGTGGGCACGGCTCGGGGGGAGTTCGTCGTGGAGGAGTTCAGTCTTGAGGACTCCGAGGTCAGAAGACGACCTGGGCTCCTGAGGAAATTGGGGAAGGAGAGTGGTGGTGGGTACTTCACGCCCCCGACGCTCGATGGGTTCCCGGACTCCGTGCCGCTTGCCTGGACGACGCGACTTGCCGCCCGGGAGATAGAACTGTGGGACTCACCGTGGCTTCTCACGGCGTTCGTCGTGCTCCTCGGTGTCGAGTGGACGCTACGCAGAAGGAAGGGGTTGCCGTAGAGCGATAACGAACAGATTAGGTTTGGTCCTGACGGTCGTGAGGGAGGTGGATGATGGTGTGTGGTCGACCGCGGCCCCTGCTGTGCAGTTCTCTTTCAGTTCCCCCTTCGATCACCCGTGCGATTGCTCCACGTGTTCCGCTGCTTCTGGCGGCGGCAGCAGTTGCTTCCCGCCTCCTCCCGCTCTTGGCGGCGGTAACGCTCTTCCTCTACGCGCCCCTGACGTGCTGCGCGGACGTTGTCATCAACGAGATCCTCTACGATCCCGATGGAGGCGATAGCGGATACGAGTTCGTGGAGCTCATGAACTGCGGACCTTCCGGTGTTCTGCTCACGGGCTGGGTGTTCGAGACGGGCAACGGCGCCAATCCCGACGACTGGACCGTGGAGTGGATAGGTGGGGATCTCGACTACCTTGAGCCGGGTGCGATCTTCCTGATAGGTGAGAGCGATGTTGTCCCGGCGCCGGACTATGAGACGCCGCTCGATCTCCAGAACGGTCCCGACGCCGCGCGTCTGACCGACGGCTCTCAAATCGTGGATCTGGTCGGCTGGGGTGAACCGCTCTTCCAGGGATACTACGAAGGGTCTCCCGCTCCGGACGTGACGTCCGGCAACTCGCTCGCACGTATTCCCGATTGCTACGACTACGATTTCAACAACCTCGACTTCTCGTCCTCAGTTCCTACCCCGGGGTATCGGAACGCCCTCGAACATGATCTCTCTGTTCGTGTCATGCACACGGGGAGAGTGATCCTGCCTGCCGGCGAGCCGGTGAGGATCGAGTGCAGAATAGAGAATATCGGATCGGTGCCGATAGGGGGTGGAAGTGCTCTCCTCCGGCTGTTCGCCGATGACTCGGCGCTCCCCGTGGCGGCAGAGACCGTGAATGAAGAGCTGGCGCCGAGGGACACGCTCCTCATGCCGCTCACCTGGGATTCGCCGGCTGCCGGCTATCACACTGCGGAAGTCGTTCTCAATCACGGCGAGGATGACAACACGGACGACAACACGGCGGCGACATCTTTCACGGTCGGCCGCCCGGGTGCTCTTGTGGCCCTGAACGAGATCATGCACTCCCCCCTCGAAGGCGCCACGGAGTGGCTCGAACTTGTGAATGTCAGCGGCGAGTCCCTGGATCTTGCCGGGTGGATGATCGGGGACGATAGCGATGCGTCCGTGATCATACCGGTCTCCCCGGGCGAGGCGATACCGCTTCCGTCCGGAGGCTTTCTTGTCGTGGCGCGCGATATCGAGCTTGTCGCGGCGGCAGCGCCCGTGGTCGAGAGCGAGCACTGGGAGGCGCTGAGCGCAAACGATCACGTAGCGCTGCTCGATGAGTTCGAGACTCCGATCGATATCGTGATCTATTCGAGCAACTGGGGCGGCGACAAGGGGATATCACTCGAACGCGCCCGGCCGGAGATGCCGTCGGATGACGCCAACAACTGGGGAGGATGCGTGGCGCCCGAGGGAGGAACGCCGGGGCGCACAAACAGCATACACATCGCGTGCCTCCCGTCCGACGGGCGACTGACGGTCTCACCCAATCCGTTCACGCCTGATGACGACGGGCATGACGACCGCACGGTCATTCACTTCGATCTGCCGGTACCGCGAGCGACCGTCAGGCTCACGGTGTTCGATCTGAAAGGGCGCATCCGTGCCGTTCTGGAGGACCTGGTGGCCACATCGGGTCGGCATGAACTCATCTGGAACGGGGAGGACGACAGCGGAGTCGTGCTTCCCACCGGACTCTATGTGCTTCTTCTTGAGGCGATCGATGCCCGTGCCGGTGTGATTGTCAGGGCCAAAGCCGCGGTCGCGTTGGTTCGCTAGGAGGCGACGGATGAAATATGTGTTTCTTGTCGTTCTTTTGTGCGTCTTCCTCCTCGTCCGGGCCGTCCCGGTTCGTGCCTCGTTCGAACTCGATGCGCCGTCCGCGGCCTCCGCGGGAGCCCTCGATGTCCTTCCGGATATGGGGCTCGTCTCTCTCGCGATGCGGGTCGGTTCGGGGGGCCGCATCGTCCTCTCGGCAGCGGAGCACTACGGGCTTCCGGAGGCAAGATCCTTTGCGGTCGGGACGAAGCTCAGTCTTGGAGAGGGTGAACTTGTCCTGGACGGATCGAGCATGGGTTCCTCCCTGTACAGGGAGCAATCCCTGAGGATCGGATGGAGGAGCACGATCGGTGAGGGCGGGACCGTCCACTTGGGCGCTCACGTGCTGGGAATCTCAGCGGATGGTCTTGAGAGCAGGTGGGCGGTCGCGCTCGACCCCGCGGTGCTGTGGCTTCTTCGGGGCAGGGTGGCCGTTGAGCTGTCGCTCACGAACGCGACGGACGTGTCGATAGGTGATTCCCCTGTTTCCTCCCGGGCGCACGGCAGACTGGCTCTCGTTCTCGATGATGCGGTGCTTGGGCTGGCCATGGAGAGCGAGCCCGGGTTTCCGCCGTCGTTCAGCATGGGTCTTGAACTTGGAGCCACCGAGTGGTTTCGGCTGCGAGCAGGTGGTGGGGTTGAGCCCGGTCGTCTGGCCGTAGGCTTCGGGATCGGTGCGAGACGCCTTCGCCGACCGGTGGTGGATCTTGCGTGGCAGTGGCATCCCCGTCTCGGAGGTTCCACATTTGTGTCGATATCATTCGGTCTATAGAGGGCGCAGAGGATGGCCCGCAGGATGGCGCGCGGGACGGTGCGGTGGGCAGCGCACCGGAAGGCGAAGAAGAGGGCGCGGTGAACGAGCCACGCTACTTCTCTGCATGTTCCTTCTCATGACGTCGGCGACCGCCGAGTGCGATGAGCTGGAGCAGTGGCTCCTGCCGATCGCGGATGAGTCGTTTCCCGACGATGGTGGTGAGGAGAGTGCGATGGCGGATTGGGTGATTCGGGAGGCCGCGGCCTTCAGGGCCAACCCCGTGGACCTCAACAGCTGTTCTCTCTCGGATCTTCTGTTTATCCCCTTCATCGATCCCGTCTCTGCGGCCGCCGTCCTCCAGTACCGCGAGAAGCGAGGCGAACTCACGAGCTTGCGTGACCTTGTCGGTTTCAGTGGGCTTACGGTGGCGTCGGTCGACGCTCTTGCGCCGTATGTCGTGGTGCACGTGGCGGACGCGCGCTCCGGCGTCGCCCGGGGTGACGTGGCTGACCAGACGCCGGTGGCGGGCCTGGCCGCGGGTGCGCCCACCGTCGTCGGAAATGGTCCGGATGGAACCGCCCATCTACCCGTTGCGGGACGGGGTCTGACCTGGAGCCTCACGACGAGGTTGTCGGGAAGCCACGGTGGTTCACAGGCCACCGTGCCGGTCTTCGGATGGGAGGACCCGCTCGCCGAGGCGAGAACGTGCGTCCGTCTGCGCGTCTCTCGCGGCGATCGGTTGAGTGCCGGCGTGGCCTTCGAGAAGGATCCCGGAGAGAGCGAGGTCGCCGACCACGTGGCGGCGCACGTCACATGGGAGGGCTCACGCGGACGCGCCATAGCCGGGGACTTCAACATCCGTTGGGGACAGGGTCTGATCGCAGGGCCACAGGGCATGGCATCTGTTGAGCGTCTTCCCAGCTCACGTGATCGCATCAAGGGATATGATGGCATGTCCGAAACGACGGCGCGCCGGGGAATCGCGGCCACCGGGAGGGTCGGGAGAGTCTCGCTGGGGTTCGTCGCGGCACGGACGCATCTCGACGCAACGATCGATGAGAATGGCAGGGTATCGTCCATTCGCTCCTCCGGATATCACAGAACGGAGAGCGAGATAGAGGGGAAGGATGTGCTTACGGAGACGATCGCCGGAGGCCGCGTGACGGCCTCGGTTCTTGGTGGTCGCGCCGACCGCGCCACGGCCTCGGTTCTTGGTGGTCGCGCCGACTGCGCCACGGCCTCGATCCTCGGTGAACGAGATGGCCGCGCCGACTCGCCGGGGCGGCGTCTCGATCAACCATCGCTGGTTGTGGGCGCAAGCCTGCTTCGATTCAGCTTCGATCCTTCGCTGGCCAATGGAGATCCTCTGCGACAACACTACCGCCTCAGTGGAGCCCAGGTGTCGCTGGCTTCACTTGATGCCGTTCTCGTGTCCGGAGATTGGAGAACGGGGATTGAGTTCGCTCGCTCGACATCGGGAGGTACTGCGTTCCTGGCAAGCGTGAGAGCGCGTTCCGGTGCGGTGCGGTCGTCGGTGGGGTGCGGCTATCAGTCGGAGAGCTTTCGGAGTCCACTCGGTTCAGCGCTCCCGGGGACATCCGGGGGTACGAACGCGCTTTCCGGATGGCTTCGCCTTTCCTATACGGCCAGGGGCGCGTGGAGAATCTGGGGAGTCGCCCGCATGACCGGTCATCCATGGAGAACCTACCACAACACACTTCCCGAGCCCTCGGGCCTGATCGAACTCGGGACTGAATTGAACCTGCAGGACCTCGGGAGAATCACCTTCGGCGGCAGGCTTCGCGCGCGTTCGGTCGAGGATGGGGAGCCCTCGACAACAGGGCGGGAGGAGACCCAGACGCAGTGGGTGGTCCTTCGTTCGTCAGGCGCCGGGGGGCTGCGTCTCTCGATTCGTCGATCGATTGCGGATCTCAACGGCGCCCGGTTGGGGACGGCGGTGGCGCTGAGCGCGCGCTCCACGATGCAACTGACCGGGAGTGTGGCTCTCGATTTCGGGGCTGTGACTGTTGCAGGCGAAGGGCAGAGATGTGGGATCACACACTACGAGCCCGGACTCACCGGGGAGATGGGGCTTAGGACCTTGAATGATCCCGGAACGAGGTGGTATATTCGGGCTCGGACGATCGTTTCCAGCAATACCTCCGTCGCACTCCGGGTGGCCGGTGGACCCTCGCCGGGACGTCTGGAGTTCGGCATAGGACTCGATCTCCAAGGTTAGCGGCAGGGCCGCTTGCGGAGGCGGTCGGCGACAGATATGCTCGCAGACGGCGCGCGTGGTGCGCGCTTCTCTATCTCCAACACCGAATCTTCAATACCGAGGAGTCCCCTATGGCCAACACAAGCGCAGCGCAGGCGTCGCTCGAGGAGACCGGTCGAAGCTACGCTCCGCACGAGGCTGTGATCGAAGCATCGCGCTGTCTCATGTGCGACGAGCCGCCCTGCAACACCGGCTGTCCGGCCGGTGTCGATGTCAGACGCTTCGTCCGGAAGATACGCTTCGGCAATCACCGCGGTGCGACCCGTCTCATCCGTGAGGCGAATATCATGGTCGGGATCTGTGGCCGCGTTTGTCCGCAGGAGATGCTCTGCATGGAGCATTGCACCCGGACCAATCTCGACACACCGATAGACATTGCCGGTCTCCAACGTTTTGCAGGCGACGTGGAGTTGGCGTCTCTTGCGCCTCTACCAGACTCCGTCAAGGACCGTCCGGAGCGCGTCGCCGTCATCGGCGCGGGGCCCGCCGGTCTGGGAGCAGCGGTTGAGCTCAGGAAGCGCGGCGTCGGAGTCTCGATCTTCGAGAAGTCCGACGTCATAGGTGGAGTATTGACGAGGGGGATCCCACCGTTTCGTCTGGACCAGACCTTCGCCGCTGAAGAACTTGACTACGTTCAACGCCTTGGCGCCGAGGTGCAGCTCAAGCAGATTGCGCCCGAGCCTGCCGAGCTTCTCGGGAAGGGATTCAGCGCCGTCTTCATCGGAATAGGGCTTGGGCGTCCGTATACCATCGGTCTTGAGGGTGAAGATCTGCCTCAAGTCTATGTGGCTTCCGATCTGCTGATCGCCATCGCGAGAGGTGAACGCCCCGACCTCGGATCGCGCGTGGTCGTAATCGGTGGCGGCAACGTCGCTATGGACGCGGCGATGGCCGCACTGAGACTTGGTGCGGAGCGCGTGGACTTGTGCTGCCTGGAGTCATACGAGGAGATGCCGGCCTTCCGGTCCGAGATTGAAGAGGTCCAGTCGGAGGGCATCGTCTTCCATACCCGCACGAGGCCCGTCCGGATCGTTGCGGAAGGAAACAAGGTCGTGGGATATGAAGGCGTGGGAATCAGCTGGAAGGAACCGGGTCTTCTCACTCCTTCGAACGCAGTTGATGTGCCGGGAACAGAGTTCGGTCTCGCTGCGGACAGCATCATTGAGGCGATCGGAACGGGCGTGCTGGACCGCTTTGAAGGAGTTGAGACCGACGAGCGGGGCATCGTTCGCACTGAGCCCGAGACAATGGCGACAACGTTCTCTGGCGTCTTTGCAGGCGGCGATGTCGTGAGCGGTGGCGCGACTGCGGTCAGAGCCTACGCCGAAGGCAAGAGGGCGGCGGAGGGCATCATCGCCTTCCTTGACTCGCGCGATACCGAAGGAGGTGGGCGCTGATGAAGAAAGTCGATCTTTCCGTCGAATTCTGTGGCCTCCGCTTCCCGAATCCGTTCGTTCTGGCTGCTGCGCCCCCGACCGATGATGCTGAGATGATAGCGCGCGGTTTCGATGCCGGCTGGGGTGGCGCCGTCGTCAAGACCCTTGGACTCGAGCACGTTGAGGTGAATCTGGTCTCTCCGATGATGGCCGGCCTGAGCTACGAGGACAAGGGTCTCATCGGACTTGAAAACATCGATCTCATCTCCGACCGGGACATCAACGAGGTTCTGGCCGAGGTCTCTGAGCTCAAGAAGAGCTACCCGGAGCAGGTTCTCATCGTCAGCATGATGGCCGGTTCTGAGAAGGAGTGGAAGGAGATCACACGCCGGGTCCAGGCTGCGGGAGCCGACATGATCGAGTGCAGCTTCTCGTGTCCTCACGGCATGCCCGAGAAGGGGATGGGATCGGCGGTCGGCCAGGACGCCGCGCTCACATATGAGCGCGCGAAGTGGGTCGTTGAGGCTGCGGAGGTCCCGGTGCTCATCAAGCTGACTCCAAACGTGACGGACATGCGCCCGATAGCGCAGAAGGTAAAGGACGCGGGTGCAGCCGGGGTCACGGCGATCAACACAGTGAAAGCCCTCCTCGGTTTTGACCTCGACACGTTTTCTCCTATTCCATCGGTGAACGGCAAATCGACCGAGGGTGGATTCTCAGGACCGGCCATCAAGCCGATCGCCCTCAGATTCGTGGCCGATGTCGCGAGGGACGTCGGCATTCCCGTGGCCGGAGTCGGTGGGGTCGTGACGTGGAAGGACTCGGTGGAGTTCCTGCTCGCCGGCGCCGGGATCGTGGAAGTCTGCACGGCGGTCATGAGGTACGGGTTCGATATCGTCGAGGAGCTGAATGAGGGGCTGGCTCTCTATCTTGAGGACAAGGGGATGAGCTCGCCGATGGATCTCATCGGTCTTGGTCTTTCGAACATCGTGAGCCACGAAGCGCTCTCGCGTGAGTACAAGGCCATTGCGACCATAGACGAGGACCTCTGCGTCGGCTGCGGCCAGTGCGTGATCGCCTGTCGCGACGGAGGCCACCAGGCGATCGAGTTCCGAGGTCGACAGGAGGACGGGAGCCTGAGCGACGCCGACGATGCCAGGATCCCCGAGGTCGATGATGAGAAGTGCATCGGCTGCGGGTTCTGCCGCACCGTCTGTCCGGTCGATGCGTGCATCACGATGAAGGAACGGGTGGAGTCGACACCATGAGCATCAGAGGTGAACTCGTCCGCGTGAGGGCTGGGGACGGTCTCGAACTCGTCGGTTTCTACGCGTCGCCCAAGGGCGGCGCGAGGCGCGCGATCCTCCACACGCACGGTCTGGCGGGCAACTTCTATGAGAATCGTTTCATCGATTCCATCTGCGACGCGGTTGTGGAGAAGGGGCTTGCGTTCCTGACCTTCAATAACCGCGGGCACGACTACCGCTCTGACAATCTGCGAGGGGAGGGCGATCAGACATCCCACTCTCCGGGTGGCACGGCGTGGGACATCTATGACGACTGCATCCACGACATCGCAGGCTCTGCTGATTTCCTCGCCTCGCGCGGACAGAGCGAGATCTACTTCGAGGGGCACAGCCTCGGGGCCTGCAAGATCGTCTACTACCTGAGCGAGTGTCACGACAAACGCGCCGTGGGAACCGTGCTGATCTCACCTCCTGACATGTTCGCGGTCCAGGAGCAGAAGACGGGGGGGCTTCAAGCGCTTGTGACTGAGGCGCGCGGGTACGTCGATGGCGGCAGTGGTGACACACTGATGGAGGTGGGTCGCCCCGTTCCGGTGACAGCGAGCGCGTTCCTGAGCGTCTATGGCAATCCCCGACGCGGCGATGTGTTCCCGTTTGCGAGGGGCGCCGAAGGCAACTACCAAAGACTGGCATCACTTGCGGTCCCGATGCTTGCGACATACGGCACGATCGAGGAAGCTGTGACTGTGCCGGTCGAGAGTGCCGTAGGGCTGTTGCGAGACAAGGCGACTCAGGTGCCAAGCGTGGAGACCGCCATAATCGAGGATGCGAATCATTCGTACTGGGGGAAGGAAGCAGAGCTGGCTCGCACGATCGCAGACTTTGTTGAACCGTAGGTCAGCCACAGGTTCACGCGCCGTAGCGGAACGCGTCTAACCGGTGCCATTCACGTGCTCGAACAGCAGAAGAGGACGACGATGACAGTCATCATCAAGGGAGGAAAGCTCGTCACGGCGATCGATTCCTACACCGCTGATCTGTTGGTGGAGGATGGGAAGATCGCCGAGATCGGTGTCGGTCTCGCAGTGCCTCCCGGTGCAGACGTTTACAACGCCACGGGGAAGCTCATCCTTCCGGGTATCATCGACGCGCACGTCCACATCGACCTCGAACTGAGAGGGCACGCGTCCTCCGGCTTCCGCGCAACGACGCGGGAGGCTGCATTCGGCGGCGTTACATCGTTCCTCACGTACGTCACACCACGCAAGGGTGAAGGACTCATGGATGCCGTGGCCGCCCGCCAGGCACAGGCGGACGGGCAGTGCTATGTGGACTACGGTCTCCATGCGTCGCTCGTGCACTGGCGTGATCGCGAGAGCGATGAGATCCCCCGACTGATCGAGGCGGGTATCCCGTCCTTCAAGATGTACACCGTCTACTCTGATGCGGGGTTGTCGAGCAACGAGGACGAGCTGTACGAGGCGTTCCTTCTCGCCGCCCAGCACGGCGGGCTGATCGAGGTGCACTGCGAGAACGAGTGGATGATCGAGAGTCGCATCACTCGGTTGACGAATCAGGGACGACTATCGCCGGCCGATCACGCGGAGAGTAGACCGGGCTACGTTGAGGGAGAAGCCGTCGCTGCAGTCATCAGAGCAGCATACAACGCCGGAGCTCCCGTCTACATCGTGCACGTCTCCTCGGGCGAGGCCGTACAAACGATAGCCGAGGCAGGTGATCTGGGGATCGACGTCTTCGCGGAGACCTGTCCGCATCTTCTGCTTCTGGATGAGGAAAAGCTCGCGTCCGCGGACGGCCAGCGTTTCGCAACCTGCCCACCAATTCGCTCCGAGGCCCACCGCGAGGAGCTCTGGGATGCCCTTGAGGAGGAACTCATCCAGGTGGTGGCGACCGACCACGCCGAGTTCATGGCCGAGGCCAAGGATGAGGGGAGAGCGGATTTCAGGAAGATACCGATGGGCGTTCCCGGCATCGGGACACTTCTGCCGCTCATGTGGCAGTTCGGTGTCCAGGACGGGAGACTCACAGAGAACGAACTCGTCGACCTTCTAAGCACGCGTCCTGCCGAGATCTTCGGATTCTGTCCGGAGAAAGGAACACTGTCGCCCGAGACTGACGCGGACATCGTCGTCTTCGACCCGGCACTCGAAGTGACGATCTCTCCGGAGGTTCTCCATGGATACACCGACTACTCACCCTACGAGGGTAGACGGGTCACCGGATGGCCCGTCTGCACGATGGTTCGCGGCAACTGGGTCGTGAAAGACCGCGAGCTCGTGGGAGACCACGAGCTCGGATCGTTCGTCAAACGCGGCAAGGTCTGTCAGCGTCCCGGCCGGATCTAATCTCACCAGATGTCCATCACTTGATGATCTGCGCTGGACCCTCTCCTGTTCGCAGCTGCGGCTGCGCGGGGTAGCGACGCTACTTCAGGAGAACTACACTCGCGGTCGCGCTCCCGTCCTCTGTCATCAGCTTCAGGAAATACACGCCCGTCGCGATGTCATCACCAGATGAGTCTCTACCGAACCACGTGATCTCGTGGTCGCCGGCGCTCCGCTCGCCTTCCTCGAGGACTGTGACAAGCCTTCCGGATACATCGTAGACCGACAGCGAGACCACCGATGGCGATGGGAGGTTGTAACGAATCGTCGTCTTCGGATTGAGCGGGTTCGGGTAGCACTCGAGACGGACCTGCGGCGCGAATGCACCCTCCGTCACGTCGGTAGCATCCGACGTGATCTGCGGCTGCACGGCCAGGCAGTTCGCATTCGTCCCGCCTACGACCACGAACGAGTCCTTGAGCGTATTGTCGGAGAGCTGGACGATATAGACCTTCGTCACAGCGGAGAGAAGCGTCCCGCCCGCGACGAACGCGAACCCTTCGGAGTCCAGGATGTCGACATCCCGGGGGTCCGCGTACTGCTCCAGGAATACCACCGACGTCGACCAGTCGCTCGTATCGATGACGTACACGTTGGAGTCGTCCTCGCAGGTGACGACGATCCTCGATCCATCCAGTGTCACGTCAATGCCCCACGGATCATCGCCGACGTCGATCGCGATGACCTCTGTGAGCGTGGCCTGGTCTATGACGCGGACCTGATCGGTCGCCCTGTCAGTGACATAGATGTAGTCGCCGTCTGGGTCGACGACCAGCTGCCACAGGCTGTTGCCGATCTCTACCATCTGGATGATGTGCGATCCGTCCTCGGCGATTTCGTAGAGGTACTTCCCGTACCAGTCGACCGCGTATATGTTCTTGCTGACCGGGTCGAGCGCGAGCTGTCCGGGGCTGGTGTAGCTCCCGGGCGCACCGGAGATGCACGGGAGCGTATTGATAACGGCGTATGTCGCGGTGTCGACAACGTACAGGACGTCATCGTCGCGACTGCCCACCATGACGAACGAGCTGTCGTCCGAGAAGACGATGGAGTTGAGATGCTCCCCGACCGCGAAGCTGTGAGAGATGAGGTTCGTGGCCGTATCTATTACCACGATCCCATCACCGCTGCCGCCGGCGATCCAGACTTCCGATCCGTCCGGCTTCATCGTGCAGTCATATGCGTAGTCACCGTAAGGGAGGAGATCGATGGGCGTGTCCTGCGAGTAGGTGTTCACGTCGAACGGGACACATGTCTCCGACGTCGAGCATGCCACGTAGCCGTCGTTGGCGCCGGAGAATGCGACGATCGGAAGGGAGAGGGACAGAACGGCCAGAGCCAGAATGGACAGTGTTCTCATCTTGAGCACCTCCGCTCCATGTAGGTTGATTGGGCAGCGGGGCGTCAGGAGGGCGTGGAGGTGGAGGCCCCACCAAGTGAAGATTACAACATGGAGATTATATCATGCATAGGGCGCCTGTGCGAGCCTTTGGGGGTCACGCTGAATCCAGTCACACGATGGACATGAGCAGGGCTTCAGGGCCCGAAACCCGTTGACATCGGCGGGGCTGCATTCTAGACTCATATGTTCGGAAAGTGCCCTTCGTTAGGGCACATTCCGGAGATTGGGATGCGGTACAGGGTGTCGGCGCGGAGCGCGTCGGACCGTCGTCTTGGTTTATCCAGGAGCGCGAGATTGCCAGACGTCACGAAGATCCTGACGGGCGGAGCCGTCTTCACGGGCGGATCTGAGCCTCTCGTCATCGAAGGCGGAGCGGTTGCGTTTAAGAGAGACCGGATCGTTGCCGTCGGTCCTGCCTCGGAGGTCATTGACGCGCAGCGTGGCGCCGAGGTCATCGATGTATCAGGCAAGTTGATCATGCCGGGGTTCATCAACGCGCACACACATCTCTACAGCGCACTGGCGAGAGGCCTCATGGTCGATATCGCGCCGTCCGCCAATTTCGTCGAGATACTCGAACACCTCTGGTGGAAGCTCGATCGCGCCCTGACGCACGAAGACACGTGGTACTCGGCGGCCGTGGGAGCGCTTGATCTTGTCCGAAGCGGGACGACGACCATCGTCGACCACCACGCCAGCCAGGAGAACATCACAGACAGCATGGCCAACGTGGTCGACGCTCTCAAAGAGATCGGGATCCGCGCCAATCTCTGCTTCGAGATCTCGGACAGAAACGGAGAGACGAAGCGGGAGGAGGGACTCGCCGAGAGCGAGGCCCTTATCAGTGAGCTTGCGGCGGCTGCGGAAGCATCGGCCTCCGCAATCGGCGGGGACGGCACGGGGCTCCTGACCGCAAGCGTGGGACTTCACGCGAGCTTCACCGTCAGTGACGGGACTCTGGACCGCGCCGCGGGCATTGCCGGGGATGCGGGTGTAGGTTGTCATATCCACGTGGCGGAAGATCAAGCGGACGTTGACGATAGCCTGAGGCGAGCCGGGAAGCGTGTTGTCGAGCGACTGAACGAGCACGGCATTCTGGGTCGGAGAACAATCGCCGCGCATTGCATTCATATCAACGAGCACGAGCGGGACATCCTGATCGACACCGGGACGATCGTCGTTCATAACGCGCAGTCAAACATGAACAACGCAGTCGGATGCGCCGACATTCCCGGGATGCTCAAGGCTGGGATCCTCGTTGGGTTGGGGACGGACGGATTCACCGGCAGCATGTTCGACGAGATGAAGGTTGCGAACCTGATCCACCGGCATGAGGCCGGCGATCCTCGGGTGGGGCACGATGTGGCCGAGAGGCTCTGTCTCAGGAACAACGGCGTGATCGGATCTCGTCTGGTGAACGGCACGGTGGGCGAGCTCTCTGTTGGAGCGCTCGCGGATATCATTGTCCTCGACTACGACCCGCCAACGCCGCTTGAGGCGGCGAACTTCGCGGGACACGTGATCTTCGGCCTGACCGGCTGGATGGTCGAGACGGTCATCATCGGTGGACGGGAGATCATGCGGGATCGGGAGTTCACAACGGTTGATGCGAGAGGGACGGCGGCGCGAGCGAGAGAACTCGCGCGCGACCTCTGGGGCCGGATGTAAAGAATCGGGGAGTGTGTGAGGGGAGCAAAGGTCATAGCGCTCAAGTGCGCGAAGTGTGGACGCGAGTACGCGGAGAACGAGGTTCAGTTCACGTGTGCTGACTGTGGCGTGGAAGGCATCCTCGATGTTCTCTACGACTACGATGATATCGCGTCACGTTTCACCAGGGAGGATCTTCTCCGTTCGACCATGCCCTCCCACTGGCGCTATCTGCCGCTCATGCCCGTCGGGTCGCTTGACCATGCGCCCGCGCTTCACGTCGGTTGGACGCCCCTCTATCACCCGAAGGACGTGCTTGGGTTGTCCGATCTCCATATCAAGGATGACAGCATGAACCCGACGGCGTCTCTCAAGGACCGCGCGACTTCCGTCGCCATGGCGAGAGCGGCCGAGGAGGGTGTCAAGGCCGTGGCCGCAGCCTCAACCGGCAATGCCGGTTGCTCGCTTGCCGGCTTCGCCGCGGCGGGCCGCGTGCCGTGCTACATCTTCGTTCCACGAACGGCTCCGCGCCCGAAGGTGGCGCAGCTCCTGGTCTACGGTGCGACCGTCTTCACCGTGGACGGAAGCTACGACGACGCTTTCGATCTCGCAAACAGAGCGATTGAACGGTACGGCTGGTACAATCGTTGTTGTGCCGTCAATCCGTACCTGGTCGAGGGCAAGAAGACGGTGGCTTTCGAGATCTGCGAACAGCTCGACTTCCAGGCTCCCGACAAGGTGTTCGTTCCCGTTGGGGACGGCTGCATCATGAGCGCAACGTACAAGGGATTCGCAGAATTCCTGAAGCTCGGATTCATCGACCGAATGCCCGAGCTGGTCGGTGTCCAGGCCGAGGGCGCGAGTCCTGTGAAGCGAGTATTCGAGAGCGGAGGCGAACTCGTCCCGTGCTCCGCGTGTACGATCGCGGACAGCATTGCAGTCGGGCATCCGAGGAACTGGCGGAAGGCCGTCCGGGGAATCGCAGCGAGCGGGGGGACGGTCATGACCGTGACCGATGACGAGATCATCGGCGCCATCCGTGAGCTGGCGGGGGCGACCGGCATCTTTGGTGAGCCGGCAGGCGTGACGGCTTTTGCCGGGCTCACTAAGGCGGTTCGGGAGGGAACGGTTGCGGAGGACGAGAGGATCGTGGTCCTGATGACGGGAAGCGGTCTCAAGGATACCGATGCGGCAATGAAGTCGGCCGGTGAACCACTGGCGATAGGGCAGTCCCTGGACGATGTCGAGCGGGCTCTGGCCGCGTAGCGTGGCGTCCGGGGAGCCGCGGCTGAGCGGGCGCTTGGAGAGTAGACGGATGCAGGTCGTTCTCACAGTCAATGGCAGAACACGGACGGCGGAGGTTCCGCCCGCAACAACACTGCTTGAACTTCTCCGCGAGCACCTCGGTCTTAGAGGTACCAAGTGCGGATGTGGGAACGGAGAGTGCGGCGCCTGCACCGTCATCCTTGATGGGGAACCGGTGACTTCGTGCATCGTCTTTGCCGCGCAGTGCCAGGGACGAGAAGTCGTCACGATAGAGGGACTGAGTTCGGAGGGCGGAGAGCTCGACCGCATTCAACAGGCTTTTATCGACGCCGGAGCCGTGCAGTGCGGGTATTGCACGCCCGGCATGATTATGTCGGCAGCAGCGCTTCTCGCGAAGAACCCGCATCCATCGCGTGACGATATCGCAGTGGCGCTCTCGGGTAATCTGTGTAGATGCACGGGTTACGTGAAGATCGTGGACGCGGTCGAGGCGGCCTCACTCGTGAACGAGGAGGACTGACGGATGGAGTATGTCGAGAGTAAGGACCTGATCTTCATCAGACTTCATCAGAACGACGAGCTGTTCGATCGCCTGAGGGAAGTGTGTGTCGCCTGTGACGTCAAGGTGGGAGTGGTGGTGTCGGGAATCGGGATGCTGAAACAGGCGGAGCTCAATTTTTTCAAGAAGCAGGGCGAGTACTCGCAGGTGCTCTTTCCGGAGCCGCTCGAACTCGTGTCGTTGACGGGGAACATCATCCTCCAGGACGGAGAGTATGCATTCCATCTTCACGCCGTCCTGGCGCGCTCGAACAAGGATGCTGTCGCCGGGCATCTCTCGAAGGGGAAGGTGAACGTAACGAACGAGATCGTCATTCTGAAATCGGACGCACCACTGAGGCGCGAGCTCGATCCGGCGACGGGCCTCATGTCCCTGAGTCTCAAATAGGAGAACACGATGAGTCCCACCGCGACAGAGCTGAGGGGCGTAGCCACGGTCGTACGTCGTGACATTCTCACGATGCTCCTGGAGGCCGGTTCCGGTCATCCCGGAGGGTCGCTCTCAGCCACCGACATCATCACCGCTTTGTACTGGGAAGTGATGAATATCAGACCGGACAGACCGATCTGGGAAGAGCGGGACCGCTTCGTTCTTTCCAAGGCGCACGCCGCGCCGGCTCTTTACGCCGCTCTCGCGCGTCGTGGCTACTTCGATGTGAGAGAACTCATGACCTTCCGGAAGCTGAAATCGAAGCTCCAGGGGTTCCCTGACATGCACAAGACGCTTGGCATAGACGCGTCGGTAGGGTCGCCGGGCCAGGGGCTGTCAATAGCCAACGGTCTTGCGATCGCGGCGAAGCGGGACGAGAAGAGCTTCCGCGTCTACTGTCTCATCGGGGACGGCGAGACGCAGGAGGGACAGATCTGGGAGGCCGCGATGACGGCGGCGCATCATGGTCTGGACAACGTCTGTGCTATCGTGGACCGGAACCGGATGATGGGTGACGGGGACACTGAGAAGATCGCGGCGCTCGCGCCGCTGGGAGACAAGTGGCGAACGTTCAACTGGCACGTCATAGAGACCGATGGGCACGACATGGAGCAGTTGCTTCAGGCATTCGCCGAAGCCGCGTCGGTGAAGGGGAAGCCCTCGCTGATCCTCGCACGCACCGTGAAGGGTAAGGGTGTTCCCTTCATGGAGAACAGCGCGGAGTGGCACGACAGGAAGGTTACGGAAGACCTGTATGAAGAGGCCATGCAGGCTCTGTCGTAGGAGTCTACGAACGCGGTACCACACGTCTATATAGGGGTAACACTTATGGCTGAGATGGGGCTTGCCGACATACACCACAGCGCGGCGAAGCTGGAAGCGACGAGCCGGGGATACGAGCGCGGACTCATCGAACTCGCAGAGCGGGGTTTCGACATCATAGTCATGGATGCCGATCTCGCCGGGTCAAGCGGAACCGGCGAATTCAGAAAGCGATACCCCAACAGATTCATGGACATCGGCCTGTGTGAACAGAACATGATAGGGACTGCTGCCGGGCTGGCGTTGGCCGGAAAGTGCGTCTTCGTGACGACCCACGGCATGCTTGCGGCAGGCAAGGCGTGGGATATCATTCGGTCGACGATCTGCTACGGCACTCTGAACGTGAACATCTGCGGTGCTGACGCCGGGCTTTCGGCGGGAGCTGCCGGCGGTTCGAGGCAGTCACTCGAGGATGTCGCGGTGATGCGGACGCTCACCGGGATGACGGTTGTCGTTCCGGCTGATTCCATGGAAGCGAAGAAGGCCACGATCGCAGCCTCGCGACTTCCCGGCCCCGTCTACCTTCGACTCGCGTCGGCGCGCGTGCCGATCGTGACCACGGATCTGACCCCGTTCACGATGGGGCAGGCCGAGGTCTACCGGCAGGGCGACGATGTGTCTGTGCTGGCGTGCGGGGTGGTTGTGTATGAAGCGATGAAGGCGGCGCGAGATCTCGAGGATGAGGGAATAAGTGTGAGGGTAATCAACTGTCACACAGTCAAGCCGCTCGACCGGGCAATGGTGAGCAGGGTAGCTGTTGAGACAGGCGCAATCGTTACGGTTGAGGAGGGCGCCTCCATCGGAGGACTCGGAGGAGCATGCGCCGAGGCCCTCGCACAGGTGGGCCGCCCGGTTCCCATGAGGATAGTCGGCATAGAAGACCGCTTCGGCGAGTCGGGCGAACACGAGGAGCTTCTTCAGCACTTCGGCCTGACGTCGCGGGGGATCGCATCGGCGATCCGAGAAGTGCTCGCGATGAAAGCAAACGGCGCCAACGGTGTACGTGGAGAGACAACAACGAGTGGATAGGAATGCCGCGAGGTCGTGGCTCGAAAGAGGAGAAATCCGATGTTCGCAGAAAGAATGAACAGGCTGGGGACAGAGACCGCCTTCGAAGTCCTGGCGAAGGCGAGGGCGCTCGAAGCACAGGGACGCGATATCGTTCATCTGGAGATCGGTGAGCCGGACTTCGACACACCGGACAACATCCGCCAGTCGGCGGTGGATGCTATCTGGGCGGGTCGTACACACTACGGCCCATCGGCGGGACTTGTGGAAGTGCGCGAGGCCATCTGCGAGCACTTCGCAAAGGACCGCGGCATTCAGTACTCACCGGACGAGATCGTGCTGACTCCGGGCGGCAAGCCGATCATCTTCCTTCCGATCCTGGCGCTTGTCGACCACGGTGACGAGGTCATCTACCCGAATCCCGGCTATCCGATCTACGAGTCGGCCATCAATTTCGCCGGCGGGAAGGCGATCCCGCTCATGTACAGCGAGGAGCGCGACTTCCGCTTCGACATCGCCGAACTCGAGGAGAAGATCAACCCGAAGACGAAGATGCTTATCATCAACTCGCCTCAGAATCCTACCGGAGGCGTGCTCGAAGAGAGCGACCTCAAGCGCATCGCCGAACTCGCGGTTGAGAACGACGTCATCGTCCTCTCCGACGAGGTCTACAGCAAGATGATCTACGAAGGAGATCATCACACCGTAGCGTCATATCCGGGCATGAAGGAGCGCACCATCCTCATGGACGCGCATTCCAAGACATACGCGATGACCGGATGGCGTCTTGGCTACGCCGCCATGCCGAAGCCGATTGCAGAGAGGTTCACGAAGCTCAACACGAACGTCTACTCTCATGCGACAACCTTCGTCCAGATCGCAGGCGTTGAGGCGCTGGAGGGGCCTCAGGACAAGGTCGCGGAGATGCTGGCCATCTTCAAGACGAGAAGAGACGCGATCGTGGACGGCCTCAATGACGTCAAGGGCTTCTCGTGTCTCAAGCCCAAGGGTGCGTTCTACGTGTTCCCGAACATCACGGAGACCGGCATGGCGTCACAGGAACTCGCCGACAGAATGCTCAACGATGCGGGTGTGGCCTGCCTGTCGGGCACCTGCTTCGGCAGCAACGGAGAAGGCTACCTCAGGTTCAGCTACGCCAACTCCTTGGAGAATATCGAGAAGGCGGTAGAGAACATCCGCAAGAACATGGCCTAGATACGGTCCTCCGCATCATGGGGGCGGCTACGATGCCGTCCCCATGAGCGAGAGTGCGAGGCGTGCACACGCTCAGAGTGGAAGGTACTCATGATTTCAGCGGTCGTACTGGCTGCGGGCGAGTCCCGGAGAATGGGGAAGAAGAAAGAGCTGCTCCCGATCAAGGGAACGCCGATGATTCGGCTTGTTGTGGATGAGCTTCTTGCTTCGAGCAAGATCGACGAGATCATCGTGGTGCTCGGTGCTCATGCCGACGAGGTGGGCCTGGCGCTCTCCGGGATCATAGACGAGCGGCTTGAGCTTGTCGGGAACAGGCGGTTCAGCGAGGGGATGGGAACATCCCTGGCGCAGGGCGTCAGCGCCTGTTCGTGGGGGACGGACGGAATCCTGGTCGTGCTGGGCGACGCTCCGTTCTTCCGCGTCGAGGATGTGAACAGACTGATCGACTCCCACTCACACGGAGCGGCGATCGTCGTGCCCGTGAGCGCGGGACGTCGCGGACATCCCGTCCTCATCGATGGATCCTACAGAGACGAACTCGAGGATCTGGACGGGGACGCAGGAGCAAGACACATCCTCGAGCACAACGCCGACCGCATCGTCGAGGTTGAGATCGACGACGACGGTTTTCTGGTTGATGTTGATGAAGCGGATGACTACGAGGCTGTGAAGGACGGAATCGGCGGGAAGTAGGTGATCGCCCATGGCGCTCAGACTTGCGGATATCTATGAGGAGCTGGCGCGAATGCACCGCGAGGGGATCTCCGGTGTCCTGGCGACGGTTGTGCGTGCGGACGGCTCGACACCCAGAAACGCCGGGGCCAAGATGATCGTCTACGGGGACGGTCGCATCCTTGGTTCCGTCGGCGGAGGCGCCATAGAGAGCACGGTCATCGACGAGGCCAGGGGCATGGTCGGTTCGAAGGAGAGCCGACTATTCTCATACGATCTGGGGCCCGACCAGGACATGACCTGCGGTGGAGGCATGGATGTCTTCCTTGAGCCGATAGCCTCAGGTGCGATGGTCGTCGTCATAGGCGGCGGGCACGTCGGTCTCGCGGTGGCGCGGGCGGCCAGACAATCGGGATTTCGTGTCACGGCGGTTGACGACCGCGCAGAGATGGTCTCTGCGAAACGATTCCCC
>JAUXGN010000094.1 GCA_030622115.1 Candidatus Eiseniibacteriota bacterium
AAATAGTACAATGAGCAACGGACTCATGCGGGAATTGAGGCATCAACGCCTGCGGTCAAAGGTGGCGATGCCTCAGCACCGGTCGCCAGGTTCGAACAATATCAATAGAGGCAGCACTGCGGCGGTTTTTTTCCAGCCCTGACGCACGTCTGAAATCCTGAAATCAAGTCGGGCGGTTGGACGCCTCGCCGAATTTTCTTTTCGCGCAAGAGGGGTAGACCCCGGATCGAGGATGTGGGAGGGTAACGTGGCGCTGCTGTCACCAAGGGCAGCACGCCTGGGAAATGGTCGACGACACGATGATCCTCAGCGCATGTGGGCGCATGGTGAGCCCAGAGGACGTTGAACACGTCCGGGAAGTTGCGCGCATGTGCGCCGGGCTGAGCCGTCGTGAGCTGGCTCTGACGCTGTGTGAGCACTGGGGTTGGATCGCAGCAACAGGTGGACCGCAGCTTCGTGCCTGCGAGAAGCTCCTCGACAAGTTGGAACGAGAGGAGATGGTTGTGTTGCCGGCCAAGCGCAGCCAACCGCAACGCAAGCCTCGTTCAACTACGCTGGACGTTGCGACATCCGAGACGGCGCCAGGTCCACCGCTCGAGTTGAGTCTTCGAGCACTGGGCCGCGTGTGGCTTGAACGGGTGGCGGACGGCGAGAAGGCCGCACAGTGGAAAGGACTTGTGCAGCAGTATCACCCGCTGGGTTTCAAACGGTCGTTCGGTTGTTCACTTCGCTACTTCGTTGCATCCGAGCGTGGCCATCTCGGATGCGTGTTGCTCGCCAGCGGCGCACGGGCGCTTCGTTGCCGGGACGATTGGATCGGCTGGTCGGCTCAGCAACGTCTGAGCAACCTGCCGTATGTGATCAACAACAGCCGCTTCCTTTTGTTCCCGTGGGTGCGGGTGCCTCATCTGGCGAGTCATGTCCTCGGGCGGCTCGCCCGGCAGATTCAGGATGATTGGCATTCTCGGTGGAACTATCGCCCGGTGTTGATGGAGACGTTCGTAGATCCAGAGCATTATGATGGGACCTGTTATCGTGCAGCAGGTTGGCAGCTTCTGGGCAAGAGCAGCGGTGCAGGTCTGAAGCTACGCGGTCATCGTTACCGGACCACTCAAAAGCTCGTCTTTGTCCGTCCTCTCGCACGAGATTTTCGTTCCCAATTGCTGTCCATACCACCGGGGCCGTCCGAATGACTCAACCCCAACAAGGAGTCCCCCAATGAGTCGTCGCCGACGCTCTTCCCCCCTCTGCAGCAAACCGTCAGCGCCGAACAAACGCTGAGGTCAAGGAGCGACGCAAGAAGCGGCGCGAAGAACAGAAGACATTACGCGAGCGGGAGTTAGCCGCGGGCCTCGAGCGCGCAACAAATCCCTCCATAGCGAATCGTGTATCCGGGCATGCGAGCGTGGAAGAGGAAAGGGCGGAGCGTGAAAAGCTCACCACGCATTTCGTCGAGGCCCTCGGGACACAGCTTCCTGCCTTGTTTTCATCGCTGAGCCGGATCAAGGACTTCCGCAACCCGAAGAAGCTCAAGCACCAGCTGCACATGGTGTTGTTCTATGGGATTCTATGCTTCGTGCTGCAGATGCCGTCGCGTCGCGCAGCCAATCGGGAGCTAACGGGTCCTGTGCTCCTCGAACACCTACGCCAGCTCTTCCCAGAGATTGAGTCGCTTCCCCACCAAGATACACTCAACCGCATCCTCTCTGGCGTCGAGGTGGAGTCTCTTCAGGAGACCCACGTCGAGATGATCAGACGTTTGGTTCGGAAAAAGAAGTTCCATCGCTGGTTGGTCTCCGATTGCTATCCAGTCGCCGTCGATGGCACCCAGAAGGCAGTACGTCGCGACCAGGTGAACGAGAGTTGGCTCCAGCGCCGCATCAATGCAGATACGGACAAGGAGTCCACGCAGTACTACGTCTACGTTCTGGAGGCATGTCTCTGTTTCCACAACGGTCTCCGGCTCCCGCTGATGACCGAGTTCTTGAACTACGCCGAAGGCGACACTGACAAGAACAAGCAAGACTGCGAGACCAAGGCTTTTCATCGCCTGGCGCGGCGGCTCAAGGTAGCCTTCCCCAAGCTCCGCATCATGGTTCTGCTCGACGGTCTGTATCCCAATGGTCCCATTCTCAAGACGTGTCACGACAACAACTGGCAGTTCATGATCGTCCTCCAGGACAAGTCCCTGCCGAGCGTCTGGGAGGAGTTCTACGCGCTTCGGAAACTCGAAACCGGCAATGAGCTCAACCGGACGTGGTGGAATCGCCATCAGCACTTCTTCTGGGTGAACCGCATCGATTATCGATACGGCCCCAACCATAAGCACAAGCAGATCATCCATCTTGTCGTGTGCGAGGAACGCTGGGAAGAGATTGATGAGAATGGCCAGGTCGTCGAGAAGCAGTCCCGGCATGCCTGGCTATCCAGCAAGGCTGTGACCAAGCAGAATGTTCACGAGCGCTGCAATCTCGCAGCCCGCCACCGGTGGGGGATCGAGTCGGCGCTGTTGGTGGAAAAGCGCCAAGGGTACCAATACGAACACCTCTTCTCGTTCAACTGGAATGCCATGAAGGGCTACCACTACCTCATGCACATGGGGCACGCGCTGAACGCCCTGGCACGGTACTCATCCGCGCTCGCCGCGGTGGTGCGGGAGAAGGGTGTGCGCGGGTTCATCCAGTACCTCCGTGGAACCCTCGTCAATCCATGGCTGAACCCTCAGAGCCTCCACGAAAGGCTCAACCCCACAGCTCAGCTTCGTCGGGAGTAGTCGCCAGACCCTGGACGAGTCACCCCATCGGCAGGAACTGGCTCGCGGCTGCTGGCCGCCACGGTATCCGAGTGTCCAGGGACATGATTTCGGAACTCAAAAAGGGGCCGGAATTCGCGGCAGCGCCTCGATAAGCGACATTGAGGCTCAGGGCCGGGGGCGCGGCCGCGAATTTCGGCCCCTGGACCGCCATTTCTGCACTCATGCGTCAGAGCTGATCTGGCCTCCAGTGAGTTGACACGCGGCTGTGCGTTCCCGTCTAATTGGGCCGCCTGCCATGCGAGCGTGGCGGAACTG
>JAUXGN010000048.1 GCA_030622115.1 Candidatus Eiseniibacteriota bacterium
ACAGAGAATCAGGACGACGGCAACGAGGATCGAAATGTGACGGCACAGTAGCTTCGTGTTCAAAGGGGTACCTCCTTGTGTGCAACTGCAGGTGAAGACCACGACACGGCGCAGGGATCTGCAGGCGGACTCCTGCCGCGTCCAACACGTTGCGTCCCGACCGGACAGGCACACACTGCACGCACAGTGCCCCTCACGTCAACACCCCCCATTGGCAGCTCGCGGACTAGGCCGCGTCCCGATCCCGGCGCCGGCTGACGCTCTGCGCGGGACTAGTGCCCTGTAGGGCATACGGTGTTCCAGAATGGCCGCGGTATCGTAGAAATCGTGTGCGGTGCGGGTAGGCGTAACTGATGGCGTCTACGTTGGTTACAGTGGCGGACGAGTCAGGGCCGGATCGGCGTTCGAGGAGCTGCGGTCACGTTTGCGACACCCCTGCGGACGAAAAACGAGGGGAATCGCTGCAAGAACAGGCAGGGCAAGACATTGCGAGGGTGTCAGGAACGTGACACCCCTGTGCACTTCGTGACCGCGCATACGGACGGCTGCGCCCCGCCCCACCCCCTGCCTCCTCACCCACCGCCGGTATCGATCCCCTCCCTGAGACCGGGGATCGTCGCCTTGAGCGCTTCCTGGATTAGCGAGAGCATGGCGCGGTCTGGCTTGCCGGTCCATTCATCCATGAAGAACTTCTTGAATTCGATCGCGAGGACACAGGATGTCTTGGGGAATCGACCGTGTATCCATCGGGAGAAATGCCCCCCGGTGAACTTCACGTTCTCTCGCACGTCCAGATGCCCGCCGCCGAAGTCGAAGCCCGAAAGATCGCTCATGAAGCGTTCGATCAGCGGCGCCCAGCGTTCCCTGTCCGTGTTCCCGGTACCGACGTTGACCTCGGGATTGCCGTGCGGATCGGCCGCCGGTCCGTCCTTGCTCAAGCGCATGTGGTTGTACGTGTGGAGGTCGAGTACGACAAACGTGCCGAACTCGCGTTCGAGCCTTGAGAGGAGCGTGTCCATTGAGGAGTAGAAGGCGTCGTAGTGCTCAAGCGAAACTCTGAGTTCCGCCGGCGACGGTGGAGTAGCCCAGACCTCCAGGCCCCACGCATCCCGCGAAGTCAGATAGACGGCCTTCTCGCGCGGACGGTTGACGTCCACCTCAAACCTCGACCGCTCGACGATGACACGGACATCACCCACGTCCGTCCATAGACCGGTGAAAGGATCCTCTTCCCTCAACCGGTCGGCTTCATCGATCTTCATGATGGAGAGGAGTTCGGGACGCACGGCGTGGCCGTCGTGGATGGCCGTGGCTACGATGGGACCCTGCCCCGCAACTGTGAATCCGTTCGGGGGCGAAGTGGAATCGAGCTCGCGCATCCAGTCTCCTTTGCCGATCGCAGAAGCGCACCCTACCCGAGACCACCCTCGGCGGCTTCCCTGATGGCAGACACAGCCGCGACGGAATCGTCGGACTTGAAGATGGCGGACGCGGCCACGAGGACCTCTCCCCCATGTGACGCGACGACGGGGGCCGTCGTCAGGTTGATGCCGCCATCCACTTCGATCAGGAAGCCCAAGCCCCGCTCACGCTTCCAGTCAGCGACCTGCTTGAGCTTAGGCATCACTTCACTCATGAAGGACTGCCCTGAGAAGCCGGGATTGACGGTCATGATCAGGGCGAGATCGATGCTTTCAAGATACGGTTCGAGGTCTTCGGCCGGGCTTGACGGATTGACGGCAAGACCGGGCTTGGCGCCCAGCTCACGGATGAACTCGATAACACCTGCCACGTCATCACTCGCCTCGGCATGAAAGACGATGTACTCGGCGCCGGCGTCGGCGAATGCACGGACGTAGGCCAAGGGGTCCGCGATCATGAGATGCGCGTCTATGGGAAGCTCCGTGGCGCGTCGAATGGCCTCGGCGATGAAGGGCCCCATGGTGATGTTGGGAACGAAGTGACCGTCCATCACGTCCAGGTGGATCATGTCGGCGCCGCCGGATTCCACACGGGCGATCTCTTCACCCAGCCTTGTGAAATCCGCTGAGAGTATGGACGGTGCTATCTGGATCCGGTGAGTGTCCATGGAAGCAGAATCCTCCTCCGCTGCATGACGACCAGTGCGTAACACCTAGTGCCTGACGACTCGTGCAAAGCGGCGACTGACCGCCCTGTCACTATCCCCTCCCGATCCTGATGACGACGCTCTCGCCTTCGGTCACGCGCGCGCCTGGAGCCGGATCCTGGACGATGACCACATCGCGGAGTCTGTTGCCCCTGTTCCTTCTCTGCTCATACGTGGCCGAGCGCACCACGAGCCCCAAGCTCTCCGCTATCACCCTCGCCTCCTCCGGAGTCTTGCCGATGAGCCCCGGCATGGCCAGTTCAACGGGTTTCGGACCCAGGCTGACCAGGATGCGGACGCCCGTACCGGCAGGCACCACGGAACCGGCACCCGGATCTGTCCCGATGACGAGTCCGCGCTGCACCAGAGCCGTATGCACCTCGATCAGCTCCGCCACGGCGAGACCCGCGTGCTCCGCCTCGAGCTGCGCCTGTCGCGCAGGCAGGCCATTCAGTCGCGGCACCGCTCTGACATCGAAACCCGAACTCAGGACGACCGCGATGGTCCTCCCCCGTTTGATCTCGACTCCGGAAGCGGGGATCTGCTTCAGCACGTGCCCCGGCGGCAGAAGGGCATCCGGCCGTTCGGTGTCGACGCGGATTTTGAGCCCCTCCCCCTCGGCTGCGTTCCTGGCTTCGATGATCGATCGCCCAACGAGTTCCGGCGCCTGCACGAGATCACCCTGACGAACCAGGATGGGCATTACAACGAAGTTCGCGAGAAGCGCCGCACTCACACCCGCGGCAGCTATCGCCGAGGCGTAGCGCAAGAGACGCATCCAGATCGAACGGCGAGGCCGGCCGCCGGCGGATCCCGTGTCCTTCTTCTCCTCCAGTGTCGTGTTCTCTATCATGCTGTCTTCTTCCGAACGAGCCTCGCTGCGAATGCGCCGTCTATGCCGTGCTTATGCGGCAGGATTCTAGCATAGCCTCCGTCGACGAACATGCCCGGAACGTACCCTGCCGCGTCATCCAGAATGAAATCATCTCGTTTCCTCAGGAACCGCTCCACTACGTGTTCGTTTTCCTCCGGCTCGAGCGAGCATGTGCTGTAGACGACACAACCCGTCTCGCGCGTCATATCCGCGGCCTGGAGCAGCAATCGGAGCTGTCTGCTCGCCTGCCGCGAGAAGATCCCACGCGGGTGATACCGCTCGTGGTCCTCGATCTCCGCCTTCGACTTGTCTCTCGCATCGAGATCGAACTTCCACCTCGAGTCGGGCCTCCGGCTCAGCGTCCCCGTTCCCGTGCAGGGCGCGTCCACAAGGATCGCATCGGCGGCGTCCGTGACATCAGACGTCGCTTCTCCACAAAGCACTTCGCAGTTTGGCACGTGCAGACGCTCTATGTTCGCTCTCAGCATCTCGGCCCTTCGGCGCGAGATCTCAAACGCCAGGACCCGACCCTTTCCGCGCATGAGCTCTGCGATGTAGGTGGTCTTGCCGCCGGGGGCAGCGCACATGTCTACGATGCGCTCACCGGGCTTCGGGTCGAGAAGCTTCACGGCAAGCAGCGTCCCCTCGTCCTGGACCTGCATCAATCCGGCGGTGAAAGCCGTGAGGCGCGTGATGTCTCCCGCCCCCTCAAGTTCGAGGCACTCACCGAAATATCGGCCGGGGCGCGTCACTACTCCCTCGCTGCCGAGAGCCGACGCCAACCCCTCGGTCGTGACCGAGAGCGCATTCGCCCTGACGACAAGGCGCGGAACCGTGTTGTTGTATTCACAGAGGGTCATGGTGCTCTCGATCCCGTAGCGTGCAATCCACCTGGCGGCGAGAACACGTGGGTGTGAGTGCACGGCACTGATGTGACCGACGGGGTCTGCATCGATGTCCGGGAAGTCCGGTCGCAGGCCGGTCAGGATGTTCCTGAGCACGGCGTTCACAAGCCCCGCGGTCCCTTTGTGCCCGTACCGTCTGGCCAGTGTCACCGACTCGTTGACGGCGGCCCTGGGCGGTATTCTATCGAGGAAATCTATCTGGTAGAGGCCGAGTCTGAGCGCGTTCCGTATGGGAAGAGGGAGCGACCTGAGTCCCCCCTTCACGTACTGATCGAGCACCCAATCGATACGCCCTTTCAGGCGCAGGGTACCGAACACGATGTTCTGGGTGAGCGCCACATCGCGCGAATCGAGGCCGGCGCCCATGAGCTGGCGGTCCAGGATCGTGTCGATCTTGCCGCTGCCTGATTCCCACTCCGCAAGAGAGAGAAGGGCTAGTTCCCGTGCATTCATGGCGTTTCCGTCTCATTCGGTTGGATCTCATTCGGTTGGATCTCGTTCGGCCGGATCTCATTCGGCCGGATCCCGGCATCGTCTACTGCGAAGAGCTTCATCGCCTCGCGGACCATGTCGAGTGCGACCGTCGTGTCGCGGCACGGTCCGTGCGGGCGCTCGTTGAGTACCCCGTAGACCGGAAGCGGATAGCTGTCCCTGATGCCGCTTGTGAGATCCATCTCACAGGCGACGGCAATGATGGCGACCGGCCGCTCCTCAACAATGACCTTCCTGGCAAGTGTCCCGCCAGTGGCAACAACGAGCGGCAGCCCGAATTCGTTTGCCAGAGACAAGAGCGCGGCTATGACACACTTGCCGCAGCCTCGACAGTTGTCTATGAGACCACCCGTTATCTTGTGCGGACAGTCCGTCGCCTGGAGACAGTGAGGCAGAAGGAGAAGCAGTTTGCCCCCGCGTATCGAATCCTGTCCCGCCATGACCAGCGCGTTGTTGACCGCGATGAACGAACGCTTCACCCTGTCCCGTTCCATTCTCATCAACCCCGCCAGCATGAGGACGGGAGGAAGGAGAACGCGCATGACAGTACCCGTGATGCGCTGGCTGAAGAGGATCCTGCGCCCGGTCATCGCCGAGAGAGCGATGACGAAGAGACCGATCGTGATGATGAAGGCTGCCAGGAGTGCGGCGGCGCCGACTATCTCTGGAAGACCTCGATACAGTTCATTGAGGCGCGGGGCGATCAGATACCAGACAAGCCAGGCAACGGCAACGAGCGCCAGAATGCCGCCACCGGCGATCAGTATGAAAAGCTTCTTCTCTCGCAGCTTCACGCTCGTGCCCCAGTCTCAGGCATCGGGTCGCTCGAACGGGCGCGTGCCCGGCTCGGGTCTGTAGCCTCGTGCGAACTCAGCACCCGTCATCTCCCGCTTGCCTTCGGGCTTCAAGCCGGTCAGGAGAACGGCGCCACTCTCGGCCGCCACCTCGATCCCGGCATCAGAGATAGAGAGGATCTCACCCGGTCTGCCCATCACGGACCGTTCACTCACACCGGATGCGGACTCCGCAGATGCCGCTTCCACCAAGCGAGGCTTCGAGACCAGCCGCGCCCGCGTCACCAGAAGCGTTTTGCCCCTGAACCAGGTGTACGCGCCAGGCCAAGGTGTCATTCCGCGGATGTGGTCGGCGACAGCTCGAGCATCATGCGCCCAGTCGATCTCCCCGTCTCTCTTCTTGAGTTTCCTCGCGTAGCCGACGCGCGGTTCTCCCTGAGGGATTCTCGGCGCCTCTCCGCGTTCGATCAGAGCGAGCGTCGCAACGAGAAGATCTCCGCTCATATCCGACAGTCTCTCATAGAGCTCACCCGCAGTCTCTTCCGATCCTATGGCCGTGCTCCTTGAGAGAATGATCTCGCCCGCATCCACCTTCCTCGCCATGTACATGGTCGTAACGCCCGTCTCGGATTCCCCGTTGACGATAACCCAGTTGATGGGCGCCACTCCCCGATAGTCGGGCAGCAACGAAGCGTGCGCATTTACGGCTCCGTGGGACGGGATATCAAGGAGCCTCTGCTTCAGTATCTGCCCGAAGGCAACAACGACCACGACGTCGGGCTCAAGGGCTTCCAGACGCAGAGCGAACTCGTCGGTGTTAACGGTTTCAGGTTGGTGAATCGGGATGTCGAGTTCGAGAGCGGCAAGCTTGACAGGAGGCGCGGTCAGCTTCCGTCCCCTACCCGCCGGCCGGTCGGGCTGGGTCACGACAAGCCGAACGTCGTGGCCGCCTGAGTTGATCTTCCTGAGGGAGGGGACCGCGAAGTCCGGGGTCCCCATGAAAACTATGCGCATGATGGCAACTCTGTTGGGCGAAACCCCTGAGAACGACGCCCTATGTTCTTCGGATCCGTGACTTCAGGAGCTGCCTCTTTATGGGGTTCAGATGATCGAAGAAGAACTTCCCGTTCAGGTGATCTACCTCGTGCTGGAAGATCCTCGCGAGAGCGCCCTCGACCTCGAGCTTCACAGGATGTCCGTCGCTATCGAGCCCCTTGATGATGATCGTTGCAGGCCGCTGCACGTCCGCCGTTATGCCGGGACAGCTCAGACAACCCTCCTCAACGACCGTGGCCCCCGCCCCGTACACGATCTCGGGGTTGATGAGAACCACGGCTCCGTCGCGAGTGGCCTCCTCGCCCTCGTACTCGGGTGGCGGCTCGGCCACAATGATCGCGATCGCGCGACCGACCTGCGGGGCAGCAAGCCCGACGGCGGGCGTGTCGCCGTTTCGCATCGTGTAGATCATATCGTCGATGAGGCCTCTGATCTCGTCAGTGACCTCGTCGATCTGTTCTACACCGTTTGTGAGGACGGAGTCCCCATATTTGATAACGGAAAGCAGAGGCATCGCAATGACCTGTAGACTTCGATTATCTCACACTGCTGACCGATGACTTGGCCACTTCCACTTTCACACCTTCGGCTATCTTCATGACGATTCTGTCGTCGTGCACATCTTGGACGTCACCGTAGAGCCCACCGATCGTCACAACCCTGTCACCGCGCTTGAGCGAGTCGATCATCGTCTGGCGCTCCTTGCGGCGCTTCGATTCGGGCCGGATCATCAGGAAGTAGAAAATCGCGAAAATCGCGACCAGCATGATGAGCATGCTCGAACCACCGCCCGTCGCACCTTCCGCACCGGTCGTACCCATTGCATTGGCCACATCTGGGAACAGCAACATCAGAAACAGCATATCCAAGACCTCCTGGTGGAAAACGCTCCTGCTGTCTTTCCGGCCGGCCCTTCTAGTGAGTCACATCATGGTCCGAATCGGGCGGCAGGCCGTCGCGGAATCGCTCGTCCTTCACCTTCTCCATCTCCTCCAACAGCTCACCGGGGTCGACGTTCCCGGTGCGGGAGAGCACTCTCACGAGCGCCTCAAGCGACAGGGTATTCGACAACGCCAGCTCCTCGAAGGAAATCTCACGCTTCACTCCGTCCTTCACCATGATGATGCCGGAGCTCGGCGTCTTCTTCTCGTCCTTCGGTTTCTTCCTGAACACGTCGTGATCTCCCCTGTGGCAACCGTGAACATGACCATCAGGATGGTATCAGGGAGCGGACGGTGAGTCAAGCAGCACTCCCAGCACGCCCAGCACTCCCAGCACGCCCAGCACGCCCTCGTCTCCGTGCGTCTGATTCCAAGCGGTGTCTGTTCATCTACCGCGTCGGGCCCCGGCATGCTAGACTTGATAGCATCAGGCGATCGCGCCATTCACGTTGGGACCCGGAACCCGGGATTCGGAGACAGGAGACAGAAATGCGCACCAGGACCGTGACAGCCAGTCTTCCCGCCGCTCTGCTCGTGGCAATCGTTGCGGCGCTCCTCATCCCATGCCCGATTCACGCCTACGACATCGTCCAGATCACAGATGATGCGTACGTCAACTACATGCCCTCCCTCCTTCAGAAGGAGGATGGCGGGCTCATGATAGTCTTCGAGCGCCTCGATTCGAGCTTTGCCGCCGGCGATCTCCTGCTCACGCTCTCAGATGACGGCTCCGTCTGGACGGCGCCTCAAACGATCGTGGCGACCGCGGGAAACGAGCGCCATCCTTCGCTCGTGCAGCTCACCGACGGCTCGTACCAGGTGTACTACCTCTCCGATGAGACCGGCGGGTACAGGATCCACCTGGCGACTTCACCCGATGGCGTGTCCTGGACTCGCCAGGGCGTCGTCAATCTGGGATGGTCGACGGAGGATCTCGTCAATCCGACCGTCTGTCGCGAGAGCGACGGTTCCCTCACGATGACCTACGACTATCTGTCGAACGGGGGGTATATCGCGCACTCTGAGGATGGCCTCGTCTGGGACCACGACAGGACAAACGTCAGCACGGGCGCCTTGAACCGCATCATGCGTCACTCCGACGGCACGTACGTCTTGAGCTACCAGCGCAGAACGGGCATCTGGTACTACCAGATCGACATCTTCACGAAGACATCGGTGGACCGTTTGAACTGGAGCGGTGAGAACAGAGTCACGACCAACATGAACTCGCATGACTCCTTCCCTCTTGAGCTGGCTGATGGAAACTACGGTCTCTACTACGCCGTGTCGAACGGCGGGTACCCCTACGACCTCTACACACGCACGTCATCGGACGGATCCTCCTGGCAGGGCGAGGACAACTGGCTCCCGTACTCCGGCTGGGACACCGAGCCTCACCCGGTCACGCTTTCAAGCGGAGTGGTCGCACTCGCGTGGCCTCGCGGACCCGAACAGGATGAGACCGAGATACACTTCGTCCTCTTGGACCCCCCAACCGGTATCGAGGGAACCTTCGAGGAACCACTGACCTCGCTGTCCCTGTCGTCAAACCCATTCCGTGGGTCCGTTGCACTGAGCTGGACCGTTCCGGACGGGACGGCCACAGAGCTTCTCATCTATGACGTGGCCGGCCGCCTTGTGCGTGCATACGACATGCGTGCCCACGATCGAGGGGCACGGGCCAGGCTCACGTGGGACGGAACAGACACGAACGGGCGCGGAGTCAGCTCGGGCGTCTACTTCTTCCGCCTCGCAGCGGGCGACCACTCGGCCACAGCGCGCGCAGTTCTCTTGAAGTAGCCCCGCTCACCGCCGAACCCGGGCCTTCCCGAACGACACTGGACACCCCAGTCCAGCGGAGCCCTTGACTTGCGGCCCCCATGCGCTATACCTTAGCAGACCGCATCAGCGGACGACGCACACAGCCGAACTCAGGGAGAACAGGATGTCACGAAAGATGGACAAAGGCAGAATCCGAAATGTGGGCATGACGGCACACATCGATGCCGGTAAGACCACAGTAACCGAGCGCATCCTGTACTTCGCGGGAAAGACCCATCGTCTGGGCGAGGTCCATGACGGTGAGGCCAAGATGGACTGGATGGCCCAGGAGCGGGAACGCGGGATAACGATCACGTCCGCGGCTACAACTGCTTACTGGAAGGACCACCGGGTCAATATCATCGACACCCCTGGACACGTTGATTTCACGGCAGAGGTGGAGCGCTCACTTCGCGTGCTTGACGGCACGATCGCGCTCTTCTGCGCAGTCGGAGGTGTGCAACCGCAATCGGAGACGGTCTGGCGCCAAGCTGAGAAGTACAATGTGCCGCGGATTGCGTTCATCAACAAGATGGACCGCGTGGGAGCGGACTTCGAGGGCGTCGTCGAATCGATCAAGGAAGAGCTTGGCGCGAATGCCGTTCCCGTCGTCCTCCCCATCGGCGCCGAGGACTCGTTTGAGGGAATCATCGATCTCGTCGACATGAAGGCCGTTTACTTCGACGAGACCGACAAGGGAGTCGACATCCGTGAGGAGGAGATCCCCGAAGATCTTCTTGAGAAGGCTCGCGCGGCCGAGGAAGTGATGATCGAAAGGATAAGCGAGCAGGACGACAGGCTGATGGAGAAGTTCCTCGAGGGCAATACGCCCGGGCGCGATGAGTGCGTCGCGGCAATGAGGAGAGCGACCATAGCCGGGGACATCATTCCTGTTCTGTGCGGTGCAGCGTTCAAGAACAAGGGTGTGAGACGCCTCATGGACGCCGTAATTGACTACCTTCCATCCCCTCTTGATCTGCCCCCTGCGATCGGAACGCTGAAGCAGGACAATGCCGAGATAGTGCGAAATCCAAAGGACGACTGCCCGCTCGCGGCCCTCGCGTTCAAGATCCAGGCAGACCGGCACATGGGCAAGCTGACATACATCCGCGTCTATTCGGGCGTACTGAAGTCCGGAGAGACGGTCTACAACTCAAACAGAGACAAGCGCCAGCGCATCGGCAGGCTTTTCGAGATGCACGCTGCCGACCGGGAAGCGATCGACGAACTCCGCGCAGGAGAGGTAGGCGCCGTCGTGGGCCTCTCCGACACGAGGACAGGCGACACGATCTGCAGTGAGAAGCACCCTGTCATTCTCGAATCGATAGAGTTCCCGACGCCCGTCATAGGTATGGCCGTGACGCCCGAAAGCCGGGTCGACCGGGACAACCTCTCGAAGGCGCTCATGCGCCTGGCCGAGGAGGATCCGACTTTCACGGTGACGACGAACCAGGAGACCGGCGATGTCGTCATATCCGGAATGGGCGAGCTCCATCTCGAGATCATCGTCGATCGCCTGCAGCGTGAGTTCAACGTCAAGACCTCAGTAGGTACGCCTCAGGTCGCCTACCGCGAGACCGTCGTTTCATCGATCGAGCATGACGAGAAGCTGGTGAAACAGACCGGCGGGCACGGGCAGTACGCCCACATCAAGATCCGGGTCTCGCCGGGTGAGCCCGGGTCCGGTTTTCAGTTCGAAAACAAGGTGGTTGGCGGACGCATCCCTCGCGAGTATATCCCCGCCGTTGAACGCGGTATCATCGATGCGATGGCCGAGGGTCCGTACGCAGGATTCCCGATGGTCGATGTGAGTGTCACTCTCTTCGATGGCTCATCACACGATGTGGACTCGTCGGAAATGGCATTCAGGACGTGTGCGTCCCGCGGATTCAAGAGCGCCTGTCGCAAGGCGGGACTGGAGCTCCTGGAACCGATCATGAGCGTCGAGGTCACTGCGAATGAAGACTGCACGGGGGCCATCACGGGCAGCCTCTGCAGCAAGCGAGGCAGAATCATCGACATGGAGACTCGCGGCAAGACAAGTATAACGAGAGCGCGGGTTCCACTCGCGGAGATGTTCGGCTATTCATCAGAACTCAGGAACGCAACGAGCGGCCGCGGGGAGTTCACGATGCACTTCGAGCGCTACGAGGCCGTTCCGTTCTCGATTGCCGAGGAGATCGTGGAGGCACTACGGGAGAAGAAGAAGTAGCAGGCGCTCGACCGCGCACGCATCCGCCGATCATGCATTGTGGGGTCTTCAGCCCTTGGAAGTCAAACGAGCCCCCGTCCCAGGACGGGGGCTCGCTCTTGCTCACTGCTCTCAACATCGGTCACAGCACTGCCTATTTCAGAAGCAGCATCTTCTTGCTCGACTCGATGTTCTCGGCGTTCATGCGGTAGAAATAGACACCTGTGGCCATCTGCTTGCCGTCAGTGTCCTTACCGTCCCACACGACGCTCTGCTCACCCTCAGGCTCGAATCCATCCACAAGAGTCGTCACGAGCCGTCCCGCGACATCGTAGATCTCGATCGTCACGTGACCGCCACCCGCAGGCACCTCGTAGCGAATCGTGGTCTTCGGATTGAACGGATTTGGGACATTCTGGCGCAGGTCGTAGTTCGTCGGGATCTCATCCGGCACACCGGTGCCGTAGTCCATCGTGAGAGCGAACGCCAGATCGATCGAGTGTCCTGCAAGCGGGTGCATCAGCGGGTAAACGAGTTCGTCCCACGGACCCATGTACGGCTCCACGCCCCAGCCCCAGACCGCGTCGTCATTCCAATGATCGAGCGTCGTCTTCCAGCCAAATGTGGTATCGATATCAAGCGGGACTGCCTGGACGTCGAGCCAGTAGACTATCGCCGAGTCAGGCATGCCGACCTGGTGGAACGCCTCGTCGCGAGGAATAACGAACGAATAGAGCCAGCAGATCGTGTCACCCGGGAAGAAGTAGTTATCCGGCGGATCCATCCAGCCTTCCAGTATCCCGTCCTGCCAGATCTCAGCCACGAACTCACCCGACACGAAGTCACGTATCCAGAGGACCTCGCCCGGCATGCTGTAGCCAGTCGGGCTCTCATCGGCCGGGATGTCGGCGTGGATGCTGAGCGTGAAGTTCACAGCATAGGGATCCTCGTAGAACGGAGTGTGGTCATCGAGCCACGAGCCCCACACGTCGATGTTCGTGAGTCGTCCGGGCTCCTCGCAAAGGAAGTCATCAGCGAGAATGAAAGGCTCGGTGCAGCTGACGTCGATTCCGGTCTCCCCGAGATCGGGGGTCTGGATCCACTTCCACTCGTCACCAGTCTCGATGATGACTTCGTAATCCTCAACCTCACCGTCCGGTGCACCGCCTCCGTACGACAGCGCAACGGCGGAGCTCAGACGGAATCTGGCGAATGTCGTGTTTGCGATGGCGCTCCCGGGGACGCTGAAGTTCAGCGTCGAAACGATGCCTCCGGGCACCCACACCCCCGCAAGAATGTGGTCACCGGCCTCGGCCCAGCTTCCGTCACTGCCGAAGTCGATCCAGGCGTTGATGCATCCACCGATGCCCGACGATGTCATATCGATCTGAACGGACGCAGAGTTACCTGGAATCAGCGGCGTTATGAAGATAACACCATCCTCATCGTCCACTCCGGCAAGATCATCGCCCGTGGCATTGAAGTCAGGCTGGCCATCGGGTTCGGAGTCTATGAGCGCCCCCATCTGGAGCCCCCCCACGATCGGATGGAATGCTCCACCGCTTGCAAGGAGAGTGGGGTACGTCGGGTCCGGAGCGTCACCGCAGTCGAACGTCTCCGGGCCTCCACCTTCACCGGTGATCACGAAAGCGAGATCGATCGACTCAGGATACCACGGGTGGCCTTCGGGGTAGCGGAGCTCCCACCACTCGAAGATGTTGGGTTCCTCACCCTCACCCCAGACAGCATCATCATTCCAGTGGTCGATCGATGTCTTCCAGCCGAAATAGGTATCGGGATCCGCAGGCCTTGCCTGAACGTCGACCCAGTAGACGATCGGGTTCTCCTCAGAACCCTCCTGGCGAAACGCCATCGTCTCGTCAATTATGAAATTGTACTGCCAGCAGACCGTGTCGCCCCAGGGATTGTACATCTCGGGCGGATCTAACCAGCCCTCCTGAAGCCCGTCGGCCCAAACGCGCGCCTGGAACATGCCCGGCTCGAAATCCATCATCCAGAGAAGCTCGCCCGGCATGCTGTAGCCGGTCGGGCTCGCCTCGGCCGGGATATCCGAATGGATGCTCAGAGTGAAGAGAACGTCGGAGGGGTTTCCGTACGGAAGGTAGTCATTCAACCATGAACCCCATATGTGGATGTCAGTGATGGGACCGGTCTGCGTGCAAAGGAAGTCGTCGGCCAGAACGTACGGAAACGTCGCATTGACGTCTATTCCGGTCGGATCGAGATCGGGGTACTGGACCCACTTGTACGGCTCGCCATCATCCCAGTCCGCGCTCGCAACTACTGATAGCGCGAGAACAAGAACCGCAGCGAGCACGAAAGCTCTCCTTGCCATGCCTGCTCCTCCTCACTGTTGAGCCGCTGCCTACTCCGCACTTCAGACCGGCCCGGCTCCCATACCGAACCGACTCCGTCACTCTACCTACCGGCAGCGGCTGGCCATCACTTGTACAACCACACTTCTGAACTCTCTCAGATGGTGGAGCCAAATCTGCGGATGGATTTCCAGAGCATTATACCACAGGAGGAACCAAACCGCAAGGATTGGCGCGTGGCCTGATGCCGGTTCCACGCCGGGAACTGGCTCCTGTAAGAGCGCGCCGGCCCCGCACTTGACATCATCACGCGTGCGGCCTACGATTCTCCAGGTTCCTGACCGTTCCAGCCAAGCTATCAAGACGGAAGGAGTGACAACGATGAGAAGAGTAGTGGCGTTCATCCTGATAGGCGCCCTCGCAGTCGGGTTCTCGGGCTGCGCGTCGATGAGCAGAAGTGACAGAGGCCTCCTGATCGGGGCGGGAACCGGCGCCGTTGTCGGCGGAGCGATAGGTGACGCGTCCGGCAACACGGCCATCGGCGCCATCCTGGGCGCGGTAATCGGCGGGGCCGCCGGTGCTGCCATCGGGAACTACATGGATGACCAGGCCGCTGAGATCGAGGCGGACATCGAGGGAGCATCTGTCGAAAGGATCGGCGAGGGAATCAAGATCACATTCGACTCCGGCCTTCTGTTCGACGTCGACAAGTTCGACCTGCGACCTGCTTCGCGGGATAACGTGACCGAACTCGCCCGAATCCTGAACAAGTACGACGACACCGACATCCTGATCGAGGGACACACCGACTCGGACGGCTCGGACGAATACAACATGACGCTCTCCGAGCGAAGAGCGAGTTCGGTTTCCGTCTACCTCGTCGAGAACGGGATAGACCCATCTCGCATGACGGTGACGTGGTACGGCGAAGCGCAGCCGGTGGAAACGAACGAAACGGCCTTCGGCAAGCAGGCCAACCGCCGCGTCGAGGTCGCGATCATGGCGAATGATGATCTGAAGGCGGCTGCCGAGCGAGGATCGCTCAGCGACTAGGCCGGACACTGGAGTGCGGTCGGCTCTCGTGGAGAATGAGCGTGTCCCCGAGGGACACACCGATTCTGAATCACAGCTCCTGCTTGGGTGGCGGCGCTATCTGAGCAGGAGCATTTTCTTCGTTTCGCTTCCAGTGGCGGTCTCGAGACGGTAGAAGTAGACGCCACCCGCGAGTTCGGCGCCGGAAGGATCGCATCCGTCCCACGGCGCCTCGTTCATCCCAGCGCGGCATACACCGTCAAGTATCGTACGGACCTTCCGACCGTTGACATTGAAGATGTCGATGCGTGCGCGGCCCTCGACGGACATCGTGAACTCGATCGTGGTCGAAGGTCTGAATGGGTTCGGGCTGTTCTGCTCAAGCGCGAGTACGTACGGCGTGTCAACCGGGGATGTACCGTGTCCCACCGTCACGCTCTCACAGTGCGGAATGCGATTGAATCCAGTCACGGTCAGCGTCACGACACCGCTGTCGGGCAGACTCCCGACGATCTCTATCACTGCCTCTCCGAATGCGTCGGCGATCGCGCAGCCCAGAAGAGACCCGCTGTCACTCAGAGCCGCCCTGACTGAGGGCTCCGTGAGCACGGTGAAGGTGGTCGACCCCTCTTCGATGTGCCCATCGTGGCTTGCCGCCAGTGCCGTGGGAGTATCGCATCGAACCGTGAGCGCCGGATCGCCGAAGATGTGCCAGTGGTTGAACTCGTCCGCGCCGGCGCTTCCCCACTCATCAATCATCTTGCACGAGCCGTTGAAGCAGAGCCCCCCGAGGGTTTGCATCTCTTCAGATACGAGAAGATGCGCTATCTCGAGCTGTGCGCTGATCGGCGGCACCCAGCTCATGTTGATGGTTGATGCGTAGACCCCGATTCCGCC
>JAUXGN010000066.1 GCA_030622115.1 Candidatus Eiseniibacteriota bacterium
CGGAGCCGATCGTTGTCGGAGGCACCGGCTTCTACGTGCGGTCGCTCTTCGAGGGACTTTTCGAGGGGCCGGGTCGCGATGAACGTGTCCGGGAGAAGCTGGAGCGGCGAGTCCGCAAGAACGGTTCTGAGACCCTGCACGAGGAACTCAAGGCGATCGACCCCGATTCGGCATCGCGAATCCACCCGAATGACGCTCTCCGCGTGGTGAGGGCACTAGAGGTCTACATCTCCAGCGGCTCAACACTCACAAGCTGGCAGTCAAGAGAGGCACGCAGGCCGACGTACGCTCCCATCTACTTCGGGCTGACCATGGATCGCGAGCGCCTGTACGCGCGCATCGACCGCCGAGTGGACTCCATGATCGATGCGGGGCTGATCGATGAGGTGCAACGCCTGTATGAATCGGCCGTCCTTCAGTCCGGAGTTCCGGCTGCGAACGCGGTTGGGTATCGTGAGATCCTCGATGTCCTTGTGAGCGACGGAGCCGATTTCGCGGAGGCTATAGAGCTCATCAAGCGGAACACGAGACGCTACTCGAAACGTCAGATGACGTGGTTCTCTTCTATCGAGGGTGTGGACTGGCTGGATATGGGGGAAATAGGGGAGGAAGAAGCCGCCCGACTGATTGTGACGCGATGGAGAAAGCGCCGGGCCGGTACGGAGTAGAACTCCAAGAGACTACTGCAGGTATCCGAGCGCCCGGAGCGCCTCACGCCGGGCCGGGGTGAGCGCCTCAGGCTCGATCTCGCGGTATTCGGTCTCAGCCATCCACGTTTGAACATCCAGAGCGAACCCCGCCACCAGGTCCGGTCGGCTCCCAGCCAGATTCTCAGTCTCAGCAGGATCCGAGTCCAGATCGTACAATTCGATGAGACCGATCTCCGGGGACGAGATGTACTTCCACGGCGGCATCCTGACGCCGAATGACATCCACCCGTAGAACGGTCGCGGGTCCCCGGAATTGGTCTGGCAGTAGGCCGGTCGCCCGGGAGGATGCGCGCCCGATCCGGTCGCAGCTTCGGCGCTCTCCTCCATCAGTGGCAGGAGGCTCTCGCCCTGGACGTCCGATCCCGCCTCGATTCCAGCCAGGCTCAGGAGCGTGGGGAAAACATCAATGAGGCGGACCTGCCCGGCGACACGCTGCCCAGCGGCCCCATCGGGATAGCGCATGATGAGAGGCACGTGCACGAGTGCGTCGTAGAGCCTGTACTCGTGAGCGAAGTAGAAGCCGTGCTCAAACCCCTCACCGTGGTCGCCAACGAGGAGAACGACCGTGTCATCCGTCAGCATCTCCTCATCGAGAAACGCCATCAGTCGTCCGACCTCTTCATCAACGAACGCGATCTCGCCCTGGTAGCGCCTCCACTGCAGTGTCAGGTAGTCCGCGGGCATGTCGAAGTCGTCCTCGAATCGCTGCTCCTCGTACTCGTACGGCGCCGGCAGATCCTCGAGTCCATCGGACGCGGCCAGATCGTGGCGGCGCGGTGGGTCGTACGGAGCGTGCGGATCGAAGTAGTGAACGAACGCGAAGAACGGCCGTTCTCGCTCCCTGCCTATCCAGCGAGTCGCAAGGCGCGTCACCTCGTCGGCGCGTGTCTCGATCGACCAGTTCCCCCACGAGGTGAGCGAGATGTAGAGGCGCCGGACCGCGAAATCCGATCTCATGTACCACCACGGCTCCGTCGGCTCCGTGTAGAGGTCGAAACCCTGGCCTGTTCCGAAGAAACCGCTCAAGACCGAGGCCGCTGTGAACGCCGCGGTCTCATACCCGCAACTCCGGAGGGACTCAGCCAACGTCAGAAAACTCCCGTCCAGTGACTTGGTATTCGTGTCGACGCCGTGTGTTCTGGGGTAAAGGCCCGTGAAGAGCGTGCACGTCATCGGGCGTGTCAGCGGCTCCATCGCGATGCACTGCTCGAAGAGAATACCCTCGCCAGCCAGACGGTCAAGATTCGGGGTGGGGCAATCTTTCGAACCGTAGCAGCCGAGACAATCGGATCTCGTCGTATCCATCATTATCATTATGATGTTGGGACGCCCGGCGGCCTCGGCAATCCCGGTGCTCTCTTCCGGATTCCCGGCTCCTCGTGTCCCCTCAACCGCAGGCTCGGCCGACAGAACGTAGAGAGGGAGCCACAGGATGAGCAGGAGAAAGGCCGCGAGCCGCACACGTCCGAGGTCGTCGATACGGCCTCGCCCAACCCTGAGGAGAACAAGGAACGTCACTGCGGCCAGAATGAGAGTCGCACCAGTCAGAGCGAGCGCAACAGGGTCCCGGGAGTTTCCCGGGAACAGGCGATTGGCGGCAAACGCCCAGTAGAACCCAAGAGCGCCGGCCATAAGGATCGACCAGGAAACGTGGCGCATGCGAAGCCCGGGGAAGCGGGTTCCAGAGGCGCCGTGACGTGAGAAACATGAGAAAGCAGCCTGCATCATGCCGACAGCGGCCCCAAAGAGAGCCCCGCCTGCTGAGTAGAGCAGCGTGTTCCACGCAAGGTCACGCATCAGAAACCAGCCCGAATGCACGGGAGCCTTGAACTCAAGCACTACCCACTCGAGAAGGCCGAGCGCCGCGAACAGAAGCGCACCGCTCCCCACGGCTGATCTGACGGCGGCAGTCGGTCTCATCTCTGAAACGGAGCTGAATCTCGCGTCTATCGGCACATTCACTCTCCTGATCCTGATTGTGATCCAGCGTTGCGACGAACAGGCCTCTCACAGATGCTGTCATTCTATGGCAGCATCCGTGTGCGCGCAACCCCGACCCTTGACATGGCCCTCGGCGAAGCATATGCTATTTTGTACAGGTAGGCGCTGCGAGCGGGCATAACTCAGTTGGTAGAGTATCAGCTTCCCAAGCTGAGAGTCGCGGGTTCGAATCCCGTTGCCCGCTCCATATTTATGTCCGGCCGCGACGCCCGGCGCCGCCACGTGGGCACGAAGCTGCTGGGAAGCGGGTCATACATGAAGGTGCAATCCATCGAGACAGGTTCAGCCGCAGATCAAGCCGGGATACTGTCCGGCGACAATCTCGTCGAGATAGCCGGTCGACCGATCCGTGACGCCATTGACGTTGCATACGTTACGGGCTGGGAGGCGGACAGGGATGAACTACTGTTCGTCTTCGACCGGGACGGAGACAAGGTGACTGTCTCGCTTCCCGCTCTGCATCCCGACGATATCGGCATCGAACTCGCCTCCGACAAGGTCCGAACGTGTTCGAATCGTTGCGTCTTCTGCTTCGTCGACCAGCTCCCACGGGGCTTGAGATCGTCTCTCTACATCAAAGACGACGACTACAGGCTCTCCTTCACAAGTGGCTGCTATGTGACTCTGACGAACCTCTCTCAAGACGATCACGACCGGATCGCGGAGCAGAAGCTGTCACCTCTGTACGTCTCTGTGCACGCGACCGACGACCACGTGAGGCGGCGCCTGCTGGGCAATCCTGAAGCCGCCCCGATCATGGAGCAGCTTGGTCGACTCGTCGAGAGCGGCATATCACTCAACACGCAGATTGTGGTCTGTCCAGGCATCAACGACGGACCCGTGCTCGAGAGGACGCTGGATGATCTCCTCTCTCTCGGGGCGCGCATGGAGTCCGTCGCCGTCGTTCCGATCGGACTCACTCGTCACAGGGAAGGGTTGCCCGTTCTTGAGCCGGTGACCGAGGGAACTGCTCGCGAGATCTTGGCGGTCGTCCGGAATCGGCAGAAAGAGTCCGGAGATAGGGCAGGGAGTCCAATCGTCTATGCGGCTGACGAGCTGTATCTGCTGGCGGGCATTGAACTCCCACGGTACACTCATTATGGTGAGTTTCCGCAGCTTGAGAATGGAGTGGGGCTTCTGCGCCTCTTCGAACACGCGCTCTCCGGTCGAGTTGCGGAGCTTGAGAACGTTGTGTCTGAACCAATGGTTCTCACGATCGTCACAGCAGAGCTTGCGGCCCGCTTCCTTCAGGATGTGATAGGCCGAGCGCTCGCTTCCGTGGCCCCGATCGAGACGCGGGTGATCACTGTCAGCAATCGTTTCCTCGGACCAAGCGTGACCGTCGCTGGGCTACTCTCTGGAGAGGACATGATCAGTGCTCTCCGCGAAGAGCGCCCGGATGGACTCACGCTCCTTCCGGGGGAGGCGTTCAACGCAGACGGTCTGACGATAGATGGAATGACACTTCGAGAGATCGCGGCGGCCACCGGGCTTGGTGGACTCGTTCAAGCGCGTGATATCGTGGACGCGATCGCGGACTTCGTACGAAGCTCTCAGAAAGAGGCAAACGCATGATGGAGACCGGGCGAGATGGACTGCCCATTGTGGCCATAGTCGGGCGCCCGAATGTCGGCAAGTCGATGCTCTTCAACCGACTTACGAAAACAAGGGCGGCTGTTGTTGACGATCAACCCGGTGTGACCCGGGACCGACACTACCGCGAGACGGATTGGGCAAGCCGGACCTTCGTCATCGTCGACACGGGCGGCCTAGTGCCGACCGTGGACGATGGGATGACCGGGCTCATCAGGATCCAGGCGAGCGTCGCCATGGACGAGGCCGATGTGATCGTGTTCGTCGTCGACCGGACGACAGGAGCAACAGCAATCGACATGGAGATCGCGTCCCTCCTCAGAACGTCTACCACTCCACTCATCCTCGCGGTCAACAAGGTCGACGGGGATGCGGGAGAGATAGACATCCACGATTTCCACAGACTTGGGCTCGGTGAGCCGCTTCCGATCTCGGCGCTCCACGGCAGGGGAACCGGCGATCTGATGGACCGGGTAGTGGAGCGGATGCCGGAAACCGACGGGATCGGCGGGTTGGAGGGCACACGCGTGGCTCTCGTGGGTCGTCCGAACGTGGGCAAGTCGTCGTTGACCAACATGATCGCAGGGCGCGATGTCACGATCGTTGATGCTACCCCGGGAACGACGCGGGACGCCATTGACACGATCGTGGTGCACGACGAACAGAGGTTCGTCCTGATAGACACGGCAGGCCTCAGGAAGAAGTCGAAGATCGAGAGAGGCGTCGAGTACTACAGTGCAATGCGTGCCCTGAAAAGCATTGAGCGAGCCGACGTTGTCGTACTGGTGGTTGACTCGACGATCGGAATCGTCGCTCAGGATGCGCGCATCGCCGGTTTCGCCGATGACGCCGGCAAGGGGCTCCTGATCGTCTACAACAAGTGGGATCTCATCAACAAGGACAACAGCACCGCCGGTGAGTACGTCAAGCGGGCCGAAGAGGATCTCCCGTTCGCACGGTATGCCCCGGTTCTGCAGACGTCTGCACTCACGGGGCAACGGGCCAGGCGCATACTGACCATGGCCGCTGAGATCTACGATCAGGCATCCACCCGGCTCAAAACCTCCCGCGTGAACCAGCTGATTCATGACGCAGCCGACAGGCGTCCGCCGAAGGCAGGCAGGCGCGGCAATATTCTCTATGCCACACAGGTCGGCGTGCGCCCTCCGACATTCGTCATTTTCGTCAGCGACCCACGCGCGATAGACAACACCTACCGCCGCTATCTTGTAAATCAGTTAAGAAGGGAGTATGGTTTCATAGGTACTCCCATTCGGATACTGGTAAGAAAGCGGAGGTAGCATTTGGTGGGCACGCTTCTCACGATGGTCCTCTCGTACCTGCTTGGGGCAATTCCCACAAGCGCGATCGCCGGGCGCATCGCGGGATCGGATATCCGCCGCCAGGGAAGCGGCAACCTCGGTTCCACCAACGTGTTTCGCGTTCTGGGACCGAAGTACGGTGTCCCGGTACTGGTAGTAGACATTGCGAAGGGCGCAGCCGTGGTGCTCGCCATCGCCCCTCTATTGGGCGCGACATCGCCACTCGGCCCAACCGGGGTGCGCCTCCTGGCAGGACTCGCAGCCATCATCGGGCACGTCTGGTCGTGCTTCACGGGCTTCAGGGGAGGCAAGGGGGTCGCGACCGCGGCGGGCGTTTTCCTCGCTCTGTCGCCTCTTGCCACGCTCGGAGCACTGATCGTGTGGATAGCTGTTTTCATGAGCACACGCTACGTGTCCGTCGGCTCGATGTCGGCAGCGGTCGTGTTACCGTTCGCTGTGGCGGTAGAGGCCGGGACCAGGGGCACGCAGCAATCGCTTCCGCTCGTGGTTGTTGCCGGAGTCATCAGCCTCTTTGTTCTTGTCACGCACAGATCGAACATCGCGCGCCTCCTGAACGGAAGCGAGAGCAGGTTTCACAGACCCTCGAAGAAAGAGAGATAGCGATGGCAAGACTCACGGTGCTTGGAGCCGGCAGCTGGGGAACGACACTCGGGCTGGTGCTCAATGACAATGCTCACACCGTGACGATGTGGGAGTTCGACCCGGAGCAGATTCGTGCATTGCTGCGCGACCACGAAAACAGGAAGTATCTTCCGGGAGTCCCTATCCCCGACAGCATCAGCTTCACAGGTGATATCAGGGATGCGCTTGCGGGAGCCGAGGTCGTTGTCATCGCCGTCCCATCGCACGTCGTGCGCGAGATCGCCACTTCATCGCAGGAGATGATCCCACCGGAGCTGCTGGTTGTGAACGTGGCCAAGGGGATCGAGAACGGCACTCTGATGCGCATGTCCGAAGTTCTTGCGGAGAGTCTCGGGCGCAACGACACGGGGCGCATAGTGTCGCTCGTGGGACCAAGCCATGCCGAAGAGGTGAGCCGTCGGCTTCCGACGACAGTCGTCTCGGCGGCGCTTAGCGAAGCGGACGCGGTTGAGGTACGGGATCTCTTCATGACCGAGTACCTCCGCATCTATACGAATACCGACCTGGCCGGCGTCGAGTTGGGCGGGTCTCTCAAGAATGTCATCGCGATCGCGGCCGGTATCTGCGATGGGCTCGGGTACGGCGACAACACGAAGGGCGCGCTCCTCACAAGAGGGCTGGCTGAGATAACCCGTCTGGGCGTGGTCATGGGGGGACGGCCGGAGACGTTTGCCGGACTGTCCGGGATGGGCGATCTCATCACGACATGCATCTCGCCCCACAGCCGCAACAGGCACGTGGGAGAGGAAATCGCGGCAGGGAAATCGCTTGACGAGGTACTCGCTTCGATGGTCATGGTGGCCGAGGGAGTGCGCACGACACGTAGCGCGCACGAGCTGTCGCTTAAGTACGACGTCGAGTTGCCGATCACGGAGCAGATGAATCTCGTGCTCTTCGAGAGCAAACATCCGGATGAAGCTATCCGCAATCTGATGATCCGCAAGCCGAAGCGGGAAGCAACCGCAAGGCATTAGACAATATGCTTGAACGTGCCGAGTCTCTGTGCTAGATTGTAGCTCGTCGGGGCGTAGCGCAGCCCGGTTAGCGCACTAGCATGGGGGGCTAGGGGTCGCTGGTTCGAATCCAGTCGCCCCGACCACA
>JAUXGN010000021.1 GCA_030622115.1 Candidatus Eiseniibacteriota bacterium
CCCGAAAGCGAGGAGAACAAGCTCGCTCGTCTATCGGACAGCCCCACTTCTGCGATTGCGATCTCGGCTCGCTCTCTGTCCTCGGATGAGTACCTTCTCACTCGGCCTCCGGCAAGCCGACCGATCATGACGACATCGAGAACGCGAATGGGGAAGCTCAGATCTATCCGAGCGTGCTGCGGCATGTAGCCGATGCGAGGCCTCGCATCCATGGGGCTCGATCCCAGTACGCTGATGGTCCCGGCCGCGGGTCTCAAGAGCCCCAGCAGGAGCTTCAGAATCGTGGTCTTGCCGCCGCCATTAGGTCCGACCATCCCCGCGAACTCGCGATCCAACACTGCGAAGCTCACGTCCTTCAGAACGTCGTGTTCTCCATAGGAGAACGCAACACCCTTCATCTCGATGACGGCGCTTCTTTCTTCCCCTCGGCCTATGCTCATTGCGTGTACTCCTTCACAGCCGAGGCTATCGTCCTCAGGTTCTCCGGATAGTCGTATGCGAGAGGGTCGATGATGACGATGACGGCGCCTATCTCGTCTGCCAGTGTCTTCGCGCTTCTTGCCGGGTGCTGTGGTTGAACGAAGACGGCACGAACTTCTCCCGATGACGCAGACTCGATGAGATTGGCAAGCTCCCGTGCGCTCGGTTCCTTGCCTTCGGATTCGAGGGCGATCTGCTCAAGTCCGTACGCTTGAGCGAAGTGACCGAAGGCTGGATGGAATACGAAGAAGCTGCTCCCCCTGCACGGCGCCAGGAGTCTCAAGAGCTCCTCGTCGAGCACCAGAAGGTCCGCTCTCAGCGAGTCCATGCCGGCGCGGTATGCTCGGGCGCCGGGAGGGTCGATCCTGACGAGCGCGTCGCAGATCGTACCGGCTTGGGTGAGTGCCAGTCGTGGGCTCATCCATGTGTGTGGGTCAGCTCCATGACCGTGGTCTTCCTCGACCGCTTGCGTAGAGACGACGGCCATGTCCGGGTTCATATCGGAGATCCTCGAGAGGATGCTCTGCTCGAACGGCAATCCGATTGTGAAGTAGGCATCGGCCGTCGCGGCCTCGATCATCTGAGTCGCCGTTGGTTCGAATGTGTGGGGAGAGCGGCCGGCTGGTACGAGAATCGATGTGCTGACTCTCATGCCGCCGATGCGGTCGACGAAGAACGCCTGGGGCACAATGCTGACGAGTACACGCAGAGCCGGAGGATCGGCCCTCAGTGGCAGGGGAGAGAGAGAAAGCAAGGCCAGAGCTAAGAGAACAGGGGCAACCGCAGTACCCGCAGCCCAACGATCTAGTTGACTGTGAATCATGCCCCGTCTGAAGCAGGCCGCCCAGTTTCTCATGCTCGTCTCATCCATGCGATTCGCTGCGTCGCTAAGTTTGCGGAATGAACCCTCATCCGGTGAGGTTAGGGGGCGCGCGAGCGGCGCGCAAGACAGAACTGACAGAGCACCGATTTTCCCGAAAGGCCGTGAAACCGCGAGTCATGCGTTGCATCAGAAGCACTGGCTGAATGATGGCGATTCCCATTATCAAGATGAGAGATGTGCCACGCAGACTCACGATGCCGTCATCGAGAGACATTGCCACGTGAAATGTGTACAGTGTGGACGAGTGGAAGATGTGGATCTGAATGAACTGGCGTGGATCGAGGATGAAGCTGCAAAGGCAAGTGGCTTCGAGATCACGAACCACGAACTGATGTTCCTGGGTATCTGTGGTGATTGCGCGAGAATGTGCATGACAGAGAAGGAGAGGTACTGAGATGGAACTCAAGGGAAGCCGGACGGAGAAGAATCTGCTTGGAGCGTTCGCGGGTGAGTCGCAGGCAAGGAATCGCTACACGTACTTCGCGAGCAAGGCGCGTAAGGAAGGCTATCGACAGATAGCGGAGATCTTCGAGGAGACGGCGAATCAGGAGCGCGAGCATGCGAAGCGGCTCTTCAAGTTCCTCGAGGGCGGGGCGGTGGAGATAACGGCTGCTTTCCCTGCGGGTGTTATCGGTACGACGGTTGAGAATCTCGAGGCGGGAGCCGCCGGAGAGAACTACGAGTGGACTGACATGTATCCGTCATTCGCGAAGATCGCGCGCGAAGAAGGCTTCGGTGATATCGCGACGGTCTTCGAGTCGATCGCGATCGCCGAGAAGCAGCATGAGAAGCGCTACAACGATCTCGCCGGGAACATAAGGGCCGAAAAGGTCTTCAAGCGTGAGGACAAGGTTGTCTGGCGCTGCATGAACTGTGGCTATCTTCACGAGGGCACTGAAGCTCCGGAGAGCTGTCCTGCATGCGCGCACCCGCAGGCGCATTTCGAGATCCTGGGCGAGAACTGGTAGCAGACGCTTTGAGGAGAGCGCGAGATGCGCAGGTGGCGCGGCGCGCAGTCCTGAAACAACCGGGGAGAAGGAAGATGCAGGAGAGAACAGAGTTGACGGCCGTCGAGGGAAACCCCCTGACGCTTGTGGGAGACGAACTCCGGGTGGGGGACAGAGCACCTGGATTTGAGCTTGCCGGCAACGGTCTTGAATCCGTGGCCTCGTCGGAGTTCGATGGAAACGTGCGCATCGTGGCGACGGTACCATCACTGGACACGGGAGTTTGTGACACCGAGACCCGTCGCTTCAATGAAGAGGCATCGGGGCTTGGAGACGGCGTCGTGATTCTGACGGTGAGCATGGACCTGCCGTTTGCGCAGGCTCGGTGGTGTGCCGCCGCCGGAGTTGAGCGTGTCAGGACGTTGTCGGCCTATCGCAGCAGTGCGTTCGGTAAGTCGTACGGCGTCTTCATCAAGGAGAACGGGCTCCTGGCCCGTGCGATCTTCGTCATCGACAGGGAAGGCATTATCAGGTACGTGGAGATCGTGAATGATCTGACCCGTGAGCCGAACTACGAAGCTACGTTGGACGCAGCTCGGGAGCTGCTGTAGTCTGGAGAACGAGGAGGAGAGTACAATGACGGCAATGTCTCAGGTCTACAAGTGCGAGAAGTGTGACAATATCGTTGAGGTCTATCACATCGGAGCCGGAGCCCTGGTCTGCTGCGGTGATCCGATGGTGCTTCTCGACGAGAATACCACCGATGCAGCAACGGAGAAGCACGTGCCGGTCGTTGAGAAAGTCGACGGCGGGATCAAGGTCAAGGTTGGTGAAGTCGCTCATCCGATGGCAGACGACCACTACATTGAGTGGATCGAGGTCATCTCAGGTGGGAAGACGTACACGGAGTTCCTGAAGCCGGGCGCCGTTCCTGAGGCGGTGTTTCCGATCAGCGACGTCGAGTTGGTCCGCGAGTACTGCAGCGTCCACGGGCACTGGAAGGCCTAAGTTCGTTGGCTGCGTGGCGCCGATCCCCCGTTCATGGCGGGAGGGCGCCGCGCGGCATGCGACCTCGAACCGTTATCGAAAGGTGGTGCTCTGTGACTCTGGAAGAAGCCATCAGGACAGCGATCGAGTACGAGATGAAGGTCCGCGATGTCTACGTTGACGCAGCCGAGCGGAGTGTGGGAACGCCCGGGAACGAGCTGTTCCGCGTCATGGGGGAAGAGGAGCAGTACCACGTTGACTATCTCGTTGAGAGGCTCCGGGAGTGGAAGGAGACAGGGAAGGTCAATCCGGGTGAGGTGAGGACGGCGATCCCACCCCGTGAGACGATCATGGCGGGGCTGTCCAGCATCGAGAGTAGCCTGGCCGGCGAGCCGTCGAGTGCGGAAATGGACTCCCTTCGGAAGGCGCTTGAGGTCGAGCGTGAGACCAGCGATTTCTATGAGAAGGTTGCCGGAGAGCTCGGAGACGAAGGACAGGGGATGTTCGCTCGTTTTCTCGAGATCGAAAAAGGACACCTGGCTCTTGTCCAGGCACAGATAGATGTACTCAGTGGAACCGGCTACTGGTTCGATGTCCAGGAATTCACGCTCGAGTAGCGATGCGGGTCGCCGGGAGGAGAGATCGATAGTGGCCTTCGAGCAGCATTTCGGATCAGATGGGATGTGCTTCGAGGCGCTCTATGAGAGTTTCAACCGCAGGGAGTTTCTCCATCCCGATCCGCTTGAATTCGTTCATCAGTACAGTGAGGAACGTGACCAGGAGGTCGTGGGCCTGATCGCTTCGTCGCTGGCGTACGGGCGCGTGGCGCAGATTCTGAAGAGCGTTTCGTATGTGCTGGAGCCACTCGGCGCCACTCCGTCCGCGTTCCTCCGGGAGGCAGCGCCCTCGGAGCTTGTGCGATCACTCAAGGACTTCAGGCACCGGTTCACGACCGGGGCTGAGATGTCGGGATTGCTCATCGGAATCGGACGGACGCTGAGAGATCACGGTTCACTCGAGTCGTGCTTCATCGATGGAATGAAGAACTCCGACGCGACCGTCATTCCAGCTCTCGGACGGTTCATTGCCGGATTGAGTGAATCCTGTGGTGAGCATCCTGGAAGCCTCCTCGCCCTTCCCGAGCGGGGGAGTGCGTGCAAGCGGCTTCATCTCTATCTTCGGTGGATGGTGAGGCGGGACGAGGTAGATCTCGGTCCATGGACGCGAGTGTCGCCCGCGAAACTGGTTGTGCCCGTGGACACACACATGCACAGAATCTCGAGGATCTTCGGGTTGACTCAGAGAAAGCAGGCCGATATCAGAACGGCGCTTGAGATCACGGCGGGCTTCAGGCGGTTCGCGCCGGATGATCCCGTCAAGTATGATTTTGCGATAACGAGGGTCGGTATCAATCCGGACGCCGTGTTCGAGTTCATCGACCGGTAGAGTGCGGAAAGGACAGACACGATGCTCAGTGGCGTGGGGCATGGCCTTTTCATGCTGGACAGGGAGTTGGGTCAGCGCACGTTCACGCCGCCGGCTGGAGAAAAGGAGTAAGTCATGCCAGGTCCCTTCCGGGCAGTGAAGATCAGCGAGCATGTCTATTGGGTGGGGGCAATTGATTGGTCCACGCGCGATTTCCATGGCTACTCGACGCCACGCGGAACGACATACAACGCCTACCTGATTCTCGCCGATACCGTTACACTGGTCGACACCGTCAAAGCGCAGTACCGCGACGAACTCATGTACCGCATCGCATCCGTCATCGACCCATCGGAGATCTCGCTCATCGTATCCAACCATGCTGAGCAGGATCACACCGGCAGCCTTGTATCGGTCGCGCGGGCAGTGAGGCCGGATCGCATCGTCGCATCGCCGATGGGCGTCAAGGTCCTGGCAAGACACACGCATGGTGCGATCGAAGTCGATCCTGTCAAAGACGGTGAGACTCTGTCTCTGGGAAACATGGATCTCAGCTTCATCGAGACGCGGATGCTCCACTGGCCTGACAGCATGTTTTGCTACCTTAGGGCAGACGAGGTACTGTTCACTCAAGACGCGTTCGGGATGCACTTGGCGTCCTCCGAACGTTTCGACGATGAGTTGGATCCAGCTCTCCTTGAGAGCGAGGCCTCGAAGTACTTCGCAAACATTCTCCTCCCGTACTCGAAACTGATAGGTAAACTGATCGGACGCATGGGAGGGCTCGGACTCTCGCTCAAGACGGTAGCACCCGACCATGGACCCATCTGGCGCACGCGGTTCGATTGGATAGCTGGCCTCTACGACAGATGGTGGAAGCAGGAGCCTACGCTCAAGGCGGTCGTAACGTACGACACCATGTGGCAGAGCACGGCTCTCATGGCCCGCGCGATAGCGGGAGGCCTGGCGGCGGGTGGTGCTTCGCCGCAGCTCCATCAGCTCCGAGCGAGTCATAGGAGTGATGTAGCTGCGGACATCCTTGAATCCGGAGCTTTCATCGTAGGGAGTCCTACGATCAACAACCAGATGTTTCCATCGGTTGCGGATATCCTGTGCTACATCAACGGCCTCAGGCCCACTAACCTCATAGGAGCCGCATTCGGCTCATACGGCTGGAGCGGCGAGGGTGTGGCCATGGTGAACGACGCACTGAAGGAGATGAAGGTGGAGCTCATTTCGGAGCCACTCCGGGTCCAGTTCGTCCCCGACGAGGAGGATCTGGCCGGAGCGTGGGCACTTGGGGAGACCATAGCAGCGGAGCTCAAGACCCGAGTAGGCTAGATACTCCTGCTGACATGCACAGACTGCGCAGTCGCAGCGAGAAGTGAACTTCTACTGGAAGAATTCCACAAATAGTGCTATAAGGGGCCGCAAACTAATGAGTGGCTGGTATTCTCCGACAATGGGGGATGCCAGCTACACGCATGCAGGTTCATGCTACGCAGGAGGCAGCGATGAGAGTCGCCCCGTGGGTGTTGGCAGTCCTGGTTCTGATGGTCTCGATCTCCCCGGCCCGGACGATCGTGTTCGAGGAGAACCTGGGACAGGACGGCTTGGTCGTCGAGCAGCAATCTGATTCGTTCATTGATATCTCGTACAGGTTGAGTGAGATCAGCATCGAGGACGTCGAAGTCGACGGCGAGATATTTCAGCAGATCCTGATATCGGGTCTCGTGCTGCCGAACGATGAGGGCGCCCCGAACCTTCCCGGCGTGGGAAGACTGATGGCGCTGCCCGAGGGAGCCACTCCCCGTCTTGAGGTCCTTTCTGCGAGATCGCAGGTCTTTACGGGAATAGACGTTCTCCCGGCGGCCGACATCCCCCTCGAGAGCGATAACACCCCGCCCGTTTACATCAAGGCCCCGTCGATCTACTCGTTGAACGCGCCGTACCCGGCTGAGTTCGCGCGGATCTCGGAAGTACATCAGATGCGCGGCGTCGACGTCACCACTTTGGGTATCACGCCCTTCCAGTACAATCCCATAACGCGTGAACTCACCGCCTACACTGACATCAAGGTCCGCGTGACGTTCGAGGGCGGTAGCGGTCACTTTGGTGAGGACAGATACCGGAGCCGTTACTGGGATCCGATTCTCGCGGCGAACCTTGTCAACTACTCAACTCTGCCGGAGATGGACTACGGGATCCAGACGGGCCGCGATGAGGAGTACGAGTACGTCGTCATTGTTCCGGACGACCCGACCTACGTTGCGTGGGCCGATTCGATCGTGCAGTGGCGGGTACACCAGGGCATCGACTCCGGTGTGGTGACCCTGACCGAAACGGGTTCGACCTACACTGATATCGAGAACTGGATCAACAACGCGTACACAACGTGGAGCACGCCGCCTGTGGCGATTCTCCTGCTCGCCGACTACGTATCGAACGGAGGCACCACCGGCATAACCTCACCAACCTACAGCAGCTACTGTCTGTCCGACAACATCTACGGCGACATCGACGCTGACCACCTACCTGAGATAGTCATGGGTCGGATGACGGCTACGCCGGACAATATCGAGCTCCTGGTCACGAAGGCTATCAGCTACGAGCGCAACCCGCCGACGAACCCCGGCTTCTATCAGGACCCGATCATGGCGTGCGGCTGGCAGGACTCGCGATGGTTCCAGATGTGCACTGAGATTCTCTATGGCTATTTCGCCAACGTCCACGGCAAGACCCCGGTTCGCGAGTACGCTATCTACTCCGGAACCCCCGGCACGTTCTGGTCGACGAACCCTAATACATACATGCTGGAGGACTACTTCGGTCCCGAGGGACTCGGCTATCTCCCGGAGGATTCGAGTCACCTGACCGATTGGGGCGGCAATGCTACGAGGCTGAACGCGGACATCAATGCCGGAGCGTTCATACTTCAGCACCGTGATCATGGCAACCAGACCGCTTGGGGCCACCCCGCCTACGACATCGCCGATATGGCGGGTCTCACGAACACCGATCTGCCGTATGTGTTCTCAATCAACTGCATGACCGGCATGTACGGTATTTCGGGCGAGTGCTTCGCCGAGGCGTTCCATCGCCACGAGCATGGAGCGCTCGGGATCATCGCGGCATCCGAGAGCTCCTACTCGTTCGTGAATGACACGTACATTTTTGGCATCTACGACGAGATGTTCCCGGACTTCGATCCGGGCTATCCGGTCGAAGGTCGTTTCAACGAGAGCAACGGAGTGCTTCGGCCTGCGTTCGGCAACGCGTCGGGCAAGCACTTCCTCTGGGCTTCGAGCTGGCCGTACAACCCGGAAGACAAGGAAGTCACCTACCACCTCTTCCACGCACACGGTGACGTCTTCACAACGCTCTACTCGGAGGTGCCCGAGGATCTGACGGTCACGCACCAGGGCGTTCTGCCGGTCGGCGCGACGATCTTCAACGTGACGGCCGACGAGGGCTCCATTGTGGCTCTCACGATCGATGGCGAGATCATCGGCGTGGCCGACGGGACGGGCGCTTCGATGGACATGACCGTCATTCCGGCGATGGTACCTGGTACGATGAGGCTCACGGTTACGAAGCCGAACTACTACCGTTACTCCGAGGACGTGCCCGTCATCTACCCGGTGACCTACACGATCGTGCCGGACTCGATGCCCGTCAACATCATGACCGACGTCACGATCACGGTCTGGGATGACGAGGGTTACCTGGAGCCGGACGTCGTCATCACGATCGACGGATGGGGCATCGACGCCGTCGTTGACACGACCGACGTCAATGGCGAGGCCGTGCTCACGGTCACGGCGCCATACGGTGAGGATCTCACCGTCCTCGGTAGCCGGATCAGCGAGATGTACAACTGCCTGTCGGATGTGCTACCGATAACGGGTGCTGCTGACTTCGCGTCGGCGGACATCGAGGCGAGCGTGCCGTCGATCGGCCTGTATGGGTTCCTCGCGCCGTACTACGAGGGCACCATCACGGGTACGGCGTCCGAGACGGGCTTTGATCTCTACGCAGTCGGCTGCGGCATCGACGCCGGGGCGAACTCGGGCGGGGCGACGGCGGTCGATATCCTCGACACGTGCACCGGGACTGGAACCGTTCACGCCGCCATCGGCAAGAGCGGATTCAACATGTATCTCGAGAACGTCCTTGTCGAAGTCGTTTACGGTACGATTTCAGGCTCGGTCGCAGAGAACGGCGGCGGGGTGCTCGAGGGCGCGAAGGTGAAGGGCTACGCGGCGGGCGCCGACACGGCTACCGTGGCTCCCGCCTTTGAGGCGCTGACGATTGGCAACGGCACATATGTGGTCGAAGACGAGCTCGAGATCGGCTACTACGACGTCTACGTGATGAAGTTCGCCTACCTCACGCACACCGAAGAGCTTTTCATCCAGTACGACGTCAACACCGTTGACTTCCTGCTCGACCCGGCGCCGTCAGGACTCGTGCGCGGCGCGGTCTTCGAGGCCGGGACAATGGATCCGCTCTCGGCGTCGGTCAAGGTCTATCGCGCCGACAGCGGCGAGCTCTACACGGAGGTTTTCTCCGACTCGCTCACCGGCGGACGCTTCGAGGTGACGCTCCCGTACTTCAACTACACGTTCAAGGTCCGGGCGTACCATTACATTCCGGAGAGCCGCGGCGTCGTGATCGACGAGCCGAGCGAGAACGAGCAGTTCTATCTCGAGCCGACGCTTGCGAACCTGCTGGTCATCCAGGACGGCGGGGCGAAGGATGAGACAGTCAAGCTCGACAAAGCCGGCGCCGTACTCGACACCTACGACGGCCCGCAGGATGCAGCAGCGCAGGACTTCGAGACTGACCTCGTCGAGCTGGGCTACGACGTCATCGTGGAGACCGCGGCGACCAGCGACCCCGCGATCTGGGAGGACTACGATTTCATCATCTGGTCGTCGGGCAACAGCACGAGCCCTGTCGGAGTGCAGAGCTACCGTGATGACCTTGAGGCGTACGTCGCCGGCGGCGGCAAGCTGCTCATCGAGGGTGGTGAGCTATCCTACGACGCCTCGAGCTATCCCGGCTATCCGACGTTCGCTGCAAACGTGCTCCACTCGTACGACTGGGAGCACGACTCGAGCGGCACGGGTATCACCGTGTACGACGGAGCGCACCCGATCACGACGTTCCCAAACACGGTCGGCGACATTGCAGTCAATTACTCCGGCTATGGCGATCATGACTCCTATATCCCGACGTCCGACGCCGACATCGTGATGAGCTGGTCGGGCTACGGGACACTCGCGAGCGTTCTGGTCTACGATGACACGCCGAATCCGGTGAGCGGTCAGATCGTTTTCTACTCATTCAACTACGGCGCTGCCAATGCTGCCGGGCGGAAGGACCTTCTCGAGAACACTGTGACCTATCTCATCACTCCAGAGAGTCTGCCGGATGGCAGCATATCGGGGCATGTCTTCCTGGAGGGTGAGAGCGATCACAGCGGTGTGAAGGTGACGGTCTCTCCAGGTGGCCAGAACGCCTTCACCGATGTGAATGGTAGCTACCAGATCGAGAATCTCTACGCTGGAAGCTACACGGTCACCGCGACGAAGGATGAGTGGAGTACGGCCGTTATGGATGAGATCGTTGTTTCAGCAAGCGGGCATGTGAGCGGCGTCGATTTCGTGTTGACCCCGGTCACCATATACCAGTATTGCGAGACCCCTGAGCTCCCGGTTCCGGATAGTAGCCCCGTGGGTGTCTACGGCCAGCTGCAGTTCCCGGACGATGTCGCGATCTCCGAGGTTGAGGTCTATCTGAATCTGACGCATACCTACATAGGTGATCTCATCGTGGAGATCACATCACCGGAGGGCACGACGGTCAGGCTTCACAACCGCTCCGGTGGCAGCTCGAGTGACATCCTTGGATGGTATCCGTTGGAGATCTCAGTTGATGGTCCGGGCTCGCTGGATGATTTCATTGGCGAGAATGCGCTCGGTGAGTGGGAGATCTGGGTAAGTGATAACGCAGGCGGCGATCTTGGAACACTCCACACATGGTGTGTGAAGGTGACGGGTGGCTTGCCGTGGACGGGCGTGGATGATGAGTTCGATATCCCGAGGTCGTATGTCCTTGGAGGTGTTGCGCCGAACCCATTCAATCCCATGACTGTAATAGCCTACGGCGCACCGAGAGCGAGCGACGTGGAGCTTGCGATCTACAATGTGAACGGCCGGTTGGTGAAGACTCTCGTCGATGGAGAGGTTGAGGCCGGCTATTATAGCACCGTCTGGTACGGTCGGGACAACGATGGTCGTTCAGTCGCGTCAGGTGTCTACTTCTGCCGGATGCAGGCTGAGAGCTTCGACGACGCTGTGAAGATGGTGCTCTTGAAATGATATGGAACGGTCGGTGTCAGGCCGGTTGAGTCTTTGGTCACCCGCGCCAGTGGCGCGGGTGACCTTTTTGCGCTACGGATCATATCAAGACGCGTGGTGGCGTCCGTGTTCTCTCGTTATTGAGTTTTGTTCGGATATGTGCTAATCTTACTTTGTGTAGTGTGCCGCGCGCGCGGATGACCGGAGCCGAATCGGGTCCGGTCGGCATGTGCGACTCAGGAATGTTCGTGGCCTGGTTTCCAGGTGAAGGTGGGGGAGATGAACGCAGCAAGGTTGGCTCTCGGGATTGCGGTGGCGCTGATGGTTGTCGCGCCGGCAGGCGCCGATGTCCGTGAGGAATGGGCGGTTCTCTACGATGGTCCGTCGGGTCTCGAAGACATCGCGTGCGGCATCGCTGCGGATGCCCAGGGGCACGTTTATGTGACGGGCAGAAGCGTCGGAGCGGCCGGCTGGGATGACTACGTGACGATCAGGTACGATTGCCTTGGCCACGAGGACTGGGCCTCAAGATACGATGGGCCGGAAGCGCGGACCGACAACGCGAGGGGTATCGCGGTCGATGCGCTCGGGTGTGTCTACGTCACGGGTCTGTGCTGGAATGACGCGACGGATTACGATTTTGCCACGGTCAAGTACGCAGCGGACGGCGCGGAGGAGTGGGTCGCTTTCTACAACGGTCCGGGCGACGGCCAGGACTATCCATCCGCGATAGTCGTGGACGATGCCGGCAACGCATACGTCACGGGTTTCTGCTCGGTACCGGGACCGAACTTCGATTACATCGTCATCAAGTACGACACGGACGGGAATGAGGAATGGGCCGTTACCTACAGCGGTCCAACGGACATGGGTGACATCGTCCGGGACATAGTCGTTGATGCCGACGGGTACGTTTATGTGACCGGCCAGAGCGAAGGCGCGGGCACGTCATCGGATTTCGTCACGATCAAGTACGCGCCGAACGGAACCGAGGAGTGGGTGTCGCGGTACGATGGTCCCGGGCACAACGCCGACTCGGGATACGCCATCGTCCTTGATTCTCTCGGGAACGTGTGTGTGACGGGAGAGAGCTGGGATCCCGCCAGCGAGGACGATATCGTCACGATCAAGTACGACTCCGACGGCAATGAGAAGTGGGTCTCGATCTATGATGGGCCCGTCTCCAGCGATGACATGACGCGGGCCATCGGTGTGGACGGCGCCGGCCGCGTTCGCGTGACAGGAATGGGCCACGGCTCCGGCTGGAATTTCGACTACGTGACGATCGGGTACGATGTCGACGGCAACGAGGAGTGGGTGTCGAGATACAACGGTCCCGGCGATGGTGACGATTTCGCGCTCGGACTTGTTGTTGACGACGCCGGGAACACGTACGTGACCGGACGGAGTTGGGGTGGTCCGGCCACCTGCTATGATTGTACAACCGTCAAGTACGATGATGAGGGCGGGAAGGTCTGGGTGGAACAGCATGATGGTGTGGGGAATGGCTTCGACGAGGGCGTCTGTATCGTTCTCGACGGCTTGGGTAGGGTCTGTGTGGCGGGGAGGAGCCGGTGTGAGGGAGAGGATTACGATTATCTGACGATCGTGTACGGCGAAGGAGAAGCAACGGAGGTCGAAGATGCCGGTGTGGCGGAACTCATGCTGTTCCCGGCGCATCCGAATCCCTTTACTCACGGGACTACGATCCGATTCGAAGCTCCACGAGATGTTTCTTCAAAAGTGAGCGTGGCCGTATTCGACACCAGTGGGAGGCTCGTAAGGCGCCTGTTCGATGAGCCTGTTGTTGGCGGTGGGCACTTGGTCGATTGGGATGGCGCCGACGAACAGGGGTGCCCGGTCGCATCAGGCGTCTATTTCTGCCGGATGCAGGCTGAGGGCTTCGACGACGCTGTGAAAATGGTGTTGCTTAAGTAAGTGGCGTTCTGACAGCATATCCAGCCACAGATCTGCACGCTCGAAAACTTGGGCCCCTGTGTGAATCGCACAGGGGCCCTTCTCATCTAATGGGAGTGCTACTGGCGAAACAGCGCCACCTGTGTTATACTTGTCAAGAGAGGGACAGCTGTGCCTTTGGCCGGTTGCCCTCTGATGGTTTGTCAGTGTCCCCCAATCCGGGAGGTTGTAGATGTTCGCAAGAGATCGCAGCGGCGCTGGATCTACGTACGCCGCGCTCCTCACAGTCCTGATCCTTCTTGCCGTATCAGCGGGTCTGGCCGGCGCGATCGATGTTACGCCAACGGCCCTCACTGCCGATGTGCTTCCGCTGGAGTCGGTGGAACTCCTGCGTGCGCCCATTGTCGATCGTGCTGAGCTGTCTTTCGAGGATGAGCTCCGTGAGGAACAAGGACTCCCGCCGCGCTATGCGATTCCCAATGCGGTCTCCATCTCTCCGATGACCGACGGCACGTGGGAAGATGTTGATTTCGCGACGAGACTTTGGCGCCTCAGGATCACGTCTGACGGAGCTTCGTCGATCAACCTCGGTTTCGGTCGTTTTCACATGCCCGTGACCGGCAGCCTTCTCATCTACGCCGCGGACGGGTCGCACATCGCCGGTCCGTATACTACCCTGGACAACGAGGATCACGGCGAGCTGTGGACACCGGTCGTGCCCTCCGACGATATCGTCATCGAACTCACCATTGCCACGAAGGCAGTAGGCGATCTTGAGCTGGAACTCAACTCGGTCAACGTTGGCTACCGAGGCTTCGGTGAACTCATCGACAGAAGTCCTGGCTGGTGCAACATAGACGTGGTCTGTCCGGAAGGCGACGGTTGGCGGGATGACATCGCCTCGGTCGGCGTCATCTCAACCGGTGGCTCCACCTTCTGTACCGGTTTCATGGTGAACAACACTGCTCAGGATGCGACCCCTTACTTCATGACGGCGAACCACTGTGGTATCAACACGGGTAACGCGGCCTCGCTCGTCGTCTACTGGAACTACGAAAGTCCGAACTGTGGCGATCTTGGCGGCGGTTCGTTCAGCGACTACCAGACCGGCTCCTACTTCCGGGCTGGGTACTCGACCTCCGACTTCACCCTGGTGGAGCTCGATTCGGATCCAGATCCGGCTCACAACGTGACGTTTGCCGGCTGGGATCGTACGACGGCGGATGCGACAAGTTCGACTGCCATCCATCAGCCTGATGCCGACGTCAAGTGCATCAGTTTCGAGTACGATGCTTGCCAGACAACGAGCTATCTCGGAACGAGTCAGCCCGGTGACGGTACGCACGTGCGCGTCGTCGATTGGGACGTTGGCACCACCGAGCCCGGTTCGTCCGGCTCACCGCTCTTCGATCAGAATCATCACGTAGTTGGTCAGCTCCACGGCGGCTATGCCGCGTGTGGCAACGATGACTCCGACTGGTACGGACGAATCTCGACTTCGTGGACCGGAGGCGGTTCGAGCAGCTCGCGCCTGAGCGACTGGCTGGATCCTGCCTCGACAGGTGCAACGATGGTCGATGTCTACTCGCCGTTCGCGGCCGGGATGCGTGTGACACCATCGTCCGCAGCCGTATCGGAAGGCAGCTCCGGCGGCCCGTTCGCTCCGAACGAGTTCATCTACGTGGTTGAGAACCAGGACGATACGGGGATCGATTACAGTGTTTCCAAGAGCGTGGCGTGGATTACCCTCGCGAACGCAAGCGGTCATTTGAACGCCCACGCGACTGTGAATGTAACGGTCACGATCAATTCTGCGGCTAACTCTCTTGGGAACGGTGTGTACACCGACCTGCTGGAATTCGTGAACGAGACCGATCACGTCGGCGACACTTCGAGAGGCGTCACTCTGACGGTCGGTCTTCCGGAACTGGCCTACAGCTTCCCGATGGACACGGACCCAGGCTGGACGACGAAGGGGCTCTGGGCGTTTGGTAGCCCGACCGGCGGAGGTGGCGAGTACGGTAACGCCGATCCCACGTCAGGGCACACGAACTCCAACGTCTACGGCTACAATCTGAGCGGCGACTATGAGAACAGCCTTTCAGAGTGTGACCTGACGACCACAGCGATCGACTGCTCCGACCTTGGCACTGTGACCGTCAAGTTCTGGCGTTGGCTCAACGTCGAGCGCAACTCGTATGATCATGCCTACCTGCGCGTCAGCAACGACGGTTCGTCGTGGGAGACCATCTGGAGCAATCCGGATAGCCACACTCAGGACTCCTCATGGTCGCAGCTCGAGTATGACATCTCCTCAGTCGCTGCTGAGGAGTCGATTGTCTATCTTCGCTGGATCATGGGTTCTACCGACACGAGCTGGAGATACTCCGGATGGAATATCGATGATGTTGAGATCTGGGGTGTTTCGATGGGTGGAACGGATGTGATCGATCCGGGCAGCGAGACGAAGCTCGCGTTGTCGCCCGCCTATCCGAATCCGTTTGGTCCGACCGCCAGCGTGCAGTTCTCGCTCCCCGAGCGTTCGCACATGACGCTCAAGGTCTACGATGCAGCGGGCCGGTTCGTCCGCACACTGGAGAGCGGACCCATGGATGCCGGTTCTCACGTGGCCATTTGGGACGGTCGCGATGCAAATGGTGAGCGTGTTGCGGCAGGCGTCTACTTCGCCCGCTTGCAGACCGACGACTTCGAGGATGCAGTCAAGATGGTGCTCATCAAGTAGCAGGAATCCGCGCGGCATTCGTAGAACGCTGCGCGCAGGACGAAGCACGGAAGAAAGCCGCCCCTGCTGTTTGCAGGGGCGGCTTCGTCATGCGTGAGCGTGGATGTGAGTGCGAGTGTGAGCGTGGGTGGCTCTGCGAGCAGGCGCGTCGCTACCTGAGCACGCCTGCTGCTACCGCAGCAGGACTACCTTCGCCGTCGCAGTCTCATTGCCTGATGACAGCGTGACAAGATAGACGCCGGATGCGACACGCTTACCGGAACCGTCGGCGCCGTTCCACGCGACCGTGTTCACGCGCTCATCTGTGTGGCCGACGTGCAGTGTTGTGACGATGCGGCCGGATATGTCGAAAACCGAAACCGTTGCGTCACTGCCGGACGGCACGGAGAAGTCGATGGATGTACCTGATGTGAACGGATTTCCTCGCGCCACGAGCCAGAGGCAGCTCTCCAGCACATCATCGGGCACCGATGTGCCATCGGAGCTGATCCACACGGGATTCGAGTAGGCGCGATATGTCTGACCATCTCTTGTGGAGCTGCACTCGACGCGGAAGGCGTGCGGTTCATCGAAGCTTCCAGCCGGGTATTCGAGCACTCGCTCGCCGGCGTATCCCTCCCCGATAGCATCAGGGTTGAACGAGAAAAGCGCCTGCGTGCCGGTCTCGCTCGACGCCAGAAGCTCGATGTGTACGATGGGTCCGAAGTCTTCCGTTGAACTCCACCTGAGCGTTATCGGGAGTTCCAGGAACGGATCCCACGAGCCATCCTCACCAATGGCAAGATCCGAGGCGTCATCGAAGTCGCCGTCACCGTTCTCGTCTATCCCCAAGAGAACGAAAGGACCGTCAGTTACCACGCTGCGCCCAGCCCGGAGCGCTGCCAGAAGCTCACTGATTGGTGGGAGGTTGCCGGGGCCGTACGAGCCCGGCACACGGACTACCGTCTGCACCTTTCCGATGGCGTTATCTGTTGCATAATTGTCGAGGCCTATGAACGTCCCGTAGTTAAGATCACCGTGCGCATCGCTTCCGCCTGAGAGGAAGCACTTGACGAGCGGATCAAGCCCTGTCTCCAGGAGGCCGTTCCACGTGGCGATTCCTGCGAGAAGCTCGTTCGGATACGGGTCGCTCGGAGTCACGCCGGCATCGAAATCAGCCCAGGGGTTGTTTTGATCGCTGGAATACAACGAATGCCGCGTATTGAATGCCTGGAGGCCCTTGAAAACCTCATAGCCGAGCGCGGTGGCGATATCCTCGTCACCCCACATAGTCCCGTCGATGCCCCAGTCCAGGCCCCCCCACTCGGCGCTCATGTCTGACAAGGGGTGGGCCGCATACATGAAACCGCCGCCGCTGATCTGAGAAAGCACGCCGGGAAGATCCGGCGTCACCGGCCGCTCGCCCAGCGCTCCGGAGAGCGGGGAGGAGATATAGTTCTCGTTGTAGACAAGTGTATGCAACGTCTTGTTGAACGAGTCGCCATCGATTGAGGCGGCATTCAGCTCCACCGCTCGGTAGAGGCGGAAGGATGGCGAGTCAAGCATGGCGACATCATCACCGAGGACATCCCACGTGGTCCCGATGGCCGTGTTGTCGCGATAGACCGTGCTGATCCCCGTCTCATCCTGGATTGTGTATTCCCAGTGCGTAGTCGCGTAGGAGTAGGAGCCGTCGCCCGTCTCATCGAGATCGCACGAGTGGTCCGTCGTTGTGAGCCAGTGGAGGCCCATTGCCTCTCCTGCACGCACTACGGCGGGAAGGGGCGCCCCGAACTCGGCCAGGTTGTTCGTGTACATCGTGTGATAGTGCGTGTCCCCGCCGTACCAGCCGTCGGGCCAGGGATAGTCGCCGCGCGCAACGTGGATCCTGAGATACCGTGTCTCCGTGTAGTTGAACCAGTCGTCCTTGTAGTAGATGGAGACCTTCAGGTTGATGGCGTCGCCCGCCGAGTAGCCCAGATTGGCTGGGGTCAAGGGTGTTCCGTCGGGGAGAGACGGATGTCCCTCGGTCACTGTTGTGATCCATGTCCAGTAGTTCGATTCGTACGGGTCGTCACCGATCAGCTCGTCGCCGAAGTCGTGATTCCACAGAATCGTTTCGCCGGACGTCACGTCCCAACACCGTATCCAGTGAAGCTCGCGAATGTCGTCCGCGTCGCAGTCCTTGAGAACGAGCATGAGAGGAATCGACGTGTCGGCATCCTTGACTCGCCACGGAGCGTCCATCATGAAGTCCTTCATCCAGGTGTTGTCGTAGCGGTCGTGTGCGGATGCCACGGGGGGAAGAAGAGCTACAGCGAACACAGCGGTGAGAACTGCGGCCAGTATCGAGCGAGCGGACTTCGAACGATTCCTCATTAGGCGTTCCTCCTGGAGTATCGTTGACGCCCCGGCAGGAGTGAGTCCCACCGGGGCGAATGATACAATCCTCTGCCGGCGAACCCTACTTCAGGAGCACGCCCTTTCTCGTTACGCTCTCACCGTCGCGGGTGAGTCTGAAGAAGTAGACGCCGCTTGCGACATCGCGGCTGTCCCCGTCCGTTCCGTCCCATGTGGCGACGTGGCGGCCCGCGGCAAGCTCACCGCTCACGAGAGTCGTGATCTTGCGGCCAGAAGCGCTGTAGACGGCGAGTTCAACATGAGCGTCCGTCGGCATGCTGAAAGCCATCATCGTACTCGGGTTGAACGGGTTGGGTCTGTTCTGCTCGAGCGAGAAGCGGTGGACAGTGATGCCGTCATCGACGCCGGTCTCGGTGATGCCGAAGAAGTCCAGGATCTCCGTCAGAAGGTCCGCCTTCGTCGAGGGCGAACTGCCGTCAGTGAGACCGCCGAACTCGAACGAGCAGCCTACAGTTTTGTAGCTACCCTCATCGTTTGAGACGCCGCAGCCTGCGTTGTCGGATGGATTCCTGAATATTTGCACAGCTCCGCCCGTGGGGGAGATGTGATCGATGTAGCTGTTGCCTCCGGTGTACGAGAAGCTCATTCCGTCACACATCGTTTCTGTCTCGCCGAGCACCGTCGAGAGGTCGCCCGAGCCGTCGCTCGTTCCATTGATGCCGAAGTGACCATTGTAGATGGTCCTCGATGAATCGTAGGCCCAGCAATCGCCGCCTTCCATGTAGATCTGACCGCCCCCGTTGAGATAGGCGACGAGTTCATTCGCCTGGGTCGTGTTGAGCGAGTAGTTGTGCGAGTAGACGCCGAGCAGAATGAACACAGCCTCGTACTCACCCAGGTCCGCCGGGAACGACGTAGTGTAGTCGTAGCTCAAGTCCTTGTCGTCGAGGATCGACATAATGGGCGATCCTGAAATGGGCGACCCATCGAGTTCGACGATGAGGATCGGAATGCCCGCAACGACGTCGAAGCTATGTGTTCCGCTCGCCGGATCGTATGTGACGTTGGCGGGAGAAGCCATATCCTCCGCCTTGATCCTGTACGTCACCAGGTCGCCTACGGAGACGCTACCCGGGAACTGGCCCTCATAGGTGTACGTGCTTGGGATGTTGGTCATCGTGACATCGATCTGGGGTGTTCCGTTGATCCACGACTCAAGCGTTACGGTTCCGACCTGGATATTGTCGGTGACCGCGGCGCTTGCCGTCGGGGGCCATGAAGCCTCGGGTGTATCGGTGAGAGGCGTGTGCGTGATGTCGGGCGCCTCGGTGTCCACCAGAATGCTGAATCCGTACGCGTCACCCGGGGCGACGTACGGCTTCGCTTCGCGGCGATCGGAGTTGTCGACCGCGTAGATGTAATAGGAGACCTCCGTGCCGACCGGCTGCGCCGGGATGTCGGCGTAGTAGCTTCCGGCTCTCGCAGCAGCGCTCATGACGATCGGCGTGTATCCGGGAGCCCCGTCGGTTTCCCAGTAGACCAGGAGCGAATCGGCCTTGAGTCCTGTGTTGCTGTAGTCGTGTATGTAAGCTTCGACGCGATAGTCGGATCCGGAACTCGCGGTGTCGCGTAGCGGCACGTGGTCGATGTAGAGCATGTACCGGTCGGTGATTCCCATCGCGCGGCAGTGGATCGCATCATCGGTGAGCCATGAACCCGTGTAGCCGAGGATCTCATAGCCTGGCATCGCGTTCTCGTAGGTCGTGATCGCGGCAGCATCGTTGCCGCTGCCGTACATCGGCACATAGACCTTGTTGTTCACGATGAGCGAGTTCGTGTACGGCTCGTCGTTCGGTGTGTAGATCCTGACGATCTCGTACGGCGTACCGTAGGAGCTCTGAATCTGCGACAGGTACGTGACATTGGCCTCGATCCGCGCGTAGTCGGAGTGGCCCGGGTCAACTTGCTTGTACAGGATCTTGTCGGGAGCCAGGAACTTAGAGGAGCAGTCGATGTGGTGGATCCCGCCGGTCTGGACGTATTCGAGCTTCTCGTAGCGATCGATACCGACGTACTCGTACATGATGTCGTCGATCTCGATCTCCGTGAGGCCGGTGTTCTCATCCAGTATCAGCCGGGAAGAGATCGCGACACCGCGGCCATCCGCCATGTAGTTCCCACCCGTCGAGGTGAGATCCATCACGTACGCCGGGATACCCCAATGCGTGGCCAGGAGACTGGGGATGACATCGTCATTCGGGCGCGGGCGGTTGTAGTCGTGATCGACTATGCCCTGCTCGTCGTTGCCGTTGATGATGAACCACGGGCCGTAGTCGCGCGTCCAGTACGAGTCCGTCGGTGCAAGAAAGAAACTGACGTTGGACATGTTGGCGCCTGCGCTCGAGAGCGCACTCGATGCCTGGCTCTGCTGTGATGAGTTTGCGCAGATGACGACGAGATCGGTCTCCTGCGAGTACTCTGCAAGGAGGTTCGTTGGGTTCCCGAACGGATAGCGGACGATCACACCCGTCATCGGCTCGAATTCGCCGGGGTTCCTTACGGGTCCGGGAGGCGCGGCCGTGGGCTGCTGATAGGTGCCTATCTCGTGGATGCGCGCCTGTTCCTCGGGCGTCATCCAGATGGGGAGGGAGTCCTCGTACGGGTTCTGCCTGGTTGCTCGTGTGGCGTCTGCCGACATGGCTCCGAATACAAGCATAAGAAGCAGGAGCGAGAGGGCCGTCGTCGCAGTGCCAGTCCGGAATCGTGTCATCCTTGCTGTCCTCCGTTGATGCACCTATCCATTCTCAGAATCTGTATATCATTATCATTATAACATGGCAAGAGGCCGGAGGATAGCGAGTTCTGGTGGAAGCGTCACGGGATGAGCCTGGACGCCGGGGTTAGATGAGCCCGCCCGACGCGTCAAGAATGAAGCGGACCCCGAAGAAGAGCAGCAGAAGGCCGCAGACAAGGCGAACGCCCTCGATGAAGCGTTTTCCCAAGATGCGAGTGCCCCGATAGGACGCCGATGCCAGGAAGAAGTACCAGATCAGATCCAGGGACCAGTGGACGATGGCGAATACGGCGAGTTGCCACAGCCCGTATCCGGATGCGCGGAAGACGAGCGTAGCACCGACGGTCGCCCACCAGACGAGGAAGTAGGGATTGCCCGCCGACATGAGTATCCCCGCCATGAGCGGCGAGGTTTCCTTGTAGAGTTCTGCGCTCTGCCCAGCGTGAAGGGAACGCAGGAGCCCGATTCCCATCCAGAGAAGCACTAGCCCACCGACGAGGCCGATGATCGCGCCGGCCACGCTGTGGCGGAGCAGAGGCCCAAGGCCCACGAGTATGAGTACCATCAGAGGGAATTCGACGATGCCGTGCCCGAGCGCGATGAGAACTCCGGCGTGAGGTGACTTCGCGCCCTTGCCTACGACGACCACCGTGAGTGGTCCGGGAGACATAACCCCGGAGAGCGATATGAGAATGGCCTGGAGGAGAAACGCACCGTATGTCATGGAGGCGGACTCTAGCAGAGCGGAGAGGTGAGGACAAGGTGAACTGGTTCCGATGGGCATCCGCAGGCCTGCAGGAGGGCAGAGCGAGGCCGCAAGCAGCCAAACGCGCCCATGCACCCTTGCGAACTTGCTAAACTTGTGCTAGAATGGAAAATAGAGAAATATCATGCAACCGAGGAGCCGGTGCTGTATGGTGAAATCGACCCATCCCCCGGCACCTACGGTGATGTAGCGCCGAGCTTCGGCGCCACGCATCGACCCGTCCCGGAGAAGCCCGGGCGAGGAGGGACCCCTATAATGCTGCCGAGAACCCCTGTGAGCCGTGCCCTGCTGACGTTTGCGGTCTTCGCGTTCGTGCTGCTTGCCGTGGTGCAGCCTGCATCAGCCCTGAGGGTTGTCACGTACAACATCCTCAACTGGCCGGGTCTGGACTGGCCAGGCAGGTACCTGCATTTCCAGACCGTCATGGATTCGCTGGACGCCGATGTCATCATCGTTCAGGAGATACAGAGCCAGACCGGGGTGAACAACTTCCTGAACTACTGCTTGAACGCCTCTGTCCCCGGCGAGTATTCCTCCGTCCTCTTCGTGAACGGACCCGACACCGACAACTCCATCTTCTACAAGAACTCGGTCGTCGATACCGTCACGCAGGAGACGATCACGACCGACGTGCGCTGGACGATGGAGTACACCGTCACACTGAACGGATATGATTCATCGGAGGCGCAGTTTAGAATCCTCTCAACACATCTCAAGGCCGGTTCGTCAAGCTCAGACATAGCCACGCGAGAGGACCAGTGCGAGGAGATCCGTGCGCACATGAACGGCTACCCTTCAGGTACGCACTTCATTCTGGGCGGCGACTTCAACATGTACACCAGCAGCGAGGCCGGCTATCAGGATCTCGTGGGTTCTCAGGCCGACAACGACGGTCGATGCTTCGATCCAGTCAACAAGCCGGGCTACTGGCACGACAGCTACACATTCAGGCGGCTGCACACGCAGGCGCCGGGCGTGAGTCCGCCGAGCGGCTTCACTGGTGGAGGCATGGATGACCGCTACGACCAGCTCCTCATATCAGCAGCGCTCCAGGATGGGAATGGCCTTTCGTATATCACCGACAGCCACAAGGCGTTCGGCAACGACGGCTACCGGCTGAACAACGACATCAATGATCCGACGAACCAGGAGATCAGCCAGGAGATGGCGGACGCTCTCTACTACGCGGCCGATCACATCCCCCTTCTGCTTGAGCTGCAGGTTCCCGCCAAGGTTGGCGTTGCGGCATCTCTGGCCTTCGGGAAGGCCATCGTAGGTTCGACGGCCGAGGAACTCCTGACCGTGACCAACTCTGCCACAACTCCTGCAGACGAGCTTGATTACTCACTCGTTGCCCCCGGTGGCTTCACGGCTTCCGGAGGTTCATTCCTGCTCTCTGCGGGAAGCGACAATGATCACACCATTTCGATGGTCACGGCGAGCGTTGGGGCGACGGCCGGCGATCTTGCAGTGAACTCCAACGATCTCGATGATCCCGCCTTCGACGTGGCGCTGAGTGGCATTGTGGTCGACCACGCGAGCCCTTCACTCGATGCGGCTTCGGTGGTTCTCGCAGACACGCTCGACTTCGGCTCGCACGAGATCGGAGCATTCTCGGACGTGGCTCTGAGCGTCTACAACGATGGCTACAGCAGCCTTCAGGCGCTCCTTGAGGTCTACGATGCGGCGATCGTCGGCGGAGACGGCAGATTCTCATTCGTGGGTGGGTTCACGGAGGAGTCGGCCGGTGCTACCGCGGTTGAGTACACGCTCCACTTCGACGATGTGGGTGCGGCGACGAACACGCTGTATGCCGCGACCCTGACACTGAGCAGCAGAGACGAATCCGCGATCCACGGGGGAGGTGGGGGGTTGAGCGATCTCACCGTCTACCTCGAGGCGTTCGTAGAGGATGGAACCGGCATCTCGGATGACGGCGTTCTCAGACTGGCACTGAGTTCCGGTGCTCCCAATCCGTTTACGGAGCGTACATCACTAGTGTTCACACTTCCGAGCGTGTCGAGCGTGAACGTCGAGATCTTCGACATAGCGGGCAGGCTCGTGCGGACGCTCGAGTCCGGAGTCCTTGCGGCGGGCGAGCACGAGATTCTCTGGACCGGCCGGGACGACAGGGGAAGACAGGCCGCTTCCGGCATCTACTTCTGCCGCGCAACCGTCGGCGACTGGCGCGAAGTGAGAAAGGTCGTCCTGCTGCGGTAGCAGCAGGCGTGCTGCGGTAGCAGCAGGCGTGCTGCGGTAGCCCCCTTCACGAAGAGACAGTTTGCTTTCACCGAGCGGCGTCCACGTGAGTATGCGTGGACGCCGCTCCGATGTTGCCTTCCGACCAGCCCGCAGGCCGGCCGGAAGGGCGTGTATGTCGAGGTGTCGTTGGTGCGTCGATCTATTTGATCAAAGCCATCTTGCTCATTGTTCTACCGGTCTCCGTGTCCACGATAGACAGGTAGATGCCGGAGGGCACGGACCGACCGGAATCATCGGTGCCGTCCCAAACGGTTTCATGATCGCCCGCAGAACACGCAGCGTCGAACAACCGGCGGATGAGACGTCCGCGCGTGTCGTAGATCCGCAGTGTGGTACGGGTCTCCGTGGGCAGATGGTATTGAATCGTTGTGACGGGGTTGAAGGGGTTCGGATAGTTGGTTACCGTCAGTCGGCGTGTTGCTACGTCCTCATCGCCAACGCCCGTGCCGGTGTACGTCACATCGAGTGACGGAGACATGTTTGGGTTCGCATACTCCTTTGAGTAGAACTTGCTGCACTTCGCTCCCCATCTGCCGATGATCACGAGACCGTAGTTATCAGTCCCGTCTTCCACCCAGCTTTGCACCAGATCAGTGACGCTTATCTCATACCAGCCCAGGTGCGGCCCGAAATTATACGCACAGCTCGGTGTCGTCTCGTATCCGATGTGCTGGGCAAAGGGCCACGTGTCCTCGTTCCAATCCTCGGTGATGGCGTAGACGTCGGTACTGGTGTAGTAGTCACCGGGGCATCGCCACCAGCGGTAGAGATTCAGGGTTGCGCTGTCTACGGTTCCCTCGATGCCGCTGAGATCGAACTTGAACATGATCCGCTCGCGGTATGTGCCGCAACCGCCGGAGAAGTTGCCGACCCAGAGCATGGTTGTGTCTACCGTCGCGTGGTCCGGGTCGGTGTACATATCGTCGGTTGGTGCGAGGGTGACCGTGTCCGCCCACGCGGAAGAGACGATCGCTGCGATCAACAGCGCTGCGAGAATCGTATGGTGAGTTCTCATAGCGAATGCCTCCCTTTCCTTCGTTCTATGTGTATGCTTCCACTAGTTCTCGGCTTGCAGTCTGATCATGAAGCGGCTTGCCTCCTTGTCCTCATCCTCAGGTGTGGTGAGGGGAGCCTCGTATTCGGCCCTGAGAGAACAGACTCCTTCTCCCAGCCGGACGGTAACCCCCGCAGTGATGTATGTGAATTCGAGATCCTCTGGGTTGTTGGATGCTCTGTCCCAGAACTGGTATCTCACGTACGGCTGCACGCTGGGCAGCGGGTCGAAGCCCGTTGAAATCGTGTAGGCTCCCTCCACGTAGTACGCCATCATCTCGTGGTCCTCCGGACCGATTGGTATTTCGACCTCACCCACGCCCACGCCTTTTCGGAATCCTCTTCCCGTGTAGTACTCCCCGCGCAGGAAGACGGCGTCCGTCTGGTAGTCGACGCCGAGGCCCGCTCTGTACCCGGTCCCATGGAGAAGCTTCCAGTCGTCCGAGTAGCCGAGATCCAATTCGACGTGGTTGTAGAAGCTCGAGACGGAGAGGCCCGGCAGGGGAGTGTGGAATGTGAGTCCAATGTTCGCGTCGTGTTCATCGTCCAACGTCTCGCCGCCGCCGTTGAGATAGGCTAGCTGTCCTTCGACTCCCGCGTCGTCGCCGGTCCGGAAGTCGAAGTTGCACACCACACCTGCCGGATGGCACGGTGAGACAGCGAACGCCCAGAGTGGTTTCTCTGCTGTGAGCAGGCTGACGCATTCCTGGTGGAGGTCGAAGCCGCGCATCACATGCCCCTGCGCCACACCAAGCCTCACCTGGGGGGTGATTCTGTAGTAGACGCCTCCCTCCATGAGCCTCAGCTGTCCACCTCCGACGCACGTCGCCGTACCGACTTCCATGTCGTACTCTACGCGGTCGCCTAGTTCTCCACTGATCCCGACAGCGGCGTGCCGTACCACATACCTGTCGATGTGTGGTCCGAATGAGGTCAGGAGAGGAAGGCCGTCGCCGAAGAACTCGGCCTGGATCGTCACGCCGGCGTGGATCTCCGGCCCCGTAAGTTCGGTGGCCCCGGCAATCTGGGGCAGCAGAAGCAGGGGGATAAGGATGAGAAGAGGTAGAGCGGTTGCAGTCAAGATGCTTCCTCCTTGCTTGATTGTGATCCTCTTGCAGCGGCATGCTCGAACGGCATTGTCGAGCTTCGTTTTGTTGCTATTGCAACTCATTCGCAATAGAGAGAGAAAAAAACTAGCACTTCTAACGACACTTTTCGCAGTAGCCCCTGATGATCAAATGGTGTCCGGTCATCTGGAACCCATGCTCCTTGGCGACCTTCTCCTGCGAGCGTTCGATGGGCGCATTCTGGAACTCTATGATTTTGCCGCATCGCAGGCAGAGCATGTGGTCGTGGTGGTCGTGGCCGAAGATGTGTTCATACCGAGCCGGCATCTTCTGGCAAGGGATCTTCTGGACGATGCCGCAGTCGATCAGCAGGGCCAGGGTTCGAAAGACCGTGGCGTGGGAGATGCGGAGCCCCTGCTGACGGAGTTGGTGATGGAGGTCGTCCACCTCGAAGTGCTCATGGAGTGACATGACGTGGAGAAGTATGGCGAGACGCTCAGAGGTGAAGCGGAGGTCATTCTCCGAGAGATAGGCCCGGAATTTGCGTTCGGCGTCAATCACCCTGGGTCCCCTTGTTGCTAGTGAGAAGCAATAGCAACAGTACCAGTGCCCTGTGGGGATGTCAAGCGGTTCTTCGGGGCAGTTACGGGTATCACGCTTCATAGGGACGTTGTAAACTTCCAGAGTTGATGTCGAATGATCGAGACTCCCTGAGTGCGGCGGACTCCGCAACGCGTGTGGGCGTGCGGAGTAGCGGCATCCTGATCGTGGGATCGAGGCATGCGGAACGAGAGACTGGAGAAGCTGAGGAGCATCCTCTCGGAGATGGGAGCTGTTGTCATTGCGTTTTCGGCAGGGGTGGACAGCACGTTCCTTCTCAAGGTTGCGGTGGATGTGCTCGGTGGCAATGTTGTCGCAGTGACGGCGAGATCGGCCGTTCGGGCACACCAGGAACTCGATGATGCACGTGCATTCGCGGCTTCGCTGGGTGTAGAGCACGTCATTGTGGAGTCGCACGAACTGGAGACGGACGCTTTCACATCGAATCCTCCAGATAGATGCTACATCTGCAAGAAGGGGCTCTTCGCGGAGCTTGTTCAGATTGCAGCAGAGCGCGGGATGAGCGGCGTGATCGATGGATCGATCCAGGACGACGAGGACGACTACCGTCCCGGAGTGAGAGCGCTCGCAGAGCTTGGTGTCAGGAGTCCGCTCAAGGAGGCCGGGTTTACGAAGCCCGAGATCAGAGCGATCTCGAAGGAGATGGGTCTCCCGACATGGGACAAACCGTCGTCGCCGTGCCTGGTGACGAGGATCCCGTACGGTGTCGAGATAACACCCGAGAGACTCGCCCGGATCGAGCGTGCCGAGGCGATCATCGCGGGTCTCGGAATCCGCGAGCTGAGGGTCAGGGATCATGGCTCAGTAGCCCGCATCGAGGTTGGTGTCGATGACATGAAGCTCCTGTCTGATCCGGCGAACAGGACGACGGTCGTTTCCGGCCTCAAGAAGCTGGGCTTCACGTTCGTAGCCCTCGATCTCACGGGCTACCGGCAGGGGAGCATGAATACCGGACTCGGCGACGTGAAAAGGTTGGCTGACGGGACCGGAGGCGGCGGCAACGCCGAAACGCTTCCGGAGGGAGAGTAGCGGCAGTGGACGGTGAGCGCATCAGACGCCTTCTGGACGACGTGCAGCATGGAAGGCTCGAGATAGATGAAGCAATGAGGGAACTCAGAACGCTTCCCTACGAGGATCTGGGCTTCGCGAAGATCGACACGCACCGGGATCTCCGAACCGGTTTTCCCGAGGTTGTTTTCTGCGAGGGCAAGACATCGGAGCAGCTTGCTGCCATCGCCGGTGCGATCGCTGCGCGCGGTGGCCTTCTCATGGCCACACGGGCGGACACCGCTGCCTTCGACGCCATCCGTGAAGCTGTGCCCGACGCGACCTATCACGAGAAGGCCCGGATTGTGACGGCGGGCCCGGCTAGAGAGAAAGGCGGTGGGGGGAGCATCCTTGTCGTCAGTGCCGGGACCTCCGACATGCCGGTTGCCGAGGAAGCCGCCGTTACGGCGGAGGTTATGGGCAACGACGTAGTTCGGCTCTACGATGTCGGAGTCGCAGGTATCCATCGACTGTTCGCTCACCGCGATGAATTCGAGCGTGCGAGTGTTATTATCGTGGTCGCCGGTATGGAAGGTGCGCTTGCCAGTGTCGTCGGGGGGCTCACCGATAAACCCGTGGTGGCCGTTCCAACGAGCGTTGGTTATGGCGCAAGCTTTGAGGGACTCTCGGCTCTTCTGACGATGCTGAACAGCTGTGCGCCGGGAGTGGTCGTCGTCAATATCGACAACGGTTTCGGGGCAGGGTACTTCGCCAGCGGTGTGAACCGGTAGCACGCAGCATTCCGATGAGGAGTTGACGCGAATGAAGATCGCCTATTTCGATTGCTTTTCAGGTGTGAGCGGGGACATGATCGTCGGCGCTCTTCTCGATGCCGGGCTGGATTTGGCCCTGCTCGAGGACGAGCTCCTGAAGCTCGGGCTCACGGGGTACTCGGTGAGTGCCGGACGCGTCGGGCGCGGCGCGATCACCGGCACGAAGTTCCAGGTCGAGACCGATGAGTCCGGACACGGGAGAACGGTCGGGGAGATAGCGCAGATCCTGAGCGACAGTGCTCTCGACGATGACGTCCGTTCATCCGTGCGGGCAGTCATTGACGAGATAGCTCAGGCTGAATCGCGGATTCACGGTACGCCCGTCTCTGAGCTTCATCTTCATGAGACAAGCGGACTTGATTCTATCGTGGATATCGTCGCATCGGTCGCCGGGCTCAAGATGCTTGGAGTCGAGGCCGTGTTCTCATCGAAGGTACACGTGGGGACCGGATTCGTGGAGTGTGCGCACGGCACACTTCCTGTGCCGGCGCCTGCGACGCTGGCGCTTCTCAAAGGGATCCCCGTCTATTCCCGGGGCGTAGAGTCGGAGCTGGCGACCCCGACGGGCGCTGCTCTGCTCAGGGTCCTCGCGCAGGACTTTGGCCCACTGCCGGAGATGAAGGTGGAGGCCGTCGGATACGGTGCAGGAACCCGTGAGCTCGCGACGCCGAACATGCTGCGCGTGGTGATTGGCGATATCGGTGCGGCGACCTACGAAAGGGACGAAGTCGTTCTCGTGGAGGTGAACATCGACGACATGAATCCCGAGCTCTTCGGTCACGCATCCGATCTTCTATGGGAGCGAGGAGCGCTTGACGTCTACTTGACGCCGGTCTTCATGAAGAAGAATCGCCCTGGGACCATGCTCACCGTGCTTGTGGCGCAGGAGCACGTCGATGAGATCATCTCGACGATCTTCGATGAAACGACCACGCTCGGTATTCGGATGACCAAGGTCGAGCGCAGGACACTGACCCGTGAGATCCTCCACGTGGAAACACGCTTTGGGAGAATAGGGGTCAAGTTCGGTCGCGCGGCCGGTCATATTGTGAATCTGGCTCCGGAGTACGAGGACTGCAGGGAAGCGGCGGTGAGATGTAAGGTGCCGCTGGCGGATGTCTACGACGAGGTGAGAGCGGCCGCGCACAAGATCACGGCGGCCGACGGGAGCACAGAGGGAAATGTCTAGAGCGGATGGGGAGATCTACATGACGAAAACAAGTGGTGACAGATCGTTGATCAAGCACAAGGTGGGGTTCCTGGCTGGAATTCTGGCATTCGTTTTTCTGGTGTTCGTTCCCCTCGGGCTTGGTCCCATGATCCAGAGGACGCTGGCCGTGCTGGCGCTATGCGCCATCTGGTGGGGGACGGAAGCCATATCCATCTATGCGACGGCCCTTCTGCCGGCGATACTGCTTCCGCTTCTGGGCGTGCTTTCTCTTCAGGATGCGCTCTCGCCCTACGCCAACCGTCTCATCTTTCTCTTCCTCGGCGGGTTCATGATCGCGCGAGCAATGATGAAGTGGGGTGTAGACAGAAGGCTCGCGCTCCTGATCCTAGGGCGGGTCGGCAGCAATCCCAAGATGCTCGTTCTCTACTTCATGGGCCTTACGGCGTTCCTGTCTGCTTTCCTCTCGAACACCGCGACTACAGCCATGATGCTTCCCATAGGCATGGCGATACTCACGAATTCGAAGCTGAGTGCCGAATCGCGCTTCGGGACGGTGTTGCTTCTGGGAATCGCATATGCTTCTACGATCGGTGGAGTGGCAACGCTCGTGGGAACGCCGCCGAACGTGCTACTTGCCGGTTTCTCTCAGACACTTCTGGGTAAGGAAATTACGTTCTTCGACTGGTTGAAGGTGGGCCTGCCATACGCCATCGTGATGCTTCCTCTCACGTGGTGGTTCCTGTGGGTCATGCACAAGCCGAAGGTGGTGGTGATCGATAGCGGCGACACCATTGAAGACGAGCGCAAGCTCCTCGGCCCGCTCGAGAGGGGCGGCAAGTACACGATTGCTGCTTTCGCACTGGTTGCGGCACTGTGGCTCACGCGTCCGTTCTGGGACAAATTGCCCATTCCCGGCATGACGCTCGTGCAATCAAGGTTCGATGACTCACTCATCGCGCTCACTTGTGCGCTTCTTCTTTTCGTTGTGCCGACCAGCATCAAAAGGTGGGAGTTCCCGCTCGTGTGGGCCGATACGCGTTCGATCTCGTTCGGTATCCTATATCTCTTTGGAGGCGGGTTGGCGTTGGGCAAGGGGCTCTTTGAGTCCGGCGCTGCCCAGTGGATCGCGGAGTCGCTTCCTCTATCGAGCGAGCTGAGTCCGCTGATTCTGATCCTGATCGTGACGGTCATTGCGTCGTTCGTCAGCGAGGTCGCATCGAACACGGCGGTGGCCAATATGATGATCCCGCTTCTGATCGCGGTCGCGACGGCCATCAATGTCTCACCATTCCTTCTGGCCATCCCAGCGACTCTCGCATGCTCGAACGTGTTCATGTTGCCGATCTCGACGCCGCCGAATGCCATCGTCTATGGTTCGGGTAAGCTGGAGATGTCCGACATGATGCGAACCGGATTCTGGTTACATCTGATAGGTCTGGTCGTCATGATAGCGCTCGTCTACTTCATAACCGGGAAGGTATTTGGAATGTTCCCTGTCTAGCGGGGAGCATCGTGGAGGAACGGAAGCAATGACGGTAGTTCTGAACGGATCAAGTCTGACTATCGAGCAGGTTCACGATGTGGCCAGGAACCACGCGGAAGTCAAGCTGGCATCCGACGCGCGGAAGGCCGTGGTGAAATGCCGCGAGGTAGCGGTGGATCTCCGCGAGAGTGGACAGCTCATCTATGGGGTGACGACGGGCATCGGCGAGCTGGCGCGTGTCGCCGTGTCGCCGGCGCACGGGGAAGAGCTGCAGAGGCGCATCATTCGCAGCCACTCAGCGGGTGTGGGGGAGCACTTCAAGGAGGACGAGGTCCGCGCCGCGATTCTCCTGAGGGCGAATGTTCTCGCCCGCGGATACTCTGCCGTGAGACTGGAACTCCTCGAAACACTGATCGAGATGCTGAACAAGAACGTTGTGCCGGCTGTTCCCGAAAAGGGTTCGGTGGGAACGAGCGGTGATCTTTGCTCGCTTGCGCACATCGGGTGTGTGGTGATGGGAGAGGGGAAGGCCTATTTCGGTGGTCGCCTTATGGGCGGACGTGCCGCGATGAGACGGGCAGGGATCGAGCCCATCAAGCTCGCTTTCAAGGAAGGACTCGCGCTGATCAATGGCTCGCAGTTCTTCACGGCGTGTGGCGCTCTCAGAGTCTATGACTCGGAGCGTCTTATGAAGAGCGCCATCATTGCGAGCGCGATGTCGGCTGATGCGCTGCGGACGCCTCTGACGCCGTTCGACAAAAGGATCCACGAACTCAGGCCATTCAATGGTCAGAATGCCGTCGCCGAGAACATGAGGAAGCTTCTCAAGGGAAGTGGCTTCATCAAACGCGGCTCAGGCAAGGTGCAGGACGCGTACAGCATTCGCTGCATCCCGCAGGTCTACAGCCCATCGATCGATACGCTGAACTACACGCGGAACCAGATCGAGATCGAGATGAACTCGGTTACGGATAACCCACTCTTCTTCCCGGACGAGGGGGAACAACTCTCGTGTGGGAATTTCCACGGCCAGCCGATAGCCATGCCGCTCGATTTTCTCGGAATCGCCATGAGCGAGATAGGTTCTCTCTCGGAACGGCATATCAATCGGCTCGTGAATCCGTATCTCAACGGCGGTCTGCCGGCGTTCCTCGTCAAGAGCGAGGGATTGAACTCGGGATACATGCTGGCGCACTACACGGCGACCGCGCTCTGTTCGGAGAACAAGATCTTGTCGCACCCGGCCGTCGTGGACAACTTCTCTATGGCGGCTGATCAGGAAGACACCGTTTCGATGGGGCCGATCGCGGCCAGGAAGCTCAAGGAGATCATGAGCAATGTGCTGAACGTCGTCGCCATCGAGATGATGTGCGCGGCGCAGGCATTCGATCTCCTCGAGGGGAGGCCCGGGAAAGGGACGGCCGTTGCGCATCGCGCTGTTCGGGGCGTCGTCCCCACCTATCTGAAGGACAGGATCGTTTCTCCCGATATCGAGCGGATCGCGGCTCTGATCGCGAGCTGGGAGCTTCTTGATGCAGTCGAGGAGGAGATCGGTCCGGTACACCTCAAGTCTCGCTCGCGGAAGGTGCAGGCGGTGCGCAGGCACTGGTGTTCATAGCTCACGGGGGATGTCATATGGCTTCGGGTCGCCAGGCCCGGGTCTCAAGAAAGGGGACGTCGATGAGGAGAAGCTCTCGCCTCCTCTGGGTTGCGCTGTCCGTGTGCCTCGCACTCGCGACGGTCGCGAATGCCCAGACTATCGAAGACAAGGTCCAGGAGTTCGAGCTGGACAACGGGATGACCTTCCTGGTTGTTGAACGCCATGAGGCGCCCGTCTTCTTCGGCGCTGTCGCCTTCAAGGTGGGTAGCGTATACGAGCGTCCCGGCATCACGGGAATCTCGCATCTCCTTGAGCACATGCTTTTCAAGGGGACCGAGACGATCGGAACGACCGACTACAAGAAGGAGATCCCGTATCTCGAACGTGAAGACGAGCTTGCCGAGGCTGCGCGGGACCTCAGGCGCGAACTCGAACCGTGGAGGCTCGAGTTCTTCCAGAGCCTCGCGGACGATGTGACCGCGGGATTTTCGGAAGAAGACCGCGAGGTGCTGGGAGCGGACAGGGCGCTCGAGATCGAACTCCTCGTTGAGACGCTCTCCGCCGAGGGACCCACGGACGAGATGCTCGACGTGTTCGGACTCGTGAGGCAGGGCGAGGTCGACTACTTCGATCGCTATCTGGAACTCCTGGGGCTCGAGATGGAACTCTACGACACGGTGGCGGAGCACCGGGAGCTGATAGTCTCGAACGAACTTTGGGAAACCTACATGAACAACGGTTCCCGCATGCTCAATGCGGGGACTTCATACGATGGTACCTTTTACTTCGCCTACCTTCCCTCCAACAGAGTCGAGCTCTGGATGCTGATGGAGTCCGACCGCATGGCCAACTCGACCTTCCGGGAGTTCTACTCGGAGAAGGACGTGGTCATGGAGGAGCGGCGCATGAGCGAGAACAGGCCTGAGGACGTGCTTGATGAGGCGTTCATGGCCACTGCCTACAGCGCCTGCATGTACGGAAGTCCCGTGCTCGGCTGGATGACCGACATCGAGGACATCACGCGCAAGGATCTGGCCGCGTACTACGCGCGCCACTACGGAGCACAGAACGCGACCGTGATAATCACGGGCGACGTGGATTTCGATGAGGTGAAGAAGCTGGCCGAGGAGTACTTCGGGAAGATGGACAGAGGCGAGGCGCTCCCTCACATCACCGATGTTGAGCCTGCACAGCAAGGTGAACGGCGAGTGGTCGTGAAGCTCGACGCGAAGCCCGTTCTCACTATCGGCTATCACGTGCCGAAGGCGCCACACCCCGACTTCTACGCGCTTGGGATGCTGTCCTCGATTCTCTCGGACGGACGCACCAGCCGTTTCTATCGCTCCATCTACGATGAGAAGGGGCTGACGCGCGGCGCGCCGTACGCCTACATCGGACCCGGCAACCGGTTGGATCCGATCTTCCAGATCGGCGCGGAGCCACAGGAACCGCACACGCTTGAGGATGTCGAAACGGCCATCTACGAGGAGCTTGAGCTCATCAAGGCCGAAGGTGTCTCCGAGCGCGAAATCGAGCGTAAGCTGAATTCCAACGAAGCCGAACTCGTGCGGGCGCTCGGCTCGAACATAGGACTGGCGTTTCGTATCGGTATGTACCAGGCGTTGCGCGGCGACTGGCGTGAGCTTCTGCTGGACGTGGAGCGGATGAAGCAGGTGACGTCGGATGATATCGTTCGCGTCGCTAACAAGTACCTTACCGAAGAGAACAGGACGGTTGGATGGCTCGTCGAGACTGCTTCCGAGGATGGTGGGGAAGGCGGTGACGAGGTCGATATGCGCGTGCTCATGCAGTGGGTGATGACCACGCTTCCAGAGGAGGAGCAGCGCGATCTCATGATGCGGTTCCAGTCCATGAGCGATCAGGAGAGACAGAAGCTCGCGGAGGAACTGTGGGCGCGGATGCAGGATGAGCAAGGCGGCGGAGGAAACACCGACGCGGATCCGAGCTAGGACATGAGATCAAGCTGACCGACCACCGTCAAGACCAAGGAGCGTACGATGAGGAGACTACTCACGATCACCACGGTTCTCCTGGCGGTTATCATTCTGCTTCCCTTGCAGGTTGATGCCGGAAGGGTGAAGCATCCGAGCAAACTCAAGTTCGACGACATCGCTCTTGAACCAATCGAGTACGAGGAGATCTCGTTTGACAACGACATGACCGGGTTTTTCGTCGAGGATCACGAGGTTCCGATCGTCGACATCTACATGCTGATTCCGACATCGAGAGCCGCGAGGGACAAGACCGGACTGAACGAACTCGCCGCATGGGTGATCAGAAACGGCGGAACTGAGAAGTGGCCTGCGGAGAGGATCAACGAGGAACTGGAATTCGTCGCCGCGAGGGTCGAGGTCTACAGCACAGCTCTCACGGCAATGGTTCACGTCAACTGTCTCAAGAAGGATCTCGATCTCTGCCTGGAGATCTTGGGAGAGCTTCTGAAGAGTCCAAGCTTTCCGGAGGATAAGATAGAACTCAGACGATCGACGATGCTTGAGAACATCAGGCGCGAGAATGACGAGCCGCGCAGAATCGCGATCAGGGAGTTCAGGAAGGTCGTCTACGGAGACCATCCGATGGCTTGGCACAATACCGAGGAGACGGTCACTGCCATAACGCGCGACGACCTCGTGAGGTTTCACCGCGACTTCTTTCATCCGAACAACGCGATCATAGGTATCTCAGGCGACGTGACTCGTGACGAGATCATGGCTGCTCTCGATGACGCGTTTGTTGGATGGGAGCCGGCCAGCATGGTCATTGAGCCGGATACGCTCCTGGAACTCTCGTTCGAGTCGTCCATTAGCTACGCGTACAAGGATCTGAACCAGGCCGTCATCATGATCGGCCACCTAGGCCTCAACAGCCGCAACGAGGACCGCATGGCGGTGCAGATAATGAACTATGTCCTCGGCGGTGGCAGTTTCTCATCGCGAATCACGCAGAAGGTGAGGACCGACGAGGGGCTCGCGTACGCGGCCTATTCGCGCTACGGTGACGATCCGTGGACCTTCGGTATGTTTATCGCTTCATCTCAGACAAGGGCCGACGCGTCGGGGAGAGCCATCACCCTTATCCTCGATATCATCCGCGAGATGCGCGATGAGGGGCCGACGCAAGAAGAGTTCGAGCGAGCCAGGGAGAGCTACATCAACAGCTTCGTCTTTGAGTACGATTCGAAATCGCGCGCCGTCTACCAGCTGGTCGGGCTCAAGTGGGAGGGAAGGCCGCTCGACACTCCAGAGCGGGACATAGATGCGATAACGGCGCTGACTCTCGATGATGTCCGGCAGGCCGCCGCGACATATCTGCATCCGGACGGCCTGGCGATCATGGTTGTGGGGGACGAGGATACCTTCGATCAGCCGCTCTCGAATTTCGGAGAGGTCCGGTCGATCGAACTGGAGTAAGCATATGCCTGTCGGGGGTCGTCTCACGGTTCGAGCTCAAGCTTGACGTGGCGACCCCCATCTGGTACGATACTGGTGCCGGCTTCGTATCTGTCCGCGCGGCGCACGTCGGGAGGGACTGGGCCGCAAGGAGATGGTGACGGGGGCGGCCTATCTTTGTATGGGGTATGGGCCACGGCCTTGGTCCTCTGAGCTACGGTCCTGGGCGGCGGTCGACTGACGGCAAGCGAATCTGAAGCCAGGGCGGGGCGTCGGATGTTCTTCGTTCTGATACTTGCGTTCTTGTTCCTCATCTACGGCACTCTCGAGTACCGCTTCCATGCCAAGAACCTTGCTGCGGTTCCCATCCGTATTCACGTCAACGGGACGCGTGGCAAGTCATCTGTGACACGACTGATTGCCGCGGGACTCCGTGCCGGCGGCATACGCACGTCCGCAAAGACCACGGGGTCTGCGGCGCGCTACATCCACCCCGATGGAAGCGAAGACACTGTATTGAGACCGGGGCCACCCAACATCCGCGAACAGCTCGACGTCGTAAGCCAGGCGGCGCAGGAGGGAGCCCGCGCACTCGTGATCGAGTGCATGGCTCTGAGACCCGATCTGCAGCGGTTGAGTGAACACCGGATAGTTCGCGCCACCATCGGTGTCATAACCAATGCGCGTCCGGATCATCTCGATGTCATGGGTCCGACCGCTGACGATGTCGCTGTCGCACTCTCTGGCACCGTTCCGGACGGTCAGGTCATCTTTACCGCGGAGCACATCCGGAGCGACGCGATCCGTGACGCCGCAAGGGAGAACGGGTCCGTCTATCACGAGATCCATGAGTCGGACTACGACGAGGGCATCGCCAAGGGTTTCGCGTACATAGAGCACCGCGAGAACGTGGCGCTCGCACTGGCCGTCTGCAAGCATGTCGGTGTGCCGCAAGACGTCGCCTTGGGTGGCATGAGGGGCGTGACCCCGGACATAGGGGCTCTCACGATCCAAAAGGTACGGGAGGCGGGCAAGGAGATAGAGTTCGTCAACGCCTTCGCCGCCAACGACAAGGAGTCCACGAGAGCGGCCTGGAGCATGGTCGCTCCCAGGTCCGTTCCCGACAGGACCGTGATCGGGATCGTGAGTATGCGAGCCGACAGACCGGATCGCGCGTTCCAGTTCGGAGCTATCATCGCTGAGGACATCGAAGCCGACTTCTTCATACTGACGGGAGGCCTGACGCATCCGGTGAAGAGCGGGGCCTTGAAGCGCGGCCTTCCGGAGGGGAAGATCGTGGATATGGCCGGTCGGAGCGCCGAAGAGGTGTTCTCGAAGATCGTAGAGCTGACGATATCCAGCTCGATCGCCATCGGCGTGGGCAATATCGGAGGGACCGGAGCCGGCATTGTCTCTCTTTTTCACAAGAGGAGCGAAGCCAAGTGATTGAGTTCCTGGGTGGAGCCAAGACGATACCGACAGCCGTTGGGTTGGGACTGATTGTTAGTCTCATCTTCTCGGAAGCATTTGGGCTGGCGGCGGGTGGAATGGTCGTGCCGGGCTATCTCGCGCTTGCGCTTGGTGAGCCGTGGCGTGTGGTCGGGACGGTAGGCGCGGCGATAATCACGTTTCTCATTGTGCGTCTGATGGGGCAGTTCATGTTGCTCTATGGGCGGAGACACCTGGTGATGGTTATCCTCATCGGGTTTGTGATAGGCCACCTCACGCGCTACGTCTTCGGACGCCCGGAGGTTCCGGAGCTCCTGAGCTTCGAGGCCATCGGCTATATCATCCCCGGTCTCATCGCCTACTGGATGGAGCGGCAGGGAGCGCTCACGACGCTCATGGCGATGCTCATGGCGGCCGTGCTGGTTCGCCTCGTGCTGATCGTGGGAACAGGAGGAGCCCCGATTGAAATACCGACCTGGTAGGGTTCACGTGATGAGCTTGGTGGGGCTCGCAGTGCTCGGTCTCGTCCTCGCGGCGATCGCGGAGCGATCGAAGACACCCGTCATGCAGCAGTATTTCGTGGACAAGATGGACGCCGCCTCCAGAACGAACCTGGCAATGACAGTGCTCAAGGCGGAGCGCCTCGAGCGCGGTGGTGTGATCGATGCCGTCAACGATCCTAGTGAGACGGGTCTGATCGGCGTAAAGGTGTCTCCGACAACGACGAGTCGTGGGTCGCACGAGCAGAAGCTCAGAGCGCTCGATCCGAATCTCTCCGCCGTCTTCGTCGACATGCTGAAGCGAGCGGGTGTTGCTGAAGGAGATCTCGTAGCTCTCGGCTTCACCGGCTCATTCCCGCTCATGAATGCGGGTATGGTGGTGGCCGTGGAGGCGCTGGGTGCGGTGCCGGTGTCGATTCCATCCGTTGGGGCCTCGATGTGGGGCGCCAACGAACCCAACATGACATGGCTCGACATGGAGGCGGCACTCGAGCGTGAGGGCGTTATCTCACACAGATCGATTGCGGCTTCACTCGGAGGCAGCAACGACATGGGTCGTGGACTGCCGCCGGAGGGACGCTCACTCATCCGTGATGCATTCGAGCGAAACGGTGTGCCGCTCATCGACGAGCCGTCGCTCGACGAGAGCATCGACAGGAGAATGGAGATCTTCCGTGAAGCGGCCGGCGGCCGCGGCTACCGCGTCTATGTGAACATCGGAGGTGGCCTGGCGAGTCTTGGGAGCAGCCAGACCGGCAACCTCATCAAGCCCGGTCTCTGGCGCAATCTGCCGACCAAGAATTTCCCCAGGAGGGGCGTGCTCGTGAGGATGGCCGAGAACGGCGTACCGATCATCCACGTGCCCAGGGCGGACGATTTTATTGAGCGCTACGATCTGAGCCCGGAGCCCGTTCCGCTTCCTGCCGTGGGAACTGGCGGCGTCTTCTACAGAGACCGATATGATGTGCCGCTAGCCGCTGTCTTCGCGCTTCTGTACGCATTCGCGATCTTTGTCGTCGTGAGAATCGACATCAAACACTATCTATTCAGGGGGGCACGGTAGCGTGGGGAAGACGAGGAGGATCAAGCGATTCGGAGCCGTTTGCTGTGTGACGATAGCATCGGTTGCGGTCGCCCTCACAGCTGCTGTCTCACAGGCCGCAGATTGGCGGTCGCTGTCGCCGGCCGGTGAAGTATCCGGCGTCAGGATCATGGTGGGAACGCACGCGCTGAGCTACTACCGCTTCGACTCCGGGGATGCTCTCACGTTCGTCGTCGAGGGACCGACCCGGGTCAAGGTCCTTACGCGGCTCAGCATATCTACCGGCCTCAGGCACGCTGACGATGGTACTCCCGTTGACCCCCTCACCGCCACGCACACGTACTCGGTCGAGGTCTACAGGGACGGCGCGCTCATCGACACGGAGGAGCTTTCGACTGAGTCTGCAGCCCCCGAGGCCTACTACATAGCATTGACTCCGTTCACTCCGGGAGAGATACGCCGCATCTACATAGATGTGCCTACAGGGACACACAGCTACTCGCTCAAGGCTGTGGGGCGGGCAAGGGTCGATGCCCGCGTCTTTGAATCGGCAGTGCGAGCGCCGAGACGCGTCTCGATCGCCCCGCGCGAATACGGAGCCGTCGAGACGCTTCTTCATAGGGAGAAGGAGCTGACCTACTACATCGCTTCTGGTTCGTCGCCTGTCGTGCTCGATGTCGTTGGCCCCACCACAGTCAAGGTGAACACGCGTCTTCTCTTCTCGGCATCGATGTTCGGGGAGCAGACGTACATGCTGGGTATCAGCGACAGGAGTGGGGATTCGGACATTGTCGACGAGAGTCGGGATTCAGGTGTCCAGAGTGGGGAGATCGTCTATCGCCTGGAGTCACAGGCCTCCCAGACGGTGCTTTGTCGGGATAGGGGCGATGTGCTTCCGGGCGCACTCAGGAGTTTTGAACTTCCTGTGACACGCGGACTACACACCATCATCCTGAGGCTCCTGGGGCCGGAGGATGGGGAGCTGGCGCTCAAGTTCTACATTCCCCAGGGAGACATCGCGAATGAGCCGTGATTCCCTAGGTCTTCGCCCTGCTCTCACGGTCGGTCTCATCCTTGTCGCCCTTGCACTCATACCGCTCAACGTGCGAGCCGCGAAGCTCAAGCCTCCCGGGAGACACACTCCGGTAGCGGTCGGTGTGAATGGCGCCGTCTATCGCTACTATGCGCTGACGTCTGGCAGGCCGCTTTCGATGATCATCGAGGGGCCGGCGGTCTTCGAGGCGCTCTTGCGCTGGCGCTTCGAGGATTCACCGAGTTCGGTCGACGCCGTCGTGGAACTCGTGGTGGACGGTACGATCCAGTCTCGCTACGTGGTTCACTTCACTCCCGGGTCTGCCGTCTACCCCGACAATCCCGGTGCAACTCCAGGCCGCCTGAAGACGCTTGCGATCGATGTGCCCTCAGGTGAGCGCACGATCGAACTCAGACTGATCTCTCCGAGCAGTGGCACTCTCGATGTCAACCCGCTGTCGAAGGCTCTCGATCTTCTTCCGTGGAGGGTCGAGTGGCGAGCGAGTCTTGGGTGCACGTACGACAGCAATCTGTTTCGCTACTCGGACGGAGATACGGATGATTTTCTGGATGGCGAGCGGTACGAACGCTACCCGTTCGATACACTTGATGAACTTCGTCTGGAACCGGGTGCAGCACTCGGATTCACGAGAGAGGAACCTGGGGTACGAGAGACCGTGTTCCGGTTCTCCGGGAATTGGTCTCTCGCTGGATCGAACGGTCAAAAGAGCTTCTCGAAATTCCGGGTCGCGGTGACCGAGACCAGAACAGGCGTCGCATGGCTCAAGCTTGAGTACTCTGCTATTCCACTCTACCACCTGAAGCACGTGTGGGACGCTGATGCCCCGAGTGACGGCGAGTCGATGTATAGATCGTGCGATTTCGGGAAGCACTCGCTTCTTGTACGTGCTGGAAGCGACCGCTCGTTGCCTGTCGATCTCACGGCTTGGTGGAAGGTCGATTCGTACGGTTACGACCAGGATTTCGTCGAATACGATTCACGCGCCACAACGATCGGTCTGGCCGGCACGTGGCGACCGACCAGGGGTCTCAGGCTGGATGCCGGGTATGCGCTTCGCATGTTGGTGGCCCGCGGATATGACGAGATAGGGGAGACTCGGTCGGACTCGGACGACAGCGACACGACCTATGACCAGAACGAATACGAACTCCGGGTCAGGTGGGAGGCGGGAGAGGTGTTCGGCCGGAGCCTGGTGCTGCGACTGCGCGGCAAGCTGGCCGAGCGGTACTACCTGGCGACAGATTCGGATGACGCCTATCACGCGGGCCGCGACGATTCATATGCAACGCTTGCAGGAGGGTTCTCTCTCTCGCTGGCCGATGGAGTGAAGCTGAAGGGGCTCTATGAGCGCAAGAGCCGGAGATCGGAGTCTGATATCATCGCAACTATCGGAGACACAAAGGATTACGATGCCGACAGCATCACGCTGCGGCTGGTCGTGGAGGGGGTACGTTTCCTTGACTGAACATCTAAATGATGGTATAATCAAGAATTACGACGATGCAGGGTGCAAGCGGGCCACTGGAGCGTCCGATCGCGGTGCGGCTCCGCGCACCTTCAGTATCGCCGCGTGGATTGGTGTAACCCTTCTTGCTACCGCTGTCTTCGTTCTGGGCGGTTGCGCGCAGAAGGGCGACCCTGTATCCGTTGATGATCCGGATGAGCCCTCGGGCTACCGTGTTGTCGCGATTTTCGGCGTCGCGGGCTACGGAGAGGGCGTCGATGTAGTGGGCGACATGGGACTCGTGGCGACGGGTGAGGTCGGGCTGGTCATCCTCGACATGTCGGATCCAAGTGCACCCGTCTATCTCGGTACAGCGGGAAACGACTTCACATCCCTCAAGTGTGCGTACGCCCCTGGTTCGGAGATGGCGTTCGTCACTGACGGACCAAACGGCGTTCTGGCGTACGATGTGAGTGATCCAACGAGCCCGGAGTGGAAGACAGTACTGCAGAGTACGAGCGGGCAGGATGTCGTCATTTCGGAGACGGATCCCGGCCACATGATACACATCTACGTGGCCGACAAGAACGGCGGGTTCAGGATCTGGGAACTCAATCTTGATTGGGGGCCTCCGTGGTTCCCGATCGAGGTCTACCACGGTTACACGACGGGCTATGCTCGTGGTCTCTGTCTTCACGGCGACTACGTGTTGGTCGCCTCGGGTCAGAGCGGGCTCACGATCTTCGAATTGACGAGCCCGGGGACTGCGACGAAGCTCGGTACGTTCGACACGCCGGGCAATGCGCAGGCAGTAGCGGCATTCGGGGATTATGCGTTCGTCGCCGATGGGCTTCAAGGGCTTCAGATTCTGAACATCTCCGATCCCGGGGATGCCGAGATCGTGGCCACGATTGAAACGGACGACTACGCCACGGACATATGCTACCTGGACGGAATGGTATACGTCGCGGACAGGTACGGCGGGCTGAGAGTGATGAATGTAGATGATCCTCTGGCGCCAGCGGCAGCAGGGTATCTGGAGACGCCGTGCGCGAGCGGGATCTGTATCACGGACGACTACGTCTATGTGGCTGACCGTGACTGGGGACTGGTGATAGCGGAGGAGGAGTAACGGCTTCTGCCAAGACTCCTCTCTACAAGCATGGATAGATGCTGATCTAGCCGGAGTTGAGCAATTGCTCGAGGAGAGGAGACACGACGTGATACGGTGGACAACCGCGCTTGGTATGGCCGTTCTGATCGCACTCACGGCGGCCGCGCCTGCCAGGGAATGGATTCCCATCAGTGATACACTCGATCCGTCCGAGGCGACGGCCAGGGTTATCGCATCCGACATTGCCGAGACAACTATCGAAATCGAGATCCCCGGGATATTCTTCGAGGCCGAGGGCCGCGCGCCCAATGGAACGCCGGCGCTTGAGATCCCCGGTTCCCGGAGGATCAATCTGCCCGGGATGCCGGATCTCCCTACGTTCACGTATCTGATCGCGATCCCCGATCATGGCAGTGTTGAGCTCTCCGTGAGGGCCTTCGATGAGAGAATCCTCACGGACATCGATATCGAGCCTACCCCCCCTTTCAGAATGGAAGGAGAAGAGGCTGATCCAACACGGGCTGATGCCGCCGTCTATGACTGCAATGCCTTCTATCCCGCCGAGGTTGCTTCTATCAGCGAGCCGATGATCATGCGGGATCTGAGACTCGTTCAACTCAGAGTCAACCCGGTGCGCTACAATCCCGTGACGCGCGAGGCTGTCGTTGCGAGCCGCGTCAGTGTCACTCTCAACCATGCACACGGTGAGGAGATCAACCCGCGCACTGCCGCCCGCTCCTATCGCTCGGAGGCGTTTGAGCCTATCTACCGAAGCCTGGTCGCGAACTACGATCAGCTTCCTACGAGAGAGATCCGCCGTGGCAGCTATCTCGTGATATCGAACGACAGCTTCGCGGATCAGCTCACGGACTTTGTTGCATGGAAGCACCGCCGCGGTATCGAGACCGTGCTTGTCCGGCTCTCCGATATTGGTGTGAGTCCCTCGGCACAGGACATCAAGGACTTCATCCAGAACGCATACGACACATGGGACAATCCGCCGGACTACGTCTGTCTTGTCGGTGACAGGGATAGTGGTAGCTACGGAGATATGCCCGCATGGTTCCACGCCGGCGACGTTACGGACCATCCCTACTCTGAGCTGGAGGGTAGTGACTACCTGCCCGACGTCATGGTCGGCAGGATGGCGGTAGACACGCCGGCCGACGCGGTCGTGGCTTCGCTGAAGCCTCAGGTCTATGAGCGCGACTGCGATGCTCCGACCGACGATTGGTATGAACGTGCACTCATGGTCGCAGCGAACTGCTGCGGAAGCCCCCAGCCGACCACCCCACGGACGACGAAGCTGCGCGTGCGCGAGATGTTCATGGAGAACGCCTACACCCAGGTCGACACTGTGTTCTGGACGTACGCAAAGGGCGGATCAAGAACGCAGACCGAGGACATTCAGA
>JAUXGN010000043.1 GCA_030622115.1 Candidatus Eiseniibacteriota bacterium
GGTCTCCGTGGCGCGTGCGGTGGCCTTTCGTGCGGGCTTAGCGCCTGCCTTCTTAGCACTGGAACGGGTGGAACGGGTGGAACGTTGTTTCATGAGTCTCCCACCTCTCGAAAGTCGGGGTCGCCGGAAACCCTCTCGCATCGTCCAGGAAGGAACCATGCGAGTGCGCCCGCTGCTTGCAGCGTCATGCACACCTGCAGCGCGACCTCGCGATCGCATTCACGACGGCGTTGGCAAGCCAGCGCTGTCCGTTCTGAAGGCGACGGACCAATTGGGCGGAGCCGATCTGCAGGTCAATCCTCATCGCTGGTGTTGCCTCTCGATCTCGCGCTCTGGTACGACTGGGCTCGGTGACCGGCGAATCTCGTGGCCGTGTTCGTAGATTGCCTCAAGGGTGATGCGGCCACCCGACAGCTCGACGAGAGCCATCGCACGGGCGGGACGGGGGGGCATGACTCTGGAGCCGTTCCTAGACGGCCTGATTGGTAACGCGCAGGTTCGGGTCGTGGGCAAGTGCCTCCACGACGCGTGAGACGCCGAAGTCGCTCACCCATCGACCGAACTCGGTCTCCCAGCGCGAGGGATCTCGCTTGTGGCGCCCCCTGGCTAAAGCGTCCTGCCGGGACATACGTCCTGCCCTCGAAGGATCGTGCAGCAATGCCCTCGGCCCGGTCTGGGTCGAGGACGTGCCGCCTCCGAAGAACAAAGGGGGGTCGAGCCCCTAGATGGGGACAGGACCGAGACGAGTGAATGAGTGCGCCGGTTGCGTGTGCTCACGCTATCCGCTATGCTTGCACTACGTGCCGAGCGGAGCGATGTGAGCGACGCAGCACCCAATCCACGCTTTTCTGGGCAATCCCAACGACTGGATCAAAGGCGAGAGCAGTGCGCCTCGCGGGTAAGGACAGAAGTGGCATGACGCACAGCGTGTTGTTCGCTTCTCAAGCTACCTGCGCACTCGAGCGGAGCGATCGGGGTTTGAGCGTAGCCTAGCTGGCGCTAGACCGCTCGGAAGGGGGAGTGCGCAGCATGGTAGCGAAGGTCCAGCAGCAGTCTCGTTACACCTGTGTTCTGGCCTGCTTGGAGTCGGTTGCGAGCGATATGCAGCTGCCGTGGACGCAGCTGAGTCTGGTGACGGCGTTTCCCGATGACTGCAACACAGGCGTCAGAGAGAACGGTCGCGACATCACTGGGTCTGTACCGCTGCTATCGGGCGCTCCGCTGTCCGCGCTTGAAAAGCACCCGGGGTTCTTCAGGCTGGTGATCAAGTCCGGTATCGGCCGAGCGCGCCCTCCCGGTGAGGGCGCGAAGGGGCTCACCGACGTCGAAACGGAGTTCAGACGAGGAAGCCCTGTACTCGTGATGCCGCTCAAGGACCGCGAGGGTAATGACTGTCGTCACTGTGTGCGCTTGGTGGACTTCGAGTGCGACGATCATCTCGAAGTCATGAACCCCATCTTCCGGGGTGGCTTGGTTGAGCGGTGGCCTTGGACAGACCTCGACGACCGAGACTGCCAGGTGGTTCTGATTGAGTAGGTGCAGTCGCGTCCGTGAGTGATCTAGGCAGCGTATGCAGCCGACGAGCTTGGGCGTCAGGGGGTCTGCAAGGGGGCTGCCTTCGGCACTAGCACACCCCGTGCCACCTTTGACCCTCGCGATTGATACGCGATCCGTTCTAGCCGGCAGGGGATCACGATGCTCAGGAAGATCATCTCCATAAGAAACGTCGGTCGATTCCTCCGCTGCTCAAGCTCGGGCGATGCGACCCTTGACCGCTTCAGCCTCGTCTACGCTGAGAACGGCAGAGGGAAAACCACCCTATGTGCGATCCTCCGCTCCCTTCAATCCGGCGACCCCCACCACATCATCGGGCGCTCCACGTTGGGTGAAGGCGGACAACCGGAGGTCAGGATCCAACTCGATGACGGAATCGTCACGTTCAAGGACGGGCGGTGGGACAAGACAGTCCCGGAGCTTGCCATCTTCGACGCGACCTTCGTTGCTGACAACATCTACGCAGGCGGTGTGGTTAGCTTGGACAACAGGCGGAATCTCTACAACGTAATCGTGGGAAAGCAGGGTGCCGAACTGGCACACCGAATCGAGGAACTCGATGCGGCCGTTCGAAGCCAGAGCGCGACAATCAGAGAGAGGCGTGCAGCAGTAGAGGCAGTGCTACCGGACGGATTGTCCATCGATGAGTTTCTGGCTCTTCCTGAGATCGATGACATCGAGGCCCGAGTAGGACAGGCCAAGAAGAACCTAGAGGCTGCTGCCGAGTCTGATGGCATCAGTCGTCGTGCGGCGCTGTCACAACTTGAGGTGCCGGCCATCCCGCCCGACTTCGAGGAGCTGCTCCAGCGCACGGTTGCCGATATTGCATCCGACGCCGAGCATCGAGTGCGAGAGCATATTGAGAAGCACAGCATGCAAGAGCGAGGGGAGACATGGCTCTCCGAGGGTCTTGGTTTCTGTACTGACGACTCCTGTCCCTTCTGCGGTCAGTCGCTCGAAGGCCTCGATCTCATCACCGCGTTTGAGGGCTACTTCGGAGAGGCCTACGAGGGGTTCAAGGCGGAGATTGCCTCTGCCCGACAGTCGATCGAAGCTGACTTCGCAGATCGTGAGATTGCCCGACTCGAGACCGCAGTCCAAGCGAACGCGACCGCGAGCGGATACTGGTCGAAGTTCTGTGATGTCACTGCGCCAACCCTCCCGGAAGACATTGATCTCACGCAGGACATCAGGACACTGCGCACCAGCGCGCTCGCTCTCCTCGGGAAGAAGGAGGCTGCTCCCCTGAGTACTCTCGACCTCGACAAGGGCTTCAAGGAAGCACAAGCCGACTTCGAGGGGAATCTTGAGGACGTGAAGACTTACAACTTGGTCGTCGTGGCGGCAAACAGCGAGATCAACCAGACGAAATCGAACGTATCTGCTGCCAGCCCTATCTCCCTCCGGAGAACTGTGAATCAGTTCCAGGCGACTAAGCAACGGCACGAGCCGAGAGTCGCCAAGGTGTGTCAGGATTACCAGGACGCCCTTGGCAGGAAGACCGCTCTCGAGGACGACAAGAAGAGAGCGAAGATGACGCTGGACCAGTATGCGGAAGATGTCATCGGGCCATATGAACGGACGATGAATGAGTTGCTGGACAGATTCCAGGCGGGTTTCCGGATTGTATCCACGGGACATGGATACCCTGGCGGAGTCGCCAGTTCCAGCTACCAGCTGCTAATCAATGACACTCCGGTAGATCTTGGCGATTCATCGACGTCTGCGGATCAGCCCAGTTTCAGGAACACACTAAGCTCAGGTGACAAGAGCGCGCTTGCGTTGGCGTTCTTCCTCGCACAGCTCGAGCACGACCCAAGCAAGAGCGGAAGAGTTGTTGTCTTCGACGATCCGTTCGCGAGTCAGGATAGCTTCAGGAGAAGCTGCACGATTCATAAGATAAGGGAGTGTGGCAGGTCGTGCCAGCAGGTAATCGTCCTCTCGCACAACCACGAGTTCCTGCGTCGCGCTTGGGAGAGTCTCGCTCCCCATGCTTCGGAGCGCAAGTGCATCAAGTTGTCCCGTGTTGGTTTCAAGGACACCAGTGTAGTGGAGCACGACATTGAGCATGCTGGCAAGAGTCGGTTTCAAGCCAACCTCGAAGCCTTGACCCAGTACTTCCACTCGGCCGAAGGCGATCCGCTAGACATCGTGGCCAAGATACGACCGGTGCTTGAGAAGTACTGCAGGAACATCCGCCCCGGTGAGTTCGAAGACCGCACGCTAGGTGACATCATCGGCATGGTCAGGCAAGCAGGAGCATCACATCAGCTGCACAGACTACTCGACGATCTCGATGCTCTGAACGACTACAGTCAGCGCTACCATCATGGTGAGAAGTCGAACGAGCCGCCGGAGCCTATTAATGAAACACAGCTTCAGGGTTTCGTGGGTTCGTGCTTGCAGATCATGGGAGGATGCTAGGGCACCCGCCGGCTGGCCAGAGCTTGGCGCCGACGCGTCGAGGAGAGGACACTCCGCTGGTGAGATCTGTCAGTCCTGCAGTAATCAACGGGCTTCGGGACGCCATTTCGGAGATTGAGAGCACCCACGCCTTGCCTGAGGAAGAGTTGGATGCGTCTGTCGCCGCCAAGTGGCGGGACTGGCTGGGTCCTGACCTTCCATGGACCGGACCCTCGATAACGGACGACGAGTGGTTCTTCATCACTACGCTGTGTGGAACCATGACCGTGGATGGACAGCGAACACACATCCGGGCCTACTTCCCCGAGTTCAAGCAATTCGCTCAGGGTGACATCAGGTCTCTACCTCCGGAGATCGTCCGAACGTGGAAGCTCCGCTCGCCCTGGATGAAGGCCCGGCTGATTCGCATGGGTGAGATTCTGACGGATCGAGGGCAGAGCATGTCCCAATACACCGACGAGCTGCGCCGCCTTGAGTGGACCGCGTCTCCGAACGACCCGATGCCTGCTCTGGACCAGCTGTCCCGGGACCATCTCGCCACGGGGCGCAAGACCCTCGGGATCTTCGTGAGGGAATGTGTGACAGGGAACTGCTTCCCGATTGACAGCAGAGTGCAAAGACTTCTGCATCGCTTCGGGTTGCCCTGTAACGAACGGACCTTGGTCAGCGCGTGTCTCGCGTTGGGTCGGAACCCGAGAGACATCGCCAGGATGTTCTACGACGCAGGCGGAGTGGGCACCTTCTTCACAGAGAGCAAGGTTCTAGCGGATGGCCATGCTCAGCATCAACGTGCGCGGAACTCGCGCGTTGCTCGAGCGCCAGCTGGAGCAGTCGATGATGTCTTGAAGTTCACCAGCGACGACGACGCCTACCAGGACTGGCTGCGCACACACCCACGGGGCTTCGTCATCAACATGTATCGCAACATGAACCCCAAGACCTACAGCTCCCTCCACCGGGCCACCTGTCCTTCGATCAGCCAGTATACGAGGATGGCGAAGGCGGGAGGTTTCACCGAGCGCCAGTACGTGAAGGTGTGCGCGGACAGCATCGCTGCCTTGCGAGAGTGGATCCGTGCGCACGGGGAACCGTCGGGGCGGTTCAAGACGGAGTGCTCTCGGTGTGATCCGAAGTAGGTAGTCCGCTCCGGTCACAGGGCCGCACCGGGACTGGAGGACGTGTCGCCTAACCAGCGCACGGAGCCGATGCCCGTTCCGGCGCCGCGGGCTTCGGTGGTGGCGTTGAATGAAGAGGCGAGGGTGCCGCCGCTCTCGGTGCGGTCACCCGGGCTGCACGGGCTTCATCCAGCGCCCGGGCCCCTGCCTGGCGCGGCTGATACGCGGTCCGTTAGGTTGCCCCCACGGGCGCACAGGTTGGTTTCCCAGATCGTGGGGTCCCGCTGCGTCATGAGGTGAGAGACTTGGAACGGCACAAGCGTGTCCTGCTAGTAGGCGGAGCCGGTTTCATTGGAACGCACCTGACGAACTCTCTATCCGCAGGTGGGTATGACGTCCTCGTGTACGACAGACAGCCCATCCTGGCTCATTGCGATGGAAACTCCTCGGGTTCCATCCAGAGCATCTCAGGGGACCTCCGGGATGTGAGGGCAGCTCTGCACGCGACAAGTCATGCGGACTACTGTGTGCTCCTGGCATGGGATCGAGCTCCATTCTCGGCACGCCGGGCGGTGGAGCATGCTCGGTGTAGGTCAGTCATTCCGATCTGTCGCTTTCTACGAGGCATCGCATGTCAGCAAAGGAGGCCGCTTATCATCTTCACGTCCTCTGGCGGGTCGGTATATGGCGACACACCCAGCGGGCTTTGCTCGGAAGAGATTCCTGCGCGTCCCAAGTGCGACTACGGGATGGGCAAGCTGTTCATCGAGCGATACCTTGGCCTCCTGAGACAGCGCTCAGGACTTCACTCGATCACCCTTCGTCTCGCGAACGTGTACGGACCAGGGCAAGAAGCGAGGCGCGGGTACGGGCTCGTGCCGACGGTCATGGATGCCATGCTTTGTGGTTCCGAGCTCGCTCTGCACGGGGGAGGTGTAGATCGACGCGACTACGTGTTCATCTCCGATGTGGTGTCCGCTATTACACTCGTCCTTGCCAAGAGGGCTTCTCACACGCTGTACAACATCGGGACCGGGCACGGCACAACGGCTATCGAGATCCTGGAACGACTCATGGCCGTCTCCGGCATCACTCCTGGCGTCACTTATTCCCGCAGGAGCTCAACAGAGGTTCGCGACGTATCGCTCGATTCCCGGAGATTCGAGGACGAGTTCGGATGGTTACCCCGGGTCACTCTTGAGCGCGGGCTTGAGATGACCTGGGGTTGGAGGAACCAGGCTGTTCGGCAGACGCGCGCCAGGTCACTCCGGGCTGGGCGGCGGGAGCAATGGCGATGATCCCTGCGGCTTCGATCATCATACGGACCTATCGAGACAGCCAGCAACTGCTTCCGCAGGTCCTAGATGCCCTTGCAGGTCAGTCATTCCTTCAGTTCGAAATCGTTGCGGTCGACTCGGGATCCACACCGACAGCTTTGGCTAGACTCGATGCCATGCGGGTTGTCTGCCCGGTCAAGATCGTGCAGCTGTCCAACTTCACGTACCCGCGAGCCTGCAACGTTGGGGCAGAGGCTGCGAATGCTCCGTTCCTCGTGTTCCTGAGCGATCATTCCATTCCCGTCTCTGCTACCTGGCTGGCGGATGGCCTGCGGCATCTCAGCGATCCCGCTGTCGCAGGTGTCTATGGAAGCACGCGCCCCATACCTGGACACTGCTCGTGGTGGGAGCGGGCCTACTTCGGCCTCTTCACCAACAAGATCATGTTGCGTTCGTGGCGCCCTGCAAGAGGGGCGAGGTCCATCCGGGAACCTCGGCTTGGGGTCCTGAACAACAACAATGCTGTAGTCCGGAGGGATCTCTGGTCTGAGAGACCTTTCGATGAGCGGTTCGCCCGAGGTGGTGAGGACCTTGCCTGGGCTCGATACTGGATGGCGCGAGGGTACCGGGTCGTCTATGAGCCGGGCTTCTCAGTATTGCACTCGCACAACCTGGGGTTCCGCGAGTTCTTCCGGCAGGTCTGCGCATGGCATGCCATGGCTTGGCATCCTGGTGCGTTCGTGCCGCAACGTCACAGGTTCTGTCATCGAGATAGTGGCACAGACAGGAGACCAAGCGAGTAGCGTATCTCGACGTGGCGGCGACCTAGATAGCGCATGCAGCCGACGAACTTGGCTGTCACGCCGACTGCACCGCGGGCTGACGCCCGCGACGCACCCGCCGCGCCAGCCTTGACGCTGGCGGCTGATACGCGGTCCGTTGGGGCGCAGGCCCAGAACAGCGACATCGAAGAGGCATGAATGACAACTCATCGACACGTTCTCATCCCTGACACGTCCGTTCTTCACAGCGAAGACAAGACGCTGCTCATCTCCTCTGAGTTCGAGGAGTTCTGGGGGCGCGAGCGCCAATTCGCAGATCTGCAGCTGGTGGTACCGGAAGTCGTCCGAGGGGAGCTGCTTCAGCAGGCAACAAGAGCGGCGTTGAAGACACTCAAGCGAGCAGTGAACGGGATGTCGCGTCTATCCGGGATTGCTGGCGTGGAGTACAAGATTCAGACAGACGAGGCCACCGTACGTGGCGACATCGAAGCTCGCTTTGACAAGTGGCTCGCAAGCGTCGGGGGCTCGATTGCAGCGACACCCGTGCAAGACATCAACTGGGCCGCGATAGTCAATGCCGCCGTATGGCGACTGCCGCCATTCAGTCCGGATGACGAATCACCTGCTGAGAAGGGCTTCCGGGATGCCATGATCTTGGAGGCAGCTGTCGCCTACTGCTCCAAGCACAGCGGCTCCGTTGACGTCGCCTTCGTTGCAGCCGACGAGCTTCTCCTTGAGACTGCCGACGAACGCTTTGCGAGTCTCAAGTCTTGCTCGACACACGATTCCCTTGACGCATTCGCATCCTATCTAAGGCTCTTTAGGGAGGACCGCCTCACGACCCTTGAATTGCAGGTGCAGCGGCATGCCTCTGCGCTCTTCTACGATGGGGAGGCGAAGGGAGGTCTGTACTTCGACTGGTACCTCGATCGCCGGATTCGGGATGACTACCCGAAGGAGTTCGAGCCGCCGAGGCCGGAGCCTGACGATCTCATGGACATCCTCATCGGCAAGTCCTCGTATCGTTCCTGGACGTCTGCCGCATCCGAGGAAGTCCACGTCGGATCCGCGCGCTATCAGGGGACAGATGAAGAAGGACGCTATCTGTGGACGAACTCCGTGGCCTTTCGACAACCGTTCATCTTCATTGGCACAGGCCCGGGTTCACGGCAGTACTGCAAAGAGGGTTATCGCCTCAGGATCGTCAAGTTCGATGTCAACTGGAGCTCATTGGTTAGCTTGTCTGGCGAGGTGAGTGATGCTAGGCGGGGTCCGATTGAGTTGATTGGGAGCTCTTTCGACCCTCTTGACGGGCTGCTGTTCTGGAGGGAGTGGGGCGAGGATCAGGAGAACTAGGCTGGCCTGCGCCCTGGCTAGCGTACGCAGCCGCCGAGCTTGGCTGTCACGCCGACTGCGTCCCGCCCGCCTCGACGCTCGCGGCTGATACGCGGTTCATTAGGTGGCGCCGCCAACCGTAGTACCATGTTAGACTTAGTGCTCATGCCCGCGCACTCGGAGGACAGATATGACAGCCCCCGCATGTAGTCCCCGGTCTCGAGAGTCCCTGCGACGGTTCACCAAGGACGTCCAGCGTGAGTCGGCGCACGGTGACGCCACCGAGCACACTTTCAGGCCAGCGCTCAAGTCCTTGATAGAAGCCCTCGCCGAAGGCGTGACTGCAACGAACGAGCCAAGACGGGAGGCGTGTGGGGCGCCTGATTTCGCGATCTCGCGTGAGGTGGATGGACTAAGGCTGACCCTAGGCCACCTCGAAGCCAAGACCATCGATGCTGACCTCGAGCAGATCGAACGCGACTCAAACCGAGCGAATCCGACAACGCGGGAGGGCCGGCAGCTTCGCCGGTACCGCCAAGCTCTTAGCAACCTGGTGCTAACAAATCACCTTCAGTTTCGCTGGTACGTGGACGGAGAACTCCGTCTCGAGTGTGAGCTCGTTCCATCTGTTGGAGCTGGCGTCAAAGCGCCGGCGGCGGATGCGACCGCTGCCCTTCTCACGGCATTCCTCGATCATGAGCCAGTCGCCATAACCACTCCCTCGAGACTCGCCCAGCGCATGGCTCAGCTCACACATCTCATCCGCGAGATCATTGTGGAGGCCTTCGAGACTGAGCACGCCTCGGACAGACTCCGAGCTTGGCACTCGGCATTCGAGGAGGTGCTGGTGCCACATCTCGAAGTGGCACAGTTCGCAGACATGTTCGCACAAACCTTGGCCTACGGGCTCTTCGCCGCGCGCTGCAACCACACAGGCAACGAGCCCTTCCGTCGCCAAGATGCCGCATCTGAGATCCCCAAGACCAATCCGTTTCTTCGTGCGCTGTTCGACATGGTCACAGGCGTGTCTCTACAGGAGGAGCCCTTCGCCGGATTTGTCGATGACCTAGCTCACATGCTAGCGATTGCCGACATGAATGAGATCCTGAGGGACTTTGGGAAGCGCGCGTCTCGAGAGGATCCGATAATACACTTCTACGAGACGTTCTTGGCCACCTACGATCCGGCCCTACGCGAACGGAGGGGCGTCTACTACACCCCCGAGCCGGTGGTTTCGTTCATCGTGAGGTCCGTCGACCAGATTCTGAAGTCCCAGTTCGACTGTCCGGCCGGTCTTGCTGATGCTCACGTCGTGCAGGTACAGCGGCTTGCCGACGACGGTGAGAGTGTCGTCGAGGATCTACCTCGTGTGCTTGTACTAGATCCTGCGTGTGGGACCGGGACGTTCCTTTACGCGGTTGTCGACCATATCCGCTCGCAGTTCATGCGTGAGAGACAGGGAGGGCAATGGTCGAGCTACGTACGCTCCCATCTTCTAAATCGTATCTTCGGCTTCGAGCTGCTCGTCGCTCCCTATGCCGTTGCCCATCTGAAGCTGGGAATGCAGCTAGCAGCGCAGGACCTGCCGGATGTTGATCGCCAGCGGTGGGCTTACGACTTCGCGGCGTCTGAGCGTTTAGGGGTCTTTCTGACCAACACCCTCGAAGAAGCCGAGAAGAAGTCCAAGATGCTATTCGGCCAGTTCATCGCGGAAGAAGCCAACGCCGCTGCGCGCGTGAAGTCGGAGCTCCCGATCATGGTGATCGTAGGCAATCCCCCATACTCGGGTCACTCAGCCAATAACGGGGAGTGGATCCGTCACCTCGTCCTCGACTACCTCAAGAACATTCCCGATGGTGAGCAGCCCCGGCAGAAAAAGTGGATCCAAGACGACTATATCAAGTTCATCAGGTTCGGCCAGTGGAGGATCGAACGTACTGGGCACGGCATCCTCGCCTTCATCACGAACCACAGCTACCTCGATAGTCCCACGTTCAAGGGAATGCGCAAGAGCCTGATGAACACATTCGATCGTGTGTACGTCCTCGACCTGCATGGCAACGCCAAGAAGGGAACGGTCTCCCCAGACGGCTCTCCGGATCAGAATGTATTCGACATCCAGCAGGGCGTCGCGATCTCACTCTTCGTTAGGGACTCGCAGCCGACAGACGACTGCATCGTGCATCATGCTGATCTGTGGGGAACGAGAGAAGCAAAGAACGAGAGCCTGTTTCAGCTTGATGTCACCACGGTCAAGTGGCAGCGGATCTCCCCTGAGGGTCCTTCGTACCTCTTCGTGTCGCAAGACAAAGAGCTTCGTGACGAGTTCCAGTCGGGTATCCCGATTCCCGAGCTGATGAACCAGAGCGGCCGGCCTGCACCAGGGATTGTGACCACCCACGACCAATTCGCCATCTCATGGTCGCCTGAAGAGGCCGCCGAGAAGGTCGAACAGCTCCTGGGCACATCTTCGATCGCCGAGGCGAGGGCGTTGTACAAGCTATGCAGCCAAGAACAATGGAACTACGATCGCGCCAAGAGAGAGCTTTCTCACGGAGATTGGCGAGAGCGGACGATTCCAATCTACTATAGGCCGTACGATGTGAGATACACGGTCTATGACTCGAACGTAGCCGTGCATCTTCGCAGGCGCGTCACTTCCCACATGCTCATGGAGGACAACATTGCGCTGCTCACAACTAGAATGACCAAGGGGCAGTCCTTCCGGCATGCTCATGTCACACAGCACGTGAGCGAAGTGATCTGTCTCTCGCCGAAGACCTCATGCAATGCCTTCGTCTTCCCCCTGTACGTCTCAGTCGATGACACCCTTGATCTAGGCGGGAGCAAGAGAGCCAACCTCAATCCCAAAGCGATCCGTGAAATCTCTGCGCGCACTGGTTTGACCTTCAAGCCCGAGGGACCTGGGAATCTCGAACAGACCTTCGGACCCGAGGACGTATTTCACTACGTGTACGCGATCCTACACTCGGGCACTTACCGCAGTCGCTACGATGAGTGGCTCCGGCGGGAGTTTCCACGAATACAGTTCACGCGTGACCGGGACCTCTTCGTGGAACTCTGCCAGGTGGGCGCAGAGCTCGTGGACCTGCACCTCCTGCGCTCCGGTTTTCTGGAGGCTTGCGACAACCCACTCACCTCTCCGGTGGCCTTCCCAGAAGCCGGGGACAACTACGTAGAGAGAGGTCATCCCAAGTACCTGGCTCCCGGTGAGGCGGATCCCATTGACGGTACTCCCATTCCGACCGGCCGCGTGTACATGTCAAGGCCTGAAAAGGAGGCCGGCGTTCGTGGTCAGTACTTCGACGGAATCGACCCTGATGTTTGGCTATCATGTGTAGGTGGGTATCAGGTGTGCGAGAAATGGCTCAAGGACCGACGGGGGCGCTCGCTCACAGATGAAGAGCTTGTCCGCTATCAGAAGATCGTTGTTGCCCTGCGGGAAACAGCCAGACTCATGGGCGAGATAGACGCGCTTGTTCCGAGCTGGCCACTGCCCTAGCAGTGGCCCCTTGTCGTCAGCGCGGAGCATCCCGGAACGTGAGGGCAGCGCCAGCCTAACTAGCGGGTCTTAGAGCGTGCGGGAGGGGAGAGTCTGGATCCTCGAGGAGCTCAGCGAGGGCCGGTCTGACACGCTTTGCGCCGCGTGGTATGAAGACGCCGAGCTCTCGGAGCAGACCTCTGACGGTGTTGATACGTGCGGTACGCGCAGAACTCTCCCTGCAGTATAAATCAGACTACGACAGGTTTGAATGTCGATGATTCGATCGCGTTCACATACCCGGCTCGGTGCGAAGCAAGGGCCGCAATCTGGTGTAGGTGAGTGGAGAGGACGTGTGGATGGGTGACCGGCTTCTCATCCTCCTTCTCAGGTTCGTCGTCGAGCTGAAGTGGTGCCAAGGCGGGTGGGTCAACAGGCATACACTCCAGTCAGAGAGCATTGTTCCCGATTCTGAGGGGCATCAGATCTACGGACGGCTGAGAAAAGCCGTCGAACCAAGTCTCCTCAATAGATGCAGCCTCGACTTCATTCAGAATGACGGAGCCAAGAGCTACCGAATGTCAACTCATCCTGACTTTGTGACGTACGATTGTCGGAGGCTATTGACACACTCCAGCCGGCGTGTTCAGATGCTTGCTGGCCGACTTCCCTAGCGTCGCAGCTCGTCGTGCTTGTGGGCAATGGAGGCCTCCTGTGGCTTGCGACGTGTCGCTCTATCGCACCCTAGGGCTGCTGTCGACGCGGTCGCGTATGTGCCGCTTCGTCTTGTTACTTCCGAGCTCGCCTGGTCGGGAGAGGCCAAGAGTTGCGCGAAGTGGGCTTACGGAGCAGAGCGCCAGATCGCGGGCTAACATCGCGTGGTGAACAATGAAGAAGGGCTGCAGGGGGACACACCATGAAGCAGACCGATCTCGTCAAGCAGGCTCTTGAGCGAATCTCCCTCTGGGACATGCCCATCGGGGTGTATGCCGTGGCTGAAGACGGGTCATTCGCCGAGTGCAACAAGCAAGCGCGCAAGATGCTTGGGCTGGACACGGACGGTGAGGTTACCGGCTCGATGAAGAGCTACTACGGCAACCTGAGCGACCGAGCCCGGGCCATCGCCAACGTCCAGGCAGCCGAGCAGAAAGGCGCGTTCGCGGGGGCACAGGTGGTACCCCTCGAGATCGATGGCACCCTTCATTGGGCAGAGGTTTTCTGCCGGACGGTCAGAGATCCGCAGAAGCACGGGGTTATCGGTTTCCTCGGTTGCATCGTTGATGTTAGCGAGCGAGAGCGACTCCGCCGGCTATTCGATATGCTGCCAGCGGGCGTGTATCGCCTAGATGCCGAAGATCGAGTTGTCCAGATCAACGACGCTCTGGTCAAACTACTGAGGTACCCGTCGGCGGAGAGCGTCCTGGGACGCCCTGTCTCGAGCTTCTTCGCTGACGAGAACGAAGCCCGGGAATTCAGGCGGATGATCATCCAGAAGCGCGCTGTCACAAACGAGAAGGTCCGTCTGCTGAGAGAGAATGGGGAGATTCTGTTCGCCTCCGTGAGCTCCTATGCCATACCGACAACTGATGGGAGCTACAGCGGCCGTGAAGGTACTATCATTGATGTGTCAGAGGAAGAACACGTGCGGCAGATTCTCGACGAGATCCCACTTGGTACGTACCAAGTTCGCATCGAGAACGGTGAGGAGATCATCCGCGACTGCAACGAGCCCTTCTTGGAGATGTTTGACTTCGACAGCCCAGAGCAAGCACGGGGGATGAACATCCTAGCTCTCTATCGTCACCCTGAAAGAGACCACCCTGCCTTCAGGCGCGAGCTGATGAAGAAGCACAAAGCGAACGGATCCCTTGTCGGTTACCCTCTGGAGGTGACGTCCGTCAAGGGGCGGGAGTTCACCATAGAGGTGAATAGTCGTCCCCTGTCAGGCCCCACAGACCAATTGGTTCTGGGTAGGACCGGAGTGGTGAGGGACATCACGGAAGAGGTTGCCCTCTGGCACTTCCGCGAGGACATCGGCAAGATGCTTCACGCCTATTCATCGACCCTGATGATGGTTCGTCACGTCGTCGATTCGGGTCTGGAGTTGCTCAGGCCACGCGCCGCCGCTCTTGAGGATCTGGATGGTCTTGATGACGCCGACGGTCTGGAAAGCGCGCTGAGGGATCCCACAGGAGAAGCGATTGCCCAGTTGACCCGCCTCCTGGAGCTAGTGGAAACCGACGAGCGCCGCAAGGACGCTCTTCCCTTGGAGAAGTGGGATACTCTCACCAGAATGCTCGCCCTGTTTCGGGACTACAGACATTTGATCCCGGATCGCGAGCTCTGGCGGCCCGCCCTGCGGGACGCAGCTCGCATCGTCTGTGAGACACTCGCTGCTGCCAAGAAGCGCATTCTGCCGCGAGAGGCGGCGCGCGCGGTACGGAGAGCTGCGCTTGCCGTGGAGCGCCTGTGCTGCGTTGCCCGGTTCCGACAGGTGCGGGACAGCGTGATTACCATGGATCACCAGGTGCGAGCCCTCCGCGAGTATGTGACCTCTCAGGTGCTCGAGCTGGAGCGACCGGCGCTCGCCAAGGCCTCAGCTCTGATCACTCAGGCAGTGAGGAATCTTGCCGACTTCGCAAGGAGTCGAGGAGTGGATATCAGGCGCGCTGATGTGTCTGAGGGCGCGCGTGTAAGAGTTGACGAGCGAAGCGTCATCCGGGCCATCTCGAACCTATTGCACAATGCCATCAAGTACAGCTGGAAGCGATCGGATGATGGACCACGCTGGATAGCGGTCAGATGCAGGGCACAGCAACACCAAGTGATCATCGAGATCGAGAACTACGGAGTCCCCATACCGCCTGATGAAATAGAGTATGATAGGGTCTTCGAGGTTGGGTTCAGAGGTAGGCTCTCAGAGGATCGCGGGCGCTTAGGAACAGGCGTGGGGCTCGCCGATGCGCGTGGAATCGCCCGCAAGCACGATGGCGATGTGGTCGTAGCCAGCGATCCAGCGGTCCACGGAGCCTCAAGAACGGATTTCGAGAAGCCCTTTGTGACCATCGCAACTCTAACGCTGCTTGTGGCCGATAGTGAGGAGAGAGAATAACATGGAACTGAAGCGGGTGCTATGGATCGAGGACCAGGCCTTCGAGGATGCTCAGGATTTCTCAGGACCCGTCAACACAAGCGGCGAGTACCGACTGGAAGTTGCAGAAGACGCTTCAGCTGCCGTGAGGGCTCTGGCCAAGGGCCCCTTCGCCGCTGTGATCGTCGACATCCGGATCCGACCTGGGAATGACCAAGAGTGGGTGGACCTGTTCCAGCGCCGGGGAGGAAACAAAGTGCGGGCGAGGCTCGGCAGGCATCTGCTATACAGTCTCCTGAAACCCGCGGCGGCAGAAGTCAAGCTGAAATCCGTCCCCAAGTGGATCAAGCCGGAGGGATTCGGGGTCCTTTCTGTGGAAGGGAGAGGCGAGGTCTCCGGAGATCTCCATCAGCTCAAGGTCTCGAACATGGAAACGAAGACGGCCGAGACACCGAAGACGGCCTTGCTTGACATGCTTAATAGAATCACTAGTGACTAAGCTCGCTGATCGAGCGGAGGCAGGTTATTGTGCCACAAGTGACCGAGGCATGGGGCGTAGCATACTTGCAGGTGCTCGTAGTTCTGTTTGTCTTCTCCTTTGGCATGCCTGCGCTAGCTTTCCAGCTCGCGGTTCCCGAGGACGTCCGCGGAGCCGCGCGTCATCTGACGAGATCTGCGCTGTTAATGAGTCTAGTGGTGGCCTTCGTGCTGGTGCTTCTGGCAGCGGCCTTCATATGGCTTCTCCATCCCTGTACGACGGCGCTGCCACGTAGCGGAGCGCTGTTAGCGGGACTCACGGTATCAGCCAGTTTCCTCATCGCGCTTGTGTTCTGGTGGACGAGTTCAGTCAGGCTGTTTCGAGCCGCAGGTGTCCGGACTCTGAAGAAACGGGTGTGGAAGATATTCAGGAACAAAGGGATCGTCGACGAAGATGGGGTGGACTGCCTGGCGGCGCTTGGATCCCGCAGTCAGCCCGGTTACGAGAAGGGACTGGTTCTCGATGCCTTGGAAGAGCTTGCCAACGGTGTGCAGTCGGACGCAGCCTATACAGGAGCCGAGCTCGGTCCTCTGACGCGGGCATTATCTACCGTTCTTGTCGCGGACGATCGTTCGGGCCCCTCCAAGGAAGGCAACTACATTTCGGCGGCCCGAACCTTGATTGGGGTTCTTTCCGCGTCATCCAGCCAGGGCCTCCGATCGGTGTCGGATAGGAACAGCGCGGCAGCGAGTCTCCGGCGTCTTGCCACTTCCGCTGCGCGCGCGCAACTCGATTCCGCAGCTCTCATAGCGCTCGAGGGCGCGTCCGATAATCCTAGCCTGCTCAGCGATATCGGTATTGCTGCACTCGAGTCGGAACGCCATCTGGTGTCTGCGGCGGCGTTGGCCAAGCTGCAGGCAGTTGCAGCAGTCAAGACACCCATCTCCTCCGACACGGTAGCCCCACACATCCTGGGGTTCGTGGCACGGCTCTGGGTGACTCGGCCGTCCACGAAACGCCTTGCGGATACGTTTCTGAAGCGCAATGAGGACAGGTTCTTCCCATCTCTTGTGAGCGAGATCGAGAGCGCCAGGGAGTATCACTACGTGAATCTGAACTACGCCATCGCCGAGGCTCTTGAGAGCCTGCTTGCTGGTTTGGAAGGTACAGATTGTGACGAGTGAGTGAGCCACAATTCGGGACGGTTTGGCACCGCAACCATCGTTGTAGGCTGCCGTCACGAAGCCTGCTGCGTCTTCAGCTGCAATTGCAGGGCAACGAGCATCAGCCTGCTGAGTTGGCGTGGCGGAGGAGCGTCAGTCTCACGTGCCCCTTGAGCCCGGTGACCATCTCAAGCCCTACCGCATCCCACAGAAGCACGCTCTGGGACACCAACCCGGGGACCCTCATCAAGGCAATGCTGGGGCGGCGCTGGTGCTGCCAAGGATCGGCCTCCTATGGAGAAAGGGGGCGTCGGGGGAGAGAACGGGGACAGCATTCTCGGGCTTCCGGATGTAAGCTTGACGTGGGCCGTTGCGCGGTCCGCCCGCTAGCCCGTTGGAACCGTCACCCGAATCGACTAGCAGAATCTGGAGGCTCGAGATGTCTGACCACTCGCTCA
>JAUXGN010000068.1 GCA_030622115.1 Candidatus Eiseniibacteriota bacterium
ATCTGCGAAACGCCACGCCTGCCTGTCCGATCGGCGGTATGTCATCGTGCAACCATCCGTTGTCGCCGGGGGACTCGCAATCGTCAGCCCAGACGGTGACGCTGTTCACCTTCCACTCGAAGTTGTCCAGCTGCCAGGCGCCGTCCAGCACCGAGTTCGATGGTGGGTTGTTCGGAGTGTCTGCTGACGAGTAGGCGCCGTCCGACTCGAATCGGAATCTCATCCTCACGTCCAGCCCGGCGTACGCATACAGGTCAAGAACGGGGTGGCCATAGGCTGGGGAGTCCCAGTCCTGACTCGTCCCGGCCTTGCCGGTAAATCCCGGATTGGTGTAGGTCACGACGGTGCTCCACGAGCTACCGCCATCGCTGGACACGTCGACGTACCCGTAGTCATAGTCGTGCTCTATTGCGAACCGCTGGTCCCACTCGAAGGTCACGACATCTCCCGGCTCGCTCCACTCGGAGAGAGGGAAGTCCCTCGAGAGGTGCTCCTCCCAGTCATTCCCGTAGCCTCTCGTCTGCACCCAGCACGGATCATACTTCCCGCACCACCATGTGCTGTCGCCCAAGTACTCGAACCCGCTGATCCGGATCGTATCCTTGTGCCAGTAGTTGTCGCTACCGGGCGTTCCGGACATGTCGAAGGTCGTCCATCCGAGATTGTCTGGGCTCACCAGATCCTCGAAATCGGCATCGAAGATCCAGAGCGTCTCGGTTCGAGCGGCGGTGATGCCGGTTGCGTAAGCAGGGAGTGAGACAACGAGGGCAATCAGAATGGCGAGGGCAAACCCCGACCTCACCGTTGATGACGGTGTCCGCATGATAGCACTCCTCCCGGGGGGCCTTGCCGGCAGGTTGACGCTGCCGGCGTCCTCTGTGCCAGGCAGTGTGGGGCGCCGAACTCCCGCGCCCGGCGCCCCCGAGCGTCTACCCGAATCGATCTGCTCGGCCATCCGCAGCCGGACCGATCTCCTCGGGCACTTGGTACCAGTGCTACATCAGAGATCGAACTCGCGTTCCTCCAATATCTTCCTTCCGTCCAGATAGACAGTCGGTTGGACGATCATGAAGCCCCACGACAGCGTGGCCTCGTTCTCTCCGCCGATCAATCTGTTGTCACCGATCCAGAGCGCGGCGTCCCCGTACGACTTGCTGTCCCAGACAGTGTAGCCGATCGGATTCCGCACTTCGGGATTGGCTCCGATCTCGAAACCACCGATCTTCCCGCTATCACCGCTGCTCTCAGATAACACCAGAGAGAGAAGCTCCTCATTCTCACCAGCCGCCGCAGAGACGACCTCACCGTCTCTGAACTCGATGCGGATATCACGGATTGCCACGCCGAAGTAGTCGGTCATCTCCGAGTGCATTGTGCCATTCGCAGTCCCCGCGACGGGAGCTACGATGACCTTTCCGGCAGGAAGGTGTCCCCAACCTCGCCCGCGTTTCACCTCCCAATCGGAGATGATGCCGTCGTCGAGGAATATCTCGCGCCCCTCGACGAGGAACGTGAGGTCGCTGCCGCCCGGTGACGTAATCCTGACTTCCCGGCTCTCGCCGAGCAGATCCCCCAACACACGGCAGCGCTCCGCGAGTGCCTGATAGTCGACGTCGAGCGCAGTCCACCAGGCATCGTGTAGATGCCTGTAGTCCAACCCCATGACCTCGGCCTTCTCGGGAGAGGGATACCCCATGTAGATGACACGCTTCCCCACATCGAGGAGCGCGCGGCAGACCGGATTCTCCAGAGGGTACCCGGGAACACCGGCATACAGATACTCCATGCCACTCGAGACGAGTTCCTTCATGAACTCAAGACGCTTCGAACCGTGAAGCTGCTGGTCGATCGTCCCACTCTCTTCTCCCGGGTAGTGAATCGGCTCCTCGATCACGATGAGGGCCGCGAGGTCATCCCCCCACTTCAGAACGAACCTGTTGTCCGAGCAGTCGGAGAATGTCACGAGGCAGTGTGCTCCGAGCGATTCGAGCGCTCGGCTCAGGGACTCAATGATGCTGCGGTGGACGAACTTGCCTTTGATCAGAACGATGTCGTCGACCTTGATCTGAAGGCAATCGCGTGCGACCTTGACCGCGATCTCGTCTTGGTCAACCTCGAGAATCTGCTTCCGTCTCCAGTCGAGCATGCTCTCGGAGATCATCCTCCGGACGTCCCCTGCGAGTCCGGCGTGTTCCCCTATACCTCGGGTCACGTAGAAGTTGCGCGCGACTGCCCGATAGTACTTCTCAAGAACGCCGCCCTTCTCAATCTTCGCCACTATCTGGACGAGTCCGGCCTTCTCGAGTTCCTTCACGTGATAGTGAACACGACCACGCGTTCCACCGATCCAGTCGGCAACCTGCTTTGCCGTGCCGGGGCGTTCGATCAACAGCGTGAGAATGCGGACCCTCTCTGGGTTGGAGAGAGCCTTGATCTGCCCTTGCTTCTCCACGACAGTGAGGTCCCGCTCCGGTGATCTCTGAAGACCCTCCTGCTCCACTTCGCGGCGTCCTCTCTTCTGTGCTGGTGAGGCATCATGCGGGGCGAGCCCGGGCTCGAAGATTCCACCCTGGGGATGGGTGGCGAGCCCGGGACGCCTAGTCTAGTGCCATAGTTCGGTCTAACTTTTCAGCGCAAGACTATCACGCTGCGGCGAATCGTGTCAAGACAATTCCTGACCCTCCGTCAATGGCTGGAATTTCACACTCTGCGGCTACTACTGCCGTGGCTGACGACCCTTTCCGCTTGACACCCGACATGGACGCTCAATATGATTTCGGGACACTTGGGCGTTCTGGCTGAGAACCGCCATTCCCGCCGATGATTGACCAAGAGGCCTACCAACTGGAGTGACAATGACGACGATCACCGATGTATTCGCGCGCGAGATTCTCGACTCCCGAGGGAACCCGACCGTAGAGGTCGACGTATTGCTTGAGTCCGGCATCCTTGGGAGAGCGGCCGTCCCCTCCGGCGCTTCGACCGGCACCCACGAGGCCGTCGAACTCAGGGACGGCGACAATGACCGCTATCTCGGGAAGGGCGTCCTCAAAGCGGTGCGAAACGTCAACGAGATCATCGCCCCGGAGATCGTCGGCTTCGACGCCGATGAGCAGGTTGCGATCGACGAGATGCTGCTCGCCCTCGATGGGACGGAGAACAAGGCGACGCTGGGAGCCAACGCCATGCTTGGTGTCTCGATGGCATGTGCCAGAGCTGCAGCTGACGTGCTCGAGATCCCCCTCTACCGTCATATCGGCGGCATCGGCGCGTGCCTCCTCCCTGTCCCGATGATGAACGTTCTCAACGGCGGCAAGCACGCGGACAACAACGTGGATATTCAGGAATTCATGATCGTTCCCGCAGGTGCGGAGACTTTCGCTGAGTCGCTCCGGGCAGGCGCCGAGGTCTTCCACGCTCTCAAGTCCGTTCTGAAGAAGAAAGGGCTTTCAGTCTCGGTCGGTGACGAGGGCGGCTTCGCCCCCAATCTCAGTTCGAATGAAGAGGCCATCGAGGTCATCGTAGAAGCCATCGGGAACGCCGGATACGCGCCCGGCGATGACGTTTTCATCGCGCTCGACGCCGCCGCAAGCGAGTTCATGAAGGACGGGAAGTACGTCCTCACGGCTGAGGGCGCCACGAAGTCGAGCGACGAGATGATTGAGTTCTACGAGAGACTCGTCGACAAGCACCCAATCATCTCGATCGAGGATGGACTCGGCGAGGACGACTGGGAAGGCTGGGCGAAGATGACCGAGCGCCTGGGCGACAAGATCCAGATAGTCGGAGATGACATCTTCGTCACGAACCCCGAGCGGCTCTCGCGCGGGATCGAAGAAGGCTCTGCCAACTCGATTCTCATCAAACTCAATCAGATAGGAACGATAACCGAGACACTCGACACCGTGGAGATCGCGCACCGGAACGGCTTCACGAGCGTCATCTCGCACCGTTCGGGCGAGACAGAGGACACGATGATCGCCGACTTTGCCGTTGCCGTGAACGCCGGACAGATAAAGACCGGCTCCGCGTCGAGAACCGACCGCCTCTGCAAGTACAACCAGCTACTACGCATTGAGGAAGAGCTGGGCGACACGGCTCAGTTCCCCGGCAAGGCAGTCTACGGCCGCGACTAGCGGCGCCTACGAGAACCGGAGAGGATCGAGGAGTGCCCAACCCCTCTGGAGTGAACAGACGCAAGAGACCGACGCGGCCAACGACCGGATCGAAGAAGGCCTCCCCATTCTTGCGCAGGGTCATCACCGACTACGGAAGCGGTGCACCGGCGAAGGTGCTTGGCATCTTGGCGTGGGCGATCGCGCTCTGGTTTGTTGCGGTGGTGATCATGGGGGACACCGGCTTCTTCTCCATACTCGGACTCAGGAGTATGCGCTCCGGTCTCGAAGAGGAGATCGGAGTTCTTGAGGACGCCAAAGCTGCGGCGACCCAGCATCGTGACGATCTCGAGCACGACCCCTGGACCATTGAGAAGGTCGCACGCGAGGAGTGCGGCATGATCAAGGAGGGAGAGATCGTATACAGGCTTAGCGAAGAGTCTACCGACGAAGAGTGAGGAACCGGAGATCCAGCGATGGAATCCCATACAGTGGAGCCGCCCGACAGCAGGAGGACGCCTTGAGATCCGTGACCCCGCACGCGCTTGTCGCACTATCTGTTCTGACCGTTGCAGTTGTGCTCCCTGCGATGACAATGACTCGCGACACCATTCCCCCATTCATCGATGACATCGCAACCAGCGCTCCGGTTCCTTTCGAAGACATTGTCATCAACGTCGACATCATGGACGATCTGCCGCCTGTGGCGGCGGGCGATGCGTCGGTCTTCTTCTCCACCGACGCTCAGGAAACGTGGACAAACTTCCTGCTCGACGCCGTCAGTGGCAGCCCCGATACATGGGAAGCGGCCTACCCGATGCCGGAGGGGGAACTCCTCTACTACTTCCTGGTCTCAAGCGATTCAGCGGCAACGTTCACGGCGCCGAAGAACTACGCCAATGAATTCCCTCCACCTCTGAACGTCATGGTCGACCCTGCTGATGAGCCGGCTGGAGATGCCGTCGAGATCTACACATATGCCCTAGATCTTACCGGCGCGAGGTTCGGATACTCCGACGATTACATGTATGGATCTCTCTCGAACGCCACGGGGAGTTGGCCGACAACGGGCGGACTGTTCGGCCCTTGGTACATCTACTCGGCCCTGGTGGGAAACCCGGACGCTCCGGTAGACAGTATTGCGCTCGCCATGGTCTACGCCAACGTTCCTCTCCTGCTCTCAACAGGACTCTACTCCATCGATGCTCGCGACTCGAGCTATGTGCGCGTCGGTGACATTGAAGCGGATATCGTCGAAGGTGAGCTACACATGCGGTGCAGCATCGCCGACTTGATCGCGCACCCGGACTTCGGCCCGGACAACCCGAGCGGCTACTACGACGCGATCGCCGGCACGGCAACATCGATCGTCACCGGAGAGAGGTGGACGAACGATCAAACGAACTCATACGCCTTCTACCAGCGTTCCGACGGACTGTTACCGGAAGCGAATGCCGCTCCGTTGCTGACGAACCCTTCTGCCGAACCGGTGGCCGGAGTGTTCCCGGATACGCTGATTCGCTTCGAGGTCACGTACACCGACGGCGACGGCCATCTCGCTTTGGCGAGAGATGTTGTGATCGATGGGTACACCTACGTAATGGACTGTCCCGGACCCGATCGGGACTATTCGGCGGGCGTTCTGTTCGAGCTGGAGATGAGCCTTGACGAGGGCGATCACGAGTACTACTTCTCGTTCAGCGATGGGGCACTGACAGTCGAGACAGCGCCGGCAACGGTAGCTTCCGGAACCGGGATCACGGACGACGGGCCGTTCGGAGCACTCGCGCTTCAGTCCGCATGGCCACAGCCGTGTTCGTCGGAACTCCGACTGAGCTTCTCAATATCAGGGAGACCGGCCGGGAAGATAGGCATCTACAGCATCACGGGGAAGCTGGTCCGGAGACTGTGGACCGGAGGCCCCGGTGAACACGAAGAAACATGGGACATGAAAGATGACGCGGGGGCGCGCGTTGCGTCCGGCGTCTATTTTGTGGTGCTCTCGGACGGTCGCGTGAGCGACCAGCGGAAGATCGTCGTCCTGCGCTAAATGGAGGCATCGTGGATCCTGAAATTCTGGTACAGGCAGATGTTGCGCGGCTCGCGGTCCAGCATAGCTTCCTGCGGGTCTCACTGTGGTTCTACATGGTGGCAGTGTTGTTCTACATTCTGCACCTCGTGTTTCCGAAGATCCGCGTCGTGCGAGGAGGAGCCACAACGGCCCTCGTGGCGGCCGCGGTCTGCCAAACCGTGGTCATAATCCTTCGCGGCGTCGTACTAGGAGGCCGGCCCCCATTCCAGACGCTCTACGAGAGCCTCTCGTTCTTCGCCTGGACGGCCGTTCTCGCCTACCTCATAACTGAATGGCGCAGGAAGGTTCGCCTCCCCGGCTTCTTCGTCGCTCTGGTCGCAGGCGGCGCAGTTGCCTACGCGCTGTTTGGGCAGAACCCGGCGATCAAGCCGCTCTACCCTGCGCTGCAGAGTACCTGGTTCCCGTGGCACGTCGCGATTGCATTCGCATCGTACGCGATCTTCGTCGTCGCATTCGCGGTCGAGATATCCTACCTGCTCCAGATCCTGATGTGGAAGATGGGCTCCACGCGCGACTACGGGATCACGCGGGAGAGTCTGCCGAAATTCCACCGCTCCGTCCACCAGCTGGTGCTTTTCGGCTTCCCGATGCTGACATTCGGCATCCTGTCCGGCGCGGCATGGGCAAACGAAGCGTGGGGCGTCTACTGGCAGTGGGATCCGAAGGAAACCTGGTCCCTGATCACGTGGTTCGCCTTCGCCCTCTATCTTCATGCGAGAGTGCGACCGACCTGGAAGGGCGCACCATCCTCGGTGATCATGATCATCGCATTCCTGTGCATGATAACCACCTTCATCGGCGTCTCGTGGCTCGCCAAGCTCTTCGGCATTCCGAGTCTTCACGTCTACGGATAACAGGGAGACCTCATGACTGGACAGAGAAGAAAGACACGTTCGGCCTGGGGCACACCCTGGCGCTGGTTGTTCCGTGAGTTATCAAGGTTGCGCCTTGCAGTCTGGCTCCTCATCGTTATGGGA
>JAUXGN010000007.1 GCA_030622115.1 Candidatus Eiseniibacteriota bacterium
ATCTCCTTCACGTAAGCGACCCCGAGCTTGGCGGTCGGCATGATTCTCTCCCGCTCCTTGGTGTCCCACGCGAGGAAAGTAGTCGTCACGTCCTGGATGTTTGCTCCAAGCGTGAGTCCTCCCACAACCTCATACTGGGCGCCAAGGTCAAACCCGAGCCCGTAGCATGAATTGGGGCCGATCTGCTTGCTGATGACCTTCAGACTGCTGCCAACGTTCATCTTCTCAGAGACCGGGCGTGCGTACGAAAGGAGCATCGCGGCTTCGGAATCGCTCTCCCACGTTATCCTCGTGGCATCGTAGTATATCCGCCCGTTCTGCTCCTCGAAGTCGGTGAAAGGAATGTCGTCGATCGAGAGCCTGACTACTGTCAACGCAAACGTGCTTCCCTTGTCCAAAGGACGCACATAGGCTCCCGTGTCATAGTTCACGACATCGCCGAAAGTCTCAGAGTGCATCAGGTGCATGGCCTCAGCATCAAGACCAGCGAGTCCTGCAGGATTCCAGTACCCTGCGGTCGCATCATCGGCGACGCCGACAAATGCGCTCCCCATGCCGAGCGCTCGGGCGCCGACTCCGTGCGTGAGGAACTCACCCGCGTACTTATTTGCGGCTCCGGCAGACATCGCCATGAGAAGCATGGCGAGTGCGATCAGCGTTGCGGACCGTGTCACTGACATAAACCTCCACCCTGACGCACAAGTCCGCACCACTACTGCATGCAACTTGGAGCCCCCAGAGGAGTCTCGAAAACATTCTCGTTTCACTAGTAGCACGGCGTGCTCCCTCTTGTAAAGCGAAAAGATACGCCACGTTGCGGGGATCACCTGCGGTCTCGGTGATCGTGTTCGGGCGGATTGCCGGCGAGTTCTCTTGCGACGATCTCTGCCTGCAGATTATCGTTGCGTTGCTCCACCCGGATGAGATTGACCTCTACCCTGCCTAGACGCTCGGAGAGGCGCATAGCTTCATACAGGTCGCCTTCATCTTCAGCCGCGTACTCCAGGTTTACCTCATGGTGCCGCAGCCGTCGCTCCAGGGCCAGACCGTGATCATGCATGTAGCAGATAGTGGCCGAAGACAGACTCGCAAGGTGTTTTGCCGCCTCGCTGGATCTGACCTCAGCCACCGGTATTCTGAGGAGGATGTCCAAGAGTCCCCCCGAATCTACCTGATGAGGATCATCTTGCGTGTCTCTTCGGACTCCCCAAGCGACAGCCTGTACAAATACACGCCGGCTGCCACATCCTCACCAAACTCATCCTTACCGTCCCAGACGACGACGTGACTGCCCGTGCCGCGGTACTCGTCCGACAACATACGGATCAATCTACCTTGGACGCTGTAGACCTTGAGCGTAGCGTGTCCGGCTATTTCCAGGGCGAACCTGATGGTGGTGGACAGCGAGAACGGGTTAGGGCAATTCTGGTAGAGTTCCATTGCGGTGATGGTCGGTTCGTCCTCGCTCGGGATCCCCGTGTCCGAGGAGCTGATCGTCGTGCCCACAGATACGTCGTCGATGAAGAAGCCCTCGGCCACATCGCTGCCATCGCTCATGAACACGAACCGCGCCACGCATGTGTCGCCGGGGACCCCGGCAAGCGGGTACGTGTACTCCAACCAGTCGTTGCCGATCGACCCGAGTGTCTCGAGGGCGCCTCCGCTGCCAATGAAGTCCAGGGTGTCGCTTGGTTCTCCGTTTGTGACGAGCACGACATAGAGGCCGTCGGCGCCGTAGATCGTCACATCGTACCAGCACCAGAACCTGAGTTCGGTACTCATGCCGAGAGTGAACTCCGGGGAATCGAGCCGGCACTCCATATCGTCATCGTAACTCCAGAGACTCTCCTGGCCGCAGTACCAACTAGTAGCTCCGGAGTGCGTCCGGTGCGTGCCGAGGTGCCAGAGGTCAGCGGTTCCGCCGTGGGTCCAGCCGGATGCGCCGCTCTCGAAATCGTGAGTGAACCCCGTCGTGCCGACAGCGATGATCAGCGTGTCCAGATGCGCCTCTCCTGCCGTGGTCATCTCCAGGTAGAGCTCCGGGAAGCGCGGCACCGGACACTCGGAGGATACTTCGATCTCAAATGCGGCCTGCAAAGCTGCAGAGGCGAGTACGGTCCCGGAGTACGCATCGGCTTCCGTGACTGTGATATCCGGATCCAGTGTCCACAGATGGAGGTCAGGTGAGGGAGCCAGAGCGAGGCCGTCGTTGACTACCTCCACCATCAGCACTACGGTCTCGCCTGGTTCAGGCAGGCCGTCTCCGTCGCCGCCGAGTGTATCGTCCGCGGAGTATGATGCTACACGAAGAACGGGAGCCGCCACCGTCAACGGAACAACGCACGACCAGGTTTCCCGATAGCCGGCGGTCTCTATGGCGACGTCAAGAAGGGCGACATGGCCGTTGGGACAACCGTCAGCTATTGAGAGCGTGTAGGCAGGGACTGCGCCGGCTTCTGACCCACCGGGGATGTCTCCGTAGGCGCCCTCGCCATCCAGGACAGCTACCCAGGCGTCGGTGCTGGAGATTGTGACAGCGACGCCGCTCGCTTCTGTGGTTCCGTAGTTTCGCAGCGTGATGTCGACGGACACAGTCTCGTTGGGTCCAGCCAGGCCGTCGCCGTTGCCGCCTGCAACGTCATCGACGTCGAGCGCAGTCGGTCGAAGATAGGCGCCCGTCAATCTGACCGGAATCAGTGCCTCGTAAGGCAGATGGTTCGGCGCTGTCACTGTCAGCATGATGTCGTCCGGCAGTGTCGTGTCGAGAGCGAAAGAGACAACACCATCGAGCGCTGTCCTGGCACGCTCATAGACATCGCTGCCGTTGGATATGCAGACGAGGGCCTGAGCAAGCGTGCCCTGCTGGGTCCAGACGACCACGTCGAAGGTCGAACTCCCTGCAACTGCCGTATCGGCGTGTGCGACTGTCATCTGAATCGGGATGTCTGTCCAGATGGGCATCTCGGGGTCGCCAAGGAGATTGATTTCGTACTGGTGCCAGCGATAAACGTTCTCCGCCATTGAGAACGGAACAAACGAGGCCTTCGCGGCTGCCAGGGCCTCAGCGGCGCTCGGCAGATCTTTCTGGAAGAGCATGTCGTAGAATCTTGCCATGTACAGATCGGAGTAGCCGTAGCCTGGATTGCCCGGGGAGCCCCAGCCATATCTGCTGTTGCCTATGAAGGCCACGGCGCCACCGTTGGGATTCTCAAGGAAGCGCTCCGCTATGCAGTCCTTGTCAAAGGCCGCCGGCCAGCAGCCGATCGAGTAGAGCACAGGTTGTTCCGTCTCATTCGTGAGTGCCGATGCATCCGCGCGATCGAAGTACCCGTCGCCGCATCCGATCACCGTGTACCAGGCGTGTCCGTCGTGAAGGAAGTGGCATAGCCCGTCGTTCAGAGCGTCGATGACCGCTTGTCTGGTCTCGTTGCCCAGCGATTCATAGAGCTTGAGGATGGGGTCGTATCTCGGCGGAATGGAGTCGTGATCGATCATGTCGAGGCCGATCCCGGAATCCGTGTACGGGTCTGACCAGAGGATCTCCCCAGCCATCAGCATGTCCAGCTGGTACTCCGTCCCCGGATTTCGCTCGTACGCCAGGAGTTTGGTGACGAAGGCGAGAGCATCATTCTGGTCTCCGACTGACGCCCGGCCAACGAACACATCGGCGTAGAGATCCACGTTGTCATCGATTTCGCCGAAGACGTCGTCGCCATCTGCGTCCCACGAGCCGTCAAGGTCGGCGTAGTAGAGATCACACGGGATCTCGTTGTCGTCGGGTTGGTAGTCGGCCTCGCAGTCCATCGCAAAGGCGATGCGTGCGGGAACCGTCGAGGTATCTCCACCGAGAAGAAACCAGATAGCTCCCCAGGTGTCGTGCGCATCCGCGATGAAACTGCGGATACGCTCAGGTTCATCGGAGCCCGAGTATGTGGCGTCTATCCACTCAGTCGTGACGATGGTGGCTGGGACGCCCTTTCTGGTCTTCCACTCGGCGAGCGGCGCAAAGGCGGACTCAAGAGCCGCACCTGTGATGATGACGTACTCGATATCGTCCGGATCGAGGAGAGATTGCCTATCAAGTGTCCGCCGTGCAACCGGAGCCAGGTGACTCGGATTGTCCACGAGCGCCAGGGCAACTCTCGCAGAAGCCTCACGCGCACTCCGTGAGGGTATCGCGTCCCCGATCTCATACTCCACTGAAATGGTGATGCTGCGGAAGAACCTGAGCTTGCTTCTATCTGGAATGAACTGGAGCGGGTGAACGGCCAGTCCGATCATTGTGTTGCCGACCATGTGTCCAGTCGAGACGTGCTCGACGACCAAAGTTGGATACGGCTCGCTGCGGCCATAGACTGTCGGGTCGCGGGGGGCCTGCCGTCTCGCAGGTAGGTCGATCCCCGGAATCGGAAGGATCCGGGGAGGTTGTGCCGCGACGGGCATGAAGCTTCCCAAGAGGTCCGAACTCTCTGTGTGCACAACGCTCACGGAGATTATTCGGACATCGCCCGGCAGAGCGAGCGTCAGTGGCCTGACGGGCAGTTGCGGCCGTCCAACGTCCCGCAGGACATCGCAGCTCGGGAGTGTGATGAGGTCATACCCGTCAGAGTCCGAGAACACCAGGGCCTGTTGTGAGAACGTCACAGTATGTTCGAGAACGGCCCCTACCGCCGGCATCGTCGTTAGTAAAACGGCGCATAGAATTCCCAGGGCTGCCGCCTTGCTCAATTGTGTGTGCATGTCCGCAGCTCCTTTCGACTGGCGATCCGGATGTCTGAGAGGAACATACCTGCTTACAGGTTGATACTATTGGTTTGAGTTGTCAAGGGAAGGATGCTATAAGAGAACAGCGTTCAGGTGCTCTTGCCTGTTGCTCTCCTGAGTGTGGTCGTCCTTGAGCGGGAGCGGAGGGTGACCACAGAAAGAAAACAGGGCCCAGGGGACCCCGTTCGCTCTTGGATTTGCGAATCTCTATGGTGCCCGGAGCGAGACTCGAACTCGCACAGGCATAAGCCCACCGCCCCCTCAAGACGGCGTGTCTACCAGTTCCACCATCCGGGCAATTCCACTGTACCTCTACAAACACCTCCAACCGGGCTTCGATGTTTGTGAGAAAAGCATACTACTCGTCGGAGCCGTCCTGGGCAATCGGAATCTGCTCCCCAGATGGCTGTGCCTCTGTGCCGGCCTCATCACTACCCGGCAGTCCGCCCTCGAACTGCTGCGGTATCGGCTCTCCGGTTGCCGCTGCAGGAGCCGGCTGCATTCCCCGAAGTCCTTCCTCCACGGTTCCAGGTGTCCTTGTTCGGACGATCAGAGCCATGGAGAGCGAGGAGACCATGAAGATCACGGCTAGATAGCGGGTGGCCTTCGTCAGAAACGATGCTGCCGTCTGTCCTCCGAAAACCGCTCCCACACCTCCGCCGCCACCGAATGCCCCAGCCAGTCCCCCACCCTTCCCGGATTGGAGGAGAACTGTGACAATCAGCCCCAAGGAGACCAGGATGTGTAGTGCAAGCATGGCTGTGTACATCGACTGATACCTCCCGCGTGCCGTGGCACGGTCTGATGCCGCGCTCACGCGGCCGTGATCATTGCTGCGCCTGGACAGCAGCTCCGATGATTCCAGCAAAAGCGCCAGCATCAAGGCTCGCGCCGCCGACGAGCACACCATCGACATCGCTTTCCGCCATGAGGCCGGCCGTGTTGTCCGGATTGACGCTGCCGCCGTACAGAACCCGAAGTCCGTCTGCGACGACATTACCAAAGATAGCACCTACCGACCGCCGAATCAAGCCATGAACCACATTCGCCTGATCAGGAGTTGCACTTAGCCCCGTCCCGATAGCCCAGACCGGCTCGTAGGCGAGCACGATCCTCCCGGCGTGGTCCGGCGCCACTCCCTTGAGCGCGCTTTTGACCTGTTCCACCACGATATGCTCGGTTTTGCCGGCCTCGCGTTCCGCAAGGGCCTCTCCCACGCATACAATGGGGGTCAGTGTGCCGGAAAGCACCTTCAAGAGCTTACGATTCACATCCTCGTCCGATTCCCCAAAGAGAGCGCGTCGCTCCGAGTGCCCGATCAGCACGTGTGAGACACCGAGCGACTCAAGCATCTCAGTCGAAATCTCGCCGGTGAAGGCGCCTGCGGACTCCCAGTACACGTTCTGTGCGCCGATCGCGATGCCGCATTCGCGAGTAGCGTCGACCGCGGTCTCAAGAACGGCCGACGGTGGACAGATAAGCACTTCCGGCGGAGTGTCGATCCCTGCGATCCTGTTCCTGAGCGTCAGGAGAAATCGACGTGCTTGATAGGGCGTCTTGTTCAACTTCCAGTTGCCCGCGATGACCGGTCTTCTCGACACTGTCTCATAGCTCCTTGTCAGGCGTCGGTGAGGGCTTCTATCGCCGGAAGAGCCTTGCCCTCGAGGACGGCCAGTGATGCTCCTCCGCCTGTAGATATGTGGCTTATCCGATCGGCAACACCGGCGCGCCCCACGGCGGCGATAGAATCACCACCGCCGACTATGCTGATTGCGCCCGAGTCGGTCGCTTTCGCGACTGCTTCAGCCAGAGCGAGTGTTCCGCGGGAGAAGGCGTCCAACTCGAACACACCCACCGGTCCGTTCCAGACGATGGTCTTCGCACCTGAGATGGCCTCCGAAAAAGCGCGGATGGTCTGTGGGCCTATGTCGAGCCCCTTCCATCCCGCCTCGATCGAGTCGGCGGGAACGATCCTGGTCTCGGCTTCCTCAGAGATCTCTCGTGCGACGACAACGTCGTTCGGAAGGAGCAGCGTCTTGCCGTCGGCCTGAGCGCGTTTGAGCATACGTGCGGCCGTCTCCAAGCGGTCGTCTTCGACAAGCGAGTCGCCGATGGACAGTCCCTTCGCCTTCAGAAAGGTGAAGGCCATGCCCCCACCGATCAAGAGGATATCAAGCATCGGCATGAGGTTCTCAATGACGCCGATCTTGCCTGAGACCTTGGCTCCACCCAGAATGGCCGCGTATGGGCGCTCGGGCGAGGCGGTTGCCTTGGTGAGATTTCGCAGTTCGTTCTCGATCAGGAACCCCATCGCGCATTCATCCAAGTGGTCGGTTACTCCCACGGTCGAAGCGTGGGCGCGGTGAGCCGTCCCGAAGGCGTCGTCTACATAGACATCACCCATCCGTGCCAGACGACGGGCGAAATCGGGCTCGTTCTTGGTCTCTCCCGCGTGGAAGCGGAGGTTCTCAAGAAGCGTGACGTCCCCGTCGTTCATTTGGGCTACCACACCCTCAGTCGTGTCTCCCACACAGTCCGGGGCCATCGTTACACCTCGGCCGATGAGCTTCGAAAGTCGTTCCGAGACCGGTCTCAAGCTCAGTTCCGGAATACTCATGCCCTTCGGACGCCCGAGGTGAGACATGAGAACTGCCTTCCCGCCGTGCTTCCTTATGAACTCGATCGTCGGGAGAGCCGCCCTTATGCGCGTATCGTCGCCAACGCGGTCGTCGCTCCCGAGCGGGACATTGAAATCGACGCGTGTCAGGACTCGTTTCCCTCTCAGATCGAGGTCTCTCAGACGCTTCTTTGCTGTCATGATTCAACCCTACCTGCTCGCCACGAGCTTCATCATGTCGACCATGCGAGAGGCATAGCCGGCTTCATTGTCATACCACCCGAGTATCTTAACGAGGTCGCCGCCGGTCACGGTGGTGAGCCCGCTGTCGAAGATGCAGGAGTGCCTGTCTCCGACTATGTCTATGGAGACGAGCGGTTCATCGGTGTAGCGGAGGTAGTCCTTAAGAGGACCTTCCTTCGATGCCTTGAGGAACGCGGCATTGACCTCTTCCGCAGAGGTCTTCTTCTCCACGTGCACCACGAAATCAACAAGTGATCCGTCAGGTGTTGGAACACGAACCGCCATTCCCTCGAGCCTCCCGGCCATGTCCGGGATGACGAGCGCAATCGCCTTGGCCGCCCCGGTCGTTGTCGGGATCATGCTGACTGCCGCAGCCCTTGCGCGCCTCAGGTCACTGTGAGGCAGATCGAGTATCTTCTGATCGTTCGTATAAGCGTGGATCGTCGTCATGACGCCCTTGATCACACCGAAATTGTTATTCAGTACACTGATCATCGGTGCAGCACAGTTCGTGGTGCAGGAAGCCGTGGATATGATGTGATGATTATCCGGTTCGTAGAGAGCGTCGTTGACGCCCATCACGATGGAGATATCGATGCCCTTGCCCTTGCCGGGGGCGGAGATCATCACCTTGCGGGCGCCGGCCGTCAGATGCTTCGCGGCACCCTCACGAGTGCGGAAGGCGCCGGTCGCCTCGATAACGACATCAACATCGAGCTTGCCCCAATCGAGCTTCTCTGGATCCCTCTGGGAGAAAACGGGGATGCTCTCACCGTCGACAACGATGTTCCCGCCTTCTACGCTCACTTCCCCATCGTATACCCCGTGCACGGAGTCGTACTTGAAGAGGTGTGCCAGGGTCGCCGCGTCGGTCAGGTCATTCACAGCCACGATGTCGAAATCGGGGTTGTGTCTCGCAAAGCGAAGCACGAGCCGACCTATCCTGCCGAATCCGTTGATCGCGTACTTGAGAGCCATGCTTCCTCCTAGGCCTTGCCTGCCGAACCGAAAAGCTCGATCTTGGACTTGACGAGTTCCTTCATGCCTTCACGCGTGGCCCCGAGGATCTTCCTCGGATCGAACACCTCGGGGTTCTCGGCCAGTATCTGGCGCGCGTACCCCGTGAATGCCAGGCGCAAATCCGTGTCGATGTTCACCTTCGCAATTCCAAATGGGATCGCCTCTCGGATGCTCTCGGGCGGCACGCCCTTTGCCCCAGGCAGCTCCGCTCCGTACTTGCGAGCAAGATCGAGAACCTCCGGAGGGACTGCCGAGGCGCCGTGCAGCACAAGAGGTACTGACACGAGCTCAGCTATCTTCTCGAGCCGGTCGATGGCCAGCTTCGCATCTCCCTTGAACTTGTATGCGCCGTGTGAAGTTCCTATGGCAATCGCCAGCGAGTCACAGCCGCTTGATTCCACAAACTCCGCTGCCTGGTTGGGATCGGTCATGGCAGCGTCGCGCTCGTCCACGGCGATCTCGTCTTCCACTCCCATCAACCTGCCGAGTTCGGCTTCGACACTGATGCCCATCGGGTGGGCGAGTTCCACAACCGCCCGCGTCTCCTCGATGTTCTCCGCAAACGGAAGGTGCGACCCATCGATCATCACCGATGTCCAGCCGTTATCTATGCAACCGCGGATGACATCGAGGTCGGTTCCGTGATCGAGGTGCAGAGAGGCCGGCACGCCGGTCTCGTCCGAGAAGTTCCTGACGAGGTCGTGAAGGTTCTTGTAGCCGGCATACTTGATGGCCGACTGAGATGTGGCGATGATCACGGGCGAGTTGAGTTCAGCTGCAGCTTCAAAGATAGCGGCCGTGATCTCAAGGTTGCTCGTGTTGAACGCGCCAACAGCGTAGCCGCCCTGACGAGCGGGCACCATCAGCTCATTGTTGTCCAGAAGTGGCATGAGAACTCCTATCCAAAGAATGTCCTGGCGACCTCATAAAGCTCTGAGTCGACCCGCTTGATACACTCCATCGCGTGGGCCATCTCCACTGGAATGACCTTGTCCCCTTGCAGACTCGTCATCTTGCCGAACTGACCGGCGTGAATGAGGTCGGCCGCGAGAACGCCGAAGCGTGTGCCGAGGACGCGGTCAAACGCAGTTGGTGTTCCGCCGCGCTGAGTGTATCCAAGCACGGTCACGCGTGTCTCGTATCCCGTGCGCTCTTCGATCACCTTGGCAATCCTGTTCCCGATGCCCCCGAGGCGGACGTGACCGAACGCATCCGTCACCTTGGACTGGACAACGAGCTCTGCCTCATCGTCGTCATTCGTGGGATACTCGGCGCCCTCCGAGACAACGACGATACTGAAGTTCTTGCCCCTGGCATGACGCTTCTGGATGACCTCACAGACCTCATCGATAGTGAAGGGAACCTCGGGTATGAGGATAAGGTCAGCTCCACCTGCGATGCCCGACTTGACGGCAATCCAACCCGCGCCTCTTCCCATCACCTCGACCACCACGACCCTGTTGTGCGACTCCGCGGTTGTGTGGAGACGGTCGATCGCCTCTGTAGCGATGTGCACAGCCGTATCGAATCCGAACGTGAAGTCGGTCCCGTTGATGTCATTATCGATCGTCTTTGGCACTCCGACGAGAGGGAACCCATCCTGCCAGAGGTGGAGTGCGACGCCCAACGTATCCTCGCCACCGACGGCCACGATGCCGTTCAGGTTGAGTTCAGAGAGCGTCTCCTTGACCCGATCTACACCGTTCTTCTCTTTGTAGACATTCGTCCTGGATGTTCCGAGGATCGTCCCACCGCGAGGGAGAATTCCGGAGACCTCGTCCAGACCGAGAGGTCGGTGGTCGTTCTTGAGAACTCCAGCCCAACCGTATCTGAACCCGATCACCTCACCACCATACTTGCTGATCGTCCGTCTGACGATCGCCCTGATAACCGCGTTGAGACCTGGGCAGTCTCCTCCACCTGTCAGGATTCCTACCTTCATCGCTCCCTCCAACCGCTTCCTGAGTGTTTTCTCAGCGAGTCAATCACAATCAAATCAGAATAGTCTCGCTCAGGGCCACTGTCAACCCGTTTTGGTCTCTACGTACCCCTGACAGAAGAGCACCCGCGCCGACGGCGCGGGTGCCCCAAGACACAGTCCGCCTCTCTCGAACCTCGATTGTGGTGATACTACTTGAGCATGACCATCTTGCGGCTTGCCTCGAAGCCCGGCGTATCGATGCGATAGAAATAGACGCCGCTTGCGCACTGTCGTCCCTCAGCGTCACGGCCGTCCCAGACGACCGAGCCCGAGTGTCCGGCATCGACGTCGGCATCCAGAAGCGTACGCACGAGCTTCCCGGCGACATCGTGGACCCCGATGGTCACGTGTTCGGCGTCCCTGACGCTGTAGGCGATCGTGGCAATCGGGTTGAACGGGTTGGGATGCGACTGAGAAAGCCTGTTCCGGAACTGCCCATGGTCAACGTCCGTCGGGAACTCCGATGGCTCGACCTCGAAGTAGTCCATGATATTCTCAAGAAGATCCACAACATGTGCGAACCCGTTTTCGTGAATGGGGAAGTCTCCGCCACTGATGCGTTCTCCGACGATGGACTCCAGACCGAAGCAGAGATAGACCGTCTGACAGTGGAGCACAGGGTTGTCATACGCGACCCCGCCCCCCCGGCCGTTAACCGGAAATCCGCACACGTACTGAGCGTACTCCCCAAGGGCGTCCGTGAGGACACAATCGTACAGGTTTACACGCGGGCAACCCCTGCGAAGCCAGCAGTCGTTGCTCAGGAACGTGTCATCCCCCCAAGCATCAACCACGAGAAGTGGCCAATCTACGAAGTGGATCTCCCCATTGTAGACAGAGTACAGGTAATGGTCGAAGAAGTTGGTCTGATCTGCACCGAACACGCTGAGATCTGTGCCGATCCTGTTGCCGGCCAGAAGGAGGTTCCTCTCGGCGCCCAGGTTGAGTGCGTCGGAGAGCCAAGTCTCGAGCGTGATCTGGTCGGAGAGCGTGACTGTGTTCTCCTCCAGATCGTTTGTGAACCAGATGACGGTCTCGTAGTTCCGGAGTCCCTCGATGTCGGGCCCCTGCGAACTCGTTGCGTCACCGAGTGGATCTCTGACATCGTACACGTTGTAGTCCGTCCCGAAGCCCAGGACGTCGAGGGCTTCTCGGTAGTAGTGCTCTGATTCGTACGTGTAGTCCCCGTTCTCGTCCGGCGTGAGCTCGCCGTGCTTGTCTACCACGAGGATCCCGACTGTCTCGGGCCCCTCGGCGATGATTGGCAGGATGGAGAACTCGAAGTATGGGCCGCCAGGATCGCCGGGATAGTAAGACTCGTTCCCGTAGGGATCGAGGGCCCGGTAGTAGTACCAGATCTCTTTGCCCGGATCCATCAGGTCGACGGGCGCCGAGGCCTCCCACCAGTCCGCCAGGTCGGACGTCAGCGCATACGAGTTCCAGCTGGCGCCGCCATTGTTCGATGCGAAGAGGTGCACATCGGAAACACCGTCCTCATCGCGAACTCGCACACGGGCCTGATCGTCGAGGGCCTCTCCGGGCAAGAGCTCGTGATCGAACCAGTCCTTGAAGAGATCTTCTCGATCGCAGTGCCATCGCGTTTCCCCGGCGCAGGAGACCGCACCAACGCGGACCCTGTTGAGGAAGACGCCTCCCCGGGCCGAGCCGGGCTCGTGGTCCTCCTCGTTCCAGAGAAACAAGTGGAGCCCCAACCAATCCAGATCCATCACGTGAGCCAGGTCGGTCTCCACGACCTCCCATGCTGGTCCGCCGCGCCAACTGGCTTTCGGGTATCCCGCACCGATCGGCTCTACCACATACAGGGGATCATCTGACGCTCGGTCCAGCAGGACGTAGAAGTCGTGGGCCTGACGGGGGCAGTCAACCCAGATCTCCCAGCGGGCAACGAGGTTGGACGCTCCCGAGACATTGATCGCCGGGCTAGCAAGCTCGGCAGACTCACCATCGACCACGTGACCTGTGAAGGGATCTACCGCAGCGTACATCCACGATCCCGCGGGCCTGTCGTCACACGTCGGGGTCCGGCCTGTGTCGAAGTCAATCCCGGTCTGCCCGCGCCAGAACCTAACGCCTGTCTGCGGGTCCGCGTGGTCGTATGAGAGCCATCCCGCATTGTCTCCAGTCAGATCTTCGAAATCGGCATCGAATATCCAGAGCGTCTCACACTCGCTCCGGGACAACTGGGGGGCGACACTTGCCGGAGATCCGATCAGCCGCGGCGCCGGCCTACCGATGTCAGTGACCTTGCGATCGTCGGACCGTGAGTCCTGTGCAAGTAACGCAAGAAGAACACAAATGACGCACACGGCCAAGAGAGTGCGCTTCACTACGATCACCTCCTCTGTTTGAAGGGGAGTCAAGTACCGGCACTCCTGCATGCCGTGGGGCAACACTTCCGGACCTTCCGAAGCCTGGCTCGTGACAAACATCCGCCGGGGGTGCGGATGGATCTCATCCTCACCCGAGGGGCACGCATATGCGACTGATGCCAAATTATCACATACATTGTACCGTCATCATGCACGGCGACACAAGGCCATTCTGAGATCCATTAGGCAAAGCACACGCACATCGTGACCCTCCCAGCCGAGTGAGGAAGCCGGCCTCTATGGGGGCCCAGCAACCGCGACCAGGGCGACGGAATCGGCTCCCGCCTCAAGCACGGCTGCCCCGGCGGCTCGCAGTGTTGCACCAGTCGTCACCACATCATCAAGGAGGAGGACGCGATGATGGGCCAGCTCGCCTCCTCGCGCCTGGAACGCCCGCAGGGTGTTGGTGAATCGGAGCGCTCTCTCCAGCCGTGCCTGGCTTTCCGTCGCACGGGTCCTTGCGAGTGCGTGCGGTAGAACAGGGAGGGCCATGCGGTCACCAAGCTTGTGAGCGATTAGAAGGGCCTGGTTGTATCCCCTCTCCCTCCTTCTGGTGGAGTGCAGAGGAACAGGAACGATGAGATCGCATTCCGATGGCGCGGCGAGGGCAGCGGCCGAGGCCAGGAGCTCCGCCAGTGAAACGGCGCCTTGGTACTTGAACGCGTGAATAACGGCACGTACGACGCCTTCGAACGGCAGCGCGTAACTCACGCTAAGGAGACACTCGCGCGAGTGCTTCACAAGAGCATCGGCGCCGGTCCCATCTTCTGCATCGGCGTACGAAAGCGGCATGGTACGTGAAGCCGCATTGAGAGAACGGGCGCATGCCCGACAGAGATGCTTCTCTCCGTCTTCCATGTGCATTCCACATCCGATGCAGGAGTCCGGGCAGGCGAATGCCAGGAGTGCTCGAACGACACGTAGAGATGAGTTCCGGACTGTCACGAGAGGGCACCAGGGAGCGTTCTGGAACAAGATGGTCCGGGGTAAGACGGCGCCGAGTGTCAGGCGCCCGCTCGGGCGATCACTCAGGCGTCCGTTCGGGTAGCCGATCGCCTGGAGAGGTAGAACATGAGTCCGGCCGACACCAGGATGACCACAAAACCGAAGAGCTGGTTCCGGGTGAGCGAGAGGATTCCATTCTGCGTCAGCATCGAGATCGACGGATAGTATCTCAGGGGGTCCACGAACAGTCTGTAGGTGGCGAGGAGGATCAGAAGAAGGGTAAGCAGGAATCCATCGAACGGTTTCTTCCGGTCAGCGATCAGGAGCACGGCCATAACTGCGAACGCGGCCAGGGACTCGTATATCTGTGTTGGATGAATCGCAATGCCAGGGAACATGTCGCCAGCGCCTGATCCGGCAGGGAATGTCACAGCCCAGGGAAGACCGCACGCACGCCCGAAGCAGCAGCCATTCAGAAAACACCCCAATCGTCCGACTCCGATCCCGAGCGCGAGAGCCGGCGCCGCGAGATCAACTCCGAACCACGGATCTACGCCTCTTCGCTTGAAGAAGAGGAACCCGGTGACGACTCCGACCGTGACACCACCGTAGAGCGTCAGGCCGCCGTCCCATACCTTGAAGGCGCGGGCGATGTCGGTTGCGTAGGTTCCCCAGTGCGCAACCACATAGGTCAACCTTGCGCCGGCGATGGACGCGAGAATCACAAAGAAGACCATGTCGATGATCATATCCGGGTCGAGTCCCTGGGCCCTGGCACGCCTGCGCGTCAGAAAGAGCCCAAGCACGAACGCAGCTGCGACCATGAGGCCGTAGCTTCTGAGAGGAAACGAGCCTATGTAGAAGAGAACAGGTTTCACCTAGTACTCCGTTCGCCTCAGACTCATGCCGAGCACTATGCCGACCGACGCCATCGTTACAAGCAGGGATGATCCTCCGTAACTCAGGAGCGGTAGGGTCATGCCCGTGACCGGTGAGAGCCCCAGTGTGACACCGACATTGATCGCCATCTGGATGAAAAGAGCGCTTGAGACACCTACTATCACAAGTCCTGCGAAGCGATTTCTCACGAGTCCCGCCAGCCTGAGCATCCGGACGATGATGTATAGATACAGTCCGATGACCACGAGGCACCCAAGGAAACCGAACTCCTCCGCCAGAACCGAGAATATGAAATCGGTGTGCTGTTCCGGCAGAAAGGCGTAGTTCTTCTGCGTGCCGTGCAGGAATCCTTTCCCGAAAGCGGAACCGGAGCCGATCGCGATCTTCGATTGAATCAGCTGATATCCAGTACTGAAACGGTACTTCTCCGGATTCAGGAAAGCAAGCACTCTGTGCCGCTGGTAATCCTTGAGGTGATTCCAGAGGAAGGGGCTCATGCGTCCCATGCCGACCGTCATCACGAAGATGAGCAGCTTGTCGGAGATGAACATCCTCGAGGTGTACAGAAACCATCCCACAAGCGCGATGAAGATGGACCAGGCGATCCAGTTGAATGCGATGACCATGCTGAGGACTGGAGCCGCCAGGAGCAGCAGGTAGATCGGTCTTACGCCTGCCCAGAAGAGCATCGGGACGATGATAAGAGCGAAGATGATCGATGTGCCGAGGTCGGGTTCTCTCAAGACCAGCGCAGTAGGCACAAGCACAATGATCAGGGGCAGAAGAAGATGCATCGGGCGACTGAGTCTTGTCTTCCGGGACGCCAGATAGCGTGCCAGGACCAGGATCACTGCGTACTTGGCCGGTTCCGACGGTTGCAGGCGTATGAGACCCAGTTCAAGCCATCGTCTTTCTCCCATTTTGCCCACGCCGATGATGAGCACGGCTGCAAGAAGAAGAAGGGCGACCCCGTAGAAGAATGGAGCCAGTCCTTCCAGTGTGTCCTGAGAGATCAGGATCGCCAGTCCCATTACGAAGAGCCCGGCGATGGCCCACACGATCTGTCTCTTGACCAGAGCAGACAGAGCTCCCGGGCCCTCATAGGTCGCGCTGTGTATCATCAGGATGCCGATCACGGTGATCACGAGTGTGACAATGAGGATGCCGTAGTCGAAATCCCTGAGCTGCCTGCGGTTCAGAAACTGCAATCCGCTACTCCTCGTGGATTGGATGAACGTCCGTATCGGTGATCGGGATAATCTGCTTCGGGCTCTCCTCTGGTTCAGGGTCGTTCAGCCTCAGATAGCCCTTCAGAACCTCACGGGCGATCGGCGCCGCAATGGCTCCACCGCCTCCCCCGTGTTCAACGAGGACGGCCACCACGATTTCGGGATCATTGGCCGGCGCATAGCAGACAAACCAGGCGTGGTCCTCGCCGTGCGGGTTCTGCGCCGTTCCGGTCTTCCCGCCAACTTGGATTCCAGGCACGCGAGCCAACTTCCCCGTTCCATTCGGCGCCTCCACAACGTTGACCATGGCTTGCTGCAGGAAGGACAGCGTGGAGTGGCTGAAGGGAAGCTCGTACGAGACTGATTCCTTCACGGTCCCGATCACGCGCCCGGAGTAGGTCTCAATCCGCTTGAGGACGTGGGGAGCGTAGACGGGGCCGTCGTTGACAATCCCACAGACCAGGCACGCCATCTGCAATGGTGTTACCAGAAGTTCCCCCTGACCTATGGCCAGATTCAGAACCACTCCCCTGCTCCATTTTCTCTTGCCGTATGTGCGATCGAACCAGGCCGGCGTCGGGAGATTCCCGCGTGCTTCACCCGCGATATCGATACCGGTCCTGTGTCCGATCCCCGACCTGCCGGACCAGTCCATGAGTTCGGCCACGCCAAGGCGCACGCCGAGCTGGTAGAAGAAGACGTCACACGACTCGACGACGCCCTTCATGATGTTGACAACACCGTGTCCCTCACGCTTCCAGCAGCGAAATGTCCGGATCCCGTACTTGAATGCGCCGACGCAGGTCACGGTCTCGCTCCTGCCGATGGTTCGGCTCTCGAGTCCGGCTGCAGCCGTGATGAGTTTGAACGGGCTGCCGGGTGGGTACGTCGCCTGGATCGCTCGATTCAAGAGAGGGTGAAAGGGGGACTCGGAGAGCGTGGCCCACTCTTCATTCGATATTCCATCAACGAAATCGTTAGGATCCGGAGCGGGCAGGGATGCAAGCACGAGTATTTCTCCGCTCCGGGGAGCAATGGCTACGATCGCCCCGGCATCGTGTCGTGACAGCGCTTCCTCAGCGGCGATCTGCGCCGGAGCATCCAGGCTGAGCACCAGGTTGCGTCCGGGTCTCGCTTCGCGTGAAGGACCGTCCTCAAAGGGATACAGCTCGCGTCCGAGGGCGTCGCAAACCCAGTACTCGGCTCCATCACGACCTCGGAGCATGACTTCATAGCGGTCCTCGACTCCCGTTTTGCCGACCACGTTCCCTGAACGGTAGCCGAGCGATGCCATGCCGGTGAGTTCGTCATCGGATATCTCGGCCACATAGCCGATGCTGTGGGTGGCAAGAGATCCCATCGGATAGCGGCGAACCGCCGTCACCTCGACCTTCACTCCCGGAAGTTCTGAGCGGCGTTCCTCGACCCGCGAGACCTGCTCAAGGTCGGCATCATTGATGAGGACGACATTGCCGTAGAAGCGCCCCGCGGCTTCCTCGAGTTTCTGAGCAACGAAGTCGGTGTCCAGATCGAGCAGCTCGCTCAGTCTGTATGTGAGAGCTGCGTCGTTTCGCCGCTTCATCCGTGTGATAGTTATGGATAGAGAGGTCCGATTGTCCGCCAGGATCTCGCCGTTGCGGTCGAGCATGAGACCCCGGGGCGCGGGCATGAGGAAACCCTGGACGTAGTTGTTCTCCGATAGATCGCGATAGAACTGGCCTCGAGCGAGCTGTAGCCAGCCGAGTCTCGATACCATGATAAGGCAGACGGTCACAGCTACGAGACTGAGGATTCGAGAGCGCTGTTTGGAAACCCCGTGCATGTCGGGGGCGTTACCTGCGAAGCGCACCGGTGATAGCTCTCCAGTTTGCGAGCCGGGCCATGACGTGGATGAGAAGACCGACGGCAACCGTATAGCCGGCTCCGATGAGACTGTATCGAACGAATACGTGACCGAAGATGTCGAGACTGTCCCTGTAGTAGGCGGCGTAGAAGATGACGTCGCGCAGCAGGGTCCCGCCGAAGATCACCGAGCACTGCACAAGAATGTTAGACTTGACGAGCCGGTCGAGCAATGACGCGGATACGAAGGCAGTGATGGAGAGAGCCAGCGCGTTCAGGCCGAAGTACTCTGGGAGTTCCGAGTCCACGGTCAGGCCCATCAGAAACCCGGCGATGATGGGGATTCTGACACCGGCGCCGAGTCCACCGTAGACAATGGCCAGAATGAGGAAATCCGGCCTTGCTCCAAGGATCTCGATCTCCGGAGCCAGAGCCGTATCGAGAATCAGAGCGCCTATGCAGACGACCACGAAAGCCCGGATTCTCACGGAGCGCCCCCTTCTGTCGTGGCAGAAGGGGCGACTTCTGTTGTAGCAGAAGGGGCGGCCTCTGTGGCAAGCTCGCTCAAGAGCGTTTGCATCATTGCGTCCCGTTCCGGCGACGGAGCAGCCAGGCCCTTGAGAACGAACACCTGCTCTATCGTCGATAGATCGACTGCGATATCGACATGGACAGTCATCGTAAGAGGGCCTTCATCGACCGAAGAGACATCTCCTACGACGAGACCCGCCGGATACACTCCTCCAAGACCTGACGTGATGACGCGGTCGTGAACGCGTATATCCGATCTCGCGGGCACGTAGTCCATCTGCCAGTCGAGAAGCTCGGAGGCCCCTCCATACCTTGGACGGACGACGCCTCTTACCCTGCTGCGCTCGATGGTCACGGCCACAGCAGATGAAGCGCTTGTGAGAGGCTCGATCAGCGACCTTGCCCTCACAGAACTCGAGATCTTGCCGACCAGACCGTCGGGCACCACTACCGGCATTCCTGCCTGCACTCCACTCGCCGCGCCCGCGTTGATCTCGATACCCTCGATAATCCTACCGCCCGGCATTCCGATGACAGTGGCTGGGAGCAGATCGAATCGCTCCTCCGCTGCAAAGCCAACCATGAAGTGCGTCAGCTCGCGCAAACGCTCGTTCTCGTGTCCCTGCGAGACAAGAGCAGCTCTTTCCTCCACGAGTTCCATCGCGAGCCTGCGCAGGCGTTCGTTCTCCTCACGAAGGCGCGTCAGTCCGTCAGCGGCCGTCGCCAGCCGCTTGAGCGGTCTGAGTACTGGAGTCGACACGATGGTAGAGACAACGACCTTCACCCCAGTCGGGAGCGAGAGGGCAATCGCCGAGAGGAGCACGCAGATGACCAGTGTAGCCAGATCCCGGTTCCCGCGAAGGAGCCGGGTCAGCGGGGATAGCATCGGAGTCTTCCTACCTCTTCGCTGATGTCATGAGGACCGGTTCGTAGTGCGAGAGATTCTCGAGGATCTTGCCGGTCCCGAGCACCACGCACGTCAGCGGGTTCTCGACGACATTGATGGGAAGCTTGGTCTCCTCGCGAAGCAGAACGTCCAGCCCCCGAAGGAGCGATCCGCCGCCCGTCATGACAATGCCTCGATCAACAAGGTCCGCGGCTAGCTCGGGAGGGGTCTCTTCAAGGGATAGCTTCAGTCCCTCGACTATTGCAGAGATGGGTTCCTGGAGAGCTTCGCGGATCTCCTCCGATGTGATCTTGAGCGTGCGCGGAACACCACCGACAAGATCTCTCCCCCTGACATTCGCCTCCATCTCCTCGTCGAGCGGATAGGCTGAACCGATATCGATCTTGATCTGCTCTGCGGTTTGCTCACCGATCAAGAGATTGTAGCTCCTGCGGAGGTGGTTCATTATCGCCTCATCCATCTCGTCACCGCCGACGCGAACTGACGTGTGGTTGACGATACCGGAGAGAGCGATCACCGCGATCTCTGTCGTTCCACCGCCAATGTCGACAACCATGTTGCCGGAAGGCTTGTCCACCGGAAGCCCCACTCCGATCGCAGCGGCAACTGGTTCAGCAACCAGGAAGACTTCTCTGGCGCCGGCATGCTCGGCTGAATCCTGAACCGCCCGCCGCTCCACCTCCGTTATGCCCGAAGGCACGCAGATGACCATCCGAGGACGGACCAGCAGACGCCGTCTCTGAACCGAGAGGATCAACTCCCGCAGAAGGTCCTCAGTACCCTCGAAGTCGGCGATGACGCCGTCCTTCAGCGGCCTCAAGGCCTTGATGGTGTCCGGAGTCCGTCCCAGCATCTCCTTGGCCCTGGCGCCTACGGCAATCACCTTACCGGTCGCCGTCTCGATGGCGATCACGGAGGGTTCGTTGAGCACGACCCCTCTGCCCTTCACATAGATCAGAGTGTTCGCTGTGCCAAGATCGATTGCCACGTCGTTGACGAGACCGAGGAGTGCGTCCAGAAACATTGTGTGCTCTTCCGTTTCTCTTTGAGAACGACAAGCGCCATCTCAGAGGTGCCCGAGTTCCTTGAGACTCACGTAGCCCTGACTTCCAAGTATCACGTGGTCCAGAACCTCGATCCCCAGGATTTTACCAGCCTCCGCAAGACGCTCTGTCACCATGAGGTCTTCAGGGCTCGGGTCCGGGATTCCGGACGGGTGGTTATGGACCAGAACTATCGCTTGCGCGCTCTCGGCAACAGCCGTCTTGAAAACCTCGCGCGCGTGCACCACCGACGAATTCAAACTACCGATCGAGATGGTTCTAATTCCGATGATCCTGTTCTTGGTGTTCAGGAGTATCGCCCGAAAATGTTCTCTGTCGAGTCGGGACATCTCCTCAGTCAGGAGTTCGGCGACATCCTCAGGTCCGCACAGGTGCAGCCTTGGTGCGCGCGACTCATGAACCTGCAATCGTTTGCCTATCTCCCGCGCGGCGCGCAGCCGAGCGGCTACACGTGTTCCCACCCCGATCACTGTTGCCAGCTTCCACGGCTGCTCAGACAGGACTTCGGCAAGCGAACCGAATCTCTCAAGGAGCGCTGTGGACACTTCACCGGCTGAGAAAGGACCGGTGCCGCCCGAAACAAGCATGCGGAGTAGCTCCGCGTCAGTCGGTTCGACCGGTGGAAGCTCTCCACGCACCAGGTTCCCACATGCACCCACCGCCACCTCCACCCAAACTCCCGGTTACGCTAGCACGGCGCAGCGTCTGTCTTCAAGCGGATTCTCGATGCGCTCTGCCTGCGTGTCGATTCTCCCGGAGGCTGCTCCTCGGACGTCCATCAGGCAATGAGGTCGCCTGTGAGATCGAACCCGCTGCCGCCGGTGACTGTGATATCCACGAAATCTCCAGGCTTCGGCGGAGCGGCTCCCGGATGGAGCGGGATCTGCACTACCCCATCCATCTCCCATGCCTGCCCGGAAGTTCTCGCCGTGACGGTCTCGGCCACGGAGTCCACGAGTACGCGCATGTGAACACCGGTGAGACTCCCGGCACGCTCGAGGGCCAACTCCTTCATCGCAGATACGATGACACGTGCACGCGCCGAACTCGTCTCGGGTGGCACCTGATCGTCAAGAGTTGCGGCTCTGGTGCCCGACTCCGGTGAGTACTCGAAGATCCCCAAGTGGTCGATCGTGCCTTCGCAAATGAACGACCGGAGTTCTTCGAAGTCCTTCTCAGTCTCTCCGGGGAATCCGACTATCACTGAACTTCGTATTGTCACCCCCGGAATCACTGATCGGATCCGCTCGATCAGTCTCAGGATCTCACCTCCGCTTGTTCTGCGTCGCATGCGCTCAAGAACCGCGTCAGAGATGTGCTGAACGGGCAGATCGATGTAAGGAACGATTGCCGGGATCGAACCCATCACGTCTATGAGTTCCTCGGTGACGCGCGCCGGGTGTGTGTAGAGAAGCCTGACCCAGGGCAGCCTCGTTTCTCCGAGTGCAACAAGGAGTTTCGCCAGCATTCCTTTCGATGCAATGTCCGTGCCGTACGCTGTCGTGTCCTGTGCTATCAGATTCACCTCGACAACGCCGGAAGCCTCAAGTTCCTCAGCTTCGGTGATTATTGAGTCGAAAGCTCGGCTGCGCAACGAACCTCTGAGGGTCGGGATAGTGCAGTAGCTGCATATATTGTCGCAGCCCTCGGCGATTTTCACATAGGCGATGTGCGACGGTGTTCCCAGAATCCGCGGGGAGGTGTGATCGTAGATGGCGACGGGAGGACCCAGGAGCAACACGCGTTCGCCGGCCCAGACTCGCTCCACGGCGTCGACTATGGATTCGAAGTGCGAGCACCCGACAACACCGTCTACACCAGACAGAGAATCGAAAAGCTGGTCGCCATAGCGTTGGGAGAGGCATCCTGCAACTACGACACGCGCAAGTCGTCCAGCAGCCTTCAATTCCAGACAGCGCCTGACGACATCCGACGATTCCTGAACAGCCGCGGCTATAAAGGAGCACGTGTTAACCACGGCGACATCAGCTCCATCAGGCTCACTCACAAGCCTGTGCCCGGCTCTGTCCAGAAGACCGAGCATGACTTCCGCGTCGACCAGGTTCTTCGGACACCCGAGGGTTATGAATGCGATGTTCAAGACTGATTCACGGGAATATGATCCTCGTTGCTCTCGCCCGTGCGCCGCTGGACGCCACGCTACGGAGAGGGGCTCAGCGAAGCTGATCGATATCGTACGGTGAGCGTGTCAGAAGCTGGGTGTCCTCTGGGCGAACGAGCACGAACTCGTCAGCTGCCACGGGCGCTTCGAAGATCGTTGATTTCAGGATGTATGAAGACCGATCACCGGCGGTCGAGTAGGCCGTGAGTCCGACGACGATCCAGGCGGTCGTGTCGATGTTGACGTCGATTCTGGTCGGTTCGGCGAATCTCTCTCTCGGACGGAGTGCGATCGTTACCACGTCTCGCTCTCCGCTCTTCTTGACAATAGGTATGCGCGGATCTGGTTCGTAGGCTCTCAGGATCGCCGCAGGATCAAGCACGACTCCAGTGGGACCGATGCGTGATACGAAGAACTGCCCTGTGGCCGGCACGTAGACGCGGAGGCTCTCTCCATTCGAGACGATCCTGCCTCCGTCGTCGTACGAGACAGACAGAGATGACGGTTTCACAAGAACGAGTCTTGCCGACGAGAGCGAGACCGTGTCGGCCAGGGCCCAGTAGCTCTCCTGAGCGAATTCTATCGTGTAGCTATCGGCTGCTGCGTATCTCTCCAGAACCTGTTCCACTATTGCTCGTATCACTGCAGATTCTGCGGACTCGTTCTGCTCGCGAGAGACCTGAGCCTCATCCGCCAGGGCCGGAAGGGCAGACAGGGCCGTGGCGGCCGCTGTAGTGACGGCGAGAAGGAGAGCAGCGCACAGGACTGGGCGCCGGAGCACAGAATAGCCAATCGGCGAGGCGCTAGAGCTCATCTTCTTCCTCTTCTTCTTCGTCTTCTTCCTCCTCCTCCGCCTCGTACTCCTCTTCGTCGTCTTCCTCGTCTTGCTCTTCGTCTTCTTCCTCGTACTCCCCCGCGTCCTCAGGTTCGTCGTATTCCACCGTGTTCTCTTCAGTTTCGTCAGGCTCGCCGGGAGGATCTGGAGTCTCAATGGACTCCGTCTCTTCGAGAGCCACAGCGGTTGCCACGCTGCCAGTCAAGTACTCGGGTCCGACCAGCACATCTCTGGCCTTGCTTCCCTTGAACGGTCCAACGATCCCGTTCGCTTCAAGAACATCCATCAGACGTCCAGCACGGGCGTATCCTACTGAGAGACGGCGCTGCAGAAGCGATGTCGAGCCCATCTGCATTCCGACGACGATCTCGATGGCTGTCTCGTAGAGCTCGTCCGACCTCCCGGCCGACATCCGCGCCACACTCTTCGAGTCCTCGAAGTCGAACATGTAGTCGGGTTTGCCCTGCTTGCGCCAGTACGAGACGATACGAGCGGTCTCCCCCGATGAGACGAAGGCGCCGTGGAGCCTGATCGGGTCCGGTTTGCCCGACGGCATGAAGAGCATGTCGCCATTGCCGAGGAGTGTCTGGGCTCCGTTGCGGTCAAGAATTGTTCGGGAGTCCGTCATCGAAATCACGCGGAACGCGATTCTGGAAGCGAAGTTCGCCTTGATGACGCCTGTGATGACATCGACGGAAGGGCGCTGTGTGGCAAAGATGAGGTGAATGCCAACAGCTCTGGCCATCTGAGCCAGACGCTGCACGGGCGCCTCAACTTCACGAGGAGCTCGGACCATCAGATCGGCGAACTCGTCCACAATCACGACGATGTGCGGGAGTCTGTGCTTGTTCTCGTCCGAGAGAGCGTCGATGTCGTCTCTGTCTTCGATACGCTTGTTGAATCCGTAGATGTCGCGCACAGCCAGACTCGACAGTATGTCGTAGCGCCGATCCATCTCTCCGACAAGCCACTGCAGCGCCATCGCTGCCGACTTGGCCTCCGTGACGACCGGGGAGATCTGGTGCGGAATGCCGGCATAGCGCGGAAGCTCCAGACGCTTGGGGTCGATCATCAGGAAGCGGACCTCATCAGGCGTGGAGCGGCAGAGGATACCCGTGATAAGCGTATTCAGGCAGATGCTCTTTCCTGATCCGGTCGCACCGGCCACAAGAAGATGCGGCATTCCCGCCAGATCCGCGCAGGAGACCTTCCCTGTCGTGTCCTTGCCGAGAGCCAGGGGGATCTCGGAATCCACTTTCTGAAATGCGCCGGAGGCGAGGGTCTCCTTAAGATAGACGATTTCAGGGTTCTCGTTCGGGATTTCTATGCCGACGGCGCCTCTGCCTGGAATGGGAGCGATGATCCGGATCGCAGTGGCTCGCATCGCCAGGGCAAGATCATCCTGAAGGTTCGCGATCTGGCTCACTTTCACGCCTCTGGCAGGTTCGACTTCAAACCGTGTGATGACAGGGCCCGGGCGCACGTGTGCCACCGTAGCCTCGACGCCGAAGTCAGCAAGCTTCTCCTCCAGGAGCTGCGAACGAGCCAGCAGCTCCTCTCGCGACACAGTTCTTCCCGCATCGGCGGGCCGGTCATCGAAAAGAGAAAGCGGGGGAAGCGTGTAGCTTGCGGATTTGCGGGGCCGTTTCGGAACAGCACGGGTCTGGCCGCGCGTGCCGGCAGTCTGAACAATGGTAGGGATCCTCGGGACCCGCTTCTTTTTCGAGGTCGCGCTGGCCGAGGCAGGATCAGATCTGACCCGCTTGGCTGCCGCGCCGTTCATGCGCTTCCGCCGTGGATCTTGCTCATCGCCGCTTGCTCGTCTGCGTTCCCTTGTGGGTTTCGTGCGCGTCGCTTTGGCGGGGCGGTCTTCGCGATCGAACACCCTTTCGGTTAAGGACATAATCGCGCCCCAGAACGAGGACAGAGCCTCACCGACCCGTTCAGCGACCGTGATGAAGGGTTGCGTCACCAGGTCGAGATCAAACTCCGTCGTCAGGAGAGTAATCAGGGCGATTCCGCCGATTCCAACAAGGAAGGTGCCTACTCTGCCGATATGTCGCACCCCGAAGTCGGAAAGATAGGCGCCCACGAGACCGGACACGCGCATCATCCCGCCACTGCTTCCCACGTGGATGAGTGTCACCACGATGATGGTGACAGCGGTCAGAAAGACGCTCCGCAGGGCCAGGGTCTCAACGTCACCGTCTGCGATTCGGTTCCATCCCCACATGATGAGAAGCAGCGGAGCGGTCCAGGCCGCGAATCCCAGGAGAACGAACATCCAGTTGGAGATCTCTCTGTTCTGGAGACCAAGCTGAGTGGCCCAGATGTCCGGGCCGAGATTGCCCGATAGAGAGAAGTAGATGTGGCTTCCGAGGCTCACAGCCAGAAGCAATCCGAGGAAGAGAAGCAGCACTCCGACGAGCTGGCGGCGCTTGTCATCGGTCATGTGGTCAAAGAGCCCCATTGACTGTTTCCCCCGTCTGGTTTGGATCCGCTCAGCGGTGAGATGAGTGCTCGCGTCCCTGTATTCTCCCGTCCAGCACTGTTGGAACGGACGACGAGAGATCCAGTCTGCTGCAGAACCCGACGTCATCCTCGAAACCGAGGCTGGTGAGGTACCGCCCGTGAGAGGATCGTTTCACGACCTCGGCGATATCTGTCATCGATGCGGCAAGGAGACGCGCCGCAACTGCAGCATCATTGAGAGCGAGTTCGCCCTGGAAGGCTTCGGCGAGTCCGTTGACCATGAGGCCACCACAGACGAAATCCTCCAATGCGAGCAGACCATTCGTGCCGGCACAGAGAACAGAGACGTGCTCGGCTTCCGATGAGATGAGATGAGCAACAACGGCCTTGAGGTTGAGGAAACACCCAATCGCTATTCGGTCGGCCGCCGCCGCCTTAGTTATGGCAGTCGTCCCGTTGGTTGTCGAGAAAACGAGAGTCTTGCCTCGAACTGCAGTGCCGACGTACTCCAGAGGGGAATTGCCCAGGTCGAAACCGTCGACCTTCATGCTCTCCTGCTCCCCGCACAGCAGCGCCTTCTCACGATCGAGTGTCGGGAGGAGGCGTGTCGCCTCTTCGACACCGGCAACCGGGATGATGCGTTCGACGCCGTTCTCGTACGCCTGCACGATCGTACTTGAAGCACGAAGCACGTCGATCACAACGACGTGGGTTCCCTTGGCTCTTGACTCAGCGAACACGCCGGCCGTCACATAAAGGCGCAGATCCATGGTCATGATGTCGGGAGGCTTACGTCGGGCCTGTCTCGGCCTCCATCCCAGCCTTTCTCTCAAGAGTGCCCGTGTCAAACGTGCCGGCGCGGAAATCCGGATCCTGCATCATCTCCAGGTGGAACGGGATGGTGGTGGTCACTCCTTCCACCACGAACTCCTGGAGAGCCCGCTGCATTCTCGCTATGGCCTCATCGCGTGTGTTGCCGTGAGCGAGAAGCTTCGCGATCATTGAATCATAGTAGGGTGGAATGAAGTAGCCGCTGTACACGTGCGTGTCCACTCGGATCCCCGGCCCGCCGGGGACATACAGTTCAGTGACGCGGCCGGGCCTCGGAGCGAAGTCCTTTGCGGGGTCTTCCGCGTTAATCCGGCATTCAATCGCGTGGCCCCGTATCGTGATAGCAGATTGGTCCACAGAGAGAGGTTCTCCCGCTGCGATTCTGATCTGTTCTTTGACAAGGTCGACGCCGGTCACGAGTTCGGTGACCGGATGCTCTACCTGGATCCTCGTGTTCATCTCCATGAAGTAGAAGTCGCCGCGCGCATCAAGAAGGAACTCGATCGTACCAGCGCTCGCGTAGCCGATTCCCTTGGCGCCTCTGATGGCCGCCTCTCCCATTCTCGCTCTCAAGGCCGGATCAACGGCCGGTGACGGCGATTCCTCGATCAGCTTCTGGTGTCGTCGTTGAATGGAGCAGTCGCGCTCACCGAGGTGGACGACGTTGCCGAAATTGTCGCCCAACAGTTGAAACTCGATGTGCCGGGGTTCCATGATCAATTTCTCGAGGTAGATCTCCCCATTGCCGAATGCCGCGTTGGCCTCAGCGCTCGCGATCCGGAAGGCGTTCTTGACGCTGTCCCGGTCCTTCGCAACGCGCATTCCCTTCCCGCCACCGCCCGCAGAGGCCTTGACCATTACCGGATACCCGATCTGGTCTGCTGCTTCCTGGGCAGCCTCGGGGTCTGCCACAACGCCCTTGCTTCCGGGGATGATAGGAACACCCACCTTTGACATCATCTTGCGGGCCTGCGCCTTGTTTCCCATGAGGCGCATCATCTCGCCGGTCGGCCCGATGAAGACAAGGTCGTGAGCAGCGCAGATGTCGGCGAATGCATCGTTCTCGGCGAGGAAACCATAGCCTGGATGAACAGTCTGCGCTCCGGTGATCTCACAGGCACTCAGTATGGCCTTGACGTCAAGGTAGCTCTTAGCGCTTTGTGCCGGACCGATGCAGACGGCTTCGTCTGCGAACTTCACGTGCAGTGCATCAACGTCGGCTTCCGAGTGCACGGCCACCGTGGGTATGCCGAGTTCCTTGCAGGCGCGCATCACCCGGATGGCTATCTCACCGCGGTTGGCAACGAGGATCTTGTTGAACATCAGGGGTCATTTCCTCCAGCGCGCCTGGTCAATCGGGTTGAATCATGAACATGGCCTCGCCGAACTCAACCGGCTTGGCGTTTTCCTTTACGATCCGGACGATCGTGCCGCTCACCTCGGACTCGATCTCGTTCATGAGTTTCATGGCTTCCACGATGCAGACAACCTGACCCACACTGATGTGGTCGCCCTGCTTCACGTAGGGCGGTGCTTCGGGCGAATGCGCCGCGTAGAAGGTGCCCACCATCGGCGATACGATCGGGACCAGACCGGAATCCCGCTCTGCTTGAGCATCCGTGACCTCCGCCGGCGCCGCAGTCGCGGCCGGAGCCGCCTGAGGAGCATGAACTGCAACAGGAGCCGCCGTCATGGCGGCCACTGGCGGGCCTCCCTTGATGATCTTCACGGAACTCAGGAACCGAGAAACATGAAGCTCCTGAATATCGCTGTCCTCCACCAGCCTGATGAGTTCCTCCAGCTTCCTCTTGTCCATCTCGCCTCCTGCGGTGCGCACGCGCTCGGATCAGACGCGCGAAACGTACTCTCCGGTGCGTGTGTCCACCTTCACAACGGTGCCCTCAGAAAGAAAGAGGGGTACTTGGACGACGGCCCCGGTCTCCAGGGTCGCCGGCTTGGACCCGCCTGATACCGTGTCTCCCTTGACTCCCGGGTCGGTCCTCGTGATCTCAAGTTCGACGAAGGTGGGCATCTCAATGGTGATAGGCTCCTCGCCGTCGAGGAGGAATTCCACTTCCATTCCATCTTTGAGAAACGATGCATTCCTCTCACCGATGACGATCTCTTGAAGAGATATCTGATCGTAGTTGTCGAGCCTCATGAAGTTGAGCATGTCATCACGGTAGAGGAACTGGGCCTTGACCCGGTCCAGTCTGACGTCCTCTATCTTCTCCCCTGCTCTCCAAGTGATCTCAAGGACTCGTCCGCTTCGGATCTCCTTGAGCTTGCTCCGCACGAAGGCGGCGCCCTTCCCCGGCTTCACGTGGAGAAACTGAACGACGGTGTAGAGTTTGCCGTCCCTCCGGATGACCATTCCGTTGCGGAAGTCGTTGGTCGTTGTTGCCATTCGGGTGATTCTCCCTGAATGATAGCTGCGCCGTCTAGACGTCCATATCTGATGCAGCATACAGCCGGGCTGATCGGGCGTCAACACGTATGTGGGGGATCCCACCACAGTTCCGTGAGGGTACTTGCGACGTGCTGGAGCGAACTACGCCCCGGTAGCGTCATCAGGCGCTCGCCGGGACGTGGTGCGAAATGCGGGTCATACATCATTGGACCTCGGCCATCGCCCTCCTGTAGTCCCCCACGCGCTCCTGCGCTGCTTCGTCGTCGGGATTCCTTGCGAGAATGCGCTCGCAGATCTCAAGCGCCTTGTCGGGAAGTCCCTGCTTGGCGTAGATCTCCGCGAGGGTCAGCGTGGCGATCGCATCGAGGTCATCCGTGAGTGTCGGTGTGACATCGGCGCCCCGAACGCTGAAAAGCCCCTCCAGATGCTCCAGTTCCACAGCCAGGCTTCCGGTCTTCTGCGGGACTTCGCTTTCCGAAGGTGTTGCCTCGAAAGAGCCGTTCTCTACCTGCTCGATCAGACTCCCTGTGACAGCTTCCTCCAGGAAGGCCATCGCCTCCACGTTGTCGGGATCAAGACGAGTGACCTCGCGGTACGCCTCAGTGGCTTCCTCGAGGCGCCCGCTGTTGTCCAGAGCGCGTGCGAGCACGACCCTCATCGAAATGTGTCCGGGGTAGGATACGAGTCCCGCCCGGGCCGTTCTTATAGAATCCTCAAGCCGGTTCTGAAGGCGATATGATTCTGCAAGGGGCGCGTGTACTCGTGGAGATTCTGCAGTCTCGAGTTCGCGCTCCAGTCCAAGTATGGCGGCCTGCAGGGCACTTGCATCGAGGGGTGTCACGGTCGCTCCGGAGAAGAGTGGATTCCTGGATGGAAGACGTCTGGTGTCACTTGCGCGCGTCTTCCCGAGCATCGCAAGGGCGCGGGAACGTTACCAAAGGATACTGCGTGTGTCAAGGCAAAAGCCCTGCTCTGGGCGCGCCTCAGGTCTGAGAAACATGCTAGCGAAATGTGTTCGCTATGGCGTCCAGGTTTCTCATCACGGGGGTCTTGTCGAGACCGGGAGCGAAGAGGCTGACGTCAACGATGTAGGTTCTCTGGTCGTCGGAGTCATGGAAAGCGTATGTGCGGAAAGGGCCGCCGCCTACAAGATCCATGTTTCCCCACCACCCGGAGATGCAGATGGCCGTTCGCCCGCTGAAGCTCACCGTGTCGACAAGAACCGGGCGTCGCAGTTCGACCGTGTCGCCGTTGTGGTAAGCTCTGCACACGGCGTCCCGGGCGGCGATGAGCGAATCTCGCGTGATCTCCTGCTCGTGTGCACTATCCGTCCACCTGACGAACACAAATCTGTCCGGCCGCGGGCGTCCGAAGATCACGAATCCTTCCTTGTCGGCGCCGCTGTCGAACTCGTAGCCGGATGGGAGGCAGAGCGACCAGCCGTAGCGCTCCTCCAGCATGGCAGAGATGCCCGCTTTCTCCGCGTCCTCACAGAGTCCACCGGCGAGCCGTTCGCGCGCCGCCGCTATCAGAGCTTTCACCAGCTCATCGCCGTGCGACTCGACATAGCTCACAAGCTCCTCAGGCGAGTCTCCCATGAGAGTGGCGACCACCTGCCGGTTTGCCCAGACATCAGTGGCGACATGAAGCTCGATGGGACCGGAGACCGGAACCCCTGCCACATTCTTCCGAACGAGATCAGCCACGCCACCTTCTCCCCAGACTCCGAGGAGCAGAATGTGTCGCCGGCTTCGCAGACTGCCGAAATCTCTCGGTGTCGTTGCAAGAACCTCATAGGCCGGCTCACCGAGCATCCACGCGCGCCTTGCGCCGAATACCTGCTTGGCCAGTGGGCCGGCGCTTGCATGGAGTTCGCTGTCTACGACGATAACAAGGTCGTCGGACTCGCCAACTGCGGACATTGAGGGTCCGGAACACGAAGTGAGGCCCAGGGCCAGGCACAGCAGAAGGATGACGATCGCCTCTTTCACGCCTACCTCCAGAGTTTGAGTTCATCCCAACCGACAGCGCCAAGCCCTGCCGGTACCGCGATTCTCAGGGCTACCCTGTCCACTGCCGGCCCGCGCCTGAACCGCGTGAACAGGAGCTTCAACTCCTGCGGACGCGTGCTGCGTGAATCGTAGACAAGCGTGGAAGTGTGTGGAGCGGGGATCCCGCTTTTCCACCCGTGCCCAACGTAATCGATTTCGATCTTCCCGTTCCCGTCGCCGTCGGCGATCTCCACACGTTTGAGTTCGCGAAGATCATCCGTGAGTGTGAAGGCAACCGACCTCTCGCCGACGAGTCCCTTGATCAGGGTCAGCCCCTTGCTCCCTCCCACCTCCGGACTGTCGATCGAGAGAAGGGTTCGAGGGGTAAGGAATCCCAACATCAGCGCCGGCAGGTCGATCATGTCGAGCCCGTCCCATTCATCCTCGAGGCATCCCTCTATCCACAGAGGCACACCCGGCAGATACGCCTCGGAACACGTTCCATCCACCTCGAGTTGAAGGCTCCCGATCGGACCCGTGATCACGGCGGTTGGTCGCACGTCCATGCGGATCCAGGACGGATCATCATACAGCAAGGCGAAGGAGAAGCGAGTCATACTGTTCGATGTCGACAACCGACCGGTTCCCGAGGCTCGCACGGATGATGGCTCTCCCCAGTGATCGGCGATTGTGGTGGCTATCCTCTCAAGTTTGCCTGCTTCCACCGGCTCTGTTCGGAGTTCGTGGCGTCCGCAACCGGCGAGCGTGGCGAGGATGAGGGCGATCGCGAGGATTGCCGGCGTGGCGCGCCGGCGCGCGCATGGTCCCCCGACGGCAGACAGCTTCTCAGTCACCATGGTTGCCTCATTCAGAAGAGCCTTGGTCTCCGTTCGCCCGTCCAAGACGCTCAAGAGTGGAGGTCCTTCCCGGTTCGAGTTCGAGGGCCTTGAGCCACGACTCCGTGGCATCGGAAACGCGGCCGACCTGCAAATACGCATCTCCAAGATGCTCGTGGATCAACGGCTCGCTCCCGCCAAGTTCGACCGCCGCTTCGAGTTCGCGAACAGCCTTGAGACCCTGTCCGTGTGCGAAGTACACCCAACCAAGCGTATCGCGCACGCGGGGATTCAGCGGCACAAGCTCGACCGCTCTGATCGCGTACTCAAGAGCAGTCTCAAGATTGTTGCCTGTTTCCGAGGAGTGATAGGCTATGAAGTTGAGTGCCACCACCGATTCAGGTTCGAGCGCGAGAATCCTCTCAAAGGTCTCGAGCGCGCGGTCCTCAGCTCCGGATGCAATCTCGACCGAGCCCCTTGCTGCGAGGAGCCGCTCGCTCTCACCCCACGTCTGCTCGGCTTCTGCAAGGATGGCGAGCGCTTCTTCGTAGCGGCCCATGGCTGCGTAGGCCCTACCGAGCGACAGGAATTCATCCTGGCGTGCGGTCAGGCTTCTGGTGACGTTCTCAAGGAGAGAAACGACATCCGAGTATCGCCCTGCACGCAGAAGGCTCTCCCCAAGAAGAGCGACCGTCGCACTGTTTGAGGGTTCAAGCCGATAGGCGCGCTGCAGTTCGGACAAGGCTTCTTCCCCGCGTCCCAGCGCCATGAGTGACCGGGCATGAAGGAACGCCATCTCGGGACTCAGGGTATCCTGAAGAGCGCGGCTGGAGAGCGTCGCTGCCGCGTCCTCGATTCTGCCCTGCGACATCTGGGCCTGGCCAAGAAGCGCCGTCAGTCTCGACGGTGAGCCGGTCTGTGAAACGACTCCGATGAGAAGAGACTCGGCCGCAGTCGGTTCAGCACGAGCCAGAAGCACCTCGGCGTGCACGGCCAGAACCTCCAGATCATCAGGACAGAGCGTCCCGGCCTTCTCGATAGTGCGCAGGGCCTCGTCGAGTTGCCCCAGGACCATCTGAACGCGCGCTTGAGCTCGTCCAAGTTCGCAGCTTTCGTGCAAGTAGGAGGCCGCCCTTCGGTATTGCACGAGTGCCTCGCGCGGCATGCTCTCGACCTCCATGAGGCGGCCGAGGCTATAGTGCAGGTACCCCTGAGCCGAGATCCGCATCGCACTGGCTGTTTCCTGGCTCACTGCTTGAGCAGTCATGTGAGGGACTGCCGAAACAAACAGCAGAAGAACCCAGAGCAGCCACTTCCGCGTAGTTGTGTGCATTGACACCTCCGCAAGACCTCCATCATGATGATGTGCAGGCTGACTCTACCATGTGGAGCCCCGGTACTCAAGGTGTCCAGCCGGAAACCCACGAGGTTCTTTGATGATCCGTCCTCTTGTGCTATCTTGAATTGTAGGATGTCGTTTCGCGTCTCAGTATTCACACACGTGCACGTGTCACCCGACTTGGGTATGTCGGACAACGCGATGATGCAGGAGGCTACGAAGATGAAACCAAGACTGCTCATCATGTTTGGTATCACTATCATTGTCCTGCTTGTGTTGAGCGGCTGCTATACCGTTCTCAGGCATCCCGCAGGTTCAACGATCGTCGACGACTCGACCTACGATAGCTCGATGTACTACGGCGGTGGCGGGCCGTGTGCCGGCTGCCACGCGGCCGCTGAGTACTACCATCCATCGTACCGGTATGGCGCCTCGCACTATCGTTGGAACAACTACTATGGGGATCCATGGTGGCAATACGACGACTGGTGGTGGAGCGAACCGGACTATCCAGTGGGAGGCGAATACGAGGGGCCTCAAGTCGAGCAGGGCACGAGACACCTGTGGGGTGGCAGTGGCTGGGCGACAAAGGGATGGGGTGGCAGTCCTGCACCGCCGCCGCGCGCGCCTTCGTCCGTGCGTAAGCCCGAAGAGGCGGAAGCGAAGGACGACGAGAAGAAGGATGACGCTCCCGATCTTTGGCAGAACAGAAAGAAGGGTTTCTAGATGCCGACATACGACGCAGCAGACCGGCGCCCGATCCCGCCTGGCTGGACGGTTGCTCTCTCTTTCTTCTGCCTGACCCTCGTCGTCGCGGCGCCCGCAGTGGCCTACCACGATGAGTACGTTGCCCCGATATCCGAGATACCTCTCACAAGTCCCAATATCATTGGCGCTCGTTCTTTGGGGATGGGTGGTGTGGGCCTCGCCATCGTTGACGACGCTTCTGCGCTGGCTACGAACCCGGCGGCGCTGGCACGGCTCAGGCGAATGGAGCTGGCTGGAGGCCTCGCTTTTCGTGGAAGCGGACGAACCGGGTCGGCCTTCGGAGGCGATATCGACACCAGGGTGACAACAACGGATATCTCATCCTTGAGGTTTGCGTATCCGTTTCCGACTTTCCGGGGCAGTCTTGTTGTGGGCTTGTCGATCGATCAGGTCTATGACCTTGCAGCGGATTTCCTGGTGAGCTACGAGGATTCGATCGGCTGGAACGAGCCGACTGGAGACACCACGTCGGTGTTCATGGAAGGACCTTGGGGACAGACAGAGGACTTCCTGACGAGCGGAGGTATCTACTCACTCACTTTCGGAGTGGCCTTCGACGCTTCCGAGAGCGTCTCACTCGGCGCTGCCGTCTCATATCTCTATGGAAACTACACTGCAGATTTCCTCTACACTGCGGATGACGTGGAGGGCCTGTCCGATGGATACGATTCCTATTCGCTGCGCGTCGAGAGCGAATCGGATGTGACGGGCTTAAGATTCCGCATGGGGACTCTCCTCTATCTCACCGAATCACTATCGGCAGGCCTCGTCGTAGAGACACCGACGATTCTGAGATTCAGTGGATACGCGACTGAGCTGGGGTGTACCGTTGGCCCTGACGGATGGGAGTCCGGCGATACCTACTATTTCGAGGATGACATCGGTCTCCCCTTCTCCTTCGGGGCGGGGATCGCCTGGAATCCCACGGATCTTGTTGCTGTCGGATTTGACTACCACTATGCCAACTGGTCCGAAATGACCTACGAAGGACAGATATTCGCCGGAGAGCGCTCCGAGCGAGAACGGACCTACGCGGCAACCTCGGATCTCCGAGTCGGCGTGGAGGTGACAATGCCGAACCTGCCCCTGCGCCTGCGTGGCGGGTACATGACGCGGCCCGTGGCTTACCAGGGTCTCGACATAGACCAGGACAGAGCCTACTACACGCTGGGAGCCGGCATCCTCGTCGACACTGTGTTCACCATTGATGTGGCCTGGATCGCGGGCGTATCAGAGCGCTCCGGGGCCGACTTCGATTTCGACGAGCGAATCAAAGATTCCGCTCTCGTCGTAGAAGCGGCCTACCATTTCTAATTCTCTTGTCAGCCCCACCGCGCGAGACACAGAAAGGACCCAGCTGAGTTTCAGTTGGGTCCTTTCCTCACAGTGAACAGAGCAGGCGGAGCCGTCAGTCCATACTGTGCTGACGTACGTAGTCGCCAAGTACGTCTCGCAACGCAGGCTCCAGCCCCGTGAAAAAGCAGGCGATTCGATAGCCTCCGCCGTCACCGCCCGAGGGCTGGCATCGAACGACAACCCCCTCGGTCTTCACCACTTCGTTCTTGACCTGACCCTTCCGATCTCGAATCGGGAGTATCATGGTCAACTGCAGCTTCGTCAGCGGGGCTATGAAGTGGCTGACCTGACAGTAGATTCCCTCTGCACCGACATTGATGCTCTCGGTCGTCAGTGATTCAGCAGGGAAGCTATCCTCTGAGCCTGACAACTGAAGGGCGATCTGCGCATCGACTCGCGTCGACTGGCGCCTCTCTCGTCCCTCCCAGTTGTCCCTGTTCTTCTCAGCCATGGGTCCTCCAGACGACGAGCCAGTTCAGGCAGATGAACCAAAACCCGTACGTGTCAAAGCCTAGCGGACCTTCTTCTTGTGACGATCCTTGCGACGCCTCTTCTTCAACTTGTGCTTCGCCATCTTCTTGCGACGCTTCTTCTTCAGACTTGGCATACGCCTCCTTACACGGACGTTGGCTCGTCGCCCGGAACCGGCAGTACAGCCGTCCGGGGCTCACCCATCCAGTTGACCCTCTCCTTCAAAAACTTGCTCGGCTTGAACACAGGGACGATCTTCTCAGGCACGATCACCTTCTGCGATCGATCCCTCGGGTTGTACTTCATGCTGGCCTTGCGTTTCTTGACCTTGAAGGTACCGAACTCCCTGATTTCAATGTGTCTGTGTTCGGCAAGCGCTTCTTTGATAGCGTCCAGAAGCGCCTCGACGACCACAGCCACATCACGCTTGGTCAACCCGGTCCTACCGGCTATGCGATCTACCAGATCCGCTTTGGTCATCGTCCACAACCTCCGCTGTGGAATCCATCATGCTCCCCTGCATCACGTGCACACAAATTCCAGAGGGCAGGACACACCAGATGTCGCTGCTCTCTTTGGCGCACGGCGCCACTCGCCTCGTATGGCCTCGCCGCCTCCAGCTGCTTGTGGGAGAACGGCTATGAAACACACCATCTGGTGGGGCGCATCTCAGACTGCGCAGCAACACCCCATCGTGTCTCCCGGTGCGTCTCTCCGGCTCGCCACCTTGGCGAACCGATAGCGTTTCAGGGATTCGAGCGGTGTCTCATGGATAGACATAACCAAAGTGAGACCACTTGACTCACACAACACATCCTAGCAACAGACACGGGGTCTGTCAAATGCTTTTGTGAAGGTCACTTGGCGGGTCTGAACAGATACTGGGCGCCGCCACGGATGGACGCGGGTTCCAGCAGTCCGAAAACAGATCGGCCGACCAGATCCGCCAGTGTCAATCGATGAACCTTTACAGGCTCGACAACTCGCGGGTCGCCCTCGATTCCCCCCATTCTTGCGGCCACAAGCTCTGCGTCCTCAAGAGTCCCGAGAAGATCGACGAGGCCCTCCTTGAGTGCCTGTCGCCCCGAGAAGATGCGTCCATCGGCTATCTCCCGGACGGTCTCAATGTCGAGGGTTCGCTCCATCGCGACAACCTCCATGAACTGCAAGTGAATGTCGTCGAGCGTATCCTGGAGGAGCTCACGCTCTTCGGGAGTCATCTGCCGGTTCATAGAGCCCAGATCCTTATACTCGCCGCTCTTGACAATTTCAAAGTCTACGCCGACCTTGTCGAAGAGCTCCTCGAGATTCATGAAGGACATTATCACACCGATGCTGCCGGTCAGAGTTCCTGGATTGGCCACGATCGTGTCGGCAGGACAGGCCACGTAATATCCTCCAGAGGCTGCCATTGCTCCCATAGACACAACGATCGGCATGCCGCCTTCACGGAGGGCAACGATCTCCTCGTAGATCTCCTGGGATGCAGCCACCCCTCCCCCGGGGCTATCGATCCTGAGTACGAGCGCTTTCGTGCCCCCGTCGTCCTCGAAGGATCTGAGATCAGCAATGACCTCGCGTGAATCGGCGATCACCCCCTCTATCCGCACCAAGCCGATGTGGGCGCCGTAGGTCGGAAAGCGCATCTGCTGTCCGAGAAGCGATTCTATCAAGATCATCGTGATGAGGAATATGACGAGGAGTCCGACAGTGCCGGCCAGCCACCCCCACAGACAGCCCTTCTTGGTCATGTTGTTTCTCCTGGGATCACAGAATCGCGTTACGTTTGCTTCGTTCGGCGCCTGACTTCCTCAATGACTGCCTTCACCAGTGCATCATTCGTCGCGTCTGCCGGGTCCGTCGAACCGCTTGCCTCATCGCTTGAGTTGGGACAGACACCGCAATCGTAGCAGATATCGATCGTTCCAGCTATTCCGAGCTTCTCACGGACGCGAACCAGGTCTTCCAGGTTTGCTCTTGAGAGAGGTGATGCTCCTCCAAGCTGCCGCGCAGTCAGTGAGACCGCGGCGAAATGCTCAACTGTCTCCATGCGATAGTAGGCTTGGTAGATGTCCTCCCCGAGTGTGAGAACACCGTGATTCTTGAGCAGCATGGCGCTGTGGGTGTCAATGAATCCGCTGATCGACTGTGAAACCTCCTGTGTGGAGGGGGTTGCGTAGTCCGCCAGCGGTACGCCGCCCAATGACAGGATGACTTCGGGAAGGATGCACTGCGCCAGAGCCACGCCTGCGACCGCAAACCCTGTGGCTTTTGGCGGGTGAGCGTGCACAACACTTCCGATCTCGGGGCGGCGGTTGTAGGCGAAGAGGTGCATCCCGAGCTCCGATGTCGGTTCGAGGCGCCCAGCCAGTTTCTGTCCCTTGAGATTGACGACCACCAGATCGTCTGTTCGGAGGAACCCCTTCGACCGCCCCGTCGGTGTGACGACGATGCGATCACGGTCGATCCGAATACTGAGATTGCCGTCATTCGAGGCGACGTAGCCACGCTCCCAGATTCTCCGTCCTATCTCAACGATCTGTCGCTCGGCCTCAAACTGCGAGAGCATTCTTCCCCTATGCCTCCACGTCGATCCTGTCGACGACTCCCACGATGAGCGTGCGAATCGGCGGATCATCAAGTCCGGTGACCAGTGCTGCAGAGGTGCCCTCGTCAACCACCAGAACAACCTCTCCGACGCCGGCTCCCACCGAGTCGATCGCCAGGAGCGAATCCCCCAACGGCCTTCGCTCGGTGTCGAGTCTCTCTATCACGAGGAGTTTGCGCCCCTCGAGTGCAGGGTGCTTTATGGTCGATACAACTTCGCCGATGATCTTTGCGAGAAACAAGGAGTCGTCCTCATGGTCGGGTCCACGTGTCAGGTGTTGAGGATCGTCACGTCGTCAACGATACCCAGGATAGCTGCATCCACCGGATTGAAACGTTCCTCCAACGCCTTGCACGCCTCGCGGGATTTCACGAAGTAGATGAGTTGCCCCGGAGCAGCAGAGACCGTGTCGACGGCGACGAGTGGACGTCCCAGCTCCTGTAGATCGTGTGTCAACGGCTGTACCACCAGAAGGCGGTATCCCTTGAGGGTCTCCACCTTGACCGTGGCCCAGACGCTACCTATCACTCTCGCCAGATGCAGTGCGCACCCCCTAGAAGACCTTGGATTGGAGATCCTTGTGCGGGCGCGGGATCACCACGCTCCGGACCAGGTTCCCGCTCTTCTTGAGAAGCAGAAGCGCGGCTTCGATGGCCGCTTCGACTTGGTAGATGTCGCCCGTCACACAGAAGAACCCCTTTCCCCCGAGTCCCTTGGCCAGGCGAATCTCGATGAGTCTGATGTGCGCGGCCTTCGCGGCCGCATCAGCGGCCGCAATGGAAGCCGCTGCCGTGAAAGTCTCCACAACCCCGAGCGCGCTCAGTTCGGCGACATCAGTAGCGCCGAGCAATGCCGGAAAGACGTCGGAGTGGACGTGCGGGATGAACAGCGTATCCACGACGACGTCTCCCCCGATCTCGATGCCCCGAGCGAGCGACGCTTCCACAGCCGATACATCACCCGCCACCAGCACCATGTACTTCCCGGGGCAGATGGCCGTGGCGTCCAGTATCTCGACCGGAGCGCATTTCGCCATCTCGTCGGCGATGCGTATGCCAAGAGCGATGCTTATTGTCTCTATGAGGGCTATCGCTTCCCTCAAAGCTCCTCCTTCAAGCGGCGTCTCAGACAGATGCAGCGATCGGATCCGACAAGACCCGTCCTCGCTAGTTCATGGACTCGATGACGACCTCGACGGGAGTGACGGACGTGACTCCTCCATCGATGCTGGCGTGGACACGCGCCCCAATGCCGCCGGGTCGAATCTCTCCGATCAGATCGCCCTCCAGTACCCGCTGCCCCACCTCGACGATCGGTTCGGCCGGGTTGCCGACGTGTTGACTCATGGGCAGCACCACGCGTCGGGTCTCTTGCGTCCAGTCCTTGAGCGGAGCTGAAACGTCATAGTCCGAAAGACCCAGGCGCTGAACGAGTCGAACCGACGGGATCTGTCGGTACTCTCTCACGCCGTCCGGGCTGAGGTCCGCTCTGGTGTGAGGGTTCTCGATTCCTCTCAGTGACAGCTCCGCCTTGAGAGCGGCCAGAATACGCCGGGGCTGTATTCCCAGCGGACAGGCGAAGAGCTCACACATGCCGCACTCGCAGCAGAGGTACGCTGATGTGATGTGTGGGTGGTCCATCTCAAGCGTCGAGTACTGTATCGCTCTTATTGTTCTGTGAGGGGCGAGTTCGTGTCCGAGAAGGGCACGGGGACAGAGCTCGGTGCAGGCCATACACTGGCAGCATGCCGCCCTGGCAAGCCTGAGCACGTGCGCCTCTGTCGAGGCACGCGACGCAATCAGCGGATGCTCCTCGGAAAGCACGACGATTCCTCCAACTGTCTTCGTGACCGGTTCCGAGAGATTGTCTACTGCCAGTCGTCCCATCATGGGGCCGCCGACGATCACAGCGGGATTCTCCACGGTTGCTCCACCACTCGCGGCAACGAGATCTCCAATCGGAACACCTATCGGAACATCGAAGGTTGCAGGCCTCTTGACGGCGCCCTGCACTGAGACCAATCGTCTGGTCACTGGACGGCCAAGAACGGCTTCTGCCACGTTGGCCAGTGTCATCACGTTGTTCACGACCACACCGATGTCGAGCGGGATGCCTCCCTCGGGAATGACACGACCCGTGAGTTCGTAGACCAGGAGATACTCGTCTCCCGCGGGGTAGACGTCATCCAGAAACTCGAGTTCGATGCCCGGGAAACGACCAAGCTCCGATGTCAGCGCATCTCCAGCGTCGACGTTCTCTCGCTTGACGGCAATCACCGCGCGCGATGCTCCAAGCGAATCTCGCATGAGACTCACTCCCTTGAGCACACGCTCGGGAGCGGTCGCCATTATGATTCCGTCCGAGCGGAGCAGTGGCTCGCACTCGGCCCCATTAGCGATCATCGTATCGGCCCGCCCAAGAGCCTTCACGTGCGTTGGGAAACCGGCTCCGCCGGCCCCTACGACGCCCGCCTTCTCTATGGCAGTGGCCGTTGACATTCTAGACGATCCTGAAGTAGTCGACGAGCGTGCAGCGGCGCTCTCGCGTGAATGTTCGCGCCGACGTCAATCCCTCTCCCGTCGGGCTCGCTATGGTGAACGTGGTGAAGCCTTCTCCACCGAACCCAAGACCGGCGAATGAGGGCCCGTTCTTCACGAAGATCGAGCAGTCCATGACTCTCGCCATGCGAGAGAGGTGCTCGATGCTCTTCGAATGCATGACCGCCGTATGCCGGTTGCCGCGCTCGACACGCCTCGCGAGATCTATGGCTTCGATCGCGGTCTCCACGATTACCATGGGAACGACAGGCATCATCTGTTCAGTCCAGACGAGGGGATGGTCCACGTCGGCCACGAAAAAGGCCAATCTTGTTCCAGCGGGACAGGAGAGACCTGCCTCCCTGAGGATCACATCCGCATCCCGGCCCACGAGTTCCCGTTTCAGGGGGGAACTGCGTTCTGCCCCCCGGTCTTCCTCGAGAACCGTCTTCGTCAGACGCTCGATAGCCTGTCCCTTGACCTCTAGTGCGCCCGCCGCAGAAAGCGCCGCGCGCAGTCTGTCTGATACGGCGCGAACGGCGATTATCTCCTTCTCAGCAATACAGACGATGTTGTTGTCGAAGCTCGCGCCCGCGATGATGTCCCGCGCCGCCTGGTCAACGTCGGCTGTCTCATCGACCACCACCGGGGGGTTGCCCGGTCCGGCTGCTATGACCTTCTTCCCGCTCTCCATCGCCGCCCTCACCACCGCTGGGCCGCCCGTCACGACGAGAAGCTTTATGTCGGAGTGCCGCATGAGCGCTTGTGCCGTGTCTATTGAAGGCTCACTGACTGCGTACAGAAGCGCCCGGGGACCTCCCGCCGCGCTGATGGCGCGATTCAGAATGTCGATCGTCGTGAGGGAGACAACGCGTGCTCCCGGATGCGGATTGAACACGACAGCATTGCCGCCTGCGATCATGCTGATTGCGTTGTTGATGATGGTCTCGGATGGGTTGGTCGATGGGGTGATGGATCCGATCACTCCGTACGGCGCACGCTCCACAATCGTAAGCCCGTGGTCTCCAGAGAAAGCCACGGGCCTCAGATCTTCCGTGCCCGGAGTGCGTTCTGCGACGAGGACGTTCTTCTGTTCCTTGTCCTCGATGCGCCCGAGCCCTGTCTCTTCTACCGCCTGCTCCGCGAGCGACCGCGCGTTCTCGAGAGCGGCCAAGCGCATTGCCTGAATGATCCCCTTGCGGAGTTCGAGCGAACTCCCGATCAGCTCGCGCTGGCTCGTCCACGCAGCCCGAACAGCGTCATCCATCGCCTCGAGAATCCCGCGACCGTCAAAGGCCGGAGGCGCCTGTCTCGGCGTCGCTTCCCCAGTGGATACCAATTCACGGACGACACGCTCGACTACCGTCCTGATGGCAAGCTCTTCATTCGCCATGTGTCTGCCGATCCTCTATTCACTTGTCGTAGAGGAGCTTCCCGCCGACCTCGATGGAGTCGACGATAGCCATGATGACGGCATCGGCAGGTCTGTCCTTCGTCAGCGAGGTCTGGCGCGCCGAGCTTCCGCTCGCGTAGAGAACGATCTCTCCCTCACCAGCACCGACTGCGTCGATCGCAACGACGAACGCTCCCGTCTCGCTGCCATCCAGTTCGACCTGTTTCACGATCAAGAGCTTCGTGCCTGTAAGCTTGTCGTCCTTCTGGCTGGCGACGATTGTCCCGACGACCTTGCCGATAGTCATAGTCCACCTCTGCCGTCCGTGTAGCACCACACAACCCAGACCAAGGCCTGTGGGCGGCAACAAATCAGTTCGCTCACACCCGGTCTGTGCGTCGTCCTGACTGGTGATGGTCTCTATTTCGCCTTCGATTTCGCTGTCTTGCCGATCGGCAGCGCATCCTCAAGACTCGAGTGAGGCTGTGGTATGACGTGCGTGGAGATAAGCTCGCCCACCTTGCTGGCAGTTGCCATTCCGGCATCCACCGCTGCGCGCACCGCAGCGACGTCGCCGCGAACGATGGCTGTCACGTACCCCCCGCCGACCTTCTCATAGCCGACGAGCCTCACCTTGGCTGCTTTCACCATGGCATCGGATGCTTCGACCATTCCGATAAAACCCCTGGTCTCGATCATTCCGAGGGCTTCGCCCATTTCACCCTCCCGCGAACGGATCAGATCTCATGAAGACGCTTGAGGCCGCTATCCTACGCGGCCCTACAGCATCGTTCCTTCCAGCATCTCGTGCGGCGCTGGTATGACATGATACGAAACAAGTTCACCGACCTTGCCGGCAGCCGCAGCCCCGGCGGCGACAGCAGCCTTCACTGCGCCCACATCCCCTCGGACGATAGCGGTAACGTACCCGCCACCGATTCTCTCGTACTTCGTCAGTGTGACGTTGGCGGTCTTGACCATTGCGTCAGCGGCCTCTACGAGGCCAACCACTCCCTTGGTCTCAACCATTCCAAGCGCAAGTCCCGGCAATCGTTTCACCCCCTCGCTTAAGTCCATTCACTCAGGAATGGAGAATCTCCACGGTCGTTGGCAATCCTACGCCGGCCGCATTTGCATTGTCGGTATCAATGTGAAACTCGAGAAGCGCGCTCTTGGAGACACGGATCAGGATCTTCTCGAGCACCAAGGATGCTGATCCCGGGAACCGGACCCTGACAAGATCTCCATCCGTCACCCTGTGGATCTCAGCATCACGCTCAGTCATATGAATGTGACGCATCGCACGGATCGCCACATCACGCAGATGAACCGTTCCGGCCGGTCCCACAAGCGTGAGCGTCTCGCTTCCCACCAGATCTCCGGATCGACGTATAGGCGGTTCGATTCCCAATCTGACGGCATCGGTGGCGGAGACCTCGACCTGCGTGTATGTACGCAACGGTCCCAGTACACGGACACGCTCGATTGCACGCATTGACCGGCCCACGAGCGTTACGGTCTGCTCGGATGCAAACTCCCCCGGCTGTCCCAGATCGGTGCGCCGCGTGAGTTCAAACCCCTCACCGTACAGTCTGTCCAGTACGCCGCGCGAGATGTGGATGTGCCTTGCCGAGACCGAAACCGGGATCGTCGCCGTGGCCGTGACCTGATCTTGACCGGATCCGCCCAGCCTACGGATGACTTCCTGTGCGATTCTTTCGACTTGGTCCAATCTTCCTCCCTGCACCGAGCCTGGTGAAAGGCGGAATGAACGAGGTTTACACCTAGTCGGCTCGGCAGCTGACCGAAGTCGAGGGCAGTCTAGCAGAGGGGGGATGACGTGTCAACGGAAACGGGGCAAACGAGTTGCGGCCTCCTCCGCAAAGCGGAGGAGGCCGCGATTGAATATGCGTTCCCCGATGTAACGTGCAACAGGTGGCGTACGACTCATTCTCGGGTTTGGGGATCAGCCCACGACCTGGCGATGCTCACGTATACCCCAGGGAACGCGATTACAGTATTCAGGTAGAAGCATGGAGCGTGCCACAGTCATTCCGAACAGCCAGACCATCTGGCGTATCGGCTGCAATGCCTGCGCATTGGGAGTTCTCGCGCGAGGTTTCATGGGAACGCAGGAGTCAGAGGTCTTGTTACACAGTAGTGTCGCCCGCTCGTAACGGGCCGCGGCGCCGCAATAGCGGATGTTGCGGGGAGTGATCCCTCGCGATGGTGATCCTAGAGGGTGAGGGCTCGCCTGTAGCGGCAAGCGATCAGGTAGGTCAGTGCCGGAACCGAGAGCCGACCAAGATGCACGGCGTTCGCGGCGGCCCGCACGAGCAGGTAGCCGAGTCGATTGGTGGCAAGGAAGATCAGGAGCTTCTTCGAACGAAGTGACAACGAGTCGCTTTCAGCCGGAGGCATGAGAAGATCGATGGAGAGTTCTGACGCGCGTTCCGGGTGGATCCTGAGGAGCGCTCGGAGCGCCGCCACTGCCTCCTCCCGCTTCCCGAGGATATCGTCAAGGCTCTGGCCATGCAGATGATATGCCACGGCCTCACCGCAGTACCAGGTGGCCAATCCGAGACTGTCCTCGAGACGGAAGGCGATCTCTGTATCCTCGAATCCGTAGTTGGTGAATGATTCATTGAAGAGGCCCACGTCGAGCAGCGCCTTTCGTGGGACCGACGAATTGTTGGTCACGAAGTAGCGTGCAGGCGCCCTTGAGCCGGGCCGGAGCTTATGGACACCCATGCGGTCGAGGTAGGCATAGACTGTAGACAACCCTAGCTCCGGGGCCTGCAGTGCGCTTCCGATCACCATCGACTCACCGTGGGATTCCTGAAATGCTACATGCTGTGCGATGAGGTCGGGTTTCGAACGCATATCGTCATCGACGAATAAGACGAGATCGCCACTCGCCTTCCGGATGGCGGTGTTGCGAGCAGCCGCGCGGCCCTTGTTTGTCGCGTGACGAACGCTCACGAGTTTGAACGGTGTGTCGAGACCTTCGATGAAGGCGGGCGTCTCATCATGGGAGCAGTCGTCCACGACCACCACCTCGATGAGAGCGGAGGGATAGGACTGCTCGGAGAGAGCCCGTAGGGTCTCCCTGAGGAAAGACAGCCGGTTGTAGGTCGGTATGATCACACTCACGGATCTGTCCGGCATCTCATCCCTCTTTTCCGGAGACCAGTTCCAGATAGAGCTTCTCCATGCCGGCCATGTGCGCCTGGTGATCCGCTTTCTCGCGCACCATCTCCACGCCGATTCGCGCAAAGCTCAGGCGCATCTCGGGTGCATCGATCAAACGCAGTACGGCATCCTCGAGTTCCACGCGATTGGCGGCCTCAACGACAAGACCGTTCTCCTCGTGGGTCACCCACTCGAGACCGGAGGCCAGGTCCGAGATGACAACCGCCGTCCCGCACGCCATCGCCTCGAGAAGCGAAACCGGCGTGGCATCCACTGATGGGACGCTCAGAAAGACATCGGAGGTTGCGAGGTAGGCCGGAAGCTCCTCGTGAGGAATCCTTCCAACGAAATGTGCGTTGGGGCCGATTCCGAGTTCGTCGGCCAGCTGTCTGAGTTCTGTGTCATCGCCTTCGTTTCCGGCAATGATGAAGTGCGTCGCCGGGCGTTCACGGAGGACGGCAGGAATGGAACGGACGATCGTATCTATGTTGTAGTAGGCTTGTGTGAAACTCCTGATGCTGATCACAAGAGGGGAGGCAGACGGGATCCCGAGCTTCTCGCGCACCGCGGTTGGAGCTTCCGGCTGGAAACGATCGAGATCGACTCCCCACTGCACCACCCTGCACTTGTCGGCGTCGCCGCCCATGGCGACCACATGCTCCAGGATATCCTCGGAGTCACCGGTGATAAGATCGGCGCACCTGAGTGCTGTGCGCGCGAGTCTTCCCTTGAGGAACGACTCGTGTGGAGTCGTGTAGACGTCGTCTCCCCAAACCGTCATGATGAACGGATGAAAACGCGAATAGGCGCCCCAGTAGCCGTATCCGGTCAGGAAATGCGTGTGCAACAGATCCGGTCTGATCTGTCGCAGGATGCGTCTGACCTTGCCGAGCGCGACCGCATAGTGAAGAGGTTTTACCGAGATGCCGGTACGTATGTCGTGGATCGTCACGCCCTCGATCGGGGCGGGTTGCACGGTCAGGAGGTGTACGTCGTGCCCCTTCCGCGCGAAGTAGCGCAGCCATCGTTCAGTGTGGATGTGTCCCCCTATGGAGAGATAGGCGATTCTCATTCGTCTCCTCGATTCGAGTGGCGTCTGAGACAACCGGCAGCCACCCATATGAAGAGCCAGACGAGTGGGATCACTTTGAACGCGTGGTTGGCAATGTGTTCGAGTGCGCTCCACTGGAGCTCTGGATTCCGTCCGGGCACGTCATAGAGAATGAAGAGCGTGGGGGCTGCCGCGACCGCGTAGATGTACCACAGCACGCGTGCCCTTGTCCTGGCATAGAGGAGAACGAAGAGCGGCAGGAGAAGCACGTAGTGGTATTCCCACACCTCCCTGAACACGAAGAAGTAGACCATCGTCCAGAGCGCAACCGACTCGAGGAGATCGAACGGCCGCCTTCTGAATGTGACGTTCAGGCTTGTCAGAGTCGGGACCATCATCACGAGCAGTACGAGCGCCCGGGTGATAGTCATCCTGACAGGTCCGAGATTGAAACCTATGCTTGAGGCGATTGGGAAGAGCCGCATCTTGAGCACCATGAGCAGCGCAAGAGCACCGAAATTCCCAGGGTATGGATAGAGTGTGAGATCGAAGTTGTCATGTGCGAAATCTCCGACGCCGCTTGTCCGCATGGCCAGGTAGGGTATGGCGCTCAGGCCGAGTATGACGAACGCCAGGATCACGGTTCGGTATCGTTTCATGCGCAGCATGAGCGGTACATACAGAACGGTCAGATGCTTGGTAACGACGGTGGCAATCCATATCCAGTCGAACCGCTTCATCTTCCCTTCCGAGTAGGACACGACCATGACGAAGATTCCCGCAGCCATCAGCAGATTCAGCTGTCCCATGTACTGTTCAATGTAGAAGGGTGTGTACAGGAGCCACATGGAGGCGAGCAATGCAAAAAGGGAGCTGTCGCGCACGATCCGTCGAGTCAGGATGATGCATCCGATGAACGCGAGTTCTACGATGGCGATCCATATCCAGTAGGCGGCCCATGGACTGACGGCATTGGCCGCCACCCCGAGCGTGTACGCGACGAACGGGAGGTAGCGATAGAAATAAGCGTACGGGACTGAGCGCCTGGCGTCGTCCATCGGTCTCTGGTAGATGTCCCTGCCCTCAAGGACATAGCTCCCCGCTTGGTAGAACGCGAAGAAATCGCTCCCCTGTCCTTCGCCGATGTTGTGCATTCCCTCCGGAAACAGGGGGTTCAGGAAGTGTCCCGGGTGCACGAGCGAGACGGCGAACGCCAAGTGCACGACTATCGCGACAAGCAGGAGGATCCTGGGGCCGGTTCTCAATGGTTCTCCTCTACGCTCCGCGCGCGACGACTGCCTTCAGTGTGCGATACCACTTCTTCTCGACGAAATAGGTTCTGTAGCTGACTCTGCTTGTGCCGAACGCCGACTTGAACGACTCGACGCCCTTGATACCGGCGCTCGACCCAAGATTGTATGTTCGACGTTCTCCCGCTACCGCGAGCTCGATAGCGTGCGTATGCAGCAGCGTATTCGCCGCCAGACTTCTGGCGGAGTTCTTCGATACGTTTCCCCAATTGAAAACCGTGTCCTTCCAGAGGAAGTTGAGATCTCCGGCGATCACGAGGTCATTCTGCACTGCAAGAAGCATCTGCACCGCCTCTCCTCCCGTCTCGAAGAGCGCGGCGAAAAAGTCCCTCGTGAACACGTTGGGTGTCCCCCACCCGAGGCTGCACTCCTCAAGCATCTCGTGGTACGCAAGGAAGTCATCAAGCGAAACTGCGGGACGCACCGTCACTCCGGCGCTCTTCGCTTTCCGTACCTTGTTGCGGAGCGACGGCTTGAAACCGCTCCACAACTCTTCGAAGCTCTGACCGAGTTCGAGGACCTGCGCCTCATCGCGTTGGCTCTGGAACCCCGCACTGTCCCCAGCGAGTCTTCCGGCGAAGTCGACCGCACTCGCTCTCGATACCCGGAGAGCGCGAGCGGCGCGTCCGAACGCATCGAGCAACGCTGCGGCCGCGTCGGGCGGAGCCGCCGATGAAAGGACAACGCCGCCGTAGGTGCCGAAAGGCATCGATTCAAGAGCGATGAAGCCTCGTCGCTCGTGTTTCACGAACGGCAGGGCTGCGACCAGCTCCCCGTCGACGCGGGCAGCCAGAGCGGCAGCGGACCACCCCGCCAGGAGTGCAACCAGTGAACTCCATGTGGGGGTTTGGAAGAAGGACGCCGCGTCGTCCCTCGCGACAAGGGCATGCCATTCATTCTCGGCAAGCAGGTTCGAGAGATCCATCCGCACGCCGGCTACCTCCGGTAGTAGTCCACCAGCTTGGCGACTGCCGAGATGACGTCTCTTGCATCGTCGTCAGCCATCGATGGGTAGATTGGAAGCGAGATGGCGCGTTCGAAGTACTGTTCCGTCTCAGGGAAACTCCCCTCGTGGTAGCCGAGCCGATCCCTGAAACACGGATGGTAATGCAACGGGATGAAGTGCACGCTTGAGCCTATGCCTTCCTCGATCAGGTCCCTGATGAAGCGGTCGCGGTCGATCGTGAGGGACTCGATCCTGATCCGTATCGGGTAGAGGTGCCAGGCGTGGTGACCCAGAGAGTAGTCGGGCGGGGACTCGACCTCCGGTATCTCGGCGAACGCGGCGCTGTAGATCCGGGCAAGCTCGGTCCGGCGATATCTGAACTCATCTACCTTGTCCATCTGCTTCAGGCCGATGGCCGCGAGGACATCGTTCATGTTGTACTTGTAACCTGCTTCAAGGATCTCGTAGTACCACGGTCCCCGATCGCTGTATCTCTTCCATGCGTCGCTGCTCATCCCGTGGAGGCTCAGTCGTGCCACCTTCGCGATCAGATCGGGATCTGGAGATGCAATAGCACCGCCCTCGCCGGTCGTTATGCCCTTTGTCACGTAGAAGCTGAACGATGTGGCATCGGCTATCGAGCCTATCTTCCTGCCTCCGATGTCTGCTCCAATGGCGTGGGCGCCGTCTCCGAGAACTCGGAGGCCCTTCTCTCGAGCGAGCGCCATGATGTCGTCCATGTCGCAGGGGCGCCCGGCAAAATGCACAGGCATGAGAACCTTTGTGCGGTCCGTTATCGCGCGTTCGAATATCTCAGGCGTGATGTTGAGAGTCTCGCGGTCAACGTCCACGAGGACGGGCCGCGCGCCAAGATGGAGCACCGTGTTCACGCCGGATGCGAAATCGAGCGCGGGGAGAACAACTTCATCCTCAGGTCCCACACCAAATGCGTCGAGCGCCAGGTGGAGGCCCGCCGTGCACGAACTCAGGGCTACGGCATTCGGTACGCCCACATAGTCCGCCACCTTGCGCCCGAACTCCTTGGTCCGCGGTCCGACCGTGAGCCAACCCGACTTGAGGGTTTCGACGACCAGGTCTATCTCTGGCTGTCCGATCGATGGTCTGGCAAACGGGAGATAGTCACCGCGCACCGGTGTTCCACCCTCAGCTGCCGGTATCTGCTTTGTCATGCATCGTCCTGGGTTTCATGTCGGGAAAGATGTCTGCGAGCTCCTCCAGTACCTGATTGCGGTTGCATGCGTGAGCCAGCTTTTCCAGGTGTGCAACTCGCTCCTTGAGGTTGGTGACCAGGCTGGCGGCCGGCGACTGAACCACCATAACCTTGTCATGGGAGGTCCGCGAGAGTGTTTCGTCGGAATACCACAGTTCTTCGTGCAGCTTCTCTCCCGGTCTCAAGCCACAGAACTCAATGGCGATGTCCTTGCCGGGCTCGAGTCCCGAGAGCCGGATCAGATGAGCGGCGAGATCGGCGATGCGAATAGGTTCGCCCATGTCGAGGACGAATATCTCTCCCCCATGCCCTGAGAGCCCGGCCTCGAGGACCAGCATCGCTGCTTCCCTGATGGTCATGAAGTACCTGGTGACGTCCGGGTGCGTGATGGTCACAGGTCCGCCGAGGCGGATCTGCTGGCGAAAGAGCGGCACGACGCTTCCGCGGCTGGCAAGGACGTTGCCGAATCGGACGGCCATAAGCTTCGTGTCGCATCCGCGTGCTGCACGCTCAATGAGGATGGACTCCGCCAGGCGTTTCGAAGCCCCCATGGCGCCCCTCGGTTTCACTGCCTTGTCGGTCGAGAGCATCACGAGACGTTCGGATCCGTAACGCACTGCCGCGTCCAGCAGGATCTTGGTGCCGGTTACGTTGTTCTTTATGGCCTCGTCTGGATACGCTTGCATGAGATGCACATGCTTGTGAGCGGCCGCGTGGAAGACGATCTCTGGACGATGATCACGGAAGATGCTCTCCACCCCGCGCGCATCACTGATGCTTGTGATGATCGCATGCCTTTCCACGTCGGGGTAGTACTGCCCTATCTCCTGGTCGATCGCGTAGACGCTGTTTTCGCCTCGTCCCATCAGAAGGATTTTCCCTGGGTCAAAGGCAGCCACCTGCCTTGCCAGTTCCGATCCGATCGATCCGCCGGCGCCCGTGATCAGAACGCGCTTGCCGCGAAGATCCCCAATCATCGCTTCTAGATTGAGGGAGACGGTCTCACGCCCCAGAAGATCCTCGGGTCTGACCTCCCGCAGCTGGCTAATTGTCACATCCCCCAGGATGATCTCCCATACGCCTGGAACTATCTTGAAGGAAGCCCCGGCCTCTTCGCAGAACCCGACTACCTCTCGGATCGTGTGGCCGGATGCGGAGGGCATGGCGATCACGATATCGCGGACATCGTGCGCCTTGACAATATCGACCAGATCGCTGATCGATCCGAGAATCGGCGTATCGGAGATCGTGCGGCCCAGCTTGCCGGGATCATCGTCCAAGAACCCAACTACTCGGTAGCCGTGCTCGGGTCGCGAATGCATCTCTTCGGCCACCATGCGGCCGGCCGCACCAGCTCCAACGATCAGAGTTCTCGATTCGTGTTCACGCCCCATGATCTCTCTGTCACCTTTCGTGGCAGTGCCTTCCGAATCTCCCGGTAGTCGACCGGAATCTCGGACGCGCGGTGTCTACCGTATGATGGCTACCTTCAGGAACTCGACGCTGCCGTTCGGAAGCGCAACTCTGAGAATGTAGACACCACTCGGCACTTCATTGAAAGCGCTGTCTAAGGAATCCCAGATGTATGGTTCATTGGGCTCAAGTTTCGCCATGCTCTGCCCGCTCAGGTCCAGGATCTCCACGTGCGACCCCTCGGGTGCACCGTAGATCTGCACCATCTGAGCGGATTGACCTTCCCGCCAGGGATTTGGGTAGACGAAGAGGTGGCCTGACTCTGCGGTGATTCCCGACCTCAGGAGATTGAGGCTGGTATCATCGATGAGTTCATTAACCGAGACCGCCCAGACGTTGCCGGTGGTCCTGTCGGCAACCACGTGGTCTATTCGCTCGTCGACGAGGCCGTCTGACTCATCGTACGTAAAAGCGACTCCGAGATTGCCGTAGAGCATGGCCATCCCCTCGTCGGTTCCGACCCACATGTGCCCCTGCGCATCTTCTGAGACCGCTCGCACCTGGGTCCCGGGAAGGCCCTCCACCGTCGCCCAGCTTCCGGATGAAGGATTGAAAACACCAAGGCCACCGAGTGTTCCCACCCAGATGCGGCCGTCACTCCCGACGGCAAGTGTATGGATCTGCGCGTCCGGGAGCCCGTTCTCATCGCTGTAGTGAATCCACGTATCGTCGGCGAACACCAGGGGGTCGCCGTAGTCCCACACATCGATGCCCGCCGCATTGTAGCCGATCCAGAGACGGCCATCCTGGTCGACAACCAGGGCGCGGACGTCATCGTCCGAGAAATGAGTCGAATCAGGAGTCCAGGCATTGTCGTAGTGCACCCACTCGACCGAATCGCCATGGTCCACGAAGAGCTCCAGGGTGCCGATTCCGGAGTGGTTCTCGTCCCGCATGCCGAACCAGATGCGTCCGCTCAGATCCTCGGCAGCGGAGAATACCCTTTTATTGGCCAAGTCGGCTGGATAGCTGTAGTACGACCATGAATCGTCGGTTTTGTCTGCGAACGTCCCATTGTCATCGACGCAGTCTATGGTCTCCTCGCCGTCCCTTGTGACCCACTTGCGGCCCTCACTATCTACATAGACCCGGTAATTCCAGCTGTCCTTCCGGATCCCACCGTCTGCGACCTTGTGGGTGACCCAGCTGTTCCCATCATACCCTGCCAGACCTTCACCGTGAGTGGAAAGCCAGATCGTACCCCCCTCGATGCACATATCGAAGATCTTGACGTCGTTCGGAGTGTCAACGGTCTCCCAATCCCCGGCCAGGGCAGCACTGGTTGCCCCGGAGAGCGTCGCTGCCAGTATGGCGAGCGCCAGCAGAACACTGCGCATATGTTCAAACACCTCCGTCAGTGGTGTGTTACCTCGACAAACGTCATGAAACTTCTAGCGACTCGCGCGTCCCCCGGCAGAACGAAGAAGCCAGCGAATTATGATCCGAAGATCGCTGCCAAGTGACCAGTTCTGAACGTAGTAAGCATCCAGAGCCGTGGCAGCATCATCGCTGGGACCCACTTGAGCTCCCGCGACCTGGGAGAGCCCAACAACCCCCGGTCGAGCGTCAAACCGGACACGAGACCTGGCATCGCATCTTGCGGCGATGGCCGGAATGAGAGGCTCCGGTCCCACGAGACTCATCTCACCCCTGAGCACATTGATGAGCGCCGGGAATCGGTCCAGACCGTGCCGTACCGTGAAGCGTCGAATCGGCGGCGCGGGATTCTCGGGATGAAACACAAACATCCGGTATCCCACCTGATCCCGTCCAACACGCGCGCTCCCTGTGAGCGGTCCACGGCCGCGCCTTGCCTTCGAGAGGAGAGCGGATATGCTCAGCACGGGAGACCACGCTGCCAAGAGAACAAGGGCCCCCGCTATGTCCAGAGCACGCTTGATCCCTGCCTTCGCACCCAGGAGGGCCTCACGCTCGAAAGTCACGACCGGCGTGTCGAGAAACTCTTCAACGCGCGCTCGCTGCGTCATGATCCCCGTCAACCCCGAGACCATCCTGACATCCACGGTACTCCGCCTCGCCCGCAACAGAAAGTCCGAAATCTCCGAGTTTGGCAGCTCCGGATCAGCGAAGATGATCTCCTCGAGCCTCTGTGTCTCAACAAGCTCGATGAGGTTGTCAAGCGTCCCTATGACGGGAACCGCCGACGGCTCATGTTCACCCAACCCAGGATCCACCAGTCCAGCGAGATCGTAACCAAGATCAGGCCGGGATGCGATGCCTTCCGCAAGGCGAACTGCCGTCCTCCCTGTTCCAACAATTGCGACACGCGCCAGATCGAAACTCCCTGCCCTTATTTGGCTGTGGAGTTGTCCGAGCCCCGCCCGCTGAATCGAAACCAGGAACGCTACTAGTACACTGAAGGTCCCGACGAGCACTCGTGAGTAGACAGTAGTGGAAGCAAGGAACGTACTGGCCATCAGAATGATCGCGGCCACAGCTGAAGCCCGGATCACGCGCAGGAACGTGTCCGTCCAGGGCTCGCGCTCCTGTCTGGCGTCGTAGAGGCCGAAGAAGGCAAACGTGATCAGAAACATGATGTTCGAGAAGATCAGGAAGGCCCAGTAGACCTCTACGCCGAAAAGGGGCTTGGTCAAGAAGCCGCGCAGGCTTGAGCGAAGCAGATACGCGAGTGTGAAGCCGGCATTGACGGCCACCAGATCGGAGATCAGAAGCAGTGACGACAGTAGGATCCGCCGGTGCCTTTTCAGAGCGTAGATGAGTCCTCCCCACTTCTCATAGAAGTGTGCGAGCGAAAGCAAATGAGCCACTAGTTGCCGGTTGACACCTGGTCTGGCGCTCTCTCGTGCATGACGGTGCATCATGACCGACGCTGGAACGTAGTAAACCTTCCAGCCGCCACGCCACATTCTGTAGCACCAATCTACATCCTCGAAGTAGAGGAAGAATCGCTCATCCATCGGACCTACGTCGGCCAAGGCGTCGCGCCTCACCAACATGCAGGCGCCGAGTATCCAGTCCACCTCGCGCGGCGTCTCGTGGTCGTAGTCGAGCATCAAGTGCCGATGGATCGTCCGGCTTCGCTTGAACACGGCTCCGAGGAATGTCCTCCTTAGAACGAGAGTCCAGAAGGTGTAGAAAGCGCGGCACGAGTGCTGAAGGCTCCCATCCGTGTTGAGGAGCTTCGCCCCCGCTATTCCTACGTCACCGTGACCGTCCATGAAATCCACCAGAACATCGAGCGACCTGCTCCCGATCTGGATGTCCGGATTCAGCACGAGGACGTAGCGTCCCCTTGCTTCTCTGATGCCTCTGTTGACGGCCCTCGAAAGGCCGACATTGCTCAAGTTCTCAAAGAGCCTGACCCATGGAAACTCGCGACTGACCAGCTCACCGGTATCATCCGACGACGCATTGTCAACGACAATGGTCTCACTGGCGGCAACATCCTCCGATGCTTCTATGGCCTTCAGGCAACGGCCAAGATCATCACGGCTGTTGTACCCGACGATCACGATCGACAGGTCGAGAGATTCTCCGCGGGCGTTCACACTCTCCTCAATATCCGATCGAGTCGCAGGCGCCATACGAGCCACATCGCTTCCCATACGATCCGCCTGGACATCTTGGATGTCCCTGAATGTCGATCCACGAAAACGATCGGGATCTCATGGATGGAGAAGCCCTTCCTCCAACACCGGAAGTTGACTTCGATCTGGAACGAGTAGCCGTCCGACCTGATGGCATCGAGATCGATCGTCTCGAGCACCTTCCTTCTGAAGCACTTGAAACCGCCCGTAGAATCTCGCACCGGAAGGCCGGTAATGATGTGCGTGTATACATTTGCGAAGTAGCTCAGGAAGAGACGTCTGAGAGGCCAGTTCACCACATTGGCGCCCGTGATATAGCGGGATCCGAGAACTAGATCGTAGCTCTCGGCCTCTCGCACAAGGTCCGCTATCACGGTTGGATCGTGAGAGAAATCAGCGTCCATCTGGATGATGAGGTCTGCATCAGTACCGAGAGCGTAGTGGAAGCCCCGGACGTAGGCGGAGCCAAGCCCCATCTTCTTCGGGCGGTGTATGACGTGCACACGCTCGTCTCCGGCCGCCAGCCCATCAGCCAGCTCGCCGGTTCCGTCGGGCGATCCGTCATCCACGACGAGTAGGCGAACGTCCGGCAATTGAGACAGTACCAGCGGCGCCAGCTTAGTCAGGTTCTCCCGCTCGTTGTACGTCGGAACAATGACCATCACCGTCATTTGGTTTCTCTCCGCTTCCCATCCCTCACGGGGAGTGCCCACAGGAGCGCGATGACGAGCGCCGACAGCACCGTAACGACGAGCCCCGCCCGGAGCCCCTCGGGTGTGTAGGCCATTACTACCGTGTGCTTCCCCGGTTCCAGATAGACCGAGCGGAAGGCGTAGTTCGTCCGGTAGATAGAGGTCTCTTCATCGTTGACGAACGCCTTCCATCCTCGTGGGTAGTATAGCTCAGAAAAGACGAGAAGACAAGGTCGCGTGATCTCTGCCGTTACGACGATTCTCTCGGCCGAGTACGAAACGAGTTCGGCCTTGCTGTCCCCCACATCCTCCACAGGCCCCGGCAGTTCTCGGTCGACGATGGCGTACGCAGCAGGGTTGAACCCGTCGGTACCGAGCTCGCCCAGGGCGAGATTTTCGGACTGGACGACCTTGGCGCTGCCCATGAGGAACACGCGCTCCATTGCCGCGAGGTTCTCATGAACGCCGGGCGCGACCATCAGGAACGCCGCGTGTCCGATATCCTCCTCGGGTCCGACCAGATAACGCACGTTCGTAAGAGCGAAGAACTTCAGCGTGGCGACCCCGAGTCCGTCCATGAGACGGTCATAGATCTGGAGCTTCGCAGGATGATACCCACCGATCGATTCGATCCCGTGGTACATCCACTCATTGGATGAGAAGCTCTGCCCGAGGGGCGCCACCCGGAACACTCCGGGTTGCTGCTTCAGATAGGTTATTGCGGGGGTCTCCCTGAAGTAGGTTGACAGCGGTCTCATCGGCTCCGGGTGGACGAAGCGAGCGTTCACCGTCGAGAGATCCCAGACGATGAGCCCCAACAACAAGAGCGCCACGATCCAGCGGGCGAGTTTCCTGGTGGACGCCACGAAGATCACAACACCTGTCGCGGCAGCGAAGGCCAGCAGGATGCCTGCGTCTCTCGTGGCCAGGGTGGCGGCGCGAACTCCCACCTGCCTGAGCGCAGATGCTGCAACACCGGTGTGTTTCGCCATCAGGGACGCTGAGGCAGCCTGCTCAATGGACGAGTGAAACAACATCACCATCACACCCACTCCCATTCCCACTGCTGCCGTTCCGATCGCCCACCGCAGCCATCCGCCTTCTCCCGTTCCGGACTCTCTCTTTCTGGAGAGGATTTCGGACCTGTTCCTCTCGCCCAAGAGAACACCGGCGCCGTGTCCGGCCAGCGCGGCAAGCGAGAACTGAGAGAGGAGAAGGAAGAGCGCCGGAACACGGAAGCGACTGAATCCGGGCAGTACATCGTACATGATGCGATAGACGGGCCCGATGTGGCGGCCAAATGACAGGAAGATGCCTGCCGCCGCCAGGATCAGAAGGAAGCGGACGTCACGATCCCGCTTTCGGAAGACCGCAATCGCGGCCAGGGCGAGAACGACGTACCCAACGTAGTGTGAGACCTGCTGAAACGGCATGGTTCCCCAGTAGGTCTCGTTGGACAGCCCAAGAATGGACGGAACAAGGAACGTCCCGAGTTCCGCTGGGTGGAAGGACCACATGGTGGCTTGTGCGAATCCCATCCCACCGTTCTCTGCCACTCGCGTAGAGAGGTCTGAGTAGTTTATCAGCGGCAGGAGGAGAACGGCAGCCAGAGTCGCAGCCAGGACTCCGGCCGAGAGGAGTTGCCCCGCTCTCAGGAACAGCACACCGGGGCGCGTTCCATCTCGCCGTGCGCTGATGAGATAGAAAACGAGAACGAGCCCCACGGCGAGCCACGTATAGTAGCTGACCTGGACGTGTCGCGCCAGGAACTGCAATCCACCCACTGTCGCGAGGATGCCTATCCAGCGACGCTGTCCCGTCTCGAGCAGCCTGAAGGCAGCAAGCAGGACCAGAGGAATGTAGGCTGCGCTCAGGACCTTGCCGCCATGTCCTATCGCGGCAAGCCCCACAAGATGAGGTGAGAGCATGAACGCCACGCCTGCGATGGTGGCCCCGGCGTGGCCCACCTTTCTCGAGCGAAGGAAGAAGAAAGTTCCTACTCCCGCCAGGATGTAGTGGAGAACCAGGAAGAAAAGCCTCGGGAGGGCGACGCCGGGAACGCTCTCAAGGAGTCTGCGGATCCAGTAGTTCGGGTACACGATCCCGTTCCATGTCATGCTTTCGAGAAACGGCATCCCCGAGAAGATGTATGGATTCCAGAGCGGCAGATGCCCGTTCGCGATCTGTTTGGTGGCGTAGTCTTCGAATATGGCGGCTCCCGCCAGCACGTCACCGCCGGTCAGGATCTCACCGCCGAATATGACTCGACGGAAGTAGAACAGGCCTACGCCGACGATGATGGCAAGCGAGATGAGCGTCGCTCTATTGCCGAAGACGGACCAACCACTCAGCGCCTCCGGACTGCGCCCCGAGCGCTCGGTCTTCGTCTCCCGGCGTCCTTCCGGGGCTTTCTGGCCCGTGCCGGGTCTCCTCCGGCGTCCACCGGCCGGCTGTTTCTTCCGTTCGTGAGGCATTCGCGTCTCTCCCATGTAGTGGTCCGGCTATTCGGACGGCTTGGAATCTCAGAGCCTGCCGGCAACGTTGCCCTCCGGCCTTTCACCGAGATGAGAGCGGTATCTTGCCAGCACCAGCAATCCACCGGCCAGACGTATCCCCCCGGCGATGGCTGTCGCCACCGCCGCTCCCATCAGTCCCCATCTCAGAATGAGAACGATATCAAGCGCAACATTCACGGTCAGCGTCCCGAAGTTCAGCCACATGAACTGCTTCATGGCAACTCGGGGCAGGCGGCCTCCAATGAGGCTGCTTGGAATAGAGTAGAACAGCTTGAACACGCCGGACAAGATGAAAGGCAGTATCAGATAGGAGCCCGAGTCATACCGGCCCTTGTACAAGAAATGTACCGCATCGTCGCCAAAGAAGTAGTAGGCCGAAGAGACGACCAGAGCGAGAAGGGCGATCGCCCCGAAATAGCGGCCGAGACGGACTCGCGCCATCGAACCGGCGTTTGGCATGAGCACGTATCCGATGGAGTAGAAGAGAAAGTCGAATCCCTTCATCGTGGCGAAGATGGTGGCGTAGACCGCTAGATCTGCGTAGCTCATCATCTTGCCGATAATGAGCTTGTCGAGTCCAATCATCACGGAGAACGAAAGCCCCGTTCCGAGGAAGAGTAGCCCCTCCCTCAGCACGGATGATGGAACCGGCAGAAGACCTTCGGAACTTGCGGCGCCTCGCTTCGAGGCACGATGGGCGCCATTGAGCAGCAGCCAGCCCGCCGAGCCCCCGAACGCCAGGATCAGCGCCCATTGAACGGATCTGAGTTCCATACGCCCAGCCAGAAAGAGAAGTGAGAAGAGCACTGCCATGAGGAAGACAGGCATCTGCCTGCAGAGCATGGCTTGCTCGTAGCGGTGCCGGGCTCGCTCCACGCCGCTCACGAGGAGGACGGCATTCTGGGAGGCCACAAGAACAAGAAGTGTCAATATCGAGAGAACGGTCAATGCGTAGTACAGGCCGGCGATGACGCCCGCGGCGATGCCGAGCGGCACGACCATGATGAGTACCCGCCTCAGGTGCGCCGGGATGTCGTAGGTGTCGCCGGACGAGCGGGAGATGAACCGCACGGTCGCGGGTTCCTGGCCCAGGAGAGAGATAGTCGACAGGAGTGGGAGAGCCCCCAGAAGGAGTGAGATGATGCCTACGGACTCCTTCGGAAGCCCCCTTGCCAGAAGCACCTGGCTCAGAACCTGGAGTAGAGCAGCCGCGAGGACGATTCCAAAAACGGAGCCTATCCTGATGTGAGTTCCGTTGCTCCGTAGTCCAGTTGATGCGCGCAAGGGTCCTCCGGGACTTGGATGCCGGCACTTCTACTCGATATAGCCCAGCGATCTGAGTTGCTCCTTGATCGATTCGTCCATCGTCGAACCAAGTTCCGTGCTCTCTCTGGCGACTGCCGCGTCGTAGCTCGCAACCGAACACAGAGGATAACGCGCAAGATGCTCGGGACTGATCGTCTCACGCAGAATGCGACCATCCATGTCGTCGGGCACCGCCAGACCGAGCACCGCGAGGCAAGTCGGAGCGATATCGAGGATTGTTGCGTCGTCGAAGCGACCCAGCATCCTGAAGGCGGGTCCGGCGCCTATGACGACACCCTGTCTGTGATGCATCCCGGTGAGCTGAGGCATCCTGGGGTTGAGTTCCAGCCGTGGTTGGAAGCCGTGGTCTGAGACCAGAAGCACATTCGTGTCATCCCCCACTGATTCCAACAACCTGCCCAGCAGGCGATCCGTGTATCTGTAGTAGTTCGGGATGACATCTCTGTAGCTGGTGACATCTTCCGGCGTCACAGTTCCGAATGGTTCCGGATCCGAATACTGCCAGAAGAAATGCTGCACGAAGTCGATGCCCCTGAGATAGACCGCCGAGAAATCCGGGTCGTACTGCGGGATGAAGAAGCCTGCGACACCGGCGTATATCTCGTCCCTCAGATATCCCCATCTCAGTGGCTCGTCGACGATTCTGTTCTGCTGGTAGCGCTTGTCATCCTTGTCAAAGCGCTTGTAGCCGGGGTCGAACGCAAACGAGCCGAATGAGCGAAGTCGCTCGTTTGTCGGCTGCCCCTGGATCGTATGCAGGAACTGCAAGGGACCTCTCAGAAGCGAATGGACGCGGTCTGAGACCATGAAGCCGTTCACGTCGTCGGCCGGCCACGTCACGTACCACCCGGTCACACCCACGACTCCGCCGTGGCCCGAGACTATCTCCCATACGGCAGGCGCGCTTCTCATTGCCGCATTGACGGGAACACCGTTGAGATCCACGAAGCCCAGAATCCCATGTTTCTCGGGGACTTTACCCGTGGCTATTGTTGTCCATATCCTAGGCGATATCATCGGCTCCGTTGTGAGCAGGGAACCGTGCCAACCGCGCTCCATCAGTCTCTGGAAGTTCGGTAGCTCTCCGGCTTCAACCAGAGGCCCGAGCATCTCCCAATCGCACCCGTCCACGCCGATCACGATGAGGCGCGGCATCTCGGGTCGCGCCTCCCCGGCAGAGAGCGAGAAGCTCGGGCGCGCCCGGGATCGCAAGCCCGGGCCTATCGCCGGCACCAGAAGAGCGATCATAACGGAGACAAGTCCGATGGTGCGTATTCCTGTCGTGGTGAATGCGCTTCTCAGAAGCACAAGGAGACGAATGACAAGAAACGCCACCACCAGACCAAGCACGAGACCTCCGACAAGCACAAGACCCGCCCCGATTATGTTGAGCTGGAAGGTTGTCAGCGTGCCTGCGCGAACAAACGTCTCCGAGCCCTTCACCGGCAGGAAGGTGAGCGTCGAAAACACCCACGCCGTCACCGTCATCATGGTGAAGACGAGGCGACTCTCAGCGCGGGAGATGTCGCGCTTCTTCAATAGACCAAACAGCATTGGCAGGAGCGCGAGTAGCCCGATCAGAAGGTAGCAGAGCAAAGAGACGGCGATGATGGGAACGATCTGCTTCGGAGCAAGAGCGATAGTGAAATTGCTCGTGCGCACGCCGAAAATCCCCAGATACGCGCCAATGGCGACGGCAAAGGCCAGCGCGAAAAGAGGAAGGCGGATCAGAATCGATCTCATCCCCGTTGCCGTCTGCTTCGTGCGTCTCATCTCACTACCCCTCGGACCCCAGCGTTTCGACCAACGCCGCGAAGACCTCGTCCACGCCTATGGCGTCCATGCAGGATGGACTGATGTCGCACGATCTGCGATAACACGGCGCACAGTCGAGCGTTGTCAGCACTTTGGAGCCAAGACCGAACAACCCTATCTCCTGGTGAACGGTCGGTCCAAAGAGTGCCACGACCGGCACTCGTAGTGCCACAGCGATGTGAAGAGCCATTGTGTCGCCCGTAACAAGAGCGTCCAGCTTGCCCACGATCGCCGCGAAGTCCATGAGCGCGTGGTGTCCACCGGCGATGGCCGCTCCCTGCGATAGCGCAACGACCTCAGCTATGGCATTCTCTTCATCAGGGCCACCCAGGATCAGAGCGGTACCTCCGAGATCGCGGGTGATGCGTCCGGCAAGAGCCGCATAGCCGGGTGGCGTCCACGCCTTGTTCGCGAAGACCCGACCTGCGCCCACATTGAGGCCGACCAGGGGCGTTCCCACGTCGAGTTCCCTGACGAATCTGTTGGCGTACTCTATGGACTCATCCGGGAGCACAAGCACGTATGGCTCGCCCGCGAAGTCCACTTCTGCGATCTCGCAGAAGATCTCAGGATATGTCTTCTTGTTCTCGTTGAATTTCCTGTCATCCGACAGTCCAAGGTCAAGATCGTACCCGGCTCCAGCGCTCACGGGCTCGGTCGTCCCCCACTCCGAGAGGCCGAAACCCAGCTTGCGCTCGGCCTTGATCAGATTCATGAGGGCGCCCGCCCGCGGCTCCTTGTCGAGGCAGATGGCCACGTCGAAGCCCTGAGCCAGGAGAGTCAGTGTGCCCTCGAATCCGAAAGCCACCGCTCGATCGATGTACGGGTTCAAGCTAATGAGTGGCAGCGCATTCGCGTCCGTCACCCAAGTGACGTGTGATTCCGGGTACTTCCGCTTCAGCGGCTCCAGGATCGATGTCGTGCGCAGAACGTCTCCAGCCGCGGCGAGCTTGATAATGAGAAGCCTTGTTCCCACGGGCTGATAGTGGGTACACGCATCGCACTCTCCGCCCCAGCGGCAGGGTCGATCACCCAAGTAGAGCCTGCAGTCGAATCGCACCGTCTTTGCCATCAGATTCCTCCGATCACCGCGACTACTCAATGTAGCCGAGCGACCTCAGCTTCTCCCGGATGCCCTCATCAATCGGTGACTCGATAGGGAACTCACTTCCGAGCGCTTCCCCTGTCTCATACGTGGGAATCCACACAACCGGGTGACCGCTCAAGAACGTCTCCTCGAAGCAATCGGTCAGGGGGCGTCCGTCCATATCCTGAGCTGCCGGCAGTCCGAGGTATGCCAGAAGGGTCGGTGTCACATCGACTACCGATCCCTCATCCTCTATAAGGTGTCCGGCCTTTACTCCCGGACCGGCGAAGATGATGACTCCATCGATGCCATGGTCCCAGGGGACATCCTTGCCCCCCTCCTCCGTGCGGATCCTCTCCCCACGTTCCCAGCGGACCTTGAGGTCTTTCTTCGTCTCGAAGCCGTGGTCCGAGACCAGAAGAATGGCCGTATCCTCATCGACGACCTCCAGATAGCGTCCTATTGTTCTGTCGATGAAGGCGTAGTAGTTCTTCACGACGCGTCCGTACATACGTGCGTCGTCCGCTCTGACCGCGAATCCCTCGTCCTCCTGATAGCCCCAGTAGTAGTGCGAAACAACGTCGGTTCCCTGCAAGTACACGGCGAAGACGTCCGGTTGCTCCTTCACCAGGAAGTGCAGCCCGGCATCGGCGAAGGTCTTATCCTTCGCGAAGACCCAGCGTGCATGGAACTGTCTGGCGGGGTCGGTGAAACGGGAATCTGCGAAGAACTGGTTGAGTTCTCCCACGGTGACATCCTCCTCGGTCACTATGAAAGCCTCAAACTCCTCGTAGAGCGACTCAGGCCACGTCCGTCCCGGGAAGTCATCCGTGATGAGTCGTCCTTTGGCGTCACGCGCCGCCCCGAATGGGATGCCGTGCAGGCTCCAGTTCACGGGCCATGCTCTCTGCGCGATCATGAATCCCTTGACTTCATCGACGGGCCAGCTTGGCCACCACCCCACAATGCCGACCGAGATATCCCTCTCGGTGAGGATGTTCCAGAACGCTTTGACTCGGCGCATGTTGTTCGTTACCGGGACCTCTTTGGTCCCCCCAGGCAGTTCAGCTACGAATCGTGTGATGCCGTGCCGCTCGGGAACGACGCCCGTCGCGATGCTGGTCCACATCTGAGGAGACTGGATCGGAACGCCGCTCTTCAGAACGCCGTACGACCCCCGATGCAGGAGGTTCGCGATGTTGGGGAGTTCCCCCGCCTGGAGCATGGGTGTGAGTGTATTCCAGTTCGCGGCATCGATCGCGAAGATGACGAGCCTGGTCGAGGCCGATCTCACGTCCTCTTCCGGACTCGAACACCCCGCCAAGATGCAGACAGAGAGTGCCGCGCCAAGAAGGAGAATGGCGGCAGCAGAGAGGAGCCGTCTAGCCATATCTGTTTGTCCTTCCCTTCCTTCCCACAATGTCGAAGGCGCTTCGCAGGACCGCCGAGACGTTGTCGCGTCTCCTCGTCACGAGTCCCTTCAACATGAAACCGACCGTCCTCACCGCCGTTAGCGGGATGATGCCGATCCAGTGATACGGACGCGCGTAGCGTTTGAAGAAGACCATGGTGCTCATGATACGATGGTATATCTTGTACGGTGTCAGTCCTCCACCGGAACTCGTCGAAACCTTGTGCCAGAGATGGGCAGACGGTACGACGAGACACGTGAGACCAAGCCTCCTGGCCCTGACACACCAGTCCGTGTCCTCGTTGTACATGTGGTAGTGCTCATCAAGATACCCTACGGAATCGAGTGTCGCCACCGGCACCAGAAGCGCGCATCCAGTGAGGTAGTCGACCTCCATAACGCGTTCGTACTGTCCCGTGTCACGATCTCTCAGGCCAAGATGTCGAATCCTCCCGCTCCAGAAAGAGATGCTTCCTCCCATGGACCAGATGAGATCAGGCGGATCGTGATAGTAGATCTTCGGGCCAAGCAGGGCAGCGTCCTGCCGGCTCTCGGCAACACGGACTAGCTCGGATACGGCATCCGGCGCGATCTCGATGTCGTTGTTGAGAAGAAGCACGTAGTCGGCTCCGCTCTCGACAGCCTTTCGCAATCCGGCATTGGCGCCGCCCGCATACCTCAGATTGTCACCGGTCTCCACAAGATGAACGGCGCCGAACGAACGTCTGATGAAATCGGGTGACCCGTCAGTCGACGCATTATCCATGACGAGCGTCGTGAGGTTCTCGTATGCGGACCTTTCCAGAGACCGGAGGCAGTCGCCTATGACATCCATGCCGTTCCAGTTGATGATAACCGCGTAGACGGACGGTGTGCTCACGCTGTCTGCTTTCTGCCATCCGGCGCTACGCGCTCTCCATCTCAATGAAATCTCGGATGGCCCGTCTCATGAGTTCTCCGGCGCGGTCTCGTCGCGCCTCGTTCTCCACATTGGAGCGCATGGCTTCCCCCTCTCCGCTTGTGAAGAAGCGCACTATGGCTTGGGCGAGAGCCTCTGAATCACACGGATCAACAATATAGCCCGTTACCCCATCCGCCACCACTTCCGGCAATCCCCCTACATTCGTACTGACAACTGGCAGGCCAAAGGCATAGGCGATCTGGGTGATTCCACTCTGAGTCGCCGAAACGTACGGCAGCACAACAAGGTCGGCGGCCTCGAAATACCTCCCCACAGCCTCGTCGGGAACATGCTCTGCAACCACGGTCACTCGCTGCCTGATCCCCAGGGCGTCTATCAGCCTCTCGTAGCGGTCCCTGTCATCGTAGAATTCCCCTACGATCAGGAGTTCCACATCAGCCAGCTTGAAGACCGCCGGCATCGCCTGGAGCAAGTACTTGAGTCCCTTGTAGTCCCGGACATAGCCGAAGAAGAGAACGATCGGTCGCTTGAGATGAAGCTCTTCCTTGAGTGAGGTTGCTTCACCCCCGCCGACCGCCGCGTACTCGCTCTGATAGCAGTCGTATATGGGTAGAGCAGCCTGTCTCAAGGGAACACCGGGAAAAAGCGCCTGGATCCGGCTCGCCACAACACTGGAGAGAACGAGGAAGTAGTCGGCGCTTGAGAGCGCGAAGCGAGTCAGGAATCTGTCCACGAATCGATTTTCATGGGAGACTACATTCTCGGCCACGAAGACGATTCCGGCGCCCGTCCACCTTCTCACAAGTCGTGCGATCACACCCAGGGCCGGTCCGAAGAACGGGTTCCACCATGTGAAGATGACCAGATCAGGACGTCTGGCAGGCAGCGCCATCCAGCGGGCCGCCCGTACCCAGCTCAGGGGGTTGATCGAGTCGACAAGCTGTCTTGATGCCGTCGTCTTCACCGGGTTCCGACTCAGGTTCATCTGCGTCTTCCCGGGGAAGAGAAGAGACGGGTAGAGGCGGCTGTAGGAAACGACGTAGACATCGTGATCCGAGCTGAGACTATCCACAAGATGGGCGACAAAGAGCGCATTGCCTCCTCGTAGTGGGTAGGCCGGGCCGACTATGGCCACGCGGGCCCCGGCTCCTTCATCAAGCGGTGTAGTCTTGTTGCTCATTCGATGATCCTTGAGAGGATTCCGTAACGACGCAGGCGCAAGCCGGACAGTGATGCGGATCCTGCGCTAGCCGGTGGCGTCGCCACGACGCACCAGTCGCGCACGGATCGGATAGTCCATGTCGTCGCTGCGCAGATTGGCCAGCATCTCGCCCAGAAGTCCGAATGAAACGATCTGCACACCAAGGACCATGAGGAGAATCCCGAAAGTCAACAGCGGTCTCCTGCCTATCGCACCACCGGCGATCTTAACGACCGTCAGATAGACGCCGATTCCGAATCCGCCCGCGAAAAGAGCGGCGCCAAGTGTGCCGAACAGGTGAAGGGGTCTCATGATATAGCGCCTCAAGAACAGCACGGTCAGGAGATCGAAGAAGCCCTTAAGAAACCGCTCGGCGCCGAATTTCGAGTGACCGAAACGCCGGGGGTGATGTCGCACCGGAACCTCCGTGACAGAGAACCCGGCGAAGTGTGCGAGAACGGGCGTGTAGCGGTGGAGTTCACCATAGACCTTGATCGTCTTCACAACTTCTCGTCTGTAGGCCTTGAGGCCGCAGTTCATGTCGTGAAGGTGCACACCTGACACGAGCCCGGTGGTCCAGTTGAATACCTTGGAGGGAAGGCGTTTCGAAAGGGGATCCTTCCTCTCTCTCTTCCAGCCCGAGACAAGATCGAATCCGTCGTCAAGGCGTTTGAGCATCTGTGGAATCTCGGCCGGATCATCCTGGAGGTCAGCGTCCATTGTGATCACGATCTGTCCCGAGGCCTCTTTGAATCCGACCGACATGGCGGCGGACTTGCCTAGATTGCGACCAAACGCTATCACGCCGACATTCTCATATTCACCATGGAGTTGCTCGAGAATCTCCATGGAGGAGTCGGTACTCCCGTCGTTCACGAAGAGAATTTCCCAGCTCCGATCGAGAGGTGACATGCCTGCCTGCACGGCCTTGTAGAGTTCACGAAGGCTCTCTTCCTCGTTGTAGAGCGGTACCAGAATCGTGACATCCATCTTGATGATCTCCCATGTCGGGAACGTCGGTGACGGAAGCTAGAGGGATCTCAGCCACTCGAACTCGCGGGCCAATCCCTCCTCCAGCCCGACCGAGGGGGCGAATCCCAGCTCGGCTCGCGCCTTGCTGCTGTCTGCAAGCGTATCTCTCACGTCGCCCTTCTGCGAAGCTCCGTGAAGCCGCTCGATCTTCATCCCCATCACGCGCTCCAGCGTGTCGATGGCCTCGTTCAGGGACACACGGCTCCCGCCGCCCAAGTTGAAAACCTCTCCGGGAGGTCCCTTCTCCAGCGCACTCACTACTCCGTCGACGATATCGTCTATGAACGTGAAATCGCGTGTCTGCCTTCCGTCTCCGTATACCTCGATAGGGCGTCCCGAGAGTGCGGCCGAGATGAACCTGTTGAAGGCCATATCCGGTCGCTGTCTTGGACCGTACACCGTGAAGAATCTGAGCGACACGGTGGGCAGGCGATAGTTCCTGTGGTAGAGCACCGCAAGGTGTTCTCCGGCGAGTTTCGTGACGCCGTACGGCGAAACCGGGCGCGTTGTCCCCCCCTCGCGCATCGGGAGATCGTCAGTATCACCGTAGACCGACGATGAGGAGGCGTAGACGAAGCGGGCGAGTGATCTTTCTTTGCAAGCCTCCAGAAGGCGCTGCGTAGCCGTGATGTTGCAATCCGTGTAGGTCTCAAAGCTTCTGCCCCAGCTTGCTCGCACGCCCGCCTGGGCCGCAAGATGGCAGACCGCGTCGACATCCTTGAGGACGGAATCGAGATCAGAAGTTGATAGATCAAGCTCATCCAGTACGAAACGGTGGTTCTCCATGAGCCCGGACAGGTTCTTCTCTTTCAGGGATCTGGCGTAGTAGTTCGTGAACGAGTCGACCCCGCGAACCGAATCGCCGCGCTCTATCAGGCGCTCGGCCACGTGCGATCCGATGAAACCAGCCACGCCGGTCACGAGATAGTTTGCCATTCTTCCCCTACCCTCCCTCCAGGTTGTTCCCGACCCCTCGGAAGCTCTCAGTCACCCTGATGCTCATCGCCGCGAAGGACGCAAGACCGACACCGGTGACAAGGAGGCCCGTGAGAACATGGGCCACCAGCATAAGGGCCGTGACCTCGGCGCGCACCATCCCGAGCCCACCGGCGAATATGAGCCCCATGATAGCCTCGTTGTAGCCTATCTGTGCCGGCGGGGTTGGGAAAATGTACGAGAGCGATATCAGAGTATACCCGAAGAGAACTGTTGGGAAAGCCACATCGATGGAGAAGGCGCGAAACATCAGGAAGAAATAGAGCGCATCCAGTATCACCGCACTGCCGGTGAGGGCCAGAAGCGACCAGAGACTCCGCGCGTTCGCCCTGGCCACACTCAGTCCGTCCACGAAGAGACTGATCCAGGAAGACAGACGATCGTGGAGTCCTTGAGGAAGCCATGAGAACAGTCGGGCGACCACCTGCGCGGTCTTCTCACCGCTTCTCACGGCCAGAGTGAGGAGGCCCACGGCAATTACGAAGACGGTTACCACAGCCACAATGAGCGACGACAGCGATCCCGACAATCGCACCGAGAGAACCGGTACGAGAGCGACGACGAGCAAGATCGAGAAGAGTTCCAGGAGCTTGTCGAGAAAGACCGTGGGCAAGCTTACGGCTATCGGTAGTCCCTTGAGGCGCTTCAGGAAGAACGACTTCGCAACCTCGCCTGCGCGTATGGGAATAATGTAGTTCAGAAAGTAGCCCGCCATCAACATGGAGAATGATTCTGATATGGTGATCGGCTGTATGGGCCTGAGGATCAGACGCCATCTGAGACTTCTGACGAAGTAGGCGCTCAGATAGACAACGAGTGCAATCACGAGGACGGACGGGCTTGCCCGACCGATGACTGCGCCCACGTGACCAAGGTCGAGGCCTCGGAGAGCGAGATAGAGAAGGAGCGCTCCGACCAGGAGCGCCAGCGCTATCTTGACGCGGTTGTTCAAGACGCGTCCTTTCTGAGAGCGATGATTCCCCGGTGATGCGCAAAGAGGATCCTGAGCGGGAAGAAGCGCGCGTGCTCGATCGCGAAGTGCTTTCCTATCTCGCGCAGCAGCTGAGTTCGTGTATCCTGCTGGAAATAGGGCAGGCTGTCCGCCTTCCACGTGTAGTGTTCCAGACGCTTCGAGGCGCTCACGAAGCGCTTCAGGAACGGAAGAAAGGTCGCGGCGACCTCCTCTATGGGAGAGTCTATGTCCGGCCACCAAGGTGTATCCACAAGGGTCCTCTCGATCACCCGGAAGCCCTGTTTGCCGAGATGATCCACTATCATCCTCGTGTTCATTGCCGCGATATCGCCGTGGCTCCACGGTTCCCTTGCTGCAACATGATGCAACCGGTGAATGCCAAACCCGTAGTTCAGGGTGTTCGAAACAAAGATCATCACGAAACGCTTGCTCGCACTGCACATCTCCTCGATGAGTCGCTCGGGCTCTGGAGCTTGCGGTATTGCATTGAAATTCCATACGAGATCGAAGGACCGGGGCGCTACCCCGAGCGTCGCCTCCGGAGCGTGGCGTATGCTCACACGGTCGGCAAGATCCAGGTTGTCCCAGATCGTCTCAGCGAGCGCCACCTCATCCGGATCGCCGAGCAGGAGTTCGACTGAGGCTCCAGCCTGAGCGAGCGGGATACTGTTCAGACCTCGAATTCCGGTTATGCCGTCCGTGGGTCCCTCAAGGACCGATCGCACCTTGTGGCGCTCTGCAAAGCGCTCCAGCATCATGGCAACCGCCAGACGCTCATACGTTGTCCCGAGCCCCGTGTCTCTATCGACGGCCGGCATTCTCTAGAGCTCCTTTCTGAGAGTCTTGGCCACTTCCTCTGCCGTAGGTGGGCAGCCGGCCACGTGGATCAGTCCCTCTCTCTTTGCCATGTCGCGTGTGCACTTCCCGAAGCAGACGACCTTCCCGTTGGCCAATGGAAGCTTCGCCTGTCTTCCCTGGAGGATATGGAGCTTCCCGATCAGTCCCCAGTACAGGAGCTTCGGCGCGAGCGAAAACCAGTTCCTTGGATCCTTCACAGCAAGCGAGACCGCTCCCCCGAACGCATCGATACACATGGAGCATGCTGTCGGATCGCGCCAGGAGTAGATGTTGGCGACGCGGCCGAACTCCTCATTGGCGCGAACGAAAGAATGCGTCGGTGCGCTCCCAAGGAGTTCGGGATCGAGCGTCCCGAGACCTTCATCTCCGGCGATCCTCAGATGCGTTATCTCAAGCGGGTCAAAGCCTGCCAATCGGGCCGCTGCAGCGTCCAGCTCAAGCATGTTGGCGGACACAGCGAAGACCCCGGACCGAATCGGTCGACCGTTCAGTGGACCATCGCCTTCAAGCCCGACTATCCCATCAAGCACTACGAGATCGGCGGGTCTCAGCTTCGCCTGCTCAACAAGCGGCTCGTGCAGTCCGAGCTGGTGATCGAGTTTCTTGTCCTCCTGCGAGAGCATCCCCTTGTGGTTCTTGATCGAAAGCGTCATCGTCGAGTAACCGTGTGTCTTAAGCTTCGGGACGTTCACATAGAGATCGACGTCCTCCAGAAGCTCCGGGACGCCTATCTCTCCGTATTTCCATGTCCTTGCTCTTCTCGGGAGATCGTTGAAGCTGACAAGAGGCACATCGAGTCTCCGCGCAAGCGCTGTGTATCCGGATTTCTCAAACACCCATTCTGAGTTCAGACCTATCCCCGGCCCATCCGCGATCGTTATCTCGGTGATGCCGCGCTTCCTCAGAAAGACGATCACTGCCTCCGTAACACTGGGGTGTGTTACGACCGCCGACCTGGGGCTCTTGCCGGTCACAAGGTTTGGTTTGACGAGAGCGGTCCGCTTCCCCGAGAGATCCAAGTCAAGCGCATCCGCAGCGCGCTCAAGAGCGGCGACGATGCGCGGAGTCCGGTACTTCCGTATCTCCTCGAGAAAGACCGCCATCAGTCCCCCGTACCTGTCTGTCTTCTTCCGCCAGGCGGTTGTCGCGTCACGATCTCCCAACCCACACCGGCAAGCGTCGGAACATGCATCAGCATGTTGGTGTAGGCCGCGTTCGCCAGCGGACAGGAGCAAGCTCCCGTCCGTACTCGCTTTCTCAGCTCCCGCGCCTTCTCGCCAAACCAGATGGACGGGAAGTCGTAGTTGGCGTCTCGGAGATTTCCCACCGATCTCGCCTCAATACAGCAGAACCACACATCGCCGTCAGGCGCTATCTGCCCGGACGCGAATCCAGCGTAGCACGGAATGATCTGACGATGCTCATTGAGAAACCGTTTCACGAGCCCATAATAGCGGGCGCGAAACGACTGGGTGACGCGTGATATCCCGCGAAACTTCTGCTCGTGGAGTCTCGCCGTCAAGAAATCTACTGCCGCCGCGTAGTCGTCCGGCTTGGGCGTCACACCGCTCCCGATGGTATCGAGCTCGACTCGTTCCTCCGCTATCTCGGTTATGAATGAATCCGGTGCGAGTTCCCGTGTCATGTACTCGTAGATCTCCGGAAGACGTAGAACGTTGTGCACTGAGATCACGGTGTGTATTCCCAGCGTCAGGTTGTCGAGGTTCAGCTTCCTGAGGGCCTTGTAGGTGGAAAGGGCCTTTTCGAAATTGCCCGTGACGCCTCTGATCACATCATGTCGTTCACCGATCTCATCAAGAGAAAGGTTCACTATCACCTCGGTTCCATGACAGCGTGCTGCAATACTCTCAACCATGGACGGGATACGGTCCGTCAGTATTCCGTTGGTGGGGATGTTGATTATCGCAGGGCGCGTGTGTCGCCACGCGCTCTCGCATATATCGACCAGGTCCGTTCGAAGGAACGGCTCGCCACCACTCATCGTGAACCAGTATGGGGCTCTTCCCAGTGAAGCGAACGTCTTGTCGAACTCGTCCACCGTGAACTCGTCTGCCTTTCGATCATAGACGTTGCAGGTGAGGCACCGCGAGTTGCATCGGTAGGTCACGCTGACCGTGAGATTGAGCGGCAGTAGCCGAGGCCGGCCTGTGCGCCTCATGGAATGATAGAGAGGTATCGATGTCAGGAGCTTCAGCATGTGGTCAGGCTCCCAGATCTTTGGTCGACTCGGCGACTTCCCAAGTGTAAGGGTTCCTCTTGAGAACGCGGTAGTCGATCACTCCGAGCATCCGACCGATGAACTCCAGCCATATGCCTCCGATTGTCCAAAGCACGCTTCTGGGACGCCACTCAAGATCGTCGAGCAGCACCCCGAATATCCCGCCGACGCTCTTAGTCGATACGCTGTACGATTGCTCCCGTTCGAGCCAGAGGTGTCCTGCGTAGATCCGTCGCCGCTGCTTCAGGAAATCGCCGACCGTTGATGCACCCTTGTTGTAGACGATCGCCTCCGGCACGTAGGCGAGGCGCAATCCGCGGTCTGTCACCACTGCCTCGATGCTCGCTTCGTCGACCGCACTCTCAGGGGGAATCCGCTCGACGAAAGACCTGAATGCAACCATCTCCCCCAGCTTCGGTGACTTGAGCGCCAGCTTGTGGTGCAGGCGCCAGAGCATATGCACTACGAACCCCATGAACGTCTTGGGATCGTCCACGGGCGTCGGACGCCCGCCGCTCATCCCGATCCCGGGATCCTCAAAAGGGACGACCATTCGTTCGATGCAATCAGCGGCCGGAATTGTGTCGCCGCTCTCGAGCACGAATACGTCTGCCTCGGCCATCTGTAGAAAGAGGTTGATGGCCGAAGACTTACCCTTGCGCTCAGGTTGCACCACAAGCTCGATGCGGGGATCGCGCTCTGCCCTCTCCGCCACGAGCTCATCAGTGCGATCGGTCGATCCGCTTGAGATCACGATGATCTGGCGGATCCGGACCCGCTCGAGTTTCTGCTCTGCGAGCGCCTCGAGGAGACGCCCAATGTTGCGTTCCTCATTGTAGGCCATAACACCGACGCTCACTGTGATCATGCCGGGTCCTCCAACATGTCAGCTCCCGTCCAGAAGCCTGTCGCCCAGGATAGCCGGCAGCCCCGCACTGATGATGCGTTCTCTGGCGGCGGCCACGTCATACTCAACCCGGAGGACAGTGATGACACCATCGTCTGAGTCGAGAAGCCCAAAAGCGGCACGGGGGTCGCCGTCACGCGGCTGCCCGACACTGCCGATATTAATGATGTAGCGTGCGTCGGACGCCAGCCACTCAGTCGGTCCCCTGAGTTCAGTCGGGCCGTATTCCGTCATCTTCACAATGAGTGGGCAGTGGGAATGACCCACGAGACACAGCTGTTCGGTGAAAGCACTGAATTGGTTCACGGTCGCGGCCGCATTCAGAAGATACGTCCACTTCCCCGGCCTCAATGGCGAGGCGTGGACGCAGAAAACGGAGTCGACCCTGCGAACCAGTGGGAGAGTCCCAAGGTACGCCCTCGATTCCTCCGACAAGTGCGAACGTGTCCACGACACGGCATCCCTGGCCTGCAGGTTGAATGCGAACGCCTCTTTCTCGTTCAGGACAGCGCTGTCATGGTTGCCCAGAACCACGATTGGATCGAGTTCCCTGACAAGCTCCACCGCGGCCTCCGGAGAAGCTCCGTAGCCGACGATATCGCCGAGGCAGATGTAGCGATCCACCTCAAGGTCCTTCGCTCTCTCGAGAACGGCGGTCAGGGCCTCATGGTTGGCATGAATGTCGCTCAGGATGACGTAGCGCACTCATCTCCCCTGGCTTCACGAGCAATGTGATCGAGGACACCGTTAACGAAACGCCCACATTCGTCAGAGCTGTACTTGCGGGCGATTCCCACGGCTTCGTTGATAACGACCGCGACAGGGTTATCCGGAAGGAACAGAAGCTCGAAGACGCCAATCCGGAGTATCGTGCGATCGACTGCTCCCATTCTTCCTATCTCCCAGTGTTCGCTGGCGGCGGCTATCGCCCCGTCGATCTCAGGCAAGTGCTCACGCACGCCTTCGACAAGGGCCGTCGCAAAGACGCGCGCGCGCGCTCTGGCCTCATGAAGTCCGGGAATAGAGCCTTGAGAGATCCCAGTCAGCTCTTCGCAATACAGGAATTTGAGCGCAAGTTCGCGCCCTTCTCTGCGCCTGCCTCCGCTCGGGTGCTTCTCGTCGGGCACTCTACCCCATCCTTGCGTAGAGATCGGCCAGCTCCAGAGCCGCAAGTGCGGCATCATACCCGCGATTGCCGGCCTTGCTCCCGGCGCGCTCGATCGCCTGCTCGAGGGTGTCGGCCGTGATCACGCCAAAAACAGTCGGTACCCCCGACTGCATTCCAGCCTGAGCAACGCCCTTCGCGACCTCCGCAGCAACATAGTCAAAGTGCGGAGTCGCCCCTCGGATGACTGCACCAAGGCATACTACTCCATCGTAGGCGCCCGAGTCACCCATTCTCTTTGCGACCGCGGGTATGTCAAACGCGCCCGGTACCCAGGCGATGGAGATCTCATCGTCATCGACTCCGTGGCGTCTGAGACAGTCCATCGCGCCTTCAAGCAGACGGCCTGAGATGAACTCATTGAAGCGCGACACCACGATCCCGATCTTGCGTCCTTTGCCGGTGATGTGTCCCTCGTACACCCTACTCATCACTTCCCTCCTTGGAGTTTGCTCCAACCGGCAACCCGCCCGCATGGCGGGCGCCGCCCTCTGTGTGGTCTCCCTTCGTCCTCTCATCAGGACACACGTCCATCTGAAGATAGTGGCCCAGCTTGTCACGCTTGGTCGCCAGGTACTGACGATTGTGGTCCGTGGGCGGGATCTCGATAGGAACGCGCTCGACGATCCTGAGGCCGTGCCCTTCGAGACCCACTATCTTCTTCGGATTGTTTGTAATCAACCTGATGCCACCGACTCCCAGGTCAGCGAGAATCTGGGCCCCGATCCCATAGTCCCTGAGATCAGCCGGGAACCCGAGGTCCTCGTTGGCCTGGACGGTGTCGCGTCCCCTGTCCTGCAGCTCGTAGGCCCTGAGTTTGTTGCCGAGTCCTATTCCGCGGCCTTCCTGCCGCATGTAGAGAAGGACGCCTTCTCCCTCGCGATCAATCATCCTGAGCGCTGCATGAAGCTGGTCTCCGCAGTCGCACCGCCCGGACCCGAACACATCGCCCGTCAAACACTCCGAGTGAACGCGAACGAGAATATCGCGGCCCGATCCCGGCGTTCCTCTCACCAGAGCCAGATGTTCATGGTCATCTATGTCGTTCTCGTAGAGGTAAAGGTCAAACTCACCGTAGCGAGTCGGGAGCTTCGTCATCACCACTCGATGCACGAGCTTCTCTGTTCGCTGGCGGTAGCTGATGAGATCCTCGATGCTCACCAGCATCAGGCCGAAGCGCTCCGACATCTCTCGAAGCTCCGGAAGCCGCGCCATGCTACCGTCATCGCTCATCACCTCACAGAGGATGCCGGCGGGCTTGAGACCGGCGAGCCTGGCAAGATCCACTGCGGCCTCCGTGTGACCCGCACGCCTGAGGACGCCACCTGGCGCCGCGCGAAGCGGGAACACGTGACCGGGCCGCGCAAGGTCGGCCGCGCGGGTCTCCGACGCTACCAGAGCCTGTACGGTCACAGCGCGATCCTGGGCGGATATCCCGGTTGTGGTTCCATTCACGGCATCAACCGATACGGCGAAAGCCGTGGTCATGAGCGAGGTGTTGTCGGCGACCATCGGGTGCAGATCCAATACGTCAAGGCGTTCCCCCGTCATCGGGGCGCATATGAGGCCCCGTCCCTCGCGTGATATGAAGTTGATCGCAGCGGGCGTGACCTTCTCTGCCGCCATGATCAGGTCGCCCTCGTTTTCACGTGTCTCATCATCAACAACAAGGACCATCTTACCGTCTCTGATGTCGCGTAGCGCCCTCTTGATTGTCTCGCATGCGTTCATGCCACGTTCACTCCACGAGCCCAAGATCTCTGAGCCTTTGCATGGTGAGTCCGTCTCTGCGATCCGCCGCCCCGGGCGTCGCAGGTTCCTCTCGAGCTTCCAGAAGCCTCTCTATGTGCTTTGCCAGTATGTCGGTCTCTATGTTCACTGATGAACCCCTTCGGTAGCCGTTCGCCACCGTCGTGCGCAAGGTCTCCGGGATCAGGGCAACCGTGACGGCTCGTCCTTCGACGCCCGCAACCGTCAGACTCGTCCCGTCAACAGCAATCGAGCCGCGAGGAACGACGTATCGCATGAGCTTTCGCTCAAGCTCAATAGCAAGCCGGACGCCGTCTCCGGAGCGCGTCACGGCCATAACGGTTCCCGTTCCGTCTGCATGACCCGTCACCATATGCCCCCCGAACCTGTCGCCGAGCTTGAGGGCTCGTTCCAGATTGACGAGAGCGCCGGGCCTCACGGCGCCAAGGGTTGTCAGCCCCAGGGTCTGTGGAACGACATCGATCGTGAAATCCCCATCTGCTCTTTTTGTGACGGTGAGACAGACGCCGTTCAGAGCGACGCTGTCGCCCACGGAGAGTTCTCTGCCCAGCGCCGAAGCCACCGTGATCGATACTCCCGCGTCGCTCGGTTTCACGGCCGTGATCCGTCCCCTGGCTTCTACGAGTCCGGTGAACAAAAGCACTACCTCCCTGTCCCGATCGCATGATCTTGCGTGATGCCCGCCTCAAAAAGCACGTCCGCTCCCACGGTACTCCATCGCCCTTCTGAGATGACCATGTCGTCGAGTCCTATCCTGCCGAGCGCCGCCGGTGCGGCGGCTCCGAGCAGAACGGGGCCAACGAAGAAGGAGATCCTGTCGACCAGACCCGCGTTCAGGAGTGAAGTCGCCAGTCGCGGCCCTCCCTCACACAGGATGTCGATGAGCCCTTCTGCTGCTGCGTGTCTGAGAGTTTCCTCAAGATCCAGTCCGCCGTCTCCGCCTGTTTGAGTCCAGAACTCCACGCCCGCTCGCTCAAGTCGCCGGCGCCGTTCCGTGGCTGCCTTGGCTCCCACAGCGATGATGGTCCTGTGTTCGTTCGCGCCCGTCGTCAGTGTGGCCGTGTCCGGCATCCTGAGGGTTGAGTCGATCACGATCCGCGCCGGCTGCCGCAGGCCTCCTTCAGGCCGGCGGTCTGTCAGGCTTGGGTCGTCGGACAGAACCGTGCCTATTCCTATGAGAACCGCGTCTACCTGGGACCGCAGCAGGTGAACGTGAGCGCGCGACTCATCGGATGAGATGAGAAGCGGGCTTCCGTCCGGAGCTGCGACGCGACCATCCAGCGAAACGGCCAGTTTCAGGTGGACGTGTGGAAGCCCCGTCGTCCGGAACTTGAGATACGGTGCATTGAGGCGTGTTGCGTCACTTCGGAGGAGCCCGAGTTCCACCTGTATGTCGGCCTTCCTGAGGGCCGTCAGACCGCGTCCGGCGATCTCTGGATTGGGGTCTTCAATGGAGACCACGACCCGTGCAATGCCCGCGTCGATGATCGCCTCTGTGCACGGAGGCGTCTTTCCCCAGACCGAACAGGGTTCCAGCGTCACGAAGAGAGTTGCCCCACGCGCCCGTTCGCCGGCCTCGGTAAGGGCAGCCACCTCCGCATGGGCTCCGCCGAATCGTTCGTGGAATCCTTGCCCCACGATCGCACCGTCCCGTACGAGGATGGCTCCGACACGCGGATTCGGGCTTGTGTACCCCCGCCCCTTCTCAGCCAGCGCAAGCGCGGCGCTCATGTATTCCCTGTCCATCATCTTCCCTGCGCCGTCTCCTTGTGGAAGAGCACGCGCGGCGTGTCTACGTCCGGCAATGCCCAATAACGCTCGCCGGAAGAGCACGCCATCCAAGAATTCGAGACAAAAAGAAAGCCCCGTCATCGGGGCTCACAGGCGGAACCAGTACATTGACTGGTCACCGTGCTCCTTCTTCCATCCAGACTTTCACTGTCGGCGCCTGAATTTCGCAGGCTCTGCGGACGAACCGCTCGCGGGCTATCACCGCCGGTGGGGAATTGCACCCCGCCCCGAAGGAACGCTCTATTCAACTGACATACAATCTACCATGGCAGAGCAGGACTGTCAAGCTCCTCAAAGTTGCATGTGTAAGCTAAGCGTAAATGTCCTCTCTAACTGCAAAGCTAAAATGTCCTCTCCGGCATTGGTGTTAGAATGCGCCCCAAGGAGGGGTGCACATGAGAGGGGACATCATTTTGAGTCAAGAAGAGGCCCACAGGGCCAGGGTCTTTGGTGAAGTCGGCAAAGGAACCATGACCTTGAGAGAAGCCGCTGTAGTACTGAGGATCAGCTATCGTCATACTAGGCGTGTGCATCGGCGCTACCAGGAAGAGGGAGTCGCCGGCCTGGCACACAGACGCCGTGGCGAACCCGCTCGCAACGCGATCGACACGGACCTCAGGTCTTGTATCCTCCAGCTGCACGAACAGGACTACGGCAACTTCAACGACACCCACTTCACTGAGATGCTTGAGGAACACAACGGCATCTCGGTCAGCCGCGAGACCGTCCGCTCCATCTTGCGCTCCGCCGGCAAGCCGCCCAAGCGCAGACGCCGTCCGCGCAAGCACCGATCGAGGCGTCCACGCAAACCAAGGACCGGCATCATGATGCAATGGGACGGAAGTCCACATCACTGGTTCGGACCCGACCGACCTCCATGCTGCCTTATGAGCGCCGTCGATGACGCAGACAGCAGACTTCTGGGGGCCGTCTTCGTCCCTGCCGAGTCCGCCGTAGGGTATCTTCGCCTTCTCGATATCGTTGTCAAAAGGCACGGAAAGCCCCTGTCTGTCTATCAGGACCGCCACACCATACTTAGACGTGCAGACGATCACTGGAGCATCGAGGAAGAGATCGCCGGTGTTCGCTTCCCCACCCATGTAGGAAGAGTCCTCGATGAACTTGGTATCACTGCTATCCCTGCATACTCGCCACAGGCGAAGGGAAGAATCGAACGAAGCTTCGGCGTCCTTCAGGATCGCCTCATCGCTGAGCTCGAGTTCCACGGCATCACCAGCATCGATGACGCAAACCGATGGCTCGAGGAGGTCTTCATCGACCGCTACAACAAACGCTTCGTGAAGACGCCGGAGCAGAAGGGATCTGCCTTCTCAAGGGTCTCAAAGCGAGACCGATACCAAAGAATCGCCTTCGGATACCAAGCCACCGTCGCAAATGACAACAGCGTCAGACTCGGTGGACTCATCATAGACATACCACCGGGAAGACCTCGGAGGAGCTACGCAAAAGCAAAGGTCCTCATCAGGCAGCACCTCGACGGGGCATGGTCCGTCTGGTACCAGGGAAAACGAATAGCTTCTCATCCGCCAACGGAGCTCAGAGATCCCATCCGAACATGGAAACGGAGGCGGAAGGGCGACCCAAAGGGGGCAAAACACTTGATCCAGGTCTACATGGCTTCAAGACCGGCTCCATAGACACAGAGGACATTTATGCTCTGCTGTTAAGAGGACACTTTCGCTTTGCTACAACATCAGCTTGCTCTTGACAGGGCTCGCGTGAGAGTTGTACTCATGGTGCACAGAAAGGGAAGAGACGGCGCAGTCGGGGTTTCCTGAAAGGGGATG
>JAUXGN010000067.1 GCA_030622115.1 Candidatus Eiseniibacteriota bacterium
AACGCGCATCAGCTGCGAGCGTTAAGGCTGGCGCGGCAGGTGCGAATGCAGCTGGCGTGACGGCCAAGCTCGGCGGCTGCATGCGCTAGTTAGGTTGCCCAAGCACTACTCAAGTACCTCCAGCCACAACTCCAACCGAAGGTGTGGTAACTCAACATCCTCGTACGGAACCCCAAGCTCCTCTGCGATGTGGCCACGCAGGGCGTCCGCGTCCACCGCAAGGCTGCTCAGCATGTCCGTGCTCGGGAAGTCAGCTGCGCGCTCCATCCAGAGCTCGGCCACCGCGAGTTCCTCGGATGTAAGCACTCTGTCTGCTGCGAAGACGCGCCAAGTGGCCCTGTAGTCAGGGTCCGCACCAGAGAGACCCTGGCCCGCTCGACCGTCGGTCGCGTAGAACCCGTAGCCGTACATCACGCCTGAGCCAGCCAACGACCTGCTCGGATAAAGCGAAACATGTGTCAGGTCAAGTCCGTGCTCATGCTGGAGATCAATGGCCGCCCGGGCTACCGTGTGCGCGTGTTCATCAAAGGTCGAGGACTCGGACACTATGCGCCAATGGCGCGCAGTACGGCCTGTCGAAGGACTTAGCTCGTCGCTGCCAACCACCTCGTATGATTTGGCTTCCGGCGTCGCCAAGCCCGTACCGGCACACGAGACGCAGAAGAACAGCGCTATGACCATTCCTGTTGCACAGATCGCTCTCACTGAACCTCCCATGCGTGGCGCCTGGGCAACCTAACGACAACTCGACACCCGGAAATACGCTCTGGCGTATATCAGCACAAGCTTGTCCTGCCAAGGACGTGGAGGGCGCACCGCCAGCGTCTGCTACGGAGATCGGCGGCAGCTGAGCTGCGCTTCATCGTTCTTTACTGATTGCCATCCACCATGATAGACAGTAGGCCCAGCTTTATCAAGCCTCAAGGATGAAGTCCAGCAAACAGAAGAAGGCCGCCGGGGCTCTCCCCGACGGCCTTCTTGAAATCTGGTACCCCCGGCAGGATTCGAACCTGCGGCCCTCGGTTTAGGAAACCGATGCTCTATCCAACTGAGCTACGGGGGCACTCTTGATAATTCTAGCAGCTATTCGGTGGGTCCGCCAGAAGTAGCGCGGTTCGCAATTGCGCGATCGCGTCCGCACGGGCGAGTATCGAACCGGAGGAGCCCACGGGCGTTGCTACTCCCAGTCGCAATCCGCCGATAACACTACTCCCCGTCGTAATCCACAAGGCTCGTGATCGCTTGCCCCTGCAACTTCTCCCGTCCATTCAGGAACGTGAGATCGATCAGAAACGCGACGCCGACAAGCTCGCCACCGAGTTCCTCAACGAGTTTCACGGCGGCGGCCGCTGTCCCACCGGTCGCGAGGAGATCGTCAACTATGAGAACACGCTGTCCCTTGCTGATGGCATCCCTGTGCATTTCGATCGCATCGGTTCCGTACTCCAGCTCGTACTCAGCGCGTACAGTCTCGGCGGGAAGCTTGCCCTGCTTCCTGGCCGGTACGAAGCCGGCGTTCAGGAGATAGGCGATGGCCCCACCGAAGATGAACCCCCGCGCCTCTATGCCGACCACGACATCGATTTCGGCGTTCTCGTACTGCTTCACAATCTGGTCGACCGCTTCGCGGAATCCCGCGGGGTCCTTCGTCAGCGTCGTGATGTCCTTGAAGATGATTCCCTTCTTCGGGAAGTCCGGTACGTCGCGGATCAGGTCCTTGAGGTTCATTCGGTACTCCCTCGTACGAAAGCCTCGGCCGCTTGCTGGCGACCTGGTATTGCCTAGGGTAGATAGTCAAGTGGGTCTACCGCGCGTCCCCTGTGTCGCACCTCGAAATGAAGGTGGGAACCGGTGGTCGTTCCAGTTGTCCCTACGTAGCCTATAGTCTCTCCAACTGTGACGCGGTCTTCGAGCTTCGCGGCTGCTCTGCTGAGATGCGCGTAGACCGTGATGAGTCTGTTTCCGTGGTCGATCATGATAACGGTGCCGTAGCCTGTCATCTTCCCGGCGAAGACTACCTCGCCGGCTGCAGCTGCGAGGACACGTTCCTCACGAGCCCCGTCTATGTCGATCCCCTTGTGAAAATCCTCGGTCTTACGGATCGGGTGCCTTCTCGGACCGAAACCGCTCGTTACCGAACCCCGTCCCCGTCCTGCGAGCGGCCACGCCAGGTCCGCGTCCGGAGCGGGACCGGTGTCAGCCTGAGCCGCGGGAACGCCTCTCTCCTCAGATGCACCCGGAATCAGAAGCTTCTGCCCGGGTTGGATGATGTAGCTCTCGAGATCGTTGGCCTCAACGACTTCGGAGACCGAGACTCCGTACGTCTTCGATATCCTCCAGAGTGTCTCCCCGGCCCGAACCGTGTGGTAGATGCCGTCTCCGGAAACGTGCGAGTGGGATGATGTGACCTCGCGTCTGTGACTGGGCGTGAGAGGCGTACATCCCGCTGAACCGAGAAGCACTACCAGCGCACACAACGTGACGATCCTGGCGAACGAGCAGAATCGCGAGTGGCCTATCCGCATGGCTCTTCCCCGTGCGCTCAGAGTCTTATGTCGAATACATCGAACTCGCCTGTGGCGCCCTGTCGGACAGCGTGGCAGCCGCGGACAGAACTTGAGGGGGGTCCTGTTCCGAGCTTCCCCTCGAGTTCGTCAAGCGCAGCAGAAGGCCCCTCGGCGACGACCTCTACGCTTCCGTCTGCCCGGTTGGCCACCCACCCGGTCAAGCCAAGCGCCCGAGCTTCCGTGGACACGAAATGGCGAAACCCCACCCCGTGAACGTGTCCAACCATCCATGCGCACATTCTTTCAGCGCTCATTCCCTATGACTCCCGCGCGTGTTCGAACGCCAATCGGACAGCCTCATCCGGCGTCTCGGCAATCACCACGCCTGCGATCTCACCCCAGGCCGCGAGTGCCACGATCGGAATGCCGCTCTTGAGCGCCGTGGCTATCTCGGAGAGAGTCCCTTCGGCGCCGGGAAGTGCTATGACTGCATTCCCGGAGAGAACGTTGATCACGTTTCTGGCTTGGCCCATGTCTGTTACTATCGGAATCGTCACGTACTCATTTGCGTCGTCCGCACTCGGCCCGGGCAGTATCCCAATGGTCGTGCCGCCCGCCAGCCGGGCGCCGCGTGAGGCGGCCTCCATTACTCCTCCGAGCCCCCCAGAAATCAGAACACCGCCCCCGCGAGCGATCCCCTCTCCTACACGCTCGGCCAAAGAGGCGGTATCTGTGTCACAGTGGCCTCCGCCGACCACCGTGATCCTTACAGGGCGAGATACCAATCTCGTCCTCCTTCAGAAGGATGGTCGGGGCGAGAGGATTTGAACCTCCGGCCTCACGGTCCCGAACCGTGCGCGCTAACCGGGCTGCGCTACGCCCCGACATGACCATCCGTATCATTCAAGATCAAACATAATACACTAGGACCCGAACAGATGCAAGAACCCCTGTGCGGCCCCGCTCACTATGAGGCCTGCGAGCATGATCCCTAAGAGTATCGCCGGGATCGCGTATCTGCGCCGTATCCCGAAGAGAAACGCCGCCACAGCACCCGTCCATCCCCCTGTGACCGGTAGGGGAATGGCCACGAATAGAACAAGCCCCAGCGCCTCATAGCGCTCGATCATTGCTCCCCGCTTCATGGTCCGAGCGAAGAGCCAGGTGAAGAAGCGATCAAACAGTCTGAAGCGCCTCAGATATGTGGCGACAGGATCAAGGAGAAAGAGGATCGGGATGATCGGCACGAAGTTGCCGGCGACGCACAGGAGGTAGGCCTCGCGCCATGGTATGCCCCACTTGAGCGCCAGCGGGAGCCCTCCCCTGAGTTCTGCTATCGGCAGCATCGAGATCACGAAGGCCACAACTTCCTTCGGTAGTCCTCCCAGCATTTCTACCAGATGATCGAGCACTCCTGTACTCCTTAGCATCGTCTGCGCCCGTTGTCAGGCGTCAGTTCTGTGAGTAGCAAGGTCTGTCTCAGTCGCCGTACTCAGCGGGCACGGTGTTCCCACCCGTCCTTGCCGAGCAGGGGGACGAACGTACATCCTCCCTCGTCGTGTTCCTTGACAACGCCATCGCGCTTCTCGATTATCCGGAGCTGCTGCATTGCCATGGATCCGACCGGGATGACGAGGATGCCCGGGTCGGCGAGCTGTTCGATCAGGCTTGTGGGAACAGCCGGTGATCCTGCGGTCACGAGTATCCGGTCGTAGGGTGCGAACTCCTTCCAACCTATTGTGCCGTCTCCTACGACGATGGATACATTGAGAAGGCCAAGGGTCTCAAGCGTGTGTCGCGCGCGCTTCGCGAGCGACTCGATTCTCTCGACGCTGAAGACCCGGTCGGCCAGCTTTGAGAGGATGGCCGCCTGATAGCCCGACCCCGTTCCTATCTCCAAGACCTTCTCCTCTCCTGTGAGGTGAAGGGCCGCCGTCATGATGGCCACCATGTACGGCTGTGAGATGGTCTGCTCTTCGCCTATCGGAAGCGCGTGATCCCCGTACGCGGACGCTTCCATTCCGCGTCCCACGAACAGGTGCCGGGGCACTTCCAACATCGTGTCCAGGACACGCATGTCGCTTATGCCGCGAGCGGCAATCTGAAGATCCACCATACTCCGACGGAGACTCTCCCAATCGGTCACGTCCGCTCCCCTACTTATCACGCCCTGCCCGGGCAGCCTCGGTGATGTTGTCGAGTTCCCATCCTTCGAGCAGCGCGAACGTCCGGTAGTCAGTGAGATCGAGGTGGATCGGCGTGATCGACACGAACCCATCCGCTACCGCGGTGTAGTCCGTATTCGGCTCTATCGACCAGGTTTCCTGCTGTCCGCCGATCCAGTAGTACGGTCTTCCCCTGGGATCGGTGTGTTCGATGATCAGATCCTCATACACCTGCTTGCCGAGTCTCGTGATCTTGACTCCCTGGATTTCCTCCGACGTCAGGTTCGGCACGTTGACGTTGAGGAGCGTACCCTCAGGGAGACCTCGCGCGAGCACCGCAAGCGATACCTCTCTGGCGATTCGCGCTGCCGCAGCGTAGTCGAAGCCGTTGTCGTCGCCTCGATCGAGCGAGATAGCGATCGCCGGCGTTCCGAGAAGCGTGGCCTCCATTGCAGCCGCAACCGTTCCTGAGTAGGTGATGTCGTCCCCCATGTTGGCGCCCCGGTTGATGCCGGAAACGACGAGGTCGGGCTTCACCTTGAGCAAGTTCTTGATTGCGAGCATGATGCAATCGGTCGGCGTTCCGTTCACGCTGACAACGTCTTCGCTCAGATGCTGTGCACGAATGGGAACCTGCAGCGTCAGAGAGTGGCTGGCCGCGCTTCGCTCGCGGTCCGGAGCCACTACCTTGACGTTTCCTATGCTTGCAAGCTCCCTATGCAGCGCCTTGATTCCCGGAGCATCGATGCCGTCATCGTTGCTGACAAGAATGCATGGATGTTCAGGTTGCATATCTCTATCTCCAGAACAGGCTCCGCCAGACAAGTCTCAGAAATCTCAGAGTATCGATGACGGGGTTGATGTGGCTGATCCCATCCGTGTAGATCGACTCGATCGGAATGCTGCCGATGCGGAACCCTCTTCTGCCCGCCCTGATGAGGATCTCGGACTCCGTGTCGTAGCGTTTGGTTATCAGTTCCATGCCCTTGAGCACCGTTGTGCGTATGATACGATAGCCGCTCTGGCTGTCTGGAATACCCTGTCGTGCCAGCTTCGAGATGACGCGTGATGTCGTCTGGTTCGTCCAGATGCGGATGCCGGGCATGTCCTTGACTTCGCTCATCCGGGATCCGACCACCACGTCCCATCTCCCCGATTCGAGCGCCTCAATGAAGCTCGGGATGGTTGCAGCATCGTGTTGCTCATCGCCGTCTATCGTTATGACCGCCTCGTAGTCGTGTTCGAGGGCGTAGTCGAAGCCTGTCTTGAGCGCGGCGCCCTTTCCCATATTCTCGGAATGCGCAACCACTTCCGCGCCGGCCTCGCGGCCCGCCTGTGTCGTTCCATCCGAGGAACCGTCGTCCACAACGAGGACATCGAGTCCGAGACCGAGGGCGCCGATGGCGCGTACAACGTTGCCTACGTGGTGTTCGAGGTTCTTACAGGGTACTATGACCAGCGTTCTGATGGTCACCTCCCGGCTCGCTCGGTGTCGTGCTCCGATGCCGCCTTGGTGCTTGATCGTCGTGTCCTCATTTTCCTGGCGAGGTGTCTGTCGGTTTCAGGCCGGCCTGCGTTCTCCCAGACCGGTCTGAATACGTACCACTGTTCGGGATAGCGCCGCACGTGGTCTTCGACAATGCCCATCATCCGAATGACGCAGCTTCTGACGTCCGCTTCCTCATCGTCGGTCACAGGGGGGGCAAACGGCGGTCCCGTTCTGAAGTCGTAGAGCCCGTCCGGCTGCCTGATGCAGAACGTCGGTACGATCACAGCGCCGACGCGCCTGGCGAGGGCCGCATAGCCGTCGGGTGCGAGATAGTCCCGCCCGAAGTACTGTATCCGGATCCCCTGCCCCGTAACCGCCCTGTCACCTGCGATCGCAACCAGATGGTGTTGCTTGAGTTCGCGGAAGAGCCGGCGGAAGGCGGTGACGGAAACGACCGTGCTCCCTGTCCCTCTGCGGATCGAGTTGAAGAGCTCAGTAACTCTGTCGTCGGGATGCTTGTCCACGAGTATCGCTACCGGGTGTCCGATCAGAGCGACCAGTGCTCCTCCGAGTTCCCAGTGCCCGAGGTGAGCGGTTACCAAGATGGCCGGTCTCTCGCTTGCCAGCTTCGCAAGCGCGCGAGCGGCGTCGAAGCTGCTGGTTGTGAACACGTTATGCGCGTTCTTCATTGTCAACCAGGGCAGCTTCATGAAATCGTAGACGAAATCGGCGAAGTTGCCGTAGATCCTCGAGCGAAGCCTCCGGAGTTCCCCGGCCGACAGCCCGTTGCCGATCGCGGTTCTCAGATTGCGGTACAGGAAGCGCCTGTTGCGTCGCTGGAGGACAGACAGCATTCCGCCCACTACGGCGGTTGTTCTCCGCGCAGCGGGCAGAGGAAGCCGCTTCGTCAAGAACGTTGCGAGCTGGTAGACGTGGTAGATTGCCATCAGCGACGTACCGTTTCAGGCCGAGCGGCTCTGCAGTTCTGTGTGGTCGGGGCGACTGGATTCGAACCAGCGACCCCTAGCCCCCCATGCTAGTGCGCTAACCGGGCTGCGCTACGCCCCGACGAGCTACAATCTAGCACAGAGACTCGGCACGTTCA
>JAUXGN010000095.1 GCA_030622115.1 Candidatus Eiseniibacteriota bacterium
ACTTGTCGAGCTGATGATCGTTGTCATCATCGTCGGCATATTGGCGGCGGTAGCCATTCCGATGTATCAGGGCGCGACTGAGCGTGCTAAGGCGTCGGAGGCGGTGGCTGCACTCGGCACGATTCGCGGTGCGCTGCGGGTCTATTACGCAGAGCATGGAACGTACGCTGATGCGGCGTTCGCAGATAACGCGCTCGTGACGGTCAACAGTATTCTCGACGTGAGCACCACGGACCTTATGGGTCGTTACTTCAGCTCGGCGTGCTATACGTTTGACGGCGCTGCGACCGCGAACGCGTACAGCATCGAGTGCCTCGGATCGGCAAGTGCCGCTCCGTACAACACCGAAGTTTCGACGATCGTGCGTTCGATCGATCACAATGGCACCATCACGAACAGCTAGTTTGTGCCGATGATCTGACTAATGAGCGGGGGTGACGCCCTCCATGGCGTCACCCCCGATTCGAGGCGGGGAAACAGGAGCAGTTGCTATCGCAAGTTGCAGGGCAGGCTCGACCGGAGGCGTGACAGGCGAATCCGGCAGACAGACAGAGAACGACGGCGCGCTTCCAGCGCCCCGGGGGAGTCCACGTGGGGGAGGGAGGTGGGATCCATGAGGAGGACAAGCCAGACGGGTTTTACTCTTGTCGAGCTGATGATCGTCGTCATGATAGTCGGAATCCTGGCCACGGTCGCCGTCCCGATGTATAGCGGAGCCACCGAGAAGGCGAGGGCGACGGAGTGCGTCGCCGCGCTGGGGACCGTCCGCTCCGCGCTCAGGAACTACTATGCGGAACACGTCACATTCGTCAACGCGAACTTCACGGATGGGGACCGCGTGACGAACGGCGGGATACTTGAGGTCAGCGACACCGATCTCGATGCCGGTTACTTCAGCACCGAGTGCTACACGTTCGATGGTGACGCGGGCGGTACCACCTACAGCATCAAGTGCGACGTGTCTGGGGTCGTGCGGTACATCGATCAGAACGGCGACGTCACCAACGGCTGATCCGGCACATATCCGGGGGAGCAGGCATCATGTTCTGGAAGAACCAGCGGGGCTTCACCATGGTCGAGCTGATGATCGTCGTCACCATCATCGGTGTGCTGGCGAGCATTGCCTTCCCCCTGTTCCAGCTGGTTCCCGAGCGCTCGAAGTCCACGGAGGCCGTTACCGCTCTCGGGCTGATCCGAAGCTCCATGCGTATCTACTACGTGGAGCACGGGACCTTCGCAAACCCATCGCTTTTCACGGACGGTGCACAGGTAACGAGCGGAGGACTCCTGGGTGTCAGCAACAGCGATCTCGCCGGTCGCTACTTCAGCACGGAATGCTACACATTCAGCGGCGCTACGACTGCGAACGCGTTCACGATCGAGTGTGATGGTTCGGCAAGCACCGCGCTCTTTGCATCCGAGGTCGGGGCGATAGTCGTCACCATTGACCAGGATGGAGAACTGACAAGGGTGTTCTGAGGAACCCCGGTGGGGGTGGGCCTCACAGCACACGAGGAAGCGGGAGCAAGAGACAATTGCACAAGAGCGAACAGCACAGGGGGTTGGTTGGCATAGACATCGGCTCCACTTCGGTGAAGCTGGTTGAGCTTTCCGGTTCTCCCCAAGCGTTCCAGCTTGAAAACATATCCGTCGTCGCCGTTCCGGAAGAGGCGTCGTCCGCCACGTACGGAAGAGCCATATCGCTTGTGCTGGAGGGCAAGGATCTAGCGACCAATCGCATTGCGACGTCGATCAGTGGGCGCAAGGTGGCCGTCAGAGGCATGCGGTTCCCCGCATTGGGCAAGGGGGAACTGGACGGAGCGCTCAGATACGAAGGTAGTCAGGTCATTGCGTTCGAGCTCCACGACTCCTACCTCGACCACCGTGTTATCGAATCGGAGTCGTCGCAGTCGAATCTGATGGACGTGCTCTTTGTCGCGGCCCGCAAGGAGGAGGTGAACGCCAGAACCTCCGTACTCGAGGAAGCCGGACTCGAGCCCAGAGTGGTCGGCGTCGACGCGCTGGTGTTGCTCGACGCACTACTCATGGACGAGGGGTTGCCCGAGACCTGCGGTGTCATCAACATAGGCGCCTTGAGCACGAGCATCGGAATCGCCCGCGAGGGAACCGTTCCGTTCGTTCGCGACATCGAGATCGGGGGCAACAACTACACGCAGGCTATCGCAGACGCGCTCTCCGTGCCATTGGAGGATGCCGAGAAGGTGAAGATCGTGGAGCCCGAGCGGGAGCTGGCCTCCGCTCGAGCAATCGAGCGCGTGACGCGGCAGCTGGTCGGCGAGCTTTCTCGCTCGCTCATGTACTACCAGACTAGAGGGAGTGGCACGCACGTCGACTCGCTTTTCATGTGCGGCGGCACCTCGACCATACCAGGACTCGGCGACGCGATCTCCGAGATGGCTGGTCTTCAGGTCGTCAGCTGGAGCCCGCTGGATGGGGTCCACGTGGACGACGCGCGATTCGATGTGGAAGCGGTCAGGAAACTCGCCTCGATCTCATCGCTCGCGGCGGCACTGGCAATGAAGCAGGATCCTAACTAGCGAATGTACGACATCAACCTCATAAGGCAGCGGATTGTACCTGCAAGCCGCAAGAAGATTGTCACGGTCATCGTGTCCCTCACAGTGCTTGTCGTTGGGCTGGCGCTCGTGAGCATGGGCACGATCTCGCTCTCCGAGTATAGCATGACCAGTGTGTACGCGGCCGAGGTCAGCGAGCTCCGGGAGCATGTGACCGCCCACTACCCCGGCGTCCCCAATCAGGACGAGCTCGAGACGATCGTCAGCAGGACCGAGCCGCACCTGAAGGACATCGGGAAGATGGTGACCGGGCGCATACGATTCGCGCCCATCTGGGCGAGGATAGCGCTGGCGATACCCGATGGCGTGTGGCTCACCAGCGTCAGCATCTCGGATCCCAGAGGTTCGGGAGAACAGATGACCGGCAAGTCGCGTTCGTTCAGGGGAATTCTGATCACGGGTGTTGCCCTGGCCGGTAGAGGTCCTGAGGGGGATCAGGCGGTTGCAGCGTTCGTCGAGAACCTCAAGAGC
>JAUXGN010000046.1 GCA_030622115.1 Candidatus Eiseniibacteriota bacterium
CAGGCGGTAGTTGTTGAGTTCTGCGTGCTCGGGCTTCCCGAAGACGCTGATCTCGCCGCCCAGGTAGACGTCGCCGATGGTGCCGAGGTACTGGACGCCCGGGTGCGCCTCGTCGTCTGTGAGGAGGACGGTCTTCGCCTCGCGGTTCTTGTCGACCTTGTACTTCTCTTCGAGGTGAAGGACGCCCAAGATGTTGCCGTTGTGCTCGAGCGCGACGTCGAGGCCTTCCTTGTACTGGTCGGCGTCGTCGCCCGGCTTGACCGCGAGTGTGATGGGCAGCGTCCACGGCAGCCCCATCGAGAGGTGCATCTCGGAGAGCACGCCTTCGTAATCGTCCCGGGTCATGAAACCTTCAAGCGGGCTCATCGCCCCCACGGCGATCATTTCGAGATCTGCCAGCTCGCGGTTGTTAAGCTGTATTCGTGGCAGCGACTGAGCCCGCTCAATGAGATTCTCTTTCTTCTCCCCTTCGACCAGACGGTTGATGAGACGTCCGCCGTGAGGTCTGATCTGCTTGATCTGCTTCTCCGGTGCTGGCAATGCGTGCCTTCCTCTCGGTTGGAGTGAACTGCGTCTCTCTATAGATAACCCAGATTCTTCAGGCGCTGCTTGATGGCTTCGAGCTCCTCGCGCGTGAGCTCGCCATCGGTGACGTCTCTGCCAGCGCCGCTCATCACGTCACGGAGCACGTAGACGATGAAGTCCGTGGCCGAGCTGAAACCTGAGCCCTCAATCGACTTCAGGATGCGCTCGTAGAGCGGTCTGGGGATCTTTATGGTGACTCGGGGTTCGGGCATGTTCCTCCTCCTGGCTACGGGGCCGCTCCAATGCGGTGCAAGCCGTAGGCCAATCAGAGTGTGATTATAGCCTGCGCAGAGAACGGTGTCAAGTATGAATGGGTTCGCGAGAGCCCTAGCGCGCTCGTCGGAACCGCACAAAGGGGATGAGGGCACGCCCTCGAGGAAGGGATCACCAGGTGATTGCTCGAGAAGCTTGGGAAGTCGGGAGACACATCCACTTCGGAGTAACGAGTATTTCCTTCCCGCTTCGCCTCTTGGCTGCCGCGTAGCGTAGCGAGAACGGTCGAATCCTGGCCCAGCCGTCGTACATCTGACGGATCTGCGGGCAGTCATCGTATGTCAGCACCCAAGCCGCATCAACCATGGACTTCAGCTGGGCTGCAAGAGCCGCGTGGTACTCCTCATCCAGAAGATCCAAGTAGAGCGTCTTGCCCTTGCCGTAGTACGGTGGGTCGATGAAGTAAAACGTCGAACCGGGATCGAGGCTCTCTATGAACTCGATGCCGTCGAGGCAAGACACGCGTATGCGATCGCGGTACTCGGCAACCTTCTCGCAGCGCCGACACAGATCCGCCTTGTTGAACCTTGCATCGAGCTTCCACTTGCCGCTCTGTCGAACTCCCCCAATCGGGCCGCCGTCCGTGATGATCCCAGATCGATTGCAGCGATTCAGGTAGAACGCCGCGAAGCCACGCCGCAGATGAGAAACCCGTCCGCGATGCCTGTAGAGATCTCGCTGGCGACGCCACTCGGCCATACTGACGCGCGTTCTCAACAGGAGGTCCAGGAATGGCTGCGGTCTGTTCACGAGAGTCCACCAGAAGTCGTGAATTGCAGGATCTGCATCGTTGAGGTAGATCTCTGGAGCCTCCTCCAAGTACAACAGCGTGAGCGACGCGCCGGCTCCGCCGGCGAAGGGCTCGGCGACAGCCCTATCACCCAGTCTGTTGAGAACGCGGATCTGGGCTAGCAAGTCTGCCAGCACCGACTTCCCACCCGGGTATCGAAGAGGGCTCGCCGTTCTCATTCCGCAGTGTCCTCCACATCCTCCTGCAGCATCATCCGGAAGAGTGGCTCGGTTCGATCCCAGAACTGCCGGATCTCGCGCTCGCCTGGCAAATCCGATGAGTGCACAAAAGAATGGAGTTCGCTGATGTTGAATGGGGCCGCGCGATCGTACTTGAGTGCTTTCTCGACTATTCTCGCGTCGCTCTTGGACAGTCGCTCATTCGCGACTCGGTTGATCTCGGGGACGAGCTGCTTCAACGTTGGTGTCTGCCCCGCTTGAAGCTTCCCCTTATCCCTGAGTTGCCTCGTGACCTCCTCGAATCCGCCGGTGCGCTTGAGGTACCACACAACCGACAGCTCGAAGAACACGCGGAGCAGCACGGCGCCAGCGTTCGGGTACTCCGCACGCTTAAGTCTAGTCAGCTCACGTTGGATATCGACGAGTCGGTCGGTGCCGTACGAGACCTTGAAACCCCTGGGAATGACCGTCTGGTGTATTCGTTTCTGCCTCCTTCGCCTCGGAGTAGGCCGCGACCCTCGAGTGCCGGATGCGACAGACGTGCCCTGAATCACATCCGAAGGAACGAACGATCCACGCTTCTTCTCGGGAAGCTCGTCAGTGCTCCACGTCTGGAAGTAGCTGCTGATGTCCTCCTTGCTGTTCAGAGTCCGCGAGGACACCTTCCCGAGCGCCGCGTCGCGAACCAGCTTGGTGAATCCGCCAACAAACTGCTTTTTTGTGGTGACTCCTCGGAGTCCGTGCTCTGCGTCCGGTACGACCATGAGTGCGCTACGGCCTACAGATGATTCCAGCACACGCTCGAGCGTAGTGAATATCTTCGCCCGAGGCGCCTCGAGTTTCGCCTTCACCTCATCTGGGAGATCCAGAGACCTCGCCATGTCGGCAATGGCCCTGGTCTGCCTAGCCTTCTGTATATCAGCCTGCGTAAACCCCAGCTCGTCGCGCAGCCTGTCGTTATCGTAGCCCTCGGCGAGTTTGTCCAGAATGAAGCTGGCTCTGTGTTCGGCTCGCCAAGAGAGTACTGGCTTTCCGACGTGCCTGCCGACGATCTGACGATCGGTAGCTTTGCGGTTGGGAGCGACTGTGACTGGAACCGTAGCGATGACATCGGAGTCTGCTATCAGCCTGGAGAGCCGCTCCACCTTCCTCCCAACGGCGCCGTCCAGCAAACCCGGCTCGCGCAGGGCCTTGAGAGCAGCCAGGCGGCGGTTCCCCTCAACCACGACGTGCCGCTTCCCTTCCTTGATCGCCAGGAGGGGCTCGTTCGGGAAGTACCCGCGCCTGACGATGCTGTCTGCCACCTCGATCGCCTTGTCGTGTTCAAATAGGTGCTGGATGATCTCGCGCGGTGCGCGGGCCGAGACCTCGCGACCCAACCGTGGGTTCTTCGTGTCCAGATGGAGACTGGCCACAGAGAGGCGCCGAGTCGGCCAGTTGCTCACAGGCATTGCTGTCCTCCCAGTACATAGTCCGAGCATCACGCAAACGGCGAAAGCCAGCACAATCCAGCATGCGGGCGCCGGTCCGCATTCGTCGCCTCAACGCCTGGCTCCAAGAGCCGGTCGTCCGGAGCCCGCCGCGGACCTCCGCTTTCACAGGTCCACGCGGAACACCTTCATCACCTCATCACCGAGATGGTTGATCACTTTGACAGCAATGCGACCGGACTTGGGCTTGTCAAAGGGGCGTGAGATGTTGCTGTGCAGCGTCTCCCATGCATCCTTGTTGATCTCTGCCTTGAGCGTGGTCTTGAGCGATTTGTAGGGATCGTTCGCGCCAAGGAAGTAGGCGTGCCGGACGAAGAAGCTCTCCTCATCGTAGTCAGTGTCGATGAACCAGCACGCGATGCCCTCGGCTCCGTCACTCCGAATCTCACCGGTGTTCGGGTGGAAGACGTCAACTCCGTTGACCCTCACCTGAATCCGGTCATCCTTGCCATCATCTCTTACGACAGGGAGGATCTCGATATCTGGCTCCCCGAAAATGACGAACAGATTGCCCTTGCCCGTGTTCTTGAGGTCATCGGCCATGTGCAGATCTGCGTTCATGCGCGCTTTGAGCACCTGTATGCGCCCCAGCTTGTTGAACTCCGTCGTGTGAGCCTCGTAGTTGAAGGCGCAGGCAACCAGCACGTCGAAATCGGCTTCCGCTGCCTCTCGAGCCGCCTCCACAAGGTCCGGACGAGAGACAGTGCCGAACTCTGGACCGATGAAGATGGCGGCACGCTTCTCTTCCCCATCTCCGTTCTTGCCTTCTGTGTACCTACCCTCCGCACCGATCATTCGACCGGGCCACGGTGAAACCGAGGAGAAGGAGATCTTGTCTTCCTTGTGAGCTTGCTGGACTCCGGCAGTCTTCAGATTCTCCATGATCATCATCGCGAAATCCTGATGCTCGCCGTAGAAGGCCGTGGACTCCGCCATCGCGTCGATCAGCTCGTCGTTCTCATCGACTCCGAGGACGCGGTGAGGTGAGAGGCTCTCAACGGTGAAGGGACCTGCGACTCGGACGGTCCCTTTGTCCTCGTAGGGCTTGTCGTACAAGTACTCGAAATCCGCCTTGGCTGCGATTGAAGCGTCGATCTCCTTCTGCCGGGCGATGCGCTGCTCCCACCAATCCGCGTGCAGCTTCTTGGCTTCTTCGGACCAGTTGTCGTCCGATTCCCGCGGAACCTCCCACTCTTTCCACATCTTCTTGAGAACGTCGTTGAGCTGCTCTTGGAGAGGTTCGAGCTGCCCTTGGAACCTGTCCCAGATGACATCGATCTCGGCATTGTTAGCGATGGACTTCAGCATGACATGTGGCACGCGTTCGTAGACAAATCCCTGCCGGATGCTGCCGCACGTGCGCGCCTCGGGAGGGACCGAGCAAGTGATCTCAGATTCCTTCAGCTGCCCCTCTCGACTGTCGGCAAGCAGGTAGTACGGATAGCGGGCACCCATAATGCGCGCCCGGGCTAACGCAAGAGCAACGCGAGAAGTGTCGATCGTGATCCAGCGGCGCCCCCATTGCTCGGCGCTGTAGGCAGTTGTGCCGGACCCGCACGTTGGATCGAGAACCAGATCGCCGGGGTCGGTCGCCATGAGAACGCATCGCTCCACGACTTTCGCACTGGTCTGCACAACATAGGCCTTCGCGTCGATGTAGCCGGGACGGTTCGTATCGGCCCATAGGTTGGTAATCGGCTGAATCGGGAAGTCGTCGAGGAATCGCACGTAGCGAATGCTGTTCGTCGAGCTCTCGATTCTCCAAGCGCTAGCCAGTCGTTCCATCCCATCAGTTGATGTCTTCCAATGGGCGTTGTGTCCACAATGGAATTCTCGTCCTTCAAATGCGAACACTCCACTTCCCGTCGCAGTTGAGCCTTGCGAAGCTACACCATCCAGTGAGTAAGGGCGAATCGGCTCAGCAGCTTCAAGTCTTCGTCTGACCTCCGGAACTCCGAGGTTCTGTCGACTCCCATCCGGCAGCTCAGCTCGCGAGTGCGCCCAACCGCCACCTTCGCGCAACCCTTTACTCTGGAAGAGCTGCCGGTACTTGAGCACGTCCTTCTTTTTCGCGTACCAGATCAAGTAGTTGAAGATGTCCCCAAGATCACCCGAAGACTGACCACCAGTGGTAACGAACGGGATAAGGGTGATTCGGTTTTCGCCACCGAATACCTCGTCCAATAGAGAAGTCAGAAGATGACAGTTCTCGTCCCCGATCTGAACGAAGACCGAGCCAGTTTCAGAAAGCAGGTCCCGGCAGACAGTCAAGCGGTCCCTCAGATACGTCAGATACGAGTGAATCCCATCTCGCCACGCATCGCGAAATGCCTTCACCTGTTCCGGTTCGCGCGTAATGTGCTCGGCCTTGCCATCCTTCACGTCGCGGCTGGTGGTGGACCACTGGAAGTTGCTGTTGAACTTGATGCCGTAGGGCGGGTCGAAGTATATGCACTGGATCTTGCCGCGCAGCCCTTCACGTTCCGCCAACGATGCCATCACCTGCAGGCTGTCGCCCAGGATCATACGGTTGACCCAATTCGCATCATGCTTGTAGAACTCCATCCTCGCATCGGCGTCAGGAAGGCCGTTGAAGTCGGAGAACAAGTCCACCTGATCCTCGGCGTCCTTCTCAGCCGCATGGCTTGTTCTAAGAAGGTCATCGATCACAACCTTTGGATGGACCTTCTCCTGAATGAAGAGAGGCGGTGCTGGAACGACGAGATCAGACCAGTCCCTGTCATCCTTGCCGCGCCAGACCAACTGGGGATCTAGGTCACGATTGCGACGCTCGTAGGCCACGCGAATCGGGCTGGCATCGTCTTCCTTCAGCACCGATTGATACTCCGCAGTAGGGATGTTCTTGCGGGAAGCGTCATCGTGCTTCAGCGCCTTGACCTGCTTGGGGGCCTTCCTCTTCCGTGCCATGTGGACTAGTCCTTACGAAACGGGGATCTCTGATGGGTCGTCTTCTCCATCAGCGATCGAGCCAGCGGCTGAGTGCTTCAGATGAGAGTCGATGACGAACGAGAGATCTTCCTCAATCGAGTAGACGCTCGTGAGTTCAGCGAATGCCCAGCGGCCGTACGTCTTCAGGTTGTTGACGCCCGGGACCCAGTAAGTGTCCATGGTCGCCTTCTTGTCTTTGGCATCCTCGCCGCGGTAGCCCTTGATTTCGACTACCAGACGCAGAGGGTCGTCGTCACCCCGGTCATCGTCAACGAGCACGATGAAGTCAGGCAAATACATCCGAGACTCAGAATCATACCTGTAAGGCACCTCGAAGCCGAGGTTCTGGTTCTTCACGTATGCGCGGACTCGGGGATGCGATTCCACGACTCGGCAGAACTCCGCTTCCCAACTGCTATCGCAGACAGCCCAGTTGATGTGGCACAGGCGAAGATCGGTCTCCCACCGAGCCTTTTTCGATGTGTTGAAGCTGACATGGAGGGTCGAGCCAGTCGGGTTGTATGGGTCGAGGACCGCCTTGATGGGGCTGCTTCCTACCAGTGAGCTCACAATACCATTGGTGACTCGCTCACACGCCATGTCGGCCAGACCCTGGTACATCAGTTGTGCAGGGTATGTGTCTCCCGAGCAGACCAGATGATTGTCGAGCCACTGACGTGTGATCCGCTTGAGTTGTCCGAAGAGGTGCAGCTTCGGCTCTTCGCCGGGGTCGCGCCACTTCGTGTAGAGCAGACGCTGGGTAAGATGAAACAGAAGCGTCGATTGCCTGAGATCACGGGTGTGTATGAGGCTCAGGTCGACGCCTTTCCCGATGATCCCCTGATTGCGGGTGATCGTCGGGCCGACGAGATCAGGAGTGAGTTCCAGAGTCGAGTCGTCATTGAACTTCGCCGTGAGCCGCTCCTGCGGGAGCTCCACACGATACCCCAGAACTCTGGGGAACTTGATCTCGCATGCGTCGCGCTCTGGAGTGATTGCTCTGACATGCACGGTCTCGCGTGGCGGTTGTGGCGGAGCGACAACAGGCTTGGCCGTGAAGTCGAATGGGATCCCCAAGACGTCGGCGTATTCCACGTCGAAGAGGTTGTCCTCATTGAGCTCATAGGATTGCCGGCGGAGCGCTCTCCCGATGACCTGTTCGCAGAGGAGCTGAGTTCCGAAGGCCCGAACACCAAGGACGTGGGTCACGGTATTGGCATCCCAACCCTCTGTGAGCATTGACACGGAGACAACGCAACGCACCGACTCACCCAACCTGTCCCTTTTCCCAACGGTGTTCATCACCTCACGGAGCAGGTCCTGGTCAGTGATCTTCTCGGCCTGCTGCCTATCACCGGTGCGTTGGATGTTCTCTCGCCGGAAGCGCTCGATTTCGTCGGAAGCCATGTCTCTGAACTTCTTGTCGAGAGCGTCGCCAGATTCGAGCTGCGCGCTGTCTATGAGCAAAGTCCGTGGCCTCCCGAGCGGGTTGCCATATTCGTCGAAATTCTGGAAGAGAGAGAGCCTGCCGTTCTCCAACGTCGTCGAACCGTCGTCGTTCTCACGGTGGAATCCAGAAACGTAGTCGTAGACGAGCTTCGACGCCGAGGTGTTACTGCAGACAATGATGAAGCACGGAGGGAGGGTGATTCCCGCATCCTCCCACAGATGGAACGTCTTCTCGTAGTGCCCATACAGAGCCTGCATGGCCGTCTGGAGCTTCGTCGGCAGCTTCAGCGGATCAAGCTGCTTCGACTTACCTCTCCCCTTCTTCGGCATGTCCTTGCGAATGTGCTCCCACAGCTTACGGTAGACTGGCATCTCCTCGCCGGGGATGTTATCGGCAATGGGGACGCGCGGGAGCTTGACGATGCCGCACTCGATGGCATCCATCAACGAGAAGTCAGTCATTGTCCACGGGAACAGAGTACCCTCCGCATAGCCGGAACCGCTCAGGAAGAAAGGCGTCGCAGAGAGATCGACGATGCGCGACACGCCGAGCTTCTGACTCACAGCGTCGAGTCCGGAGATCCACAAGCGAGCTGCCTCGCGGTTCTTCTCAGCCTCCTTCCTGTCGTCCCCTTTCAGATCTCCTTCCTCTTCCTTGCCTGGCTTCTCACGGTAGCAGTGGTGCGCCTCGTCGTTGAATGCCATGATGCTCTTCATGCCCATGAGATCTGGCATGACGCGCTGGAGCATCTGGCCCTCGGTCTCCACAGTCTTGATCTCCGGCCCTCGACCTTGCAGCAGAGAGCGACTGCCCTTCGATAGCTGCAACGTCTCACGAAGCTTGAGCGCGTGGAAGTTCGTGATGACGATCTTCGCACGCTCCAAGTCACTCAGCATGTCCCCCGGCACGAGCTCTCGGCTCTGGTAGTAGCTGTACGGGTCGTTCGGCTGAAGCACACGGAGCCTGTCGCGGATGGTGATGCCTGGTGTGACCACGAGGAAACCCCGCGTGAATCTCCTGCTGGTCGGCCTGCGAACTGCGTTTATCGTCTGCCATGCAATGAGCATGGCCATCACGGCGGTCTTGCCGGCGCCGGTCGCCATCTTCACAGCCAAACGGGGCAGTCCGGGGTTCGCCTGCTCGTTCGCGGCCTTGAGATAGTCTAGGAAGACGCGCCCCTGCTTCCCGAGCGTCGGGGCGACCTCGGTCAGCCATATGACCGTCTCGACTGCCTCAATCTGGCAGAAGAACGGCCGAATGTCGCTGAATCTGTGGTGGCGCCAGTGCTGTAACAGCCGAGCCGTCTCAGGCGTGACGCCCCACAGATCAGGATCCGGAATCTCGCGCCAGCGGTCTATGTGCCTCCGAAGCTCGTTGATCATCGGCTTCGGATCATACATCTGCTCTTCTGTCGAAAGCCCCCGGCCCTCGTCGAAGACGAGCGCTCGCTCCGCAGATCGGCGGCTCTTGGGCTTCGGGATCGGGGTGATGAACTCAGCCGCGCGGCGCGTCTCGACGATGTCGGTCGTGGGCTGTCCTGACTCGTCGAGTTCCCAGTGGCGAGCTGGGTACTCGTATGGTGAGTTGAGGATCGGATGTTCAAAGAATCGGTCGCTCATGCAAACCTCTGTGTGACACCGTTATGTTGAAGGGAAAACCTGAAAGCCAAACCGACACCGCCACAGATATCACGTGGGCTCGAGAATGGCACGGCAGGCAGGGTCAGGTCAACCTCTCGACTCACGATGCATCCTGTACTAGCAGCGTGCAACTACCTCACGCGTTCGTGCCAGGCTGGACACCCGAGGGTGTCCGCAAGGCTGTCATGCCGCCTCGGGTTCCTCCTCGTCCCCTTTCTCATCCATAACGGGCGAGAGCTCCAACTCCTTCACTCTAGGCGCAAAGGCGGCGATGAACTTGGCCGTCATGTCTACCATCCAATCTAGGTAGCCTGGCCATTCGTCCTTGCTGCGCAGATCCGCCGTCCTGACGATCTTGATAGTCTTGTCACGAGCCTGTGGGTTGGGATCCCATTGCAGGGTCTCTCCAATCTCCTGCTCGATCTCCTGTCTTTGTGCCTCCAGCTGCTCCAGCGCGACTTCGGCGTTCACCTTGTTCCATATGTAGAACCGGACCCCGATCTCCTCTTTCCACACGCTGGCGGTGTTGGACAGGTGGAAACCCGTTCGCCCAAGCGCCACATCGAACCAGTACTGCGGCCTGGGCGTCTGCGCGGAGCGGACCACGCCCTTCTCCAGAAGAGCGTCGTGGAATGCGATCCACCACTCGTGCTGCAGCTTCTGATCGTCTGTCAGCGGCTTCGCGCTCGCTCTGGTGGCGACCGATTTCCGCGCCAGGCCAGCTGGGCGGCTGATGACGTTGAAGCGCACGGCCGGACTGGATTCATCGATCTGCCACAACTCGACGACTACGCCGAAGTAGGATGATTCCTCAGTTGTGCTGTCATTCAACCAATCCAAGCTCTTCTTGTGCTCGTCGGTGAACTGGCCGGCAATCCACACCACAGCAGATGCGTTGAGGACTGCTGCATACGTGATGGCCTTGCCCAGGTGATCGTGGTCAGTCTTCCCGAGCTGGTTCTCAATAATGACGTAGTCACCGGTAACCGTATCTCGCGCGAGAATGTCGGCAGAATAGGGACCGGCCGCAACCTCCGTGCTTTCCACTTCGAGGTCGATCCCAAGCGCCTCACCGAGCTTCGCAATGTTCTCTTCTGCCGCCAGCCACGGGGTGAACTCCGCGGCCTCATTGGCCCAGTAGGTGCGGAGGTTCACCCTGCGGAGCTCGCCCAGTTCTTCTGACATATCTCCTCCTTCGATCAGCGCACTACATGTGATCAGCATCGAGAGACGGCAAAGCGCACCACGTACCAACTCCGCGACCGGATACGGACGATGCCGCGAGCATTGAGGTTGCCGCGGCGACCGCGCAGCAGTCGCTCGGCCAAGCCGCTACGACGGACCGCACTTGGAGCACCTTGACTTGAAGGTCCCATGGGGCCCTCCATGCGCCCGAACCCAATCGCGCAGCTCTTCAATTGACTCAGCGCAGACCTTGACGTAGTCCCTCTCCGTGAAGCCTCCCGGTTCGGCACTACCTGAGTAGTCGCTGATGAAGCGACACCTCGCGCGATGGAGCATGCTGTACCGGCTGGCATCCATGTCCCGATACATGTTGACGACGAATCCAGTTCGATTCTCTGAAAGCCAGCGTCGGTAGCCGTCATCGTCGCTGATGAACTCCTTCACGGGCATGTTGATGACTCCTTTCTAAGCGAAGCGAGCGATGCCTGAGTGACCGCGTATCACCTGCGAGCGCGATGCGTTGCGCGCTGTGTACTGCTGCCGAGGGCAGCCCCCTTGCAGACGCCGGGACACCCAAGCCCGTCAGGCTCATACGCTAGCTGGGTTGCGCCGACTCAACACGCTCAGAGCGGCCAGGTACAGGAGCCCGGCCTGATACGCTCAACGTCATCGAACGTGAACCAGCCTATGCGCTTGGACAGAGCACGCCAGTCCACGTCTGTCCTGTGCGGTAAGTCGCGCGCAAGCGAATGCGGGTCGTTCTCGTACTCGTGCATCAACCAACCGTAGAGCCGGGAACTCGGATAGCGCTTGAAGCCTCCGGGCGTGAGCAGCGCGAACAGGCTCCTTTGCGGATCCCTGGTCTCAAGCCCGGCACCCGGCTGCGACGTGTTGTCGAGCATCACATCCAGATTGCGTGCGATCTGATTCCGATAGCTGTCAAACGAGATCGAGTAGGAAACATCAGAGAGCACCTTAGCCTCGATCAGCCATGCGAACCCGTTGGAGCGATTCAGGAACATCGCGTCCACGTGGGTCGCGCCCTCAAGCGTCCGAGCGTTCTCGCGCCTCGCGGCATCCAGCACGTAGGGAATCAACTGCCGCCCGGCTAGGTTCGCACGGAGCCACTCAACGTATGTGGGTGGCGAAGGCAAGCATGCTTCGAAGTAGAGTTCCAACTGACCGTTCAGACACTCATTCCAGTTGTTCATCCCTGGTACGGGGGGCGTAGTACCGTAGATTTCGGTGAGCAGCGCCGCGAGAATGGCATCGCGTGGCGGATCATCGAACGCATGCTTGAGGGCTGTGACGGTCCAGAATCGCTCGTCCTTCTCAATCTGCCGAGGAGATCTCGCCTGAGTGAGTGGAATCCCCGCCGTGTTTTCGTGCGAGGACATGAAATCATGGTAGCGTCCCGCACTTCTCCGGTAGTACTCGATCTGCCCCTCAACGTCAGCGATGAAGTGCGGCCGAAGCTGATCAGCTGTGAACGGCAAGTACGTCCTGTCGATTACCTCGAGCATTTCGTTTCTCCTCTGGGCGCAACCTAGCGGACTGCGTTTAGCGCGCGAGGCAAGCTCGTCGGGTTCACACACTAGTTACGCGGATGCTGCGTGCTCCCGTATTTTCTCCGCGAGCGAGTCAAGCCAACTCAGTACGCTGTTCATCTGATCGTCAGATATGGAGTGATCCAAGACTAGCTTCGTCTCCTTGCCCCCGCGCACGAAGAAACCAGTGGCTTCGGCCCTGTCCCGGAAGCTCTCCGCCTCTTCCTGCGGCGCTCCAGTCTTGCTGAGCAGGCCGCCCTGTCGGAAGAGCACCGACTGAAAGCACTGGCCCGGACCAGAGCCTGTCGGGTATCCGTAGCACAAGACGACATCCATGCCGTCGACGGACACGTTCATCGAGAAACCACTGTGTCCCCAGTAGATGATGAACCCGCGCTCCTGCGCGAATGCGAATAGCCGGTCGAAGAAGCTCTGTCCGTTGGAGTCCAAGCGAGAGGTGAACTCAGCCCTATTCGTAACAGAACCTGTCCCCGCGGAGACCCTGCGACCACCCACAGGCTCGGACCCCACGACCAAGCTTGTGGTTAGCAGCTGTTCCTGCCTGTCAGATTCGAAGAACGTGAACTCAAGGCAAGTTGCACGAATCCCCTTGGATCTGAGGAACCGTGATGTCTGTCTGATCTCCTCAGTGACTTGCTGGCCCACGATGACAATTCTCTGCTCTTTATTGAATGACACGGCTTCGCTCGGATCAAGGTCAAAGAACTCGCGATGGGCATCGGCGAGACTCGCCGTCTGATCCGCCGTGTAGGTGCGAAACACATCCTCCAGCTGGTCGATGTCCAGTTCCTCAACGAAGGACGCGTACTCCAGCGCCTGTGCGAGCGTGTCTCGCGGCGTGCGATCCCGCTTGAACTCGATGACCACTCCGTTTCCATCACGGTCCAATGCAAGCAAGTCGATGATGCTATTGAGATTCGTGCGAACCTGACGACCGACTATCAGCAAAGCACCGTCCTCTACGATCGCGCCCGGGTTCTGCTCCATCCAGTCTTCGAGCACTGACTCGAGGTGCTCGCCGCTGAACGGTGTCTCCACGTATTCGCGGAACGTGCCATCCTTATCGATAGACTGAAGTCTCACACGCTCTCCTTCGCAGCGTTTTGCCTGACGGACCGCGTATTAGCCGCGAGCACCACGGGTGGCGCGGCGGGTGCGTCGCGTGCGAATGCGCGCGGTACACTCGACGTGACAGCCAAGCTCGTCGGCTGCATACGCTAGTTAGGCCGCAGGCATTGCACACCGGGCTACTTGTCAATCAGACCCGTGAACAAGGCAAACGAGGGTGAGTTCGCCGCTGCTCGCTTGAACGAGACGCGCTTGAACAGCCTCGGACCGTGCAGGGTCTTCTTGTACGCGACTACCATAAGTCGTTTCAGTACGGCAGAGCCATTCGTCCCATCGTACGAGTCCTGCTGAGCAGATCCACTCACCAGATCCGAACAGGTTCTTATTCCCCTAACGTCGGCGACTATCCAGTTCTCGAACATCTTGTCTGGGACACATACCCGAATCTTGGCGTCGAGCTCCTCGCGAGAGAAGTGGGTGCTCGAGGCAACCCGTTCTATGAGCTCTCTTCGGATGTCGTCTGCGTAGGCGTCAGCCGCTTGGGTGCGAGACTCCCGGTCGGTTATGCAGAGAATCCTCCTGTAGTGCCCGCTCAAGACCGCGATGATGGTTCCGTACACGGCATTGGCATAACCCTGCGCATCGACGCCCTTGCCACCACAAGCGGCTTGACGAAACGCCGGCACGCTTCTGAAGTCCTTCGAGAGCTTGGCATCAAAGGACCTTATCTCGGTAAGGCCGTCGACGATGAACACCCATGCATTGAAATCGGTCATCTCGGCACGCCTCCGAGCGATCCGGCGATGTAGTGGTACCCGCATCCGAAGCCTGAGCGCTCAATCGCTCCCACCAGTTCCTGCCTGCTGGACAGCCGAGACACCTCAGTCGAGCCGCTCTCGTTCTCCACAATCACGATCTCACTCGGCAATGTTGAATTGAGAACGGTTTCAGAGTGAGTTGTCAGGATGCACGCTCCATCCGCGAAGTAGTCTCTCAGATAGGCGGTAATCCACTGGCAGGCCCACGGATGAAGGTAGTTCTCAGGTTCCTCGATGACCGCCGAGTCTGCGCGCCCGGTGAAGATGCCCACAAGGAGAGCTATCATCTTGACAGCACCATCCGACAAGCTGTGGGCTGGGCACACCACACCATCTGTGTGCGCCACAGAGAAAGAGCGTGTCAACTCGTCCCCTGCCAATCCGGCCTTGAGCGTCTTGTACCTCGGGATGACCCCCGCCAAGACCGCGTTCAAGTCGGCCAGTCTCTCTCCCCTTTCTTCCACCACGGAGTGGATCGCGTTGGGCAGCCCTCGTCCATCTGGGCGCATGGCGGACGGCTCCAGGATGTCCGAGCTACGTCTGGCGATGTGCGGATCTATGTTCCACGCGCGGAGGTTGGTGAGATCGCGGCGCACGACGAAGCAGACGAAGATCAACTCAGCCAGAATCGGCATGAAGCTGTCTGGTGGAGCATGCTCCGTCTTGAGTTCGAATCCGCGCTCCGTCGTGATTCTGTCTATAGACACCGGTCCCACGCGCTCCTGATCACGGATGCCGACGCTCACACCTGCGCCCCCTGCCTTCCGCCGGGCTCGCAGGATGTCTGAGTAGCTGCCGTCATCTGATCTACGCCGGATCTCCAGGTTCTCATCCGAGATCCCGACTGAATCCTTGGTTCTCTCTATTGAGAAGCTGTACTTGTACTGCAGATTGAACTGCTCGTTCTCAAACTCCGCAGACGTATCGCCCTGACACAGGACAGTGAGCTTCTGGACAGAGGTTCTCCGCTTCCACTTGCCGCCGCTGAACGTGAACAGGCTCCCAGCCCCACCCAAAGACAGCACGTATGGAGCCATAGCCCCCTCAGCCACTGCCGACAACAAACCCAGCGAATGACAGATATTGCTCTTGCCCGCGCCGTTTGGCCCGATTAGAACATTGAGGCCTGATGTGAAGCGTATGGAGAAATCCACCAACGAGCGGAACCCACGAACATCCAACCGTGTGATCATCTAGTCCCCTGTCTTCCCCTGATGCACCGCGTGTCTGTGACCTAACGTACCGCGTACCAGCCGCGAGCGTTGAGGCTGGTGCGGCGGGTGCCAGCGGCGAAGCCGCACCTGCGGCCGCTGTGACAGCCAAGCGCGTCGGCTGCATACGCTGGTTAGGCGACTCCGTTCTTCTCCGGCCGCTGCGCTCCCGCAGCCGACTCGCCGCCTTTGAGGGCTCCCACCTGTCGAACTGCTCGCTCTGCCACGACGCGCCCTAGTGGTGTGGGTTCGTACCCGGCATTGCCGTCTTGGAACTGTCCAGAGAAGCGGATCACCTGTTTGTCGAGCAACCTGCCAATGCCAGCTGCTTCATAGAGCTGAGCGAGCGTGTTGGTGCCGCGCTTGCCAAAGCTCTTCCCTTCCCGGAGAGTCGTTATCAACTTGCAGATGTTCATCTCCACAGTGGTCATTCCGGCAACGGCCATCTCTACGCGGGCGTCCAAGAGGCGATCGCGCTCATCCAAGCGCTGCCGGAGAGCAGCGGCAAGTGCATCACGGGCTCCACACTCGTCCGCGAAGTCAACCTGCATGTGTGGAATGGTGCTGACATCGAAGAGAAACGGCTCGCGGTCGTCACGGACCAGCAGCACCTCTTCTGGCTGGCGGCAAGCCAGAGCCAGACCTACCTCGTACATGACGTTGCCATTCCTGTAGGAGCGCCCGGTCACGGAGTCCTTGCCGAGCGTGGAAACATCCGCCAGCACGAGCTGTGAGTGGGCGACTCCGTCGATGATCTCCGTGAGAATAGAATCGCCCGATCGGCTGAGATCCACCCGCGTGGGTTCCAAAGGCCCACCATCGTGCGTCACGCTCCTGATGGCTGGTGCGATTATTAGATCATACCGGCTCTGATATCGGTCTGCGAAGCTCATGGCCACGAATACCTGAGGCCTGAGATCGAGCCTCCACAGCGTAGCGAGAAAGGTACGAGGATGCACATGACCTCCATGAATCGCCGACGGAGATGCCGTCGCGGTAGAACCGCCAGTTACCCGACGGCCCCCGCACAGATCCCGGCGTGCGGTTTTCCCGCACCGGGCTCTTCAGTGGTCCTCGCTTCCGCAATCAGCTGAGGCCCGGCAG
>JAUXGN010000092.1 GCA_030622115.1 Candidatus Eiseniibacteriota bacterium
GCTGGTGGTCGTCGAACTCCTGGCCCCGGTGATCGAATGGCACTTGAGCCGGCTCGTGCCGACGGCCGGCGCGCTACTGGATGACCCAAGGTGCACCTTCGTCGAGGGCGACTTCTTCAAGCACGTCGCCCCGGGAGCCTCCGCTGAGCTCGGGGGATGCTATGATGCCATCCTCCTCGACATCGATCACTCTCCCGAGTCATGGCTCCAACCCCGGCACGGCGGGTTCTACACCGCCGCCGGCCTCTCTGGGCTTTCGGAGCATCTGCGACCGAGCGGCGTCTTCGGGATCTGGTCAGCCTCAGAGCCTTCGCAGCAGTTTCTCGACCTCCTGGAGAGCGTCCTACCCGACGTGCGAAGCCATGAGATCTCATTCTTCAATCCGCACGTTGGTGAGACAGACTCAAACTGGGTCGTGGTAGCGGGGGGGACCCGGTAGCAGAGGATCCTCGTGCGTTTCCTTGATCCGCCTGAGGTGATTCAACCGTGTGGGGACGACCGCAGCCGGCTATGCTCTTCGCGTGAACAGTCGGAAGCCAGTATGCCCTTTTGGACCGGCTACTATCTCCAGGCCGGCGGAGTCCCATAGAACCACGCTCTGGGACACCAACCCGGGGAGCCAGATATCAGAAAGGCCGCCGGGGAGAGCCCCGGCTCAGCAGAGAACGTTCCGCACGCTCTCCAAGAGGCCCCTGACCGAGTACGGTTTGCTGAGGAACGGGATTCCCATCTGCTGGGGATGACCGGCCGCCGCTCTCCTGTCAGGATAGCCGCTTGCCAACAGTAGTCTGGCGTTTGGGTCCCGGGCCATGATTTCCTCCGCGAGTTCGATTCCGCTCTTCCCCGGCAGTACGACGTCGCTGAATACCATGTCGAAGCCGACCGAGTCGTTGCTCAGGACATCGATCGCCTCCTCGGCGCTCTGAACGTCGACGATCTCATAGCCGAAGTGGCGGAGCGTGTGTGCCGCGAAGCCGCGCACGGTCTCTTCGTCCTCGACGAGGAGGATGCGCCCGCCAACGCCCGGCGCCGCCGCGCCGGAGTCGCAGATGATTTGCTTCGCCGGGTCAAGCACCGGGTCCGGAGCGGGCTCAGGCTCAGGGCTGACCGGCAAGTAAATGTTGAACGTCGTGCCGCAACCGAGTTCCGTGTTGGTCTGGATGCAGCCACCGTGCTGCTCGACGATGCCGAACACCACCGAGAGTCCCAGACCCGTCCCGGCGCCCGATTTCTTCGTCGTGAAGAACGGTTCGAAGACGTGATCTACCGTCTCGCTATCTATCCCTGTCCCGGTGTCGGAGACCGAGAGACAGACGTAGCTGCTGGCGCGCTCGCGGCACTCTTCCGGTGGCTCTTCATCGTCGAAGTTCGCTTTCCCCGTCGTGATCGACAGCGTGCCGCCCTCGGGCATGGCGTCCCGCGCATTCACGGCAAGGTTCAGGATGACCTGCTCGATCTGCGATCCATCGACCTCGACGCATCCGAGGTTCGCCGCGAGACAGGTCTTGATCTTTATACCCTCTCCGGCCAGGCATCCAAGGATGTCGCCCATCTTTCTGACGATGGCACTCAGGTCCTCGGAGGCGAGCACTAGTGGCTGCTTCCGGCTGAACGCGAGAAGCTGCTGGGTGAGGGTAGCGGCCTTCCCCGCTGCGTCAAGGATCGATTCGAGCATCGATGCGGTCGGTGTGTCCGGATCCAGGTGGTGCTGTGCGAGCTCCGCATATCCGGATATGGCTGTGAGCAGATTGTTGAAATCATGTGCGATACCGCCAGCCAACAGGCCGATCGCCTCCATCTTCTGCGACTGCCTGAGCTGCTCGTTCTTGATGGCGAGATCCCGCTGGGCCTCCACGAGCTGCGTGATGTCGATGCTGAGCGCTATCACGCCGACGATGTCTCCGCTCTTGTCGCGGTACGGAATGCGGTCCGTCTGAACCCATCGTGTCTCAGGGGCCATCGCGAGTCTTCCGAGCGCCGTTCTCCTTGGTTGTCCTGTTGCAATGACCTCGGAGTTGAGGGCCTGGCCTGAATCGGTCGTGCCGGGCAGGAGTTCCAGAAGGCGCTTCCCCCGCCACTCCTCGGCCGGGATGCCAACAAGGTCTGCGGTGGCCTTGTTGACACGAAGATACTTTCCGTCGCGATCCTGGTACGAGACGTATGCGGGCACCGAGTCGAGGATCGTCTGCAGTTCCTCGCGCCGGTGCTCGAGCTTCTCAGCGATCTCGATGCCGCGCAGGGCGAGGGCGACGTCACCAGCGACCTCTCTGAGGAGCGCGCGCTCCTCCTCATCCCACAGCATGTCAGCGTGCGGGATAACCCGAAGCTCGCCGAACACCCTGCCACCGCACTGTATTTGGACAGCCATCACATTGTGTTCCACGGTCTCGTCGTCGGTCTCGGGGTCATCATTGAGGTCGGCTTTGCCAATCAGAATCCCGCCAACTTTGATCTCAACCCTCTTGTAGCCGAGTCTGCGGATGAGCGTCTCGCATGACTTGCGCGCGAGGACGCGCGGGTCGGTTTCGCGGGTGATGTGTTGATTGACGGCCCTCACGGACCGGACCACGTTGTCGAGGCGCTGGGATCGTGCGGTTGCGATCTCCAGGCGGCTGACCATGCGCGACGAGATGAGCCCGGCAAGAAGGAACGCCGAGATGATGGTCACTCTGCTATATAGTTCTCGGGGAGGGACGTTGAGGAACAGGTGCTCAGGGTATGTCTTGCCGGCGTAGAAGTAGAAGTCGAGGGCGGCGTGCATGACCCAGGCGAAGATGCCAGCGAACACCGCGAGTATGATCGCCTGGTGTTCGGGGCGGGTGTGCATGGTGTGGGAGCGTTTCGCTGGCATCGGAAATCTCCTTGATGTCGAGCGCTCGGCGGGTTGGGGATGCGGTGGCGTCCGTCGGGCTCGGTGCCGTGCTGTCATGCGGCAAATGCTACTAGTAACAACAAGATGCACATACACGCGGACATACACGCGGACATAGAGCAAAGTGCGTGCCAACAGGAATATTGTAGGATGTCCACAATCCTCGTTGGCAAGGGGGGACAATGCCTTTGCGAAAGCGACTATGTCGCACGCGGGGCCGGATTCGGTAGCTCAATAGTAGAACAATCGGCTGCTAACCGGAGGGTTGCAGGTTCGAGTCCGCCCCGGGGAGCCAGATGTGCCGGTGTACGAACCGAGTCCTGGTTCGGTAACGCGTACCAGATCTCGATCGTGCGCTTGTCATGAACGAGGACCTTCTTCACCAGCCGGCGGAGAAGGTCCTTCTTCTGTGGGTTCGTTCC
>JAUXGN010000004.1 GCA_030622115.1 Candidatus Eiseniibacteriota bacterium
CGCATGGAGATAAGCACGATTCCCCTGGAGGTTCGCGGGCTGGAGAAGGCGCTGGATTCCGTCATGAGTGAGAAGGGAGCCGCCAGCGAGTCGCAGGCGTTCGAGCGGGCGGCCGAACTGAGGGATCGGGAGCGGGAACTCAGAAGTAAGCTCGAGAGTTCGAGGAAGGAGCTTATCCAGGCGAAGCACGAGAGGAAGGCGACCGTATCGGCTGAAGATGTCGCCGAGGTGGTCGCCTCAATGACGGGTATCCCGGTCAAGAAGCTCGCGCAGGAAGAGAGCGAGAAGCTGCTCCGGATGGAGGACGAGCTCCGGAAGCACGTGGTGGGTCAGGATGAGGCACTCACGCAGGTATCGAAGGCCATCAGGCGGAATCGCGCCGGCCTTCGGGATCCTCGGAGACCGATCGGATCGTTCATCTTCCTGGGACCGACCGGAGTTGGCAAGACGGAGCTTGCCCGCACGCTCGCGCAGTTCCTGTTCGAGGACAAGAGTTCTCTTGTGCGCCTTGATATGTCCGAGTATATGGAGCGGTTCGCCGTCTCGAGACTTGTGGGCGCTCCTCCCGGTTATGTGGGGTACGACGAGGGTGGTCAGCTCACTGAGAAGGTCCGCCGGCGACCGTACTCGGTCGTCCTCTTCGACGAGATCGAGAAGGCGCACCCGGATGTCTTCAATATCCTCCTGCAGGTGTTGGAGGACGGACAGCTGACCGACAGCTTCGGGCGTGTTGTTGACTTCAGGAACACAGTCATCATCATGACGTCGAACGTCGGCGGCAGGGAGATCGCGCAGGGTGGAGGCATCGGTTTTCAGCAGGACGACCATTCGGAGAGCGCCTACTCGCAGATAAAGGGCAAAGCGACGGAGGAGCTGAAGAAGGCCTTCAATCCCGAGTTCCTCAATCGTGTGGACGCTTCGATCGTGTTCCATCCGCTCGGTATCGAGGAGATGCGGCTCATCGTAGACATTCTCCTCAAGGATGTCGACTCGAGGCTCACGGAGTCCGGCATCAGCCTCAGGGTCAGCGATGGGGCCAAGGAACTCCTGATCGAGAAGGGTTTCGATCCCGCGTTCGGGGCGAGGCCGATCAGGCGGGCGATTCAGCGCTACCTTGAGGACCCACTTTCTGAGGAGATCCTCAAGGGGCGTTTTGAGAAGGGTGGCCCCGTGAGTATCGAGCGCAAGGGAGATGAGCTAACCTTTCGCGCGTCTCGCAAACGGGCCAAGGCAACTGCCTAGCGGCCGAGGATACGGCCGCCGTAGTGGCCGAGGATACGGCCGCCGTAGTGGCCGTGGATACGGCCGCCGTACACCGGAGCTGATGCCGGCAACGACCGGCGTGGGATCCGGATAGGTTTGCGAACAGAGCGGTCGCGCCGATCTGCCGGTTCCTCGCTTCCAGCGTTCTTCGGATGAGAGATATCCTGCCATGAAACATCGCCGCTGGGTAGTCGTGCTTGCGATCATAGTGATCGCCGTGCTGCCCGCATCGTATGTGGGACTCAGAATCGCTGCGCGGAGGCCGGCCGTGAAGCTGGCGCTCCTGTCGCGAGTATTGCCCTTCGTCGGTGGCGAGATCACCGTGGGCGAGCTCGACATAGGGCTTGCGTCGCTGACTGTGAGTGACGTTCGGATCGTATCTGAGAACGGCAGCTCGGTCTTCATTCCCCATGCCAGCGCCAGCGTGAGCTACGCCAAGCTCATCGGGAGCGGTTTCGATCCAAGGCAAAGCCTGGACATGGTGATAATCAACACCCCAGTAGTCGTAGTTCGCGCAGATCATGGAGACACGCTTGGGTCACCGAGCAGCGACGTCTCCCGCCTTCATCGGTATGCGCGAGTGCTTCCAAGCTATCTCGTGGTGTCGGATGCGACTGTCATCCTCGAAGACGCGAATACCGGAGATGCTCTGGAGATCTCCGGTCTCGATCTTCTTCTGGAGCGGGCGGATGGACGTAGCTTCAACGGTGGAGTCACAGCCAGCTGTCTCGGAGCGCCCGGCAACATCACAGCCGACATCGTTTGGGATCTCGATTCGCCGTTTCTGGAGGTGATCGTCCAGCTGACTGAAGCAGAGCTTCGTCCGGGACTTCCTCTGGTCGATGCCCTGCCGTTCAATCCCGTCGGCGGGCGGTTCAGGGCCGGGGCCGTTCTGACAGTTGTCGACGAGACAGAACCGGCTCTGAAGTGCAGTCTGAGTCTGAAGGATGCCGTTTTCGAATTGGATGCCGTACCTGATGTGCTGATCGTTGACGAATGCAGCTGTTCGTATGAGTTCGGTCTTCTCGACGTCAGTGCTCTCCGTGCGCGTTTCCGAGGTGACTCGGTGAGGGCCGCGGGGCGGCTCGACTTGGAGAGCGGCGTCTTCGAGGACCTGAACATTCGGGCAGAGTCGCTGAATGTGGGGGGGCTGGCGCCCCCTCAAGACGGAGGCGTTTCAATCGCAGGGCGAGCCGATGTGAACATCAGTGTCGCCGGCCCCTTCGTAGATCCCACGTTGGTCTTCGAGATCAGTTGCCCGGAACTGACGGTGGAAACCATCACCGCCTACAACCTTGCGGCAAGCGGGGAATTCCGGTCAGACAGGTTGAGGATCTCCCAGTTCGCCGCCGCCGTTCTTGGCGGAGAGCTGACACTGAGTGGGTGGGTCGATAGTCTCGGTCTCCGGGAGTCGCCCGATTTCAGTATCGCCGGGGAGTTCATTGAGGTGGATATCGGGGAACTTCTGGCAGAGCGCGGTCCTGAGTACGGCGCCGGGACGATCTCGCTTGGCGACTTTGTTATGACCGGGAGCGCCGAATCGATCGAGATGGAGTCGCTTGTTCGGTGGTCGAACGCGATTCTGGGTCCGGTTGCGCTGGGATCGGGTGTCGGCGGTGCGCTTTTCAAGGACGACGCGCTCTGTGTGACACTGGAGTCACCGGACATGGGCTACTCGCTGTCCGGTGAGGTCGGGGATCTTCTTAACGCGCCCGACCTGGATCTGGAGCTTATACTGTCGGATCTTCGAGTAGATTCGCTGCTGCCCGGTGAGGTCGGCGCCCTTATGCAGGTCTCTCTGGATGGTCCGCTCAGGATCTCCGGCGACCTCGAGTCAGCAGCGGTCGATGGCATGGCCAGCGTGACCGGGGAGAACAGTGCGGCCAACGTCCGCGTGACGGGTCGCATGCGCGGCGAAGCGGGAGGCCGCGTGCTGGAACTGTCTCTCGAATCGGACGATGCCGTTCTGAGGGGTGTTGACATAACACTCCGCGCGGACGCGGTCATAGGTGAGAACGAGATCGTTCTTTCACGTCTTGATCTTGGCGACTACGGAGAAGCTGAGGGATTCGTGAGTCTGAAGAGTGATGGTCTGATGAGAGGAAGTCTCGTCATATCCGAGGCTTCACTCAGGGATGTATTCACGCTCGCTATCGGACACGAACCCCCTGATGAACTTGACGGGCTCGTGTTCGCGGCGATCTCGGGCAGGGGAGAGATTGGGAACCCATCGGCTACCGTCCAGATTCAGGTGGCGAATGCCACCGTCGGACAGGTCGGTGACCTCGATGTGGCTGCCATGGCAACGCTCGCCGATGGGGCGATCAATGTCAAGGAGCTGACAGTGCGGGAGTCGGGACGAACGATACTGTTGACCGAGGGGACGATAGTGCCCGGTGGGGAACTCGCTCTCTCTGTGCGGGGGGACGGTATCCCCGGGCCGTTTCTTGCCGGTGGGATCGAAACCAGGTTCGATCTCGGTGTGGGAGTGGGTGGCACGACCGGAGAGCCGAACTTCGACGCGCTTATCGAATCGACCGACGGCGAGTTTCTCGGCGTTCCTTTTGACGAGTTCGTGGCCCGGGCAACCGGGGCTGCCGGGCAGATTCACGTGGACCGGCTCGCGCTCGAACGGGATGGATCATACCGCGTGACGGTCAGCGGTTCGGCGCCTCTGAGTGCGATCGTCGGCCCCGCGAGCGAGGAGGAGGGAGAGATGACCGTCGAGATCGATGGCGACCCTCTGGCTCTTCTCGGAGAGATATCGTCGTTTGCCGACATCTCAGGTGGAACGGGCAGGATGACGCTCCGCCTTGTCGGCAATCGTAGCGGACTGACCGTGGCAAGAGCGGAACTCGATGCGACAGCGTCATCGGTCAGAGTGACCGAGGTCTTCGGGGAGCTTCGCGATGTGCGCGCTCGAGTGAGTGTGACTGACGGCAGGCTCCGTTTGGGGACAGCAGAGGCGCTCTCAGGGGGGCGCAGTCTGAAGGTGGAAAGCTGCAGGGATCGCCTCGTGGATGGGCGGATGCTGCCGCCGCTCGTCATTGGCGGCGTCGACGTTGGTGTGCTCGCTTTGACGACAGACGCGGCAGGTGTAGAAGTGTCGATCTCCGGGCTGATGGAATCGGGCACAGTGGGGAAGGCGGCAGCGAAGGGACGCGGAGATGCGGCGGAGTTCCTGATCGCGGGTCCGTCGGAGCATCCTCTCCTCTGGGGAGAACTGACCTTCTCGGACATGTCGTTCACCTACCCGTTTGGTTCCGGGGATTCTGAGGATGGGGACGACATCCTGTCGCGAGCCATGTGGGATCTGAGAATGACTGCGGGCAGAAATCTGTGGTACCGAAGGACGAACGTGTCGATGAAGCTGGACAGGGGCACCGGTCTCGATTTCGTGGGCGTTCCGGGAGATCACACGATGTGTGTGTCCGGACGGCCCTCGGCGTCCCGAGGCACGGTGGAGTACCTCTATGCAGATTTCACGATAAGAACTGCCTTTATTGATTTCCCTGCATTCTGTGAGTTGCCGCGCTTCTACGTTGAGGCCACAACCCACGTGGCGGACGGCACAGAGATAACCCTGACCGTTGAATCCAATGAGATGGTAGGCGCGTTCTTCGCGGCTTTTGGAACCATCCTTGATGAGAGCACGATCAGGCTTGTCTCGGATGATCCTGATGACATCACACAGGAGGACGTTCTTGCCAGACTGACGTACGGGGTCGGGTACGAGACACTGGAGGCCGAGGAGGAGGAGGTGCTTGAACGGAGGAAGGCACTCGGTGTCGTAGCCACGCAGGTGGGGGGGATGGTGGTGCGCCCGCTCGTCGCACCCGTGGAAGGTCGCATCAAGCGCACTCTCCATCTGGATCTTGTTCGGATAGACGTGGATTTCGTTCAGTATTTCCTTGCCCAGCTCGACCAGTGGCGCGCCCAGGAAGATTCCGGGGAGTATCAACCGTTCTTCTCCGATTCCCGGTTGACACTGGGCAAGTACGTGTCCCACGACTGGCTCGTCTCCTACACCGGCGAGGCTGAGAGCTACGATGTCGGCGTCGGCGAGCGCCGCCTTGGAGTGCAGCACGAACTTGGGATTGAATACGAGGTGTCCCGCAATACGTCTCTCTCTCTGAGCGTGGTTATCGATCCGCTGCTCACCGGGTGGGACAGGCGAATTTCCATCGAAAACCGATTCGAGTTCTAGTTCTCTGTGCCAGCGCTCGCATCCACTTCACGCGCCGTCCCATGACCCCGCCCGGGTGTCATCGGATGTGCCGTAATCGATTCGCAGACCGTCAGTTCCGGCTCCACTGGTTTTCGTTTACAGCCCATCCTCACATGTGCTAACATCCGCCATCGGCATACCCTATTGGAGGTACATCAATGCTTCGACGGGTTATCATGTCATTGTGTGTCTGCGCCTTGTTGCTTACTTCTCTCGGCGCGTCCGCGGAGGTCGTGCGCGAGATCGCAGTGGAGGGGAACGAGCACATCAGTCGCGACAGAATCCTGCTGCTGTTCGGGGTGGTGATGAACGAAGAATTCACCACTGAGGGGGTGCGTGAAGGGATTCGGCGACTGTATGAGACGGGCAGTTTCTCAGATGTCCAGGTGCACGCAGAGGAAGCAGAAGGCGGAGCGCTTCGCTTTGTGATTGTGGTTCAAGAACGCCCGAGGATTTCGTCGGTCGATATCGTAGGCAACGACGGCATTGATGATGACGATATTGAATCGGTACTCAAGGTAGAACGAGGGCTGCCGTTCGATTCGAGCAGACTGGACGATTCCAAGCTTGCAATTCTCAACCTCTACGAAGGCAAGGGGTACCCGGCGACAGCGGTCGAGGTTCTGGCTGAGGATCTCTCCGGGAACAACGTACGGGTAGTCATTCGGATTGAGGAAGGCACCAGGGTAGTTGTGAAGCGGATCGAGTTCAGTGGTGGATCCATTCGGGACAGCGAACTCAAGGACGTGATGGAGATCAAGGAAGACCGGTGGTGGAGGACGAATGCATTCCTCGACAAGACTGTTCTGGAGGATGACCTTCTCAGAATCGAGGATAGATACCGGGCCGAGGGCTACATAGATGCCAGGGTGACCGGCTACGACACAACGTACGAGGAAGAGGGCAAGAGAGCCATTGTCACAGTTCTGATCGACGAAGGCAATCTGTACGCAGTCTCCGGCATCGAGTGGGTGGGAGCGTCTGGTTTCGCTGAAGACGCGCTCTATGATCTGACGGACATCCGCTCCGGGGACATCTATTCTCCGGAGGATGCTGAGAGAGTCATCCGGGATGCCTACGCGTGGTACGGCGAGCGAGGATACATCCATGCCACGATATTCCGGCAGGAGGACATCGAGTCGGACAGCCGCGTGAGACTCCTGTTCCATGTCGAGGAGAGCGAGCCGGCGCGGATCGGCCGGATTCATATCGTGGGGAACACTCGGACCCACGAGAAGGTCATAAGACGTGAACTCACGGTCAAGCCGGGAGACCTCTATCGGACATCGGATGTGGTTGCGAGCCAGCACAAGGTGGCCAACTTGGGGTTCTTCAACGGTCCGGGAGTGGAGTTCACCGACAGTACGAGCCCGGAAGACATAGACCTTGTCTTCAGAGTCGAGGAGCGTCAGACGGGTCGGGCGGGCGTCGGCGTCTCCCACACGAGCGAGAAAGGCGTAGTCGGCTTCCTTGAGCTTTCGGAGGGGAACCTGTTTGGCAGCGGGAGGCACCTCGATCTCAAATGGGAGTTCGGTGCGAAGAACACGGAGATCGTGCTGGGCTTCACCGAGCCTTGGTTCATGGACAGGCACCTGTCCGTTGGTTTTGATATCTATGATACCAGCGACAAACACACGTACGGGCTCTTGGATGACGAATTCTACAGGAGCGCATTCAGTGACTCGGCTGCGCACAGCGAGATATGGGAACTCGAGGATTCGAAGGAATCGCGCCGCTACGTCGTGGAGAGAGAACGACGGGGAGGCGACGTCCGCGTCGGATGGCCATTCCTTGGGTCGCGCAACACGATGCTTTACACCAAGTACACTCTCGAACAGGTGAAGCTCTACGAATACGGTGAACTGACCTCACCTGTCTACGAAGACACGACGTCGACCGTCGACCACTACGACACCGAGGAGTTCGTGAAGTTCGACGAGGGATGGGAGTGGAGAAGCGGACTGACGACCACACTGTCCCGGCGGACCACTGACAGGCGTTTCCATCCTCGCCGGGGTAGCTACACCCGGTTCACGATCGATCTCGTGGGCGGAGTCTTCGGTGGTGATGTGGAGTATCAGCGGCATGTCCTGGAGACCAGGAAGTACGTGCCGGCTTTCTGGAACACGACACTGATGCTTCGTGGTCGCGCCGGTATCGTGACCGGCTACGGGGATCCGAGCACTGTACCGGACGACACGAGATTCGAGCTTGGCGGCGTCGGCTTGTACGGGGTCCGTGGGTACAACGATAGATCGATCCTACCGATCGGCCGTGAACTCTACGGTGGTCGCACTATGCTACTCGGTTCCGTCGAACTCAAGTACCCGATCGTCGAAGGTGGACAGTCCATTCCGATCTATGTGCTCGGGTTCGTAGACGCCGGCAACACGTGGGAGAATGTGGAAGACACGCACCCATCGGTGCTCTATTGGGGTGCGGGAGTGGGGGTCCGTGTCGAGGTACCAGTCTTCGGGAACATGGGTATCGACATGGGATATGGATTTGATGAGGATCTCGGCGGGGAGTGGGAGGTTCACTACCGCTTCGGAATGGAATTCTAGCAGATTTACACTGCCACGCGGCATTATGCGAGGACGACCGAGGAGGTTCCAGTGAGACGTCATGTGGTGATCATCGTCGCGGCGCTGACCGTGCTCTCTGTGTTGCCCGCGGTTTCCGCAGCGGGGGATTTGGCCTACGTTCACTCGGAGCGCATTCGCATCGAGTACGACGGGGCTCGGGACATTGACAACCAGCTGCAGGCGAGCGTCAACGATTGGAAGGCGCAGGCACGCGAGATGGAGACGGAGATCCGAGCGCTTGTGACGGAGTTTGAGAGCCAGCAGCTTCTGCTATCCAATGAGGCGCTCATGGAGAAGCAGCAGGCGATTCAGGAGCAGCAGCTGGCCTACGAGTCGTTTCTCAATGATGTTTGGGGAGTCAGCGGTCTGGCCGCTCGCCGCGAGGCGGAGCTATGGCTGCCGGTGATTGAGAGGATCAATGTGATCCTCCAGGAGATCGGGTCGGAAGGCGAGTACGACATGATCTTCGATGCCGCCATGGGGAGCATTGTCTACGCGGCGCCGGGGACGGATCTTACGCAGCATGTGATCGACACACTTAATGGAGATACCGAGTAGCTTGGGACGCGGCGGCGCAGATGGCCGGCGCCATTGCTTCGCGGGTTGCAGAGCAACGGGAGTTTTGTCGTGGAGATGACCGTAGCCGAGATAGCCGGACTGGTGGGAGCAGAAGCAGACGGCGATCTGTCGGCCGTAGTCAGCGGGGTCGCTCCGATCGACGAGGCCGAGCCCGGACATGTCACCTTCCTAGGCAATCGGAGATACGAGCGCTACCTTGCGACCACGGGTGCGACTGTCATCATCGTGCCGCAGAGGTATGCGGGGTCGCCGGCGATAGCCGGCAAGACCGTTATCCTGGCTTCCAACACGCGGGCGGCGTTCGCGAAAGTCATGGGGTTTTTTCAGAGCAAGAGTGCGCCACTTGCGGCTGGTGTTCATCCCTCCGCTTATGTTGCCGATACGGCGGTACTCGGCAAGGATGTAGCAGTGGGTCCGTGCGCGACAATCATGGACGGCGTGACTATCGGGGATGAGTCCGTGATACATGCGGGGGCCCACATCGGGCCTGATGCCACGGTCGGCAGCGGGACAACGATTCACGCCAATGCCACCGTCCGTGAGCGTGTCCAGATCGGCGACAGGGTCATTGTCCATTCGGGCGCTGTCATAGGCAGTGACGGATTCGGTTTCGCTCGAGAGGAAGACATCAATCTGAAGATCCCACAGATCGGCGTTGTCATTGTGGAAGATGATGTCGAGATAGGAGCCAACACGGCCATCGATCGTGCGACCATCGGGGCCACGATGATCTGTCGCGGCACGAAGATCGACAACCTCGTTCAGGTGGCGCACAATGTGACCATCGGAGAGGGTTCGATGATCGTGGCACAGACCGGGATATCAGGCAGTACGCGTCTGGGCAAGGGGGTTGTGCTTGCCGGGCAATCGGGAATCGCCGGTCACATAGAAATCGGGGACGGGGCGGTGATCGCTGCTCAGGCAGGCGTGATGGGTTCTGTGCCGGCGGGCGCTCTTGTGTCGGGATACCCGGCTAGGAAGCACTCTGTCGCGAAGCGGATCAGCGCCGGTCTGTCCAATCTCCCGACTCTCTTCGCGCGGGTCAGGGCATTGGAGAAACGACTCGAGAAGCTGGACAGGGAGGACTGATGGCGCGGACCCAACAGCGGACTCTGGGGGGCGAGTGTTCCTTCACAGGGATCGGGATTCACACAGGGCAGGAAACGACGGTTACATTCAAACCGGCGCCTCCGAACAGCGGCATCGTTTTCGTGAGGGTGGACCTGCCCGGCTCTCCTTCACTGGAGGCGTTGATTTGCCACGCCGTCACGTCGGACGACGCTACCAGGCGGACGATGCTCTCATCGAAGGGCGTCAACATAATGACCGTTGAGCATGTTCTGGCCGCTCTCACCGGTCTCGGTCTGGACAACGTGGTCGTGGAGCTTGATCGCGATGAGCCTGCCGAACCGATAGACGGAAGCTGTGGCCCCATCGTCGAGATCCTCACGGCCGCCGGCATTGTCGATCAGGAGGAAGCGGTACAGCATCTCAGGATCATCGAGCCCATTACGGTGTCCGAGGGCGATGCCTACCTCACAATCGCGCCGTACGACGGTTTCAGAATCAGCTTCACGATCGACTACGACAACCCTACTATCGGAACACAGTACGCGAGTTTCGAGATCAACGAGGACACATTCAGGAAGGAAATAGCGCCGGCGCGGACGTATGCCCTCAAGCGGGACATCGATGGTCTCAAGAAACAGGGACTCATCAAGGGCGGAAGTCTGGAGAACTCCATAGTCGTGGGTGACGATGGAGTGATCAACAAGGGAGCCCTTCGTTTTCCAGACGAGTTCGTGCGCCACAAGATCCTCGATCTGATGGGTGATCTGGCGCTTCTAGGGATGCCGATCAAGGGGCACGTCTACTCCTCGAAATCGGGGCACGCCTCCAATGTGAAGTTCGTGCGAGCCCTTGAGGGAGCGATCTCGACCGGCAAGATCCGATACGAAGAGACCACCAGTTGGGACATAGACGATATCGAGAGAGTGCTTCCTCACCGTTTTCCGTTCCTGTTCGTTGACAGGATCGTGGAGATGGGTGAGAGAAGAGTTGTTGGCCTCAAGAACTTCTCGATGAACGAGTGGTTCTTCGCAGGGCATTTCCCCGGTCACCCAATAGTTCCCGGGGTCATACTGCTGGAAGCCATGGCGCAGGTCGGGGGTTTTCTGCTTCTCTCCAAGATCAAGGACAGTGACAGGGAGAAGACGCTGGCCTACTTCACGGCCATTGAAAACGCACGTTTCAGACGACCGGTTGTGCCTGGCGATACCGTACGTTTCGAGATGGAACTCCTGCGACTGCGCAGAGGGATCTGCAAGATGCAGGGCAGGGCTCTCGTTGATGGGGAGATTGCGGCGGACGGTGTGTTCTGGTCGCAACTCGTTGAACGCTGATGGAGATGCCGATGAATCAGGTAGATGCTAGGGCAGTGATCGACGAGAGTGCGCGGTTGGGTGATGGGGTCGTCGTGGGGGCGTTTGCCATAGTGGGCCCGGGCGTCAGGATCGGGGACGGAACCACTATTGGATCGAGCGCGTTCATAGAGAGGGACACAGTCATAGGAAACAACTGCTTCATAGCACACGGCGCTGTGGTCGGCTCGGATCCCCAGGACCTCAAGTACAACGGCGAGCAGACGTTTCTCACCATCGGCGACAGGACAACGATCCGGGAGTTTGCAACTATCAACCGTGCCGCCGGCGCAGGTGAGGCGACCGCCATAGGCAATGACATTCTGATCATGGCCTATGCACACGTCGCTCACAACTGCATCATCGGGGACAGCGTTGTGATAGTGAATGCCGTGAATCTTGCGGGTCACGTCGAGGTCGGGGAGCACGCGATCATCGGTGGCATGACGCCGGTGCATCAGTTCGTGCGGATAGGGAAGCACAGCTTCGTCGGTGGCGCATCGCGCATCAGCAAGGACATCCCACCGTATTTCAAGGTGGCCGGTATCCCGACAAGGCCGATCGAGGTGAATACCGTGGGGCTTCTACGTCACGGTTTCTCCGACGAGTCGCTGAGCCGGTTGCGGCAGTGCTACAGACTCCTCTACCTTTCGGATCTGAATACCACGCAGGCTCTATCCAGGATACGGGCCGAGATGACGCCGACCGCGGAGATAGATGATCTCGTAGCGTTCATTGAGTCCTCATCCCGGGGCATTATCAAGTAGTCTCCTTGGGGGAGACGGACGGCGAACACGCGAGGGCGCCTGAGAACGTTTCGGTGCACGGGGCGTCTTGTGACGGAAACGAGGGAATGTGATGCTCAGAGTCGGTGTCATCGGTGTCGGTCATCTTGGGAGATTCCACACGCGCGTCTACTCCGAGCTTCCCTCCTGTGAGCTCATTGGCGTCTATGACGACGACAGAACTCGCTCGGGAGTCATAGCGAAGGAGTTCTCGACGCGCGCATTCGACTCGATGAGCGAGCTTCTTGGGGCCGCTGAGGCTGTGAGTGTTGCCGTGCCTACGATGGCTCACCACAGGATAGGACTCGATTGCCTCAAGAACGACGTTCATGTTCTCATTGAAAAACCCATCGCCTCGACTATCTCTGAGGCGGAGGAACTTGTCGCTGTCGCAGAGGAACGCGATCTCAGACTCCAGATCGGTCACATCGAACGCTTCAACCAGGCCATCCGCGCGGCGCTTTGTGAGATAGCGGACCCCATGTTCATCGAAGCGCACAGACTTGGCATCTTTGCGCCCCGCGGGACGGATGTCCCGGTGGTTCTGGATCTCATGATCCACGATATCGATCTCATACTCGCTGCCGTCGATTCTTCGATCGAGCGAATCGATGCGGTCGGAGTTCCTGTCCTTTCTCCCAATGTGGATATCGCGAACGCGAGACTGACCTTTACAAACGGGTGCGTGGCGAATCTGACGGCGAGTCGTGTCTCGAGGGAGAGAATCCGCAAGATCCGCTTTTTCCAGCGCGATGCGTACATCTCAATTGACTGCATGGCGCCGAAGGTGGAGGTCTTTCGCAAGAAGGACGTTTCTCCTGAGAGGCTCCTCGAGATCGCTACGGGCAAGATCGAGGGAGGTCTCGATGACGTTGTCGCTTTCACGGCGCCCACCATGGACGGAGCTGATGCGCTTGAAATGGAGCTGGCGTCGTTCCTGCAATCCGTGTCCACAGGGAACAAGCCCACTGTCAGTGGGAAGGACGGCCTCAAGGCTCTCGAGGTTGCGACTGAGATCCTGAGGCAGATCAGCTAGCCCCCAGGGGCTTCAATCCCACACCCCAATGGCCCGTTGCACCCAGGCGTGCTTGAGAGCAGAGACGGCGTCTTCGGAGGACGATGATGAGTCATCGGAGTCGATCGCTCCTCTTTGTTGCCGGTGAGGCGTCCGGCGACCTTCATGCCTCCAAGGTAATCGCCCACCTGAACGAGCTTGCTCCCGACATACGCACCTTCGGCGTCGGCGGGGATCTGATGCGGTCGGCCGGCATGGAACTCAGCCATCATTCGAGTGACTTCGCCGTAGTCGGCTTCGTGGAGGTCGTTCGTCACATTCCCAAGCTCAGGCGGGCCATGGGTGAACTCCTCGATATGGTTTCGCGGAAGCAGACGCGAGTTGCGGTCCTCGTCGACTACCCCGGCTTCAATCTTGCGCTTGCCCGTAGGCTCAAGGCGGCCGGCGTGAAGGTCTTCTACTACATCAGCCCTCAGGTCTGGGCATGGGGCGAGAGACGCGTCAAGAAGATATCCGAGCGCATCGATGGAATGGCTGTCATCCTGCCCTTCGAGAAGGGCTTCTACGCAGACAGAGGAGTCGATGTCGATTTTGTCGGGCACCCACTCATGGATGAGCCCGAGATAGCAGCCCCGCGCGTGCCGAAGACCGCCATCGGCACACGTCCTGTGGTAGGTCTTCTTCCGGGCAGCAGGAGGGAGGAAATAGCCAGGCATCTGCCGCCGATGCTGGGGGCCGTCCGCATCCTCAGAAGGGAGTTCGATGAGATCGACTTCAGACTCGGCCTTTCTGAGGGGATGGCGCTGGAGGAGCTTGAGGTGGAGGGAGATCCTGCACGGGATGGTGTGGAGATTCTCAGTCCCGGGGGCACCCACGATCTCATGGCCGACGCTACTGTTCTAATGGTCTCCTCCGGAACGGCGACGTTGGAGGCGGCCTGTTTCGGGACGCCAATGGTCATCGTCTACCGGACGTCACCGCTTTCGTACGGTATTGGTAAGCTGCTTGTGAAGATCCCACAGATAGGATTGGTGAACATAGTTGCCGGTGAGAGAATCGTCCCGGAACTTGTTCAGTCGGATCTGACACCCGAGCGGCTGGCCGCCGGCGTGACGGCCTATCTGAAAGACGAGAAGCTGTATGCAGATACGTCACGTCGCCTCCTCGGGGTCCGGGGTCTTCTCGGGGAGCCCGGCGCCGGAGACAAGGTTGCAGAGGGCATTCTGGCCATGATGGAGGAAGCATGACGGCGCCCGAGAAGGCGGGGAATGGGTCTCTCCGCGCGAGGTTCTCGCGGCGCGAACTGGTCCTCATGTGGATCGTAGGGTTTGTGGGTCCTGTCGTACTCAGAGCGCTTGGAGCCACGTGGCGAACGCGCATCGTGAATTTCGAGGTTGTTGAGGGGTTTCACGCAGGGGGTCGGGCCGTCGTGCATGCATTCTGGCACGGCCACATTCTGCCTCTCGAATACGTCTACCGCGGAAGACGCATATTCGTGCTCTCTTCGTGGCATCGCGATGGCGAGATGAGTGCCAGGCTGATGACGGGTCTGGGATACGGCGTCGAGCGAGGCTCAACGAGCCGGGGCTCGGTCAGGGGACTCCTGAAGATGATCGCGCGGGCACGGAGCGGATGCGATCTGGCAATCACTCCTGACGGACCTCGTGGCCCGGCGCGACGTGCACAGACCGGAATTCTGTATCTGGCGGCCAAGTCGGGAGCCGTCATCATCCCCGTGACTGTCGCCGCAAGCAGATACCGTAGGCTATCAAGCTGGGACGGATTCCTGATCCCGCTGCCCTTCTCGAGGGTAATCGTTGTGCACGGAGAGCCGTTCGAACCGCCGGATCGTGATCTCGGAAGTGTGGGTCTGGAGCAAGAGGCCGTCCGGCTCGGCTTGGAACTGGACAGACTTGGGGAGCTGGCTGAAGGGTTGCTGAAGGCTGGGAGCGACTCCGACGTGAACGGCTGATGTTCTTGAGGATGAGGGGTCTATGTTGACGAGCGCTCTGGATGGAGCGAGAGAGTTTCGGCGCGATCCAGGATATCGGTTCTACAGAGGCCTTGCGATTCTCCTGTGGTGGATCGCACTGCCTTGGTCCGTTCTTGTTCGATCGAAGGGGCGAGCGGAGTGGCGGGAGAGGCTTGGGATGATTCCTCCGATCGCTCCCGGTTCGCTCTGGTTTCATGTCGCGTCAGTGGGGGAGATCACGGCGGTTCTTCCCCTCTTGCGTGCTCTCTCGGACCGGGGTGAGGATATCGTTGTGACGGCCGTCACCCGGACAGGTGTCGGGGTTGCTCGATCGCTTCTCGGGGACATCTGCCCAGTGTCGTTCGCTCCGCTCGATTTCCCGGCCGTCGTGTCTCGAACGCTATCGAGAATGCGACCGCGCGCCCTCATTCTCGCCGAGACCGAACTCTGGCCGAATCTTATGGCTCTCGCCGAGCGCGTTCGGTTGCCCGTGGCCGTTGTGAACGGACGTCTTTCAGAGCGCACGGTTGGCCGTTCCGAGGGACTTCTCTCACCGCTCAAGGGTGTGGGGAGGGTTTTGACGCTCGCCGCCGTCCAGACGGAAGCCGATCGCGATAGGTTTCTTCGCCTGGGTGTGTCGGAGGAACTCGTGCACGTTGTGGGCAATCTCAAGTTCGACACGCTGGCCCGCCCTCTCTCGGATGACGAGAGACGCGATGTGCGCGCATCGCTCGGAATAGAGCAGGATGAGCGGGTCGTCGTCTTTGGCAGCGTTCGTTCGAAAGAGGAGCGTGGTATCGTGAGAGTTCTGAGCGAGCTGCTTCGCGACATCCCGGGGCTACGCGCGGTTGTGGCGCCGAGACATCTTGCGCGGGTAGCCGCTCTCGAGAGAAGGTTGTCTGAGGCCGGCATCGCTGCTGTTCGCCGCACACATCTGGGGGTTATCGACAGATCGGAGAAGCAGACGGTCGTGCTTCTCGACACGACGGGAGAGCTATCGAGTCTGTACGCTGTTGGCGATGTCGCGTTCGTCGGGGGGAGTCTCGAGGCATACGGGGGCCACAATCCTCTGGAGCCCGCTGCGCAGCACGTGCCCGTTCTGTTTGGTCCGCACACCGGCAGCTGCCGTGAGAGCGCTCAGGAACTTCTGGACTCGGGGGCGGCGAGGGAGGTTGGGAGCTACGACGAACTTGCTCTGGAGCTCAAGACACTGTTGACGGATGCAGATGTGCCGGCTTCCATGAAGGTTGCGGCCGCGCACGCCCTGGCTTCGGGACGAGGGGCCACGGCGAGAACTGTCGAACTCCTGGAGACGGCGGGAATACTGATGCCGGAAACCGAGAGGAGCGATTCGTGAGCATGTTCCGGCGGAGAATCGCCGAGTGGTGGGGAGCCGTCGCCGGAGGGCGGCGGAGTGTGAAACACCCCGCGCTTCTGCTCATGTGGTTCCTCACGCTTGCCTCGCTGCCGTATTCCATCGCTGTGTTCATTATCCTGCGCCTGAGGTCCATACGTCCGGTCGGCGTCGACGTCCCAGTCATTTCTGTCGGAAACATGGTGGTGGGCGGAACGGGGAAGACACCGATAGTCATCTATCTGGCCCGGCGGCTTGTCAAGGCAGGACACTCGGTAGCTGTCGTAAGTCGTGGCTACGGCCGGACCGGCCGCGGTACGGCGCTTGTTTCCCGCGGGGAGCGTCCCATCGCCGCCTGGCGAGAGGTGGGGGATGAAGCCTATCTTACGGCACTTCTGACCCGAGGGGCCTCTGTCGTGGTCGCGACGAAGCGAGCCCATGGCATCCGGTACGCCGTAGACAGGCTAGGGGCAGGTGTTATAATTCTGGATGATGCCTTTCAGCATCTGCAGGTGGCACGAGATCTCGACGTCGTTGCGGTGGATGCGCTTCATCCGGTCGGCAACGGGATGATGCTCCCGGCCGGAACTCTGCGTGAACACCCACTCGGCATCGCGAGAGCGGGGCTGATCATTGCGACGCGGTGTGATTCAGTGGGGGGAGCACGGCAGGTGAGAGCCACTCTTGGCGCGCTTGCGCACGCCGTGCCCGTCGTTGAGACGCGGATGCGACCTGCTGAATTCTGGGACGTGACCACAGGCAAGGCGTTGGACCCCGGAGCTTTCAGGACAGGTCGGCTTCTGGCGGTCGCAGGGATTGCCAATCCCAGCGGTTTCTTCACCATGCTCGAGGGCTTGGGCTTTGCCTTGGCCGACCGAGTGGCATTCCCGGATCACCATGCGTATAGCATACAGGACCTTGCTGAGCTGGAAAAGCGACTCGAAGCGGCGAAGGCGCGTGCTGTGTTGACGACCGAAAAGGACGCCGTGAGACTGGGTGGGTGGCGCCCTCCAGTTCCTGTGATCGCCGTGGGCATCGATCTTGAAGTGCTCAGGGGGCAGGAGTTCCTGGACGACGCGCTGACCGCTGTGATGAGGTCCTGAGAGATCCCGGGACGGATCAGTTGTTTTGAGTGGCATGGAGGCAAGATGCATCTCGATGAGTACGCGAGCCTTACCATGAAGGAATTGAGCTCGATCGTTGAGGGATTTAAGAAGTCGAAGAACGCGGTGATTCTCGGACACAACTACCAGGTGCCTGAGGTCCAGGTGCTGGCTGACTATCTGGGCGATTCGCTGAGACTGGCACAACTTGCCATGGAGGCCGATGCGGAACTCATCGTGCTCTGCGGTGTCAGGTTCATGGCCGAGAGTGCAGCCATCCTGAATCCAGACAAGAGGGTGATAATTCCTTCGCTCGAGGCCGGCTGTCCGATGGCGGACATGGCCACTCCGGAGCAGGTGGAGGCGCAGAGGGAGGAGCATCCGGGTGCTGTTGTCGTCTCCTACGTCAACACATCGGCTGAGGTCAAGGCGGTGAGCGATGTATGCTGTACATCCTCGAATGCGGTCGACGTGGTAAAGGCAATAGACGCTGATGAGATAATCTTCGTGCCGGACAGGAATCTTGGAGCCTACGTTGCTTCCAAGACGAGCAAGAGGATCATCCTTTGGGATGGACACTGTTACGTACACAGTATGTTTGGTCCGGAGGATCTCGAACTGGCTCGCGGCGAACACCCCGGTGTGAGAATAGTAGTCCACCCCGAGTGCCCGCCGGATGTGGTCAGGGAAGCGGACTTCGTGGCGTCTACCGGAGGGATGATGAAGCTCGCCGCCGAGCACGATGAGCTGATCGTCGGCACCGAGATCGGCCTTGTGGAACGCATGAATCGCGAGTATCCCGACAGGAACTTCTACCCGCTGTCCGCCTTCGCCGTATGCAGGAACATGAAGATGACCGATCTGCCGCGGCTGGCATACGCTCTCGAGCACGAGCAGTATGTGGTCAGCGTGCCTGAAAAGACGAGAGTGTGTGCGGAGCGTGCGCTCACGAGGATGCTGGAGATGTCCCCGGGTCCTAAGGGGCCTTCATCTTGACACGGAGATGCCTGGGATGAAAACGGACTACGTCGTCGTGGGCAGTGGGATCGCTGGTCTGACATTCGCTCTCAGCGTGGCAGAGAGCGGCCGTGTCATCATCGTTACCAAGAAGAGCGACGCGGAATCGGCCACCAACATGGCGCAGGGCGGCATAGCGGCCGTGGTCGATGACGCCGACAGCTTTGTCTCACACGTGGAGGACACGCTTGAGGCCGGGGAGGGGCTCGGCAATCGCGAAGCAGTTGAGATCGCAGTCAGAGGGGGACCGGAGGCTGTTGCCAAACTGATCGGTTGGGGTACTGATTTCACGACCGAACAGAGGGCCGGCGGAGCTCCTGCGTTCGCACTCGGTCGGGAAGGCGGACACTCCGCCCGCAGGATCATTCACGCTTCCGACATGACCGGCAAGGAAATCGAGAACTCCCTACTCTCATCAATCAACGATCATCCCAACATAGAGGTCCTCGAGAATCATGTCGCTCTGGATCTGATCGTGCGGAGCGACTCCGCAGGCGAACGCGTGTGCGTCGGCGTACATGTTCTCGATGAGAGTGCCCGCGACGTTGTCTCGATCACAGCGAGCGTCACGGTTCTCGCAACCGGCGGGTGCGGGAGAGTCTATCTCTACACCACCAATCCGGACATAGCTACGGGAGACGGAATCGCCATGGCCTTCAGAGCCGGCGTTCCCGTCAGGAATATGGAGTTCGTTCAGTTTCATCCAACGTGCCTCTACCATGCAGACGTACGGTCGTTTCTCATCTCGGAGGCCGTGCGCGGTGAGGGAGCCGTTCTCCTGAGTATGTCGGGTGAGCGGATCATGGACGGTATCGATTCGAGACGGGAACTGGCTCCAAGAGACATCGTGGCGAGAGCCATCGATAGGACGATGAAGATGACCGGTGACAAGCATGTCTACCTGGACATCTCACACCTCGACGCCGACCGCGTGAGATCTCGCTTTCCCAACATCTACGCGAAGCTCGCAGAACTCGATATTGACATAACGGTCGATCCCGTGCCGGTCGTTCCAGCCGCTCACTATCTCTGTGGCGGCATCGAGGTGGATATGGATTGTAGAACGGCGCTTCGCGGGCTTTTCGCGTGCGGCGAGGCGGCCCACACTGGGATGCACGGCGCCAACAGACTGGCGAGCAACTCGCTTCTGGAAGCAGTCGTCTTCAGCGCTCGTGCCGCCGAGGCGGCGAGGCGAGAGCTTGAGACGCGGCCGGAGGTCTCCGATCCGGCGGGGCATTACGTTTGGGAAGGCAATGCCGCAGGCCCAGTGTTGGAAGGTGTCCTCATTGACTACAACTGGGATATCGTCCGCCGGCTGATGTGGGACTACGTGGGAATCGTCAGAACGGAACGTCGTCTGGAACTGGCGGTTGGGAGAATGGCAACCGTCAGGCGCGAAGTCGCCGAGTACTTCAACCGCTATCCTCTGAACAACGATCTGGTCGAACTCAGGAACATCGCGCTTGTGGGGGAGTTGATCATTCGTTGTGCTATCAGCCGCAGAGAGTCGCGGGGGCTGCACTACATGGAGGACTACCCTGAACGGGACGACGCGCGATTCAGGAGGGACACCATCCTGATGGGAGGGAACATCCTGTGAAGATCGCTCGGATCACGACTGCACTGCTCACGATGGTGCTCGTTGCCGCATCCGGAACAGCGGGGTGCGCCGAAGGAGGTGGAGAACGTATGGACACTGAACACATGAGAGGGGAGACGCGCCGTCCGGTCGTGGCCGGGGCGTTCTACCCGGGTGATCCTGTGCTTCTGGCGCGCGACGTTGACGGCTATCTTTCGGAAATCGTGCAGGAGCCGGTCGGAGGCGAGATCGTGGGTATCATCTCCCCGCACGCCGGGTACGTCTATTCGGGTGGTGTCGCCGCTCATGCCTATGCGACGCTCGAAGGACTTCTGTTCGACACAGTCATTGTGGTGGCGCCGTCTCACAGGCATGGATTTGGCGGGAGCTCCATCTACGGCGGCGACGGTTATGAGACTCCGCTCGGTGTCGTGGCCATCGATCGAGAGCTGTCCGACGCGATAGCGGGATCCTCGGATGCGTTCCGCCACGTGCCGGAGGCCCACGCCTCCGAGCACTCGCTCGAAGTGCAGGTGCCGTTTCTTCAGAGGAGCCTCACCGCATTCGAGATGGTTGCGATAGTCATGGGCGATCAGCGGGAGACGGGTGTGCGCGGGCTCGCTTCAGCCATCATGGAGGCAGTGAGAGCCTTTCCGGAGAAGCGGGTGCTGCTTGTGGCGAGCACTGATCTCTCGCACTATCACGGGCAACCCGAGGCGCTCGAACTTGATCGAAATGTCATCGAACGCATAGAGGCATTCGACGTGAACGGTCTTCTCTCAGATCTCGCGAGTGGGAAGTGCGAGGCCTGTGGAGGAGGACCCACGGCGGTCGTGATGTTGGTCGCGAGGGAGTTCGGGGCCAACGAGGCGAAAGTCATGAAGTACGCGACGTCCGGAGATGTGACCGGCGATATGAGCCAGGTCGTTGGCTACCTGTCCGCCGTCCTGGTGAAGCGCGGCGTCGCGGAATCGAAGATCGCGAGCGATGAATCAGATGTTGCGACCGGGGAGCCGGGAAGTGAATCGGGGCAGCCCTACGAGGGACTCACGCGTGAGGAGAAGGTAGCACTTCTGGTGTTGGCCCGCGGGACGATCACGGCTGCGCTCAGCGGGGATCCCGCGCCCACGATATCGATCGACACGGATGCGCTCAAGGTCCACTGCGGCGGGTTCGTGACGCTTGACAAGAACGGGAGACTCCGAGGATGCATCGGCTACGTTCAGGCGGTCAAGCCGCTGAATGAGACCGTCTCTGAGATGGCGGTGCAGGCGGCCCTTCATGATCCTCGCTTCGCTCCGGTCACCGCTCGGGAGGTTCAAGATCTGGAGATTGAGATATCCGTGCTCTCTCCGCTCATGCCGGTGATGGATATCGCGGAGATCGAGGTGGGACGAGACGGCCTTGTTATCCGGGCTGGTGGCGCCAGCGGTCTCTTGCTGCCACAGGTGGCCTCCGAGCGAAATTGGGATCGCGAGACCTTCCTTGACCAGACGTGCGTCAAGGCGGGGCTTCCGGCGGGTAGCTGGAGGAGGGAGGGTGTGACCATCCTCAGATTCACTGCCGAGGTCTTCAGCGAGAAGGAGATGGGGCTCTAGGCTCCGCCAACCGGATGAAACTGCATAGGAACATCCTGCCGGGGCTCCTGGTCGTCATCGCCGTCACCGTCGTCGCATCAGGAACGGCGGGACTGGTCACACCAAAACTCGGGGGTGGGGATGGGTATGTCGACCCACGCGTTGCCGAGTACTGGGAAGCTCTGGACGACGGCTACATCAGATGCGAGCTCTGTCCCCGCCGGTGTGTTGTGCCTGCCGGAGGGCGAGGCTATTGCGACGTGCGGGAGAACCGTGATGGGGTCTACTACACACTGACGTACGGGAACCCTTGCGCAGTGCACGTCGACCCGATCGAGAAGAAGCCCTTCTACCATTTTCTGCCCGGGACGACGGTCCTATCGATCGCCGTGGCCGGCTGCAACCTGGACTGCAAATTCTGCCAGAATTGGCACATATCGCAGGCCAGACCGGACGAGACTTACAACTACGCTCTTGCTCCCGGCGATGTTGTCGACCTGGCGATCGCGAACGGGTCTCCGTCGATCGCCTACACGTATTCGGAGCCGACCATCTTCTTTGAGTACATGCGGGATTGCGCCAGTGCGGCGCACGAGCGCGGGATACGAAATGTCTACCATTCAAACGGGTTCATCAACGAGGAACCTCTGAGAGAGCTCTGCCGGTACCTCGACGCCGCCAACATCGATCTCAAGGGTTACAGTGATGACTACTATCGGGAGATGAGCAACGGGTCGCTTGCCCCGGTTTTGAGAACACTCCGTATCCTCGTGGAGGAAGGTATTCATCTGGAACTCACCACACTTGTGATCCCAGGCGAGAACGATCAACCGGAGATGATTCGGGACATGTGTCGCTGGATTCACACGAACCTGGGCGATTCCGTGCCGCTTCACTTCTCGCGTTTCCATCCTCAGTATCGTCTCCTGGCTCTTCCACCGACTCCAGTGGAGACCCTTGAGGAGGCGAGGAGAATCGCTCTGTCCGAGGGGCTCAAGTACGTCTATATAGGCAACGTTCCAGGGCACGAGGCCAACAGTACGTACTGTCCTGATTGTGGGAGCAGAGTTATCTATCGCATAGGGTATGGTGTAGACGCATCGGGGCTCAATGGCGGTTGTTGCGCGGCCTGTTCGACCTCGGTGGAAGGTGTGTGGGAGTAGTGGGATGTCACTCTTGACAGGGCCAGGTCTATCATCTAGAGTCGAACCTGATATTGAGACAGGTGCGTATGACCGGATTCCCTACAGACCCTCTGAAATATCGAGAAGGAGGAGTTTCATGCGTTCTCTTTTGGCGATCCTCATGATCGCTATTCTGGCATCTATAGCCGCGGCGGACGTCATCTATGTTCCGGATGAGGACGAGGGACTCAACTGCATTCAGGATGGCATCAACCTGGCAGTCGTCGGGGACACAGTGCTGATCCGCGCCGGGGTACACGACAGCGTCCATTTCGCCATGACTCCTCTCGGGCAGCGCTCAGCTATCTGCGTAGCCAAAGACGGTGTGACCATTCGGGGAGTGGACAGAACCGATGTTGTGATTGATCACACGCTGGCAGACTTCGGGGTCCTGTGCCTCGACGTAGGGAGTTCGAGTCAGATCAAGAACCTGACGATTCTCGGCGGTGCTGCCAAGGGAATGTACGTGGGTGATGATGATGGCGACGGTCGCAATCTCAGGGGCGGGATCGCCTGTCTTGAGTCGGCTTCTCCGACGGTTCGCTACGTGACCATCAAGGAGGGCTCGACCGGGATCATATGCAGGACTGATAGCGCGCCGACGATCGAGAAATCGGAGATCGTGCGCTCTGCCCATCATGCGATCTACGTCTACGAGAACGGCACATCGCCGGTTATCGTTGACCAGGTGAGTCTTGTGTCGAACTTCGACCACGGTGTCAAGCTGTTTGGGGGATCGGCAACGATCACGAACTCCTCCATCACGCACAACCACAAGAGCGGCATCCATGCATGGGATTCGAACCCGACCATTGAGTACTGCAACCTCTACTGGAATGACTACAACAGCGACCCGCCTGAGAACTACAGTGGGGACGTGAGCGACCTGACCGGAATCGCGGGGAATATCTCGGAAGAGCCTTTCTACTGTGACTACACGGGAAGCGCCGGGTACGACTATCACGTCTGCTTCCTGTCACCGAATGTCGGTGGTGGGTCCGGCGGTGTCGACATAGGAGCTTGGGGAGGCGGGTGTTCCGACTGTGTCTCTCCGGTCGAAGAGGTCTCATGGGGTGCGATCAAGGCGCTCTACAGATAGATTCGCTCTTGGGCGTTTCGCTGACGGATCTTGAGGGCCTCGCCGTTCAGGCGGGGCCCTTCTCTGTATGTTTCGCTCTCTCTGCCCTCAGAAGTGCCGGGAGTGGGATGAGTAGGGCGACAAGGACGAACGAGTTGAGCACCCCTAGCGCCCTCATCGCTCCCATGAGTCCCATGACGGGTAGCAGGAAGACGGAGGCGGCCGTCGCCCCCAGCGCTGCTCCGAAGAGGTCGGCTGCATAGAGATGTCCTCCCGCTGCCGCGGCAAGTCCTGCCTCCGATCTGTCTCGAGCGCCACGGGGCGCAGAGAGCGCAGCCGCCATGGGAAACTGTGCTCCGGCAAGGAGAGCGGACGCAACGACAAGGGCCGGGAAGAACGGCGCCCAGTCTACGAGACTCTGGGGTGGAAGCCCGGATATGGCGCGAACGGCGCCGGCGAAGACCAGCGGAACGAGACATATTCCGGCTTGGAGAGCGACGAAGATCGGGAGGTTCAGAGACCGCCTGGCGACACGGGAGCCAATCCAGCCGCCGCCGGCGAGCCCTCCCATGAATGCGGCCGCAATGAGCGCGAGATCTCTGTAGACGTAGCCGTAGAGATTCTGAAATGCGATGATCGCGCCGATCTGCAGGGACATCTCAGTGAACCCGACTACGATGATTGCGAGCACAACGGCGGACCTGAATGCGACGTGTGCGAGATCCTCAGTCCGGTCATCCGTCTTCGTCGCGCCGGCATGACGGTTGCGGCGGATCCGGGACAGCAGAGCTGAGATCAGAGTGAACACGAGAAGCAGTCCGCCCAGGAAGAATGTGTTTCTCAGCGTGAACGCCTGAGTGGCAAGGGTGAAGACCCTCGGAGTCGAGCCGAACTGGCGATTCCACAGGACGAGGGAAAGCAGGTAGCCCGCCGGTTCGAGATCACGGTTGATCGGGGCATCCACTCTGCCGAGGGAACTCTCAAGCGAGGAGATCCGTTCCGGCAGCAATCTGTCACGCAGGTAGTAGTCGCGAAAATGCACGACATCCAGACCGCGCTCTTCGATGCGTCGTGATATCTTCACGGTGTCTCTTGTGATCAGGTGTTCATCCATCGTCGCCAGGATGTGGCATGGGTCGCCGGGGAAGACCACCACGCTATCGAAGACCTCGGACTGGGTGCGCCTCAGGCACTCGATGAAGCTCGCCAGCTCGCTGCTTATGTAGTTCTCCGAGGACCTCACTGAGATCGCCACAAGTCCGCCGGAGGACATCACGGTCGAAAGCTCCCGAAAGAACTCCTGCGTATAGAAGCGATTCAGAAGGGTGGTTGTGGGGTCAGGCATGCTGACAATGATGACGTCGTAGGCGCCGGGCGAGTGCCGCCTTACGAAGAGGCGTGCATCAGTGAAGAAAGTAGTGACCTTGGTGTCGTTGAACCCGGCGGTGAGAGACGCTCCGTGGGCGGCGATCGCCTCACGTATGAGGCAAGGATCGAGTTCGACGTACTCCAGAGTGAGCACCGTCGGATGCTTCAGGATTTCCTCGATAGCCCCGCCGAGTCCTCCTCCGAGAAGAAGAACTGAGCGGGGAGCAGGGTGTTCAATCATCGCCAGGTGGACCGCCTCCTCGGCGGCGAGCCGGTTCGGAGAGGAGGCGACGAGCAGGCCGTTCTCGTAGATGCTCCTCTGGGTTCCGGTGCGCGTGGTTACGATGCGACCGTAGATGGAGTCGTTCGTGGTCACGAATCCGAGTTCCTTCCACTGTGCACCCACGGTTGCGCGATCCAGGCGATCGCCGGGTCCGACAAGGGCGAGAAGAGAAAGACCAAGAACGACCAGAGGGGCAGCCACTCTGCGGAGTGGGGGGCGCGGCGCGTTGGTCAAGGCGAGGACGAGAGACGCCAGAGAAGAGAGGAGCCCGGAAAGGAAGGCGATAGAGAGTGGGCCCATGCTGCCAAGCAAGGCGAAACTGAGGAGCGGGCCGGCGACCAGAGCTCCAAGCGCCTCGTAGACGTAGACGTCTCCCACTGATCCGGCTGCGAGCGATGTGTTTCCGGAACGACCGCGCTGCATTGGAGCACGGTCGCGGGAGGCTACGGCCGCCGAGAGGGCGAACATGAAGCCGGAAAGGAGTGTGAACGGCACAACTGAGATAACCGTTCCGAGAACAAGCGGCTGTATTCCCGTGAGTTCACCTGCCGCGATGCCAATGAGCCGGCCTCCCGCTCTCGAGAGCAGGACGGCCAGAGGGGAGACGACCGCCAATGCCGCGAAGGCAGTGGCGAGTGTTCCTCGATCGGCGCGATCGAGCCCCGGTACACGGCTTCCAATGGCGCTCCCGGCCGCGGCTGAGATCAGCCACACGGATAGCGTGATGCCGAGCGACATCTCATTCCCGTGCCAAGCGACCATGAGTTCGCGCAGGAGCAGTGCCTGGATCGTGAGCGTGGCGAAACCCAGAGTGGCGAAGGCCAATCTCAGAATGAGCATCCGGCTCGAAGGCATTGAGTTTTCTCGGCTTGGTATCATGGTGCTCCGAGTCTAACAGAGGAGGGGAGGATCAGGAGTGCAAATGGAGCCGAACTCTGCGTGCAGTCTTCGGTTAGGTGCCCAGAAAACGGTTGACACTCGCGAGATGGGTCTGTTAGCCTTCGACGCAGTAACGCTGGGCGGTGTTGCGTTTTCCCGCATTGTGCAAGCAATGTAGAGGGCGTGGTGCGCCTTCGACAAACTGATCTACCTATGTCATCGTCGCAGCCCGTATCCAATCGCGCGGCCTCCGGGAGGCGTGATGTTGCAGAATGAAGACAGAGAGAAGCTCCAGATCGCCGAGTTCCTGACTCACTCCGCGGTGGATCAAGGGGGTGGGGCGAGCGGCCATCCAAGGCTTGCCCATTTCATCAGAAAGTATATCGAGCGCTTCAAGCGTCCGGAACCTGTTTTGTTCTCGCAGGCCTTCGACCGCGTGGAGCGCATTCTAGTCATTCCTGAACGCGGCGTTACGGGTGCTCTCTTCGCCGTCCCTACCCTGCGAGCTATGAGACGCGGTTTTCCCAATGGGAAGATCGCAGTGCTCGTCCACGAAGAGGACAAGGATCTTCTGGACGGGAGTGTGGAAGTCGACAGGGTGATAGGATACAGCCTTCCCCGTGGGATCAAGCGCTACCCCGCTCTCTTGGCTCTCGCGAAGCGCTTCAGATCTTATCGCCTCGATCTGGCGATCATTCTGGACAGAGAGTTCGATCTGGAGAGGGTCTTTCTCTGCTATCTCACCGGTGCGATGGTGCGGGCGGGGCTCCAGAGCGATGAGAGTCATCCGCTTCTGAATCTCGAGGTGAGCCGGAACGTCTCTGGCAGCACTCGTGCGCAACTCGGGATCGAGATCGCACGCGTCATGGGAATAGACGTTAGTGGGTTGCGCCTGAGCTGGGAGGTGCCCGAGCGAGAGATGCGGCTGGCCGAACAGCTCATTCACTTCAGGAAGCCCCGTGAAGACGAGCTGCTCATCGGATTCGATCCCGGGCCGGGGCGTGGCGGGACTTCGATATCCAGTTCGCAGCAGGCGAAGCTCCTGGAACGCCTCTGTACGGATTTCCACGCGAGGGCGATTTTACTGACTGCGCCCGAGCATCATGAGCTCGTGGGGCGACTGGAATCGATGCTGTCCAGGGACCCGATCGTCGTGCAGCAGCGGCGAATGCGCGATGTCGTTAGCCTGCTGAGTCAGTGCGATCTCTTCGTTGCCGGCAATACCGACCTTGTCTACTTCGCGATAGCCATGAATGTCCCGACGGTATCGCTCATGACGCCACCGGAGATGGGGGAAGAGGCATTTCCAGAGTCGGAACACCTGGCAATCGTGAAGCTGACTCCCGGAGCGAGATTCCCGATAGAGGAATTCATGGAGAGAACGCAGTCGGTTCTCTTGAAGGGCGCTCTGAAAGAGAAGGCGTAGCATGAGAGAGTTCCTGCGCCTGATGCGATACGTGAGACCGTACTGGCGTCGCCTTCTGGCGGCGCTAGTGTGCATGACGGTCTTTGCCGCTCTGAGCGGCGTATCGCTCGGCATGATTCTCCCCTTTGTGAACGTGCTCTTCGAGGAGCACGCGCTCGTGAGCGCCGGCGCCGGGGATGCGGTCATCGTCGCTTCGGCCGGGACCCCAGGCGAACCTGCGGGCAGCGCAGGCGAACTGCTCGGGGCCGTAGCAAATGACATCGAGAGCGGGGACATTGGGCTCGGCGGCGTCAAGGAAGAACTCCGTGTCCGACTGCTCGCCGTCTTTGCGAGCGACACGCCTGAGTCTGCGCTTCTCAAGATCTGTCTTGCGCTGATCATTGTCTTCCTCGTGCGCGCCATTTTTCGCTATGTCCAGACCCTCCTGATGATCACCTTGGAGCAGCGCGTCATTCGGGACTTGAGGAACGCTATCTTCTCCCATCTTACCAGACTATCGCTCTCTTTCTTCCAGCGTGAGCAGACGGGGCAGCTGATCTCGCGCGTCACGAACGATGTTATGCTCGTGCGCGGCGCGCTGGTGGCGACATTTGCCGATATGTTTCGCGAGGCGCTCCTGGCCATGATCTACCTCGGTGTGGCCGTGTGGATAAGCTGGCGTCTCTCGATCATCACCGTCCTCGTGCTTCCTCCGATGATGCTGCTCATCGGGAGAATCGGAATCCGGCTCAGGCGTCGGAACGTCCGCATCCAGGAGAAGATGGCCGACATCACATCGACTCTCGAGGAATCGATCTCCGGTATCAGGGTGGTTCAGGCATTCGGTATGGAGAAGTATGAGAAGGGACGGTTCTTCTCCCATACCGCGGGGTACCTGAGGCGGTTCGTGAGGATGGAAGCGCTTGGCGCGCTGGCCGGACCACTGACGGAGTTCCTCGGGGTCGTCGGCGTTGTTGTCATCCTCTGGTACGGTGGTCGTCAGGTGCTCCTGGCCGGGACGATCTCATCGGACTGGTTTCTCATGTTCCTCGCTGCCTCGCTTTCGACAATGCAGCCTCTGAGGAACATATCGAGGGCCAACACTCGACTCCAGACCGGCCTCGCGGCGGCCGGCAGGGTCTTCGAAACCCTCGACACCGAACCTGTCGTCCAGAGTGCTCCCGGCGCCGAGCCCATCTGCAGGGTAGACGAGGTCATTCGCTACGAAGGTGTGACCTTCAGATATGATACCGGGCCGGATGTGCTCCACAGTGTCGATCTCTCGATACGGCGCGGCGAGGTCGTGGCGATTGTTGGTCCGAGCGGGGCAGGGAAGACGACACTGTTGGATCTTCTGCCGCGTTTCTATGATCCGGCGGCCGGGCGTATCACAATCGACGGGCGCGACATCAAGGAAGCTGAACTCGGTTCTCTTCGGCATCTCATGGGAATCGTCACGCAGGAGACGATACTCTTCAACGACACGCTTGGCGCGAACATCGCCTACGGCGTCGTGGACGCCGGCCGCAGAGAGATCGTTGCGGCGGCGGAGGCGGCGAACGCACGGGAGTTCATCGAGGCGATGCCGGACGGGTACGACACAGTGATCGGAGAGAGGGGAACACGGCTCTCCGGGGGTGAGAGACAGCGCATCGCGATTGCTCGGGCCCTGCTCAAGGATCCTCCGATCCTTATCTTCGATGAGGCGACGTCTTCACTGGATACCGAATCCGAACGACTGGTGCAAGGAGCCATAGAACGACTGCTTGAGGGCAGAACCGTCCTGATCATCGCCCATCGCCTGTCGACCGTGAGGAACGCCGATCGGATCATTGTGATCGATGGTGGTTCCATCGCGGAGAGCGGCACCCACGTCGAGCTTATGCGACAAGATGGGCTGTACCGGCATCTCTACGAAATGCAGTTCGGCGACGAGGATGGAGATGATCGTGGCGACGACGGGATCCGGGAGCAGCAGCCCACTTTCTGAGGACAGCATACTGGTTGTTCGGATGAGCTCAGTCGGTGATATCGTCCTGACGGAACCGGTGATAGCGGCTCTCAGGAGCGCCTACCCTAGTGCGCGAATCGGATTCGTTGTCAAACGGAAATACGTCGATCTCGTCGCATCCAATCCGGCAGTGGACACCGTTCATTCGCTGGAGGATAGCTCTCTCTCGGCCCTGAGGCGATTGTGCCGCGAAGTGCGAGCGGAGGACTACTCAGCCGTCGTTGACCTCCACAGAAACACCCGAAGCCTCATTCTGACCGTATGCTCGCGCGCGCCTCTGGCTACTGCCTACAGGAAGCGGGAGTTCAAAGATTCTCTCAGAGTCCGCTTCGGACGGCGTTCATTCCGGGTGTCCAGAATGCTCGTCGAGCGGTACCTGGATGCGCTCGCTCCTCTCGGCTTGAGACCGGAATACAGGAAGCCCCTCTTTCATCTTTCGCCGGCCGACATCGAGTGGGCGGGCCGCCATCTTGACGGGCTCGGACTTGTGCCGGGCGCCTATGCCGTCGTCGTTCCTGGAGCGCTATGGCCCACCAAGCGCTGGCCGCCGGAGCGATTCGCGGCTGTCTCAAGAACCTTGGTTGCAGAGTTCGATCTCAGAGTCCTTTTGCTTGGATCACCGTCCGAGCGGCGGCTCTGCGATGAGATCGCCGGAGACGCGGGCGCCGGCGTCCTCGTGGCGGCAGGGGAGACGGAACTGGGACAGATGGCGGCCATCATCGATTCCGCGCGGGTCTTCGTCGGAAACGACAGTGGTCCAATGCACATTGCCGCGGCACTGGGTACGCCGACCGTGGCGATCTTCGGTCCCACCGATCCGGGGCAGTTCGACTTCGAGAATCACGAAGTGGTCTACGCTGATCTCGAGTGTAGCGCCTGCTCATTCTATGGTACGGACACGTGCAAGCTTGACCACTGGGAGTGCATGCAGAGCCTGAGTTCTGAGCTGGTTCTAGCGGCGGCGCGACGCCTTCTCAAAACCACGGATGGTGGGTCATGAGGTACCTTGTCATTCAGACGGCCTTCCTCGGGGACGCGATCCTGACCCTTCCGCTTCTCACTGCTCTCAGACGAAGCGATGATTCGAATTGGATCGAGGTAGTAGCATCGCCCCCGGGAGCTGGCTTCCTCAGGGAGCAGGGGGTTGCCGACTCGATCATGGAATACGACAAACGGGGCACTGATCGCGGGCTCCGCGCGTACGGGCGACTCATCAGGAGAATCAGAGAGCACCGGATCGATATCGCGCTCATACCGCACCGTTCGTTCAGGAGCGCGCTTCTTCCGATGCTGGCCGGTGTGCCGGTTCGCGTAGGATTCGATGAGAGTGGCGGGCGGTGCTTCCTGACCGAAGTCGTCGAGTACGGTTCCCGGGATCATGAGGTCGAGCGCGTCTTCGCACTTGCCGAAGCGGTCGGTCTTGCCACTTGCGGCCGACGTGTGCCTTTTGACATTCAGGTTCCGGCCGGAGCAGCCGACGCGGTCAGTGCCGTGCTTTCTGAACGAGGCATCGAGAAAGGGCGCGCACTCGTGGCAATCAGTCCCGGAAGCAGGTGGCCCACGAAGCGCTGGTTGCCCAGCCGCTTCGCCGCCGTTGCACGGGCGTTGTCTGATGAGCGCGGGATGACGGTCGTGGTCGTCGGATCGGATGCCGACAGAGAGGTCGGCGCGGCGGTCTCGGCTTCCGCGGGTTTGGGCGTGGTTGATCTTACCGGCAGGCTCGGGTTGGGTGAGTGGGTGGCTCTGCTGGACAGGGCCGAGCTCCTGATCTCGAATGACTCGGCCGCCGTTCATGTGGCGGCCGGCGTAGGCACCCCGGTTGTTGCGATCTTTGGGCCGACCGTCGAAGGTCAGGGTTTCGCACCCTATATCGATCGTGCCGTGATCCTGGGTGTGGATCTTTCGTGTCGTCCGTGCGGCCGGCACGGTGGTGACCGATGTCGTCTGGGCACGCTCGCCTGCATGACGGGGGTCAGTGAATCCGATGTCCTCGGGGCCGCCCGTCGGCTCCTGGAGGGACCGGGACAGTGATGGACGTACTCCTGATCACAGATTCAATGATATGGACGGCGGAAACGGAGTACGCCCTCTCAGTGGCGTCGGCCGAGTCGTCAACTGGTCTCTCAGTGACGATCGCGGCGCCTTCGGGGAGCGCGATTGCATCGCGCGCCGGCGGGTGCATTCGTCTCAAGGAACTGCCGGGAATCGAGCCCGCGCGGTCGGCAGCGGATTTCACCACCTGTGTCAGGTGGTTGGCGTCCTTGGTACGCACGGAGCGACCTCGAATCGTGCATTCCTCTCGCGCGACAGCTCATCTCATGGCGACTCTGGCGTGCGGTCGATGTGTTCCCGTCGTTCATCTCAGAGGAGGTGCGACGCCGCCCTCGCGACACCTACTGAATCGATATCTCTACTGTTCCATGACGTCTGCCGTTATTGCATCATCGAGACGAGTGGAAGGCTGGGTGGTCGACGGACTCGGCATGGATGCGAGTCGCGTCTTCCGCATCTACGCTCCCATTGACACGGAGCGATACGCCGCATCAATGCCGGACACTGAACTCAGACGGGAGCTTGGACTTGGTCCGGGGTCTCAATTGATCGTCAATGTGGCGCGGCTCGCGCCTGTCAAGGGACATGACGTCCTTCTGGATGCGATGCGAATCGTTACCGGACGCGTTCCGGAAGCCGTGCTCGTGTTGGTCGGAGAACCGTGGTCGGGGCAGCCTGAAGGACTCATGCGACGCGCCGAGCGACTCGGGATCGCCTCCAAGGTGCGTTTTGCGGGGCGTCGAGAAGACGTCCCGCGGTTCCTGGCTTCGGCGGACCTGTGTGTGTCGTCCTCCATTGCAAGTGAGGAGAACTCGCGCGCCGTGAGCGAGTACATGGCTGCTGGACGTCCCGTGGTGGGGACCGGTGTGGGCGTCATCCCTGAACTCATCGTCGACGGAGAGACGGGCCTTATCGTGCGGCCGGGTGACGGGGAAGAACTGGCTGATTGCATCGTGGCTCTTCTTACCGACATGGAGCGGGCGACGCGCATGGGGGCAGCGGGGCGAGATCGGGCTCTGAACCTCGTTTCCAGACAAGCGTTTTCATCCTCGCTCGGGAGCGTGCTCGAGCACGTGGGAATCGGCGCAGGAGTTGTCACTTGAGAGTACTCTTCATCAACTCGATGAGGGCGTTTGGTGGTGGCGAGCAGTGGCTGCTGGAAGTGGCTGACGGACTCGTTGCGAGGGGGCACGAAGCGAGTATTGCGGCGCGGCGCGGAAGCGCGCTTTCGACGCTTGGTCGCAAGCACGGCCATCCGGTATTTGAGTTTCCAATGCGCGGGGATGCCGACCTGGAGTCGATCGTCGGGATCACAACGTTGATGAAGCGTGGAGGTTTCGATGTGGTCAGCGTCAACGTGCAACGGGCGGTGAGACTGGGCGCGGTAGCGGCGTACTTCGCCGGGATAAGGGCTGTCGTTGAGCGTCGCGGACTCTTGTTCCGGCTCAAGAACACAGGGCGCAATCGCTTCATCTACAAGCGGCTTGTCAGCCGTGTAGTCGTCAACTGCGAGGCGATCAAGGACGATCTCGCGTCGTCCGGCGTTGTGGCCGGTCGGCAGATGATTGTGATCCCCAATGGGATAGATCCTTCGCGCATCATGAGTGCTGGAGACGGCAAGTTGAGAAGCGAGCTCGGCATAGGCGAGGGGACCCGCGTTGTGGTCATCATCGGGCGCCTCGTGCCCGACAAGGGACACGGCGTTGCGCTCGATGCGTTCTCGCGCATACTCGCCGGAAGCCCGGACTGCTGTCTTCTGGTCGTTGGGGCCGGCGGACTGCGGGATGAACTGGAGCGGCGAGCAAGGCCACTTGGGACGGCCGTGCATTTCCTCGGACACCGGGACGATATCTCCGCGATTCTGGATGCAGCCGACGTAACGATGGTCACGAGTTTTCGCGAGGGGATGCCGCACGTGATCCTCGAAAGCATGGTGGCAGGCACTCCCGTGGTGGCCACACGGACGGCAGGGATACCTGAACTGATAGAGGACGAACTGAGCGGTCTCCTGGTTCAGATGCATGATCCCCACGGGACGGCGCAGGCAGTGCTCCGGATCCTGAACGATAGCGGACTGGCGCAGCGTCTCGCAGCGAATGCAGGGAGGCGCGTGCGCTCGGAGTTCTCGCTTGATCTCATGATCGACCGCGTTGAGGCGTGTTTCGGGGAGGAGGCTTCGGCTGCGATGAGGGTGGAGCGATGAGAGAGAGAGAATTCCATCCCGAGAGCGTGCGTTCCATACTGGTGATAAGGCTCTACTTCCTCGGTGACGTCTTGCTCTCGACACCGGTAATAGAAGCTCTGAAGGACAGGTTTCCCGACGCCAGGCTGTCGGTGCTCATCAAGAAGCGAGCACTAGGCATACTGGAGGGTAACCCGTCCGTCGATGAGACGATCATATACGATGAGCCGGAGCGATATCACAATCCGGTGTGGCAGCTGAAGCTCGCATCGCGGCTGAGGCGGGCGCGGTACGATCTGGCCGTTGATCTCACGGGTGATCTCAGAAGCTCACTGCTGCTTCTCGCCGCCGAACCAGGGTTCAGAACGGGAGTCAATCATGCCGGCTTCGGGCGCCTCCTTGACAGGAGGATCCCGTACAGGTCGACGGGCCCCGTCGTCGATCACCTTCTCAGCGCTCTTCTTCCACTCGGCATCGACGTGGGTGAGCGAGCGCCTTCGCTCTATCTGACAGAGGAGGAGAGCACCCGGGCGCGCGACCTGCTCGAGTCGCACGGGATCGCAGCCGGCGAGAGGTTCGTGATGCTCTCACCGGGAGCCGGGAGCCGGCTCAAGCGATGGGGGCCGGAACGGTTCGGTAGCCTGGCGGAGCGGATCAAGAGGGAGCTTGGACTCAGTTCCATCGTAACCGGTGCACCTGGTGACAGAAGCCTTGCGGACGCCGTCGTAGCTTCTTCCGGCGGCACCGCTGTCAGCCTTGCGGGCGCGACGGATATCCGTCTCCTGGCTGCGGTTGCAGCTGAGGCCGAGATTTTCGTCGGCAACGATAGTGGTCCGATGCATATCACTGCTTCTCAAGGAACACCGATCGTGGGTCTCTTCGGAGCTAGCACGCCGGAACGCTTCGCTCCTCGAGGTGCGCCGTCGCGGGTCATCTGGCATCGGTTCGATTGCAGTCCCTGTGATCAGCGTCACTGTGAGAGACCACATCAATCGTGCATGGATGCAATAGGAGTGGGGGAGGTGCTGGGCGCCGTCACGGAATTGTTGAGCGAAGTGGGCGCCACCGGAGGGGCGGAGTGTGTGGCGGGACGCACAAGCGTCGACGAGCCTTTGGACAACGCCGGGGAGCAACAGATTTGAGCACTCCCGACATCATCTGTCTTTCGACAAACCACTGGACCGGGCTTCCGACAAGCAAGCAACATCTCATGTCGGTGCTGGCCAGGAGTGGACGCGTTCTCTACGTCGAGCCTCCGTTGGACGTCTTTTCTCTTCTTGGCCGGCGGCGCCAGTGGGGCAAGCTGGCCGGAATGAGAGAGGTAGAGGAGCGGCTCTGGGTCCTGTCTCCCGTGGTCGTCGTCGATAGCTCACTACCGAGGAAGAGGGTTGTCTTTCACCGGAGATTCCTGTCGAAGGTGGCGAGAGCGGCACGCGGTCTCGGGTTCGAGAATCCCGTCGTCTGGTGCTTCTCACCGGAACACATCGTCTATGCGGGAGGTCTCGGGGAGTCCGTCCTAATTTACCACGCCGCAGATGAACCGGCAGGTCTCAGCCGTGACCCGGATACGACACGGATGCTCGAACGGGAGCTGATGGAGCGCTCGGACATCGTCTTTGTGGCCTCACAGTCGCTTTATGAGGCACGTAGCGAATTCGGCAATGTCCATAGACTGCAGAACGCAGCCGACGGGATGCACTATGGACGCGTGCTGGCGGGGGATGCGTCTGCATCGGCCGACGCTCTTCTGCGGGCTCTTCGGGAGCCGAGGTGCAGACCACCCGAACTCGCGGGTCTTGAAGGTCCCGTGATTCTGTACGGTGGAGCCGCCTATGGCTGGTTTGATTTCGAGCTCCTCGCAGATCTGGCGAGGATGCGGCCCGACTGGAACCTGGTCATGGTCGGTCCCTCTGAGCGTCCCGGTCCCCCACCGGGCGTGTTGAGTGTGGGACGGAAGCGCTACGATGAGTTCCCGTGGTATGTTGCGGCCGCGGACGTCACCATCCTTCCCTTGAAGATCGGCTCGCACACGAGGAATTGCGATCCGATCATCCTCTTCGAGTATCTGCTTTGCGGGAAACCCGTCGTTGCAACACCGTTTCCGGCAGCGGCTGAGCATGAGGATCTTGTCACAAGGGCGAGTGGCGCCGGCGGTTTCGAGAAGGCCATCTCCTCAGCGCTGAATGAGGACAGGTCCGCGGAGATGGTTAGAAGAAGGGTGGAATACGCGCTCGACAATACGTGGGAGAAGCGGGCTGAAGCAGCGCTCGGATTCATCGAGAAGGCCAGGGAGAGAACGCGATGACCGCGACTGGGCGATCGGGCGTGCGGCCGGGCAGCATGCCGACCGGGCCGCAGAGCGACACGCCGGGCATGCTGCGCATGCCTTGGCAGGGGAAAGCGCTAAGGGGCTTCGACGGGCTTCAGTCGTTCGGTCTGGTCGTGCTCCTGGTCGGTCTTCCCTTTTCTGAAGCGGCGAAGAGTGCTGGTCTGGCTCTCGCGATGGTCGGGTTCGCCGGAAAACTGATACTCGGTCACAGGCCACGACTTGGGAGGGACGGTGTTCTCGTAGCGCTCGGGGTCTACCTTGTCACTGCAACGCTGTCGGTCATCATGGCGGCGCCTGAGATGCAGAGGCCTCACGAACTCGTGACACTGGGAATGACTGTCTCCCCGTTCCTTCTTGTTCTTGATTCGATCGTCTCCCGTCCCTCACGGCGCCTGTTCTTTGCCGGCGCGATTCTGACAGGGGCAGTCGTGGCCTCTCTCATCTGGTACGGTAGCTACGATGCAGGTTCCTTCTATCGGCTCAGTCTTGGCTCCATAGAGAATCCGGTACCGGCGGGGGAGTACCTGGCCATCTGTCTTGTTCTCGGGGCAGCCGTTCTCTCTGCCGAGATACGCGCGTCGCTGACCGGGCCGATCATGGCTTTCACTGTGGGGTTGACCGGGATCGCGCTCGCGCTGACGCAGTCGCGTGGCGCCCTCCTTGGAGCGATATGCGGTGTGGCCTTCGTGGTCTGGGCCGTGGTGCGGAAGCGGAGATACGTGATGGCGGTGATCGCGGTAGCCGTGGTCGGGATCCTGGTGCTCGCGACAGCGAAGCCCGATTCGAAGATCGCAGATGCGCTCGATTTCGAATCGAGGAACACGCAGGCGAGGCTGAGCATATGGCATCAGACCGCCGGATTCATTCGCGAGCGGCCTCTTACGGGGCACGGCCTGGGCAGTTTTCCGCTTCTTGGCGTAACCTACTTCGATGGCCACGTCGTAGAGTCTCCTCTCTCCGCGCACAACGTGTGGCTCAACAGTTTGGCGGAGACTGGGATTCTGGGAGCGGGCGCGCTCCTCGCATTCGTGATGCTGCTGTTGCGATCGGCAAGACTCTCGCTCAGGCGCGCGGCCTATCCTCTTGATAGGGCGCTGTCGATAGGAGCTCTGGGAGGTGTGCTGGTCTCGCTTGTGGCCGGTCTCACTGCCATCTCTGTGGATGCGGAACCCGGGATGCTCTTCTTTACGATAGCTGCAATCGGTATCAGCGGTCGAGATGTCAAGGAGGCCGGGGTGAGAGAGGTGTGGGATGGCAAATAGCAGATCCGCGGTGTTCCTTGACCGAGACGGCGTACTGAGCGTGGAGCGAAGCTACGTTCTTCGCCCGGAAGACCTGGAACTCGTGCCGGGGGCCGGGCGCGCACTCAGAGTTCTGAACAACGGGAGTGTAAGGAGCGTCGTAGTGAGCAACCAGTCGGCTGTTGCCAGGGGACTGATGACCGAGGAGGAGCTCGCGACAGTGCACGGACGCCTGGAGGATCTTCTTGCGGCGGAGGGCGCGTTTCTCGACGCGGCCTACTACTGTCCCAATCTCCTCGGCGCCCGGGTGGAGCGGTTCGCCCGCGACGATTCCTGCAGGAAACCGCGCACCGGGATGCTTGAACAGGCGGCGCGCGACCTCGGGATCGATCTCGCAGCTTCCTACATGATAGGAGACCAGGCGACGGATATCGAGTTTGCGAAACGCGGCGGACTGACCGCCGTGCTCGTGCTCTCAGGAAAGGGTCGTGAGACCCAAGCGATTCAGATCGAGCGAGGACTTGAGATCGATCACGTTGCAGTCGACGTCGAAGCGGCCGTTTCGTGGATACTGAACCATCTGGAGAACCGATGATTGGGCGGAAACACGGAGAACCACCGGGCGGCATGAGGGCGGCGGTTCGCAAACTCATGGTGACGGCAGCGGTGTTCATTGTGCTGATGGCGCCCGCGCAGCCATCCGGGGCGACCGACACGAGCGCGGCTCCGATCTCACAGGCTCTCGTGGCGAACGGAGAACCTTCGGTCCCTCCGTTCGGAGTGGGAGAGCGACTCGTTTTCGAGGTCAAGTACGGCTTCGTGGGCGCCGGAACAGCCGTGATTAGCATTCCTGAGATGGTGTGGTACCGCGGCCACCATTGCTACCACATTCTCTCCGTCGCGGAGTCGAACGCCTTCATCTCCGCCTTCTTTCCTGTCAGGGACGTTGCAGAATCACTGCTCGACGCGCGCGAGATGGTATCCAGGAGGTTTGAAAAGCGCTTGAGAGAAGGCGACTTCCGCGCTCACGATCTCGTGGAGTTCGATCACGATCGGCAGATCGCCATCTATCCAAAGAAGGGACGCGTTGTGCCGCTTGCGCTCAATGCGCAGGACATACTATCGTCCCTCTACTACGTGCGGATGATGAAGCTCGAGGTCGGCAGTTCTGTGTCGATCGAGAATCATGCCGACAAGAAGAACTACCCGCTCGAGATCAAGGTGCTTCGTCGTGAGCGAGTCAAGGTTCCAGCTGGGGAATTCGATTGCATCGTTGTCGAGCCTGTGATGCGGACCGGCGGTCTCTTCAGCCAGAAGGGCAGGTTGTGGGTCTGGATGACTGATGACGATGTTCATATGCCGGTGCTCATGAAAAGCAAGATTGCCATTGGATCCATATCCGTTGTCCTCAAGAGCTACGAGCGCGCGGAACACATCGGGTCGCAGTTTCCGTAAGGAGGTCGCATGTCATTACGCTTTCCGGAAGTAGATCTCACGAACTTGAGCAGGGTCTCGATAGAAGCACGGGGGGGGACGGTGAGTGTTGACAACTTCGTTCACCCGGTCGAACCCGGTGGAGGGATCGACGATCTTCTCTCGATAGTGCCCGAGACTTTCGCGGGCGCCGACTTCAGACATGCAGTCGAGGCGGTGGTTTCCTCCGGTCTCGCAGGGAGACCTGGACTTGCGATGTTCGGGGCACACTTCATCAAGTGTGGTCTAAGTCGCCTGCTGATCGATCTTATGGAGCGCGGCATCGTGACAGCCATCGCGATGAACGGAGCTTGCGCGATCCACGACTACGAGATCGCGATGTGGGGCGTGACATCGGAGGATGTCGCCGCAAGGCTGGAAGATGGGAGCTTCGGCATGTGTGCGGATACCGCAGACGGTATGAATGGTGCGATCGCTGCGGGGGTGAAGAGGGGAGCCGGTTTCGGAGAGAGCCTCGGAGAGCGGATCGTCGGTGACCGTGCCCCGTATCTCGACGCCAGCATCCTCGGCCGTGCGTCCGAACTCGGGATCCCCGCAACGGTGCATGTCGGTCTCGGCACCGACATTGTGCATCAGCACGTGTCGGCGGATGGAGCAGCGATCGGAGAGGGAAGCCTCAGGGATTTCCGGATCTTGGCGAGTGTGGTCGGGGGACTCACGGACGGATACGTTCTCAATATAGGTTCTGCAGTCATCCTACCGGAGGTGTTTCTGAAGGCGCTCTCCGTAGCTCGGAATCTCGGGCTCGCCCGGGGCGCGATGACGACGATTTCGATGGACATGAATGAGCCATACAGGGTACTCGCTAATGTCGTCAAGAGACCTACGGCGCATCGCGGCACAGGGATTGCACTTAGGGGACGCCACGAACTTCTCTTTCCACTATTCTGGGCAGCGACAGTACGGGGTATCGAGAAGGGCGATGTGTAGTAAGGAATGGACGTTGACATCGAACAAAGCTTGTGATACAATGGCATTGATCGAAAGTACGGAAGAAGAGCCGACACCAAGCGCGAAAGGACTCGCATCGCACCATTGCTAAGGGCTTTTTCTCACGTCTGACAGTGCATTCAGTAACGTGCCTCGGCACACGGTCCGCGGAGAGCGGGGTGTAGTCGATGTTGTCGGACGGGGCTCGCCCTTGGCTGATGAAGAGGTTAATGAATCCCGGCCGGGTGTGCCCAATCGGACGCCCGGTTTCTGTTTGTTGGGCGCTGTGGCAGTCGCATCATGGGAGTGAGGCTTTGTACTTCGTCGATGAACGATTCGGATACGGAACTATTGAAGAGCTGACGCGGGGCGACGTCGAGTGCGACAGCTTGATGCGTGGAGAGTTCTACAGACGGTTCGTGAAGCGGCCGTTCGATGTGATAGCGAGTATTCTCGGCCTCATTCTGCTCTCGCCTCTCTTCCTGGCTATCTTCGTTCTCATCAAGCTGGACTCGCGCGGTCCCGTGCTCTTCAGTCAATTGCGTGTCGGGATGGGGGGCCGGGAGTTCCTGTTCCACAAGTTCAGATCGATGGTGGTCGATGCCGAGGCGCAGAAGCACACACTCATGCACCTCAATGAACTTGAGGGTCCCGTCTTCAAGATAAGCGATGACCCGCGTGTGACACGCATCGGTCGCTTCCTGAGGAAGACAAGTTTTGACGAGTTCCCACAGCTGATCAATGTTCTCAAGGGTGACATGAGTCTCGTCGGCCCTCGGCCGCCTCTTCCAAGCGAAGTCGAGAAGTACGAGGGCTGGCAGCGGGAGAAGCTATCGGTTGTGCCCGGAATCACGTGCCTCTGGCAGATCAGCGGCAGGAACCACATTGGATTCACGGAGTGGATGAGGCTGGATGTGGAGTACATCAGACGGCAATCTCTGGCGGTGGACCTGAAGATCCTTGCGCGGACACTGCCGGCGGTGCTGATGAGAAAGGGAGCATACTAGCGAGAATCGACTGCGAGAACTGAGCGCAGTGCTAAGACATCATGGATCCGGCAGCGGCGCGTCACTAATAGTCCTTACTCACACCGCAACGCTGCCGGATTCCTGTATTCTGTCAAGGTTGGTTTGCGTTGACAGCCGGTGCGCTCTCCATATAGACTCCCTGGTTGCTACCGCAGGCCCCGTCGGCTCACTGGCTGGGCAGCAGAATCGGGACTCGGATGGTGAGTCGAAAGACAGACAGAATCGGGAAGCGCCCGATCCTTGATCAGGCGTTCCTTCATCTTGCCGCCGTCGTCGCGCTCGGCGGGCTTTTGCGTTTCTGCGGAGTAGGGGCACAGAGCCTGTGGGTGGATGAACTCTGGAGCATCAAGGCTGCCTGCATCGGAGAGGCGCTGTCGCCGGTCGCCGTCTTCACCAACATGCAGGGACCCGCGCACGCCGTCCTTGTTCACGCCGTTGCACATCTGTCGGAAGGTGAAGGAGTGCTGCGGAGTATCTCCGCCCTTTTCGGAACTGCGACGATCGCGGTCGTGTATGCTCTGGCCAATGATCTCTTCGACAGGAAGACTGCTCTTCTGGCCGCGCTTCTGACAGCCATTTCCCCGTTTCTTATCTGGTACTCGCAGGAACTTCGCAACTACTCGATGGTCATCTTCTTCGCGTCTCTCTCCACGCTGGCGGCCTGGCGCCTGGTCGTGCGGGGGAGCGCATCATGGCGGACGCTCGTGTTCGCTACAGTGCTGGGAGGGCTATCGAATCTCTCTCTGGCCTTCTTGTCAATCGGGCACTGGATCTTCGCGGCTCCCAGGCTTGTCAAGAACCGTGCGTTCCGCGTGAGGTGGATCCTGGCTTTTGTGGTCGTGCTTGTGCTCGTTTCTCCCTGGATATGGGGGCTCGCCAATTGGACCAAGGTGGATCGTGTTGGGGAGCGAATAGGCACTGTCGCCAGTGGTGACACATCAGAACTTCTGAGGGGAGAGACGACGTTCACGCCGATGGCGGTACCGTACTCCTTCTACGTCATGGTCTACGGCTACTCTCTAGGGCCATCGAGTATCGAGCTACACACAACCGCTCCGGCATCGGCGTTCATGAAGCACGCCGCGTACACCGGGCCGGCAGCCTTGGTGCTTGCGCTCGTGTTTCTTCTGGGACTGAGGAGTTTTGCGGAATCGCGGGCCAGACTCCGCCTGCTGCTTCCTACGATCATCGTGCCCCTTGTCGGGACATCTGTGCTTGCGATTCTGAACGTGAAGGTGTTCAATCCGCGGTACATCGCCGTGACGCTTCCGCTGATCATTGTTCTCATGGCCGCGGGAGTGACCCGGTTGAAAGGACTGCCGGGCAGAGCGATCGCGGGTGTTCTGATCGTCCTCTGTCTCTGGTCCGTGGGTAACTACTACTGGAACCCCGTCTACTGGCGTGAGGATGTGAGGGGCGCGGTTCAGTACATCGAGGAGCGGGAGAACTCCGGGGATGTCATCCTCGTGCCTGTTGTGGCGGATGTCTTCGATCACTACTATGGGGGTGAGCAGGAACGCTTCCTTCTCTATCCGGGGCAGGCTGGAAGCGACTCCGAAGTTGCAGAGCGCGTGACATCCGGTCTGTCCGGGCATCAGAGGCTCTGGTACGTGAGTTCGAGGCCGTGGCATGTCGACCCGGATGGGCGGATCGCAGCATATCTTGACAGTCGGTATGAGCTGGAGGATTCGGCCGATTTTCCCGGTGTTCGGGTGAGGCTCTACAATCTGGTCGAGGGAACACTGTCCGCCGGCGCCACGGGGACGCAGGAGTTTGGGAGAACGGCCGTAACCGTGGCACGAGTTATGCTTTAGGACGTTCTGAGTTGGAGCCCGGTGAGGGGTTTGACTGCATATGGGTGCACAGGGGAGACCTACGATATGCTGGCTATGAGGGCGAGATTGCTCGTCATATTCCTGGTGGCCGTTCTGGTCGCGTGTGTTCAGGGCTGTGGAGCGCCGCGTAGTGACATGGCGGAGCCGGATGCGGCTCCATCTTCCATGAGTGCGGGCTCCCCAGTCGTGGGCGCCGATGCTCCGAAGACGGTGGCTGGCGCGTACAGGCTGAGGATGGGGGACAAGATCCGCGTGGATTTCGTAACCGATGAGTCTTTGACGTTCAGCACGCCGGTTACGCCGGGCGGTACGATCAGCGTGCCGCTGGTTGGGGAGGTCGTCGCTCTGGGGCGGACGACGGGAGAGCTGGCGGAGGCCATCGAGGAGGGCGTGGGTGAGTATCTCCTGGACCCGACGGTCGGAGTCGTTATCACGGAGGTGGGGAAACAGCCGATCTTCGTGATCGGTGAAGTGGAGAAGCCTGGGCGCATCGAGTCGACAGGTGAGATGACTGTGACTCGCGCGGTGGCCGCTGCCGGGGGTATTCTGTCGTCGGGGAGAGCGAGCAGCGTGATGATCGTGCGCACCTCCGGAGTTCAAGAGCCGGTCGCGTTCCGGGTGGACGTGACGAAGGTTCTGAGCGGGCGTGATTTCTCGGAGGACATCGTCCTCGCTCCGAACGATGTCGTCTACGTTCCGAAGTCCGTGATCGGGAAGGTCAACGAGTTCGTTGATCTGTTCTTCGACAATATTGCACCCGCCCAGCTGTTCTACCTGCGGGGCTACGATATGGCGCACCTTGGGCACGACGGGCGAGCTTGGTACTAACGTACAGCAGTTGCGTGTGAGGAAGGATACCGGCTTGGAAAGCAGCAACCGGGGAATGCAGGACACATCGCTCTTGCGTGACGTCATATACGTCATCTTCAAGAGAAAGGTCGTGCTGATCACGCTTGCCGTGGTCGGAACGGCTATCATGATATACGGTTTCAGGACCAGCGTAGAGAGCTATGAGGCGTCGGCCCGTGTGCTGATAAAGCGTCAGCACCAGGGATACGTCATGCCTGCGGAGACACGCGCTGTACTCAAGCGGGCCGAGGTCGTCAACTCCGAGATTTCGATAATCATGAGCACGGCTGTCGCCGAGGCTGTTGTAGACATGCTTGAACTCGCGACCGGCGATGAGCGGCCGATGGCCATCTACCGCATGTCGAGGAAGATCAAGGCGCAGGAGCAGCCGGAGTCCGACATCATAGATATCACGTACCGTCACAGAGATCCCCAGATGGCAGCCGACGTTGTGAACGCTGCACTCGATGCCTACCTCGAGATCAGGAAGGCGGTCGCCCTCAATTACGATGCGGTCATCTATCTGGACTCGCAGGCAGCGCGGGTCCGCGCCGAGCGTGACTCGACCGCCATGGCAATAGCGCGCTTCGGTGGAGAGAGAGGCGAACTCGCGCAGGGGCGTCGTGCGGAGCAGCAGATGGGGCTCCAGGACCGCTTCGAGAACGAACTCGCGACCTTGACCTCGCACATTCAGTCACGCGAGGAGAAGCTGGCCTTGGTCGAGGAGTGGCTGGCCTCAGGCGCCGATCCGTCTCACATTCCAAGCGGCGAGATCTATGAGATGACGAGCGTCCGGCAGGCCAAGAACCGGCTGGTCGAACTCGAACTGATTGTGGCAGGGGCTTCTTCGAAGTACACGGCCGACCATCCCGCGCTCCTGAAGCTTCGGCGGGAGGTTCTGGCTACGCAGGAGGTCCTGCAGAAAGAGGTGAGGCAGGCACTCGCCAGGCAACGGATGCGCGTCGATGAGTGGAGGGCCGAGCGCCGTGCTGTGCTCGGCATGCTGGATGACCTGCATAGCAAGGATGAGGATCTCGCCAAGAGTCTTCTCACCATCAGACTCCTGGAGCACGATCTTTCAATCCATGCGGACATGTATGCGATCATCATGGACAGACGGGAGCAGTTCAGGATCACGGCCGCCACCGATCCTAATCTCCTGAACGTCGGTATTGTGGCGAGGGCTGCGATACCGGCTAAGTCTACGCCTCAGCCGGTCAACATGAAGGTCGTGGTCGGTCTCTTCACGATCATTTTCGGTGTTCTGCTCGTCTTTGCCATGGAGAGAGCGGACAACTCTCTCGAGCGCCGCGAGGATATTCAGAGAGTGCTCGGGCTCAAGGTGCTGGCCACAATTCCGGAGCGCAAGTAGCATGTATACGAGGTTCTACAAGCTGGCCGAGAGGCCGTTTGAACTCACGCCGGATCTCAGGTTTCTCTATCTGAGCAGCAAGCACAAGGAAGCGCTTGCTCACCTGACCTACGGAGTCAGAGAACGACGTGTCTTCGTGCAGCTCACGGGAGAAGTGGGGACCGGGAAGACAACGATGCTCGACGCGCTCGTTCACGGATTGGACGCCGGCACGAAGGTCGCGTGGCTCTCCAATACGACAATCGGACGGACCGACCTCCTGCGTGTCCTTGGATGGGGGCTCGGGATCGAGCTCAAGGGCCGCTCGAAGATGGAGATCCACCGCGAGATCTCGGAGTACCTCAACATGTGGACGGCGTCCGGTCGCAACGCGGTTTTCATTGTAGACGAGGCTCAGAACCTCAATCTCTCTCTGCTTGAGGAGGTGAGGCTTCTATCCAACCTCCGTTCCGCCGGGCACCCGAGCCTTCAGATCGTCCTGGCCGGGCAGCCGGAGCTCAGGCGGAAGCTCGAGCTTCAGCAGCTGAGACAGCTCAGACAGCGTATCAGCATCAGGTTCCATCTCGACCCGTTGTCCCGCGTCGAGACAGGTGAGTACATCAGGCACAGGCTTACAGTGGCGGGTGCGGCAGATCTCGAGATCTTCGACCGCAGCGCCGTCGATGGCATATTCGAATACTCGGGTGGTGTCCCGCGGATGATCAACACCGTCTGCGACAACGCTCTTCTGGCCGGCTACGCGGACAACCGCCCGTGGATCGGCAAGAGGACGATCACTGAGACCATCGGGGTTGTCGAATGCAGAACGAGTGACCATATCGAGCAGCAGGCGCAGCCGGACGCGCTTAGCCACAGCCGGTAAGGACCGGAAAGGCCGCAATGAGCAAGATCTCAAAGGCGATGGAGAGAGCCAACCGCGAAGAGCGCCGAGGGCAGGATGTCGAAGGACCGCCCGCAGGCGGAGAGGTTCACGACAGGCCGCGAGAGGCCGAGGAACCCGTGGTCGCGACCCCCACAGCGAGACGCACGCCTGTCCGAACGGCACGCGCGGTCGAGCTGCCGGAGAACATCGAGGAGTACCACGGTCTGGTGTCGGAGGTCTACATAGCTCTTCCGGATGTCCGCTCGCGCATCCTCATGATCGTGAGCGCCGTGGACGGCGAGGGCACGAGCACTGTGGCGCGGGAGTTCGCTCACAGCGTGGCCGCGGCCAACGAGATAGAGACGCTGCTTGTGGATGCGAATCTTCGCCGACCACAGCACCACAAGGTGCTGAAAGCACCGCAGGATCCCGGTTTGACCGACCTGGTCCTCGGCGTCGGCGCGTTCGATTCATGTGTGCGGAGTGTCGGTATTCCGCATCTTGTTCTCATGCCGGCGGGACGGAGAGTCGTCGCTCCCCCGCGTATCTTCACTGATCCGGGCATGGACGGGGTTTTGGAGGAGTGTCGCAGACGTTTTCAGTTGACCGTGATCGACGCTCCACCGCTTCTCTCTTTCTCCGAGGGGATACAGCTCTCCCGGAAGGTAGACGGTGTCGTGCTCGTGGTGAGGGCGGGTCGCACGAAGCGTCAGCTTGTGGAGGTGGCTCTCGATCGGCTCAATGATGCCGGTGCGAATGTCATTGGAACGGTTCTGAATCGGAGGAAGTTCTACATACCTCCCATGATCTACGAACGCCTCTAGGCGCCGGCGCTCGGATCCCACGAAGGAATACGGTTCGGCTCATGACTCGTGCCGTGATCACAACAGGTCTGTCGACGTGCGGCGTCGGCCGGATCCGGGAGCATCGCGATGAGTGGCATCACAGAGCGCGTGCGGCATGCGTTCGAGCGAAGCGAGGACTACCTTGGGCGCTCGTGGCCCGTGTGGGTTCTCGCCATCGTGATGTACACCGGCGTCGCGTGGGTGCTTCTTACCAAGATCCGTCTGCCTGACCCCCTGTATCTCATTGTCTTCGTGATGGCGATCACTATCGTCGCCATAACCCTGTTCAAGATCGAGTGGGCGGTCCTCGGCCTCGCGGCCATGATCGCATTCACAAGGCCTGGCGTGAGCTTCGGTCCTGGGAGTGTTTTTCACGTCAGCGGTTTCAACCTTGCGCTCATCGGTGTCTGGATGGTTTACATCGTCCGGTACGCTGCGGATGCCGAATTGGCGGCCAAGGGGCCGTTGGTGCGCCGCACAGAGCTCGATACGATCATAGGGATATTCCTCATTCTGGCGACGCTGTCGATGCTCGTGGGGCTGAACAAGAACTGGCAGGAGTTCGCGCGTGCGAGAGTCTTGCTCTACTGGAAGGAGCAGATACTCTACTTCGCTTGGTTCTATCTTGTCGTGACTATGCTCAGGACTCCAAAGGATCTGAGGCGCTTTGCGATCATCTTCGCTACAGCAGGCGTTTTCATTGCTGCCGTTGGTCTCTACAACAGATTCGGCGGCGCAGTGGAGGCTGTTCACGCGACAACGGAGGAGCTTGAGGCCGGTGTGGTCGGGGGGCGCGCCGAAGGGGCAGGCACGGCATTCCTCGGTCTTGGGCACCCGAATTTCCTGGGTGCGTTCCTCATCATGTCCATGCCGTTCTGGTTCTTCGCTGTTGATCATCTGAAGAGAGCGTGGCACAGGCTTTTTGCCGATGGAGCCATCCTCCTTGGGTTCCTCGGCCTCCTGTTCACATACTCGCGCAGTGCCTGGTTCGGAGTTGTGGCCGGTATCGGCATGCTGAGTCTGAGCGACAGGCGGGCCATCACGAGAATCATTGTTTTCTTCGTACTCTTCGCTGCCGTGGCACAGGCGCTCTCGTTCGCGTACACGGGTATGGGCGCCACAGATCTCGTAGCCATGAGATTCGAGCAGCTGAACAGGAGTAACTACTCGGCGAGGCCTGCGATCTTCGCGAGTGCTCTTGAGGTGGTGAAAGACAATCCTCTGACCGGTGTCGGGCCCGGCGCGTTCTCGTTTCACGCGGACCACAGCATGGTGGGTGGCGTTCTTTCGCAGGCGCACAATCTGCTCCTCACCATAGCGGCCGAGATGGGCATTCCTGCGGCGATCATGTACATCATCTTTCTTGTCGCCCTCTTTCGAATGGGGATAAGGAATCTCCGCGCCGTCGCACGCGAGCCGGGGTATGGTTTCATTGCTCAAGGCGCCTACGCCGGACTCTTCGCTATCGTGGCTCAGACTTTCTTCGTCCATCTCTTCTATCATCGAAACGTCGGGTACGCTCTCTACGCGCTCCTCGGAATCATCGTGGCGATGAACCGGATGGTACGCGAAGGGGAGCTTCCGGTTCCACGCGACGGTGGCGAAGATGGGGGTGGGAGGTTGGTCCAAACTGACTCGGTCTGGGTCGAGCCATGATCAGCGAGAAGCGAGCCGATGGGCTTCCCACAAGAATTGCCTTCTACACCGACACGCGAGCGTGGGGCGGAGCCGAAGTCTACATGACCCAGGTAACTCTGGGTCTCAAGAGGGCGGGCTTCGATCCGCGGCTCTTCGTTGCGGACCGTCGGGAAGTGGATGAGTGGGTCGAGCACCTTCGGGAGCGGGGGCTTCACATCGAGCGCTTCCGCCCCGGCAAGGAGTTCAATCCGCGTGTCTTCTTCGATGGACTGAAGCTGTTCCGTGGCTTCGAGATAGTGCACTTCAACAAGACGAATCCGAGAAGGTGCCTTCCTGCAGTGTGGGCCGCACGGTTTGCAGGAGCCAGTGTCGTGATCGCGACCGAGCACCTTGCACATTCTCCGGACTCACATGTACCGCTCGGCCGAGGGATTATCACGGCTCTCGTCAGACTTACCAACAGGCTGATAGACAAGACGATAGCCGTCTCGGAACTGAGCAGGGAGATGCTCATCGGGAACTACGGGATTCCAGGTGAGAAGATAGTCAGCGTCAGAAACGGCACGGATCTCTCGCAGTTCGACATCGCGTTCGATACAAAGGCGATGCGCGTGGATCTGGGTCTCGGCGCATCGGATCGCGTCGCAGTCCTTGTCGGGCAGGTGTCCGAACGGAAGGGTCACCCTCTTGCTCTCAAGGCCGTCGCCGAGATCCGGAAGCGGATACCGGACTATCGACTCGTCTTCGTGGGGGAGGGCGAGATCGAGAAGGCGTTGAAGGCGGAGGCCGTGGGCCTCGGTCTCACGACTGAAGTGATCTGGGCCGGTTTCAGACGTGATGTTCCAGCGATACTCGCCTCCGTCGACCTTCTGATCCTTCCTTCTGAAGACGAGTGTCTGCCGTTCGTGATCCTGGAAGCGATGGGTTCGAGGCTGCCGGTCGTGGCCACGGACGTTGGAGGCGTCAGCGAGCAGGTCGAGGATGGAGTCACGGGGCGCCTGATGCGCTCATGCGATGCAGCCACGTTGGCGGAGGCTGTCATCGATGTGCTGGATCGGCCTGACAGGGGGAAGTCGCTTGGAGAGGCGGGACGGCGCAAGCTCGAAGCTGAGTTCTCGATAGAAGCAAGCGTGGGGCGAGTTCCGGAGATCTATCGCGACATCTACATGAGACGGGGACACCACCGATGAGCGAGAAGCGAGTCGGCGCGCTTCCAGGAGGGATTGCCCTCTACACCGACGCGGAAGCATGGGGTGGGGCCGAGGTCTACATGACCCAGGTTGCTTTGGGGCTGAAAGGAGCCGGCTTTGATCTCCGACTTCTTGTTGCAGACCGTCGGGACGTGGATGAGTGGGTCGAACACCTTCGCGAGCGGGGGCTTCACGTCGAGCGCTTCCGCCCCGGCAAGGAGTTCAATCCGCGGGTCTTCTTCGATGGACTGAAGCTCTTTCGCGGCTCTGAGATCGTGCACTTCAACAAGACCCATCCGAGGAATTGTCTTCCCGCAGTGTGGGCCGCGCGGTTCGCTGGAGCCAGTGTCGTGATCGCGACCGAACACCTTACACTTCTTCCCGATTCGCTTGTGCCGTTCGGCCGGAGGATCATCACGACTCTCATCAAGCTTACCAACAGGCTGATGGACATGACCATTGCCGTTTCGGAATCGAGCAGAGAGATGCTGATCAGGAACTACGGGATTCCAGGTGAGAAGATCGTGAGCATCAGAAACGGTGTGGACCTCTCGCAGTTTGACACCGCGTTCGACACGAACGCCATGCGCGTGGATCTCGGTCTTCGCGCCTCCGATCCGGTTGCCGTCTTTGTCGGGCGCATGGCTGACCGGAAGGGCCACATCTCTGCTCTCAAGGCTGTCGCCGAGATCCGGAAGCGGATACCCGGCTATCGACTTGTCTTCGTGGGGGAGGGCGAGATCGAGAAGGAGCTGAGGGCGGAGGCCATGGCCCTCGGTCTTACAACTGAAGTGATCTGGGCCGGCTTCAGACGCGACGTCCCCGCGATACTCGCGTCCGTCGATCTTCTGATCCTCCCTTCTGAAGACGAGTCACTGCCATTCGTGATTCTGGAGGCGATGGGTTCGAGGCTGCCGGTCGTGGCCACGGACGTTGGAGGTATCAGCGAGCAGATCGAGGACGGAGTCACCGGTCGCCTGATACGCCCACGCGATGTGGCCGGGTTGGCGAAGGCCGTCATAGACGTGCTGGACCGGCCTGACAGGGGGAAGTCGCTCGGAGAGGCGGGACGCCGCAAGCTCGAAGCTGAGTTCTCGATAGAAGCAAGCGTGGGACGGGTTTCAGAGATCTATCGCGATATCTACATGAGGCAGGGACACCGCCGATGAAGCAGAGACTCAACATTCTCTCGATCAACCAGTTCTTCTTCCCGGACAGTCAGGGTGGTGTGGAACGTGTTGCTCACGAGACGACGAGACGGCTCGCAGAGCGCGGGCACACCGTCCATCTTGTAGGGCAGAGGACCAAGCCCGGTACACCCGATACGGAGGAACTTCACGGGCTTACAATCCATCGGTACGGGGCCGCCGAGAGCGGCGGGCGAATGGGAGGCAGAACCAAAGACGCGCTCTACGCCTCGCGGCGGGTCCTAAGCGAACTCGTTCAGAGCCGGCAGTTCGACATTGTGCTGCCGCATCACTACTTCCCCTACTACTCGTTCATCAGGAGTACCGGAGCAAAGACGACACCCGAACTCATGACCTTCCACGCTTCCTACTGGCAGGAGCTTCGTCTTGAGGGCGCCGAGCGCCGGACGACGAGATTCCTCGAACGGGTGATCTTCAGCAGAGTGGCGCAGCGAACTGAGGTTACCTGCCTCAAGCGCGCGGACCGCATCGCTGTTCTCAGCGACTTCTCAGCCGAGCAGCTGTCGAGCTACTACTCCTTCACTGCCGGGAAGGTCATCAAGATCCACGGTGGTGTAGATCTCGAACGCTTCACTCCAGCACCTGATCGCACGGCGGTGAGGGCGAAGCTGGGCCTGCCGCTTGATCGGCAGATCCTCCTTACAGTCAGACGATTGGTGCCGCGCATGGGATTGTCAAACCTCGTGGCAGCGTTCGGCCAGGCGCTCGAGCGACATCCGGAAGCGATGCTTGTGATCGCCGGTAGTGGGAGACTGGAGCAGGAACTCAAAGGCCAGGTTGCCGATGGCGGACTCTCGGACTCCGTACGCTTCACCGGGTTCGTGGAAGATCACAAGCTCGTTGAGTACTACCAGGCTGCCGATCTCTTCGTGCTTCCGTCCATTGCCTTCGAGGGCTTCGGAATGGTGACCCTGGAAGCGCTGGCGTGTGGAACGCCGGCCCTCGGAACGCCCATTGGAGCAACCCCAGAGCTTCTGAAGCCGCTTGTGCCCCAGCTGGTGCTCCGAGGAACGCGGCCGGAGGCGCTTCGCAAAGGGATAGGTATGATGCTTGAATGGCTATCAGATGCGGGCGCCGCAGATGAGCTCCGCAAGCGGTGTCGCAAGTATGTCGAGTTAAACTTCGGTTGGGATCCTGCGGTGGACGCGCTGGAGAACCTCATCTTCGAATTGATGGATGCCGGGAGACGCGATGGCTAGCGCAGGAAGGTTGTTCTGGGCGGCCCGTCGAGCATCTGCCATGGGCCCACGGGAGCTGGCTGTCAGAGTGTGGCGCGGGGTTCGGAATCGGTCCCTCCGCCCCAGGCGGCCGCGTCCGCAACACGAGATAGCATCGATCGATCGAGTCGCGTCGCGCCCGCCGGACTGCCTGGCAGAGGAGACCGGGAGGCTCTTGCGCGGCGCGCAGGATGCGGCTCTGCTCAAGGAGTCACTGGTCTCTATCGGGGTCTCACTTGAGCGAACAGTCGCGGAGGCGGAAGACATCATGGAAGGTCGGATTCCGGCCTTCGGCTGGACTCACTTTGAGCTCAGCTACCCACCCGACTGGCTCGATGATCCTGCGACTGGTGGCAGGTGGCCACTCGACTACTGGGCTGGACTCGATTTCCGTTTCAAGAAGGGACTGGACGATCCGCGCTACGTCTGGGAACTCAACCGGCAGCACGAACTGGTGACGCTCGCCCGCGCGTACGTGCTGACTTCGGAGGTCCGGTATGCGGAGGCGGTGTGGGCAAGCATAAGGTCGTGGGTTGAGCAGAATCCTCCATTCCACGGGATAAACTGGACGAGCGCGCTTGAGGTCGCTCTCAGGCTGATTTCGTGGGCGTTCGCCGTGGATCTTGTGGGCCTCGCCGGGTCCCGGGACGGGGATGAGGAGGTTCTTGCACTCAGTGTCGCATTGCAAGCACGTCATCTGCATGATAACCTATCGGTTTACGCTTCATCGAAGAACAACCATCTGATCGGAGAGGCGTGCGGCCTTCTTGTCGCAGGGGCGAAGTTCGGTTTTCTCGACCAGGCAGCACGCTGGGAGGCCACGGGACGACGTATTCTGGAACGCGAATTGCCACTCCAGGTCGGTTGTGACGGGGTGAGTCGGGAACTGTCCGTTCAATACCAGAGTTTCGTGATGGAGTTCGGGCTGACTGCCCTGGCAGCAGGTGTGTCGATCGGCAGTCCAATGAGCCGCCGATTCCATGACGTGATCGGGCGGATGTCGTTCTTCCTCGCTGCCATCTGTGGGGAGGCTGAGACACCTCCTTCCATTGGTGACGAGGATGGCGGACGCGTCTACGACCTCAGTGGTGAACAGCACCGGCAAGCACTTCGGGCGGCCGCATGTGGGGAATTCGTGGCTGGGTCCGGGAGTCTGAAGGCTGGTGACGGTTCCGATCTGGAACCCGTTGTCTGGATGATGGGTGCGGACGTCGCTTCCAGAGGATCTCCGGACGGGCAGGAGACAGGTGGGAGGCCTCGGAATCTACGGAGCGTAGCATTCCCCGAAGGCGGGTACTACGTTCTTGAAAGAGCGGGGCAGCACGCGGTCGTGGATTGTGGCGAGCTTGGGTATCTCTCGATCGCTGCACACGGGCACGCCGACTGTCTGTCTGTGTCGATGGCGGTGGACGGGCGCTGGTTGTTGGTCGATCCAGGTACCTACTGCTACCATCGCGCGCGGGAGTGGCGTGATCATTTTAGATCCACACACGCGCACAACACGGTGACACTGGACGGTCTGGACCAATCAGAGATGCGTGGGCCGTTCATGTGGGGGAGAAGAGCTAGGCCACAGCCGCGCTCCTGGGCATCCTCAAGCCTCTTCGATCTCTTCGAGGGGGCTCATGATGGGTATGTCCGAAGTTGCGGGGTGACGCACCGCCGCACGATCGTACTCACGCGCGGCGGGGGCTCGATCATCATAGACCGGCTCGAGGGGTCCGGCGAACACCACGTGTCCGCATCGTTCCAGCTCGACACCGGTGTGCGTATCTCGGCGGGAGATAGAGCCGAATCAGAGGATAGAGACGAGGGCATCGTCGGCGACGGAGAAGAGCATACCGCCGATAGCGGCCCGATCGCGTGGAGCGCGGATGAGCGTCTCGAACTGAGTTTCGCCGACGGCGCGGGGCTTAAGCTCAGTGCCTGGTTGCCTGAAGGTCTGGAATACTCGGTGGTTGCAGGTTCCAGCGAGCCGAGGAGAGGCTGGGTCTCGCACGGATTTGGTAAGATGGACCCGGCGCCACAGATCTCGTTCGGGGGAACACTCAAGCTTCCCGCCACTCTCGTGTTCGCGGCAGCGCCGCTTGGATCGCACGGGCACGTTGAGATCGAGCGGGAGAGAGGTCTCGCGGAGCGGGAAATCGTCATCCGATTCATCGATGGCGACCATGTTGAGCGATGTCTGTTCGGAGAATCAGAGCTCGCTCAAGAATCGTTCAGCGGAACTTTCGGAATAGAGATATCCGGAAGTGGCAGTGTCGAGGCTTCGGGCTTCGAGATAGAGAGATGGAATCGTAACGGACAGCCGATAGTTTTCACGGAGATTCCCAATCAGCTTAAGTAGCAGCGGTTCGGCGAGAGGAGAGGCTCAAGAGATATGAAGATCAGCGTACTTGGACTTGGATATGTCGGCTGCGTATCGGCAGCCTGTCTTACAGATATGGGTCATCGCGTGATTGGTCTCGATGTGGATCCCAGGAAGCTTGAGCCGATTCGAGCCGGGTCAAGTCCCATCGTCGAGCCGGGCTTGGGTGAATTGATCAAGAGTGCAGTGGTGGAGGGGCTCCTCACCGTCACCGATGACTACGAGGAGGCGATCAACGGGACGGAGATCTCGCTCGTGTGCGTCGGTACTCCATCGATGGAGAGCGGCAGCCCGAACCTTGAGTACACAAAGCGCGTATGTGAGCAGATGGGTAGTGTCTTCTCGCGGAAGAACGAATTCCATACCGTTATCTTCCGGAGCACGATACCTCCCGGCACCGTCGAGAATGAATTGATCCCGATCATCGAGAGTTCATCGGGGAAGAAGGAAGGTGAGGATTTCGGAGTCTGCTTCAATCCGGAATTCCTTCGTGAGGCCTCTGCGGTCAAGGATTTCTACCATCCACCGAAGATTGTGATAGGCGAACGGACGCCAGGGAGTCGCGCCGGCGATGTTCTTCAGGAGCTGTACGCTCCGATCGACGCGCCGCTTGTGAGAACCGAACTCTCCGTATCGGAGATGGTGAAGTATGCGGACAACTGCTTCCATGCCATCAAGGTCTGTTTTGCGAACGAGATCGGGAATGTGGCGAAGGGACTCGGCGTCCCAGACAGTCACAAGGTGATGGAGATTTTCTGTCTGGACACGCAGCTGAACCTGTCTCCCTACTACTTGAAGCCCGGATTCGCCTTCGGCGGGTCGTGCCTTCCGAAGGATCTGAGAGCCATCGTGAGGATGAGCCAGAGGCTCAATATTGAGTGCCCGGTTCTGAGCGCCGCGATGCCGTCAAACGACCTGCAGATCCAGCGCGCCATTGACTACATAAGGCACAGCGGCAAGAAGAAGGTAGGCATTCTCGGAATGAGCTTCAAAGCCGAGACGGACGATCTCAGGGAGAGCCCAATCGTTCAGGTTGTGAGCACTCTGATCGGGAAGGGATACGATCTCTGCATCTACGATGAGAACATCTCATGGGAGGAACTCTTCGGTGCGAATCTTGGATTCCTGGAGAGCGAACTACCGTATGCGCAGAGCCTCAAGGCAGGGAGCGTCGATGAACTGCTGGAGAGATCCGAAGTCATCGTTGTGGCCAACGCCGCCGATGAGTTCAAGAGCGTGCCTGCCAGGATGCGCGAGGACCAGATAATGGTTGATCTCGTCAGGATCGTTGAGGACACCGGAGTCGCACGCGGAACCTACATTGGCATCGCCTGGTAGGAGAATCGGGGAGAGCTGTCGCTCCCTTGTTCTGACGGAGGCAACCGTGGAGAAGAACAAACGAATCCTCATTATCGTCGAGAACCTACCGGTTCCGTTCGACAGACGCGTCTGGCTCGAGTCCACGACGCTCAAAGCCGCCGGGTATGACGTCAGCGTCATCTGTCCGCAGGGGAAGGATTACGGGAAGTCGTTCGAGGTCCTGGACGGAATCTCGATCTACCGCTATCCGCCCCCGCCCGAGACGAGCAACAAGCTCTCGTACGCCTGGGAGTTTCCGTACTGCTGGATGGCCTCTCTCAGGCTCGCCTTCAGAGTCGCACGACGAGAGGGCTTCGACGCGATTCACGCGTGCAACCCGCCCGACACGTTCTTTCTGATCGGGCTCATATTCAAGCTTCTCAGACGTTCGAAGTTTGTGTTCGATCAGCACGATCTGTGTCCCGAGCTCTACCTTTCCAGATTCGGTGGACGTCGGTCGATCAACTTCGGACTGCTTCGCGGTCTCGAGTGGCTGACATACCGCAGTGCGGATATGGTGATAGCGACGAACGTCTCGTACAAACAGCATGCTTCCACAGTAGGGGGCTTTCCTGAGAGCAAGATCCACGTTGTCCGGAGTGGACCGAGGATCTCTCAGTTCACGCGGGTCGAGCCGGAGGAGAAGCTCAGGAGCGGGAAGAAGCACCTCGTCTGTTACCTCGGGGTCATGGCTCCTCAGGATGGGCTCGACTATCTGCTTCGCTCGATCAGACACGTCGTCGATGTCGTCGGCCGGAAGAACGTCCACTTCGTACTGATCGGTTCGGGTGATTCCTTCGCGGACGTGAAGCTCCTCCGGGACGATCTCGGCCTGGCCGATTCCGTTGAGATGACGGGTCGCATCCCGGACGAGGATGTGAGACGGTATCTATCGACCGCCGATGTCTGTGCGTGTCCCGACCCGAAAAATCTGCTGAATGATGTTTCCACGATGAACAAGGTCCTGGAGTACATGACTTTTGCCAAACCGATGGTCTCCTTCGATCTTAAGGAAAGCCGTTTCTCTGCGCAGGAGGGCGCGCTGTACGCTGCGCCCAATGACGAGATCGAGTTTGGCGAGCGGATCATACAGCTTCTCGATGATCCGGAACTCCGTGACAGACTGGGTAGGCAGAACCGCAAGCGCATCGAGGACGCTCTTTGTTGGGAGCACACTGGAGAGGAAATCGTCAGAGCGTACGACGCTCTGTTCGGCTTTGATGTGGCTTCGGAGGAAGCGTAATGCCCGGTCCCGTCGGTTGCATCGCCGCGGTTACGTATGGCTGCAACGCCAGGTGCGTCATGTGCGATATCTGGAAGCGGGATGCGGACGTCCCACGCGAACTCACGCCGGACGAATATCGCTGGCTGCCGGGGAGTCTCAAGTCGATCAACGTGAGTGGTGGGGAGCCGTTCCTCCGTGATGATCTTCCGGAGATCGTTGCGATCATGTCGGAAACATGCCGACGCGCTCGCATCGTTATTTCGACCAACGGTCTCTTGCCGGAGCGTATCGAGGCGACCGTTGCGAGGATCAACGAGACGTCTCCAAAAGGATCCGACCCTGCCGGGGCGGTGGCCGTGAGGGTGTCCGTCGACGCGCTGGGGGAGGTGCACGACCGAATTCGCGGCGTCCCGGGCGCCTACGAGAAGGCGATGGAGACTGTTCGTAGACTCCAGCGGTTGGGAGTCCCTGATCTCGGGCTTGCGGCGACATTGACTCAGGACAACGTCGGCGAGATCACGAGGGTGAAGAAGAAAGCAGACGAACTCGGCATTCGCTTCGTCATGAGCGCCGCGCACAGCTCCCCGATCTTCTTCGGTGAGCACGAAGTGGAGCGTCCTCACTCGAAGGAGTCGGTCGGCGAAGTACTTGGTCTCATGAGGGATCACCTTCGTTCGCGGCACCCTTATGATTGGGCCAAGGCGTATTACCTGCGGGGCGTCGTCGAGTACATCAAGGGTCGGCCTCGGCGAATGCCGTGCCGCGCCGGCCTCGACTTCTTCTTTCTGGATCCTTGGGGCGACGTCTATCCATGCAACATCGGTGGAACGAAGATGGGGAATGCGCGGGAGAACGACTTCAGAAGCATGCAAAAAAGAACAAGGCAAGTCGTGCGCGAATCAGTGGCGTCGTGCAGTGTTCAGTGCTGGATGGTTTGTACGGTAGCGCCACCCATGAGCAGACGGCCTCTGAAGCCGCTGGCCTGGATGTTTGGAGCCAAGTTCCTCGGGCTTGACACCAGACCGGACCGGTGAGAATCTCACTCGTCGTCAGGAGGTATGTCGCCCTGCAATGAGAGTGCTCGCGGCAAACAAATTCTACTTTGTGAGAGGGGGCAGCGAACGGTACCTCTTCGAACTGACTCGCATTCTCGAAGAACGCGGTCACAGTGTGGTGCCGTTCGCGATGGAGCATCCGCAGAATGAGGAGAGTGAGTACGCCGACCTGTTCGTTTCACACGTCGGCTTCCACACCCGTCGCAATGTCGGGGATCTCCTGAGAACCGCCGCGCGCGTGGTGCATTCCGTGGAGGCCCGGAGGAAGATCGTAGCGCTGGTGAGGCGTACGCAGCCTGATGTGGCCCATCTTCACAACATAGCGCACCAGCTTTCTCCTTCGATCATATATGGGCTCAAGGCCGAGGGCGTGCCGATAGTGCAGACGCTCCACGACCACAAGCTCATCTGCCCGAACTACCAGATGTTCGTTGACGGGCAGCCGTGCGAACGCTGCGCGAAGTGGCGCTACTACAATGCGTGTGTCCACAGATGCATGCACGGCTCGATCGCGTGGAGCTGTCTGGTTGCTGTCGAAGCGTACGCTCGCAAGCTGTTGGGAACGTACAGCAGGCACGTCGATACGTTCATAGCTCCGAGTCGATCGCTCATGGATCGCATGATAGCTCACGGAGTTGAACCGGGGAAGATAGTGCATCTGCCCAACGCGATCGAGCTCAAGGATTACGAGCCACGCTTCGAGTCGGACGGCTACGCCGCTTATGTAGGCCGTCTTTCGGCCGGAAAGGGACTTGAAACGCTTCTGGAAGCTCTCGCTCTCTCTCCCGGCGTTGTGTTTAAGGTGGTAGGGGACGGTCCCAGCGCGGATGATCTCAAGTCGATCGTGGAGCAACGCGGGCTCAGAAACGTGGAGTTCGTGGGCTACAAGAGTGGCGTGGAGTTGAGGACAATCTTGCGCGGCGCTCAGTTCGTCGTTGTGCCGTCTGAGTGCTATGAGAACTCACCACTCGTTGTGTACGAGGCATGCGCGTACGGGAAGGCCGTGATCGGCTCGTTGATGGGTGGAATACCCGAGCTGATCGAGGATGGTGAGACGGGTCTCCTTTTCACCCCCGGAGATGCTCAAGAACTTGCAGAGGCGCTCGCCACGTTGTGGAACGATAGGGAGAGATCGGTCCGGATGGGCAAGGAGGCTCGTCGACGGGCCGAGAGGGAGTACGGTCCTGACCGCCATTACGAGCAGATAATGTCGATATACGAGAGGGTCTCGCAGTGAGAATCGCAATGCTGGGACAGAAGGGAATACCGGCCACGTATGGAGGGATCGAACGGCACGTCGAGGAGCTGACGACAAGGCTCGTCGACCGGGGCCACGATGTGACGGTCTACTGCCGGCCCTACTATACGAAGATCAAGGGGGACTATCGGGGCGTCCATCTGGCCACTATTCCGAGCGTGAGAACGAAGCACCTCGACACGGCCACGCACTGCGCCCTGGCGATTCCCCATATCCTGGCTAAGGGATACGACGTAGTGCACTTCCACGCATTGGGGCCGTCGCTCTTCGCCAATCTCCCCGGGCTCCGGGGCACTAAGACGATCGTGACAGTACACGGCCTGGATTGGCAGCGTGAGAAGTGGGGGACTCTTGCCACCTGGGTCCTTCGAAGGTGCGAGCACACATCGATCTTCTATCCGAACAGAACGATAGTGGTCTCGAAGGCCCTGAGGGACTATTTCTCGGAGAACTACGGGAAGATAGTCACGTACATCCCGAACGGCACAGTTCTGCCTCACGTACGTCAGGCAGAGAAGATACAGGCAATGGGGCTCGAGCCCGGGAAGTACGTGCTCTTCGTCGGCCGCCTCGTGCCGGAAAAGGGCTGCCACTATCTTCTGGACGCATACAAACAGCTCGACACCGACATGGAACTCGTGATAGCGGGAGGAACGAGCTTCTCGTCGGAGTACGTGGACAAGCTCCACGCGATGGGAGGAGATCGAGTGCGTTTTCTCGGGTACGTCTACGGTGATGTGCTTGATGAGCTGTACTCCAACGCGAGGATCTTCGTCCTTCCTTCCGATCTCGAGGGGCTTCCGATCGCGCTTCTGGAGGCTATGAGCTTCGGGAACTGCTGCCTGACGAGTGACATCCCGGAGAACCTGGAGGTCATTGGAGACTGCGGCGCGACGTTCAGACAGGGCGATGTCAACGATCTTGCAGGCAAGCTCAAGACTTTGTTCGAGAACCCGGAGCGCTGCGAAGCGATGGGTACGCATGCGCGCAGGCACGTTCTCGAGACGTATGATTGGGACGGCGTGACGCTCCACACCGAGGCCATGTACTACACGATGCTGCGGGGGTTCTGACGCGGGCACGTTCCTGACGGAGGAGTTCACGAAGTGGATATAGCGGGTCTGTTGGCGACGGAGCGCGGGACGCTGGAGAGCGACCTCGGCGAATGGCTCCCGGCCGAGGGAGAATACCCGACCGTGATCCACGAGGCGCTCAGATACTCCGCGCTCGGTGGCGGGAAGCGCCTGCGCCCGATTCTGGCTCTGGCTGCAACACGCTCGTTGGGATCGGATCCGGATCTCATCATCAGATCGGCATGCGCGATCGAGTACGTGCACTGCTGTTCTCTCGTTCTCGACGATCTTCCTTCGATGGACAACGCCTCGATGCGGCGAGGACGCCCTGCGGTCCACAGAGTCTTCGGCATCGCGACGGCGATCCTCGCGGCTGACGCGCTTCTGATGCATGCCTTCAGACTTGTTGCCGACAACGGTGAAGCCATCGGTGCGTCGGGGCGTTCCGTGGCGGCGGCTGTGAGGAACCTCGCGATGGCCGTGGGGTCGTACGGCATGGTCGGAGGCCAGCAGGTGGACCTCGATGCTTCTTTCAGGGGAAGGAGCGATCCGGGGATCGTGGAGTACATTCAGACCCGCAAGACGGCCTCGCTGTTCGTCGTGGCTGCGATGATCGGCGGCACTCTGCTCGATGCAGAGCAGAGTCGCATTGATTGCGTAGGGCGATACGCGCGCAATCTGGGGCTTGCCTATCAGATTGTCGACGACATTCTCGATGTCGAAGGTGACAAGGACGTTGTCGGCAAGGATCTCCACAAGGATCAGGATAAACTGACCTTCGTTGCCCTGCATGGAGTAGATGGCGCTCGCAGGATGGCGAGGGGATTCATAGATGAAGCGCTCCTCTGCCTCGACCACGTGGGAGATGACGTGCGGGTCTTGCGCGGACTGGCGGACTACTGCCTCGACAGAGTGGCTTGATTGCAGGCAGCACGGAGGGATTGTGACCCACATAGTGATTCTGGCAGGAGGTTGGGGCGTGAGGTTGTGGCCGATGAGCAATCGCTCACGGCCGAAGCAGCTCCTTTCTCTCGGCGGTGATAGATCGCTGCTCGCGCGCACCTTGGCGCGTGTCGCTTCCCTGGCGCCTCCCGAGAGAGTGCTTGCGGTTACGAGCGAGCTCTTACGTGATCTGATGGCTGAGGAACTGGCTCCGGTTCCCGATGCACGCGTCGTTGGCGAACCGACGGGACGGAATACTGCTCCCGCGATCGCTCTCGCTGCGCACATACTCGTACGCGAGGATCCGGACGCCGTGATGATCGTGCTTCCGGCCGACCACATCATCGGTGATGATGAAGCGTTTTGTCAGACACTCTCTCTCGCGCTACTGGCTGCGAGCACTGAGGACGCGCTGGTCACACTGGGCGTAGTTCCGACCCGACCGGAAACGGAATATGGCTACATCGAGGCCCTCGGCCCCGCCGGGACCGAGGGAACTCTGCTCGTTCGGAGGTTCACCGAGAAACCGGATCGGGATACGGCGGAGCGATTCCTGGACAAGGGTGGTTACTACTGGAACAGTGGGATGTTTGTGTGGCGGGCGGGGCTGTTCCTTGACGCCGTCTCGAGATTTCTTCCGGATGTTGCCGGAGCCTTGGACGCAGTAACAGCGGGTGTGGAGGACGAAGCATTCAAGTCTCAGGTCGCGGTGTACTACGATTCGGTGCCGTCCATTTCGGTTGACTACGGGATCATGGAGCGTTCGGACAACGTGATCGTTGTTCCATCCGATTTCGGCTGGGATGACGTGGGCGCCTGGTCCGCACTCGGACGCATATGGGAGCCCGGTGAGGACGGCTCCTCGGTCTCGGGCGATGCGACACTCGTTGACGCGGCTGACTGCATCGTTCACGCGGAGGGCGGCATCGTCGCCGCAGTCGGCGTGAGTGATCTGATCATTGTACACACACCGGAGGCGACGCTTGTCTGTCCGCGCGATCGCGCGCGAGACGTGAGGCAGATTGTCGATGAATTGAGGAAACAGGGCAAATGGTAGTCCGTCGAGACGTGTGATGCCGTTGTCTGCTAATCGGGTCAAGAGCGAGGAAATAGATGCCGCAGTTGAGAAAGGACCCCGTGCTGGGACGCTGGGTGATCATTGCCACGGAGCGGGAGAAACGACCTACGGATTTCGTTCACATTCCTGAGGAGCGGCGCGGGGGCTTCTGCCCATTCTGCTGTGGGAACGAAGACAAGACCCCTCCGGAGGTGCTCTCATACAGGGATTCCACAACGAAGCCGGATGCACCCGGCTGGCAGGTGCGCGTGGTTCCAAACAAGTTTCCGGCGCTGACCATTGAGGGAGAAGTGGATCGCGCCGGCGAGGGAATGTACGACAAGATGAACGGCGTTGGGGCACACGAGGTGATCATCGAGACGCCCGATCACGATGCGGATCTCTCGCGTCTGCCGGTTGAACACATCGCCCTCATTCTCAAGGCCGCCGAAGAGCGGATCGTGGATCTTCAGGGTGATGCGCGGTTCCGCTACATCCAGTTCTTCAGAAACCGGGGCTACGCCGCCGGCGCGTCTCTCGATCATCCTCACTCCCAGCTGATTGCACTTCCGATCATTCCGAAGCGGTTGACCGAAGAGCTGGCAGGGAGCAAGAAGTACTACGGTTACAAGGAACGCTGCGTGTTCTGCGATATCATTGCGCAGGACCGGTGGACAAACGAGCGCGTCGTGGTCGAGAGCGAGACCTTCATTTCGATAGCCCCGTTTGCGGCTCGTTTCCCGTTCGAGACATGGATCCTCCCGAAGAAGCACGACCCGTCATTCGAGGATATCGATGCGGATACGAGGTTTGCACTTGCAGCTATTCTCAAGGAGACGCTGTTGCGGATGAACGTGGCGCTCTCTGATCCTCCGTACAATCTGATCCTGCATACATCTCCCGTGGGGGAGAGGGATCTCAAGTACTACCACTGGCACTTCGAGATCATGCCAAAACTCACGAAGGTCGCCGGTTTCGAGTGGGGCTCCGGCTTCTACATCAATCCGACGCCTCCTGAGGAAGCGGCCAGGTACATGAGAGAAGTGGAACTCTAGGAAGGAGCGTCCCGCTCGTGAGGGTCATCATCGCATCGGCTGAGGTCGCTCCGTTCGCGCGTGTGGGGGGGCTATCCGACGTGGTCGGAGCCTTGCCGAAGGAGATATCGGCGGCGGGGCATGACGTCTCCGTCTTTCTTCCCAAGTATGCCGGCATAGATGACGATCGCTTCGGCATTGAGGCCGTCGGCGGGGCCGGCGATCTCAAGGTTCCGCGGAGCGGGAAAGAGCCCGTGTCTCTGTACCGCTGCCCCATGCCGGGAGCGCCTGCCGTAACGGTCTACATGATCAGACACGATCCCTTCTTCGATCGCGACGGGATCTACGTCGACCCGAAAACGAAGAAGGGCTACCCGGATGAGGTCGAGCGCTACGCTCTCTTCAGCCGAGGATTGCTTGAGGCGGCGCGCGTGCTTGAGCTCAATCCGGACGTGCTGCATCTGAATGATCATCACACGGCGCTGGCCGGCGTCTACCTCCGGGAGTTCTACCGAGACGATTCCATCCTCTCCCGCGCAGGCACGGTGTTCAGCATTCACAATCTGGGTTATCTTGGCGTTTTCGACAGCGCGCTGCTTCCAAACCTGGGGTTCAAGGCGGAGCGGTGCAGATACGGGAGCGCGTTCGAGTACAAGGGCGGTGTCAGTACCTTGAAGCTCGGGATCGAGTACTCCGACTACGTGAACACCGTCAGCGAGCGATACGCCGAGGAGATCGCCGGTTCGCCCGAGTTCGGCCACGGTCTGGAGGGCGTCCTTGCTGAGAAGCGCGATGCAGGGAGACTCAAGGGCATCCTGAACGGCGTCGATTACTCAATCTGGGACCCGGCCGTTGATGAGCTTATCCCGGCACAGTACTCACCCGCGGACATGGACGGGAAGAGACGTTGCCGGACTGAGCTCAGGGCTCGCACGGGTCTTCGCGACGATGCGACAGTGCCGCTGATTGGAATGGTCTCACGGCTGGCCGACCAGAAGGGCTTCGACCTCCTGAAGGAGGTGGCTTCCGATATCATCGGCCTGGGTGTGCAGCTTGTTGTTCTCGGCACCGGCCAGGAGGAGTACCACGAGTTTCTGAAGGCTCTCTCGCTCAAGCATCCAGGTGCGGTATCGGCCAATCTTATGTTTGACAACGAACTTGCCCACTGGATAGAGGCCGGTTCCGACATGTTCCTCATGCCGTCGCGCTACGAACCATGCGGGCTGAATCAGATGTACAGCCTGCGCTACGGGACGGTTCCAATCGTGCGAGCGACAGGTGGACTTGTCGATACCGTCACTGACTACGATGCATCCGCCGGTTCAGGAGTGGGGTTCGTCTTCGCTGAGTACGATTCGGCCGAGATGCTGGCTGCCATCGCTCGCTCGGTCGAGGCGTACGGCGACCGCGACGCCTGGGCCGGGCTTATGGCGCGCGGGATGGCGCTCGACTTCAGCTGGAAGGCCTCAGCGCGGGCCTATGCCGAGCTGTACAAAAGAGCAGCTGAGAGCGGGCTCAGGCGCCAAGTCTGATGGGGTCTTGACAACCCAGAGGGCAGATACTATACTGCCTATTCTGACTGAACAGATACGCGGGAATAGCTCAGTGGTAGAGCGCGACCTTGCCAAGGTCGATGTCGCGGGTTCGAGCCCCGTTTCCCGCTCCAGCCGTTTCAGGCAGGGGCCGTCTCATCGACGGGTCCCTGCCTGTCCAAGTCAGGCGGCGTAGCCAAGTGGCTAAGGCAGAGGATTGCAAATCCTCGATCCCCCGGTTCGAATCCGGGCGCCGCCTCCAGTTATAGATGCGACCGGATTTCCGTGTCCCATGCCGGGGTGGCGAAACTGGTAGACGCATCGGACTTAAAATCCGCTGGGGCGTTCTCGCCCCGTGCCGGTTCGATTCCGGCCCCCGGCACCACTTTCCAGGCACCTTTGTCAGAAGAGAGCGAGTATCGTCCCACGCTCCTTCTGTTGCTCCGACACAGAATGTAGGGAAGAAGAGCTGCTCTCGGCAACACGGCACAGCTTATGCAGTTTGGCATGAGCTGTGTTGCGTAGTGTTGCGCTTCCGGGGTGGTCCCCGGGAGAAGGCATTGGGAGGAGTTCAGCATGTCACGCTTGCATGTGCCCGATTGGGCCAGTGTTGCCGTGGTTGTGTTGCTCGTTCTGGCTGTCGCAGTGCCGGCGGCAGGGCAGAGCTCAGGTTATCCGCGGCTGGCCAACATCTACTTCCCGGATCTGCGGTACGCGGATCTGGAGGTGCTGGCGAAGTGGGATCTGCTGGTGGTTCCCAAGAGGGCCTGCGATCAATGCCTGGATGAGTTGGAGACACTGAGATCACTCAATCCGGATATTGAGCGGATAATCCACATGCCTGTGGGCTACCACGGCGAGTGGCTCTCGCCGCCGATCAACGAAGACCTTGTCACTGCGATCTACGAGAACGACTGGTGGATGAAGGACGTGACGGGGGAGAGAGTGTATCTGCCGTCCGGAGCCGGCGTTGTGAACACAAGCATCTGGGCGCCAACCAACGCAGAAGGGGAGATGTTCTGCGAGTGGGTGGCCGATTACATCCATGAGCGAATCAGCCCGGATGGGCCATGGGAAGGCGTCTTCCTGGACTACTGCATGGATGATATTCACTGGGTCGGCAATGTCCACGGCAGTCCGCTGGATGCCGACGCTGACGGCGTTGCGGATGGGAAGGCGGAGCTGAATGCTGCGTGGAGGGCAGGCATGGAGATCCTCGTCTCTCGACTGAGGGAACTCGTCGGGGACGAGTTCACTATGATCACAAATGGGAACAACACGCTCTATGCCGACTGCAACGGGTCCACGCGTGAGGACTTCCCGGAGATGCACGGCGATTGGTATGACAACATCAAGGATCCCGAATGGGGGTACATCGCCATCTCAACTCTCTACCGCGATCCCATTGTCTCGATCGTCAACGTGATGTGGGACGGACCGGTTGTCGACGGGGAGCTCGTGCGCGACGATGAGTTCGAGAGAGAGTTCGCCTTCAACTACACGAGCACGCTCATCTTTGGGAACGGCTACTATTCGTTTGACGGTGGTGAAGGGCTGACTGAGCATTCGCAGACCTGGTGGCACGAACTCTACGATCTGGAGCTGGGTGAACCGCGGGCGGGACGCGAGCGTCCCGAGGTCAGCATCGTGGGAGTGGAGCGTTGGGAGATGATCAGCCGTCGGCGCTTCGAGAACGGAGTCGCTGTGGTCAATCCCACGACCGTCACAGAGACCGTGGGTCTGGGCGGAACCTACTTCCCGAGAGCTTCGTTCAACGGCGAGTTCTACCCGTACGCTGCGGCGACCGGGAGCGTCGACCTTACGCAATGGTCGGGGGACGTACTCGTGGGGTGTGGACAGGCGTTCTCGTGGGCTCGGAACGTACACGGAACAGTCAACGGATCAGGCGATGTTGAGCTCCACTGGGATCCTGTCGATGGCGCGAGTGCGTACTCGGTCTACCGTTCACACAGACCGGATGGTTCGTCGAGCCCGGCGGCTCTTATGGCAGTCGTGAGCGAGCCCGGATACGTGGATACGAGTGCAAAGCCAAATCGAGTGTACTTCTATAGAGTAGCGCCGATCGATGAGTGGAAGTGCGAGGCTCCCCTGTCCGGGAATGTCTCCATCGTCACGCCCCCGGAGGGGCGTAGTGGGGAGAGTCCGGGTAGTGAAAGCACGAGCGGCGCATCCGACATGTCGGACGGGGTGGGTGGATTGCTGGAGGATCACCGAGGCGCCTGCGCCGTGAATGTCGACGGGACGGCGGAGTCGTTCGGGGTACCGGCGAGGGAGGCGGGAGAAAGCGTGGGAAGCATGCTGAGTCTCCACGGTAGCCACCCGAACCCTGCCGGCCAGGCGACCTCCATCTCGTTCGACATCAGAGGTTCCAGAGAAGTTCCCGGTTCCACAGTCACTCTGACTGTCTACGACATAATGGGGAGAGTGGTGAGGCGTCTCCTTGACGCGGTACTGCCGCCCGGCAGCCACACCGTCACTTGGGACACTCGAAGCGACTCCGGTGAGCGTGTCGCCTCGGGGTGCTATCTCTACGTCCTGACTCGGGAGGAAGAGAGGCGAAGCGGCAAGGTCGTTGTGCTCGGACCGTGACAGGAGAACCCGTCCCACACAGGTCCGGATAGACGGATCCCACCAATATTGCTGACCATACATCAGTATATGAGACACAGCCCACCGTGAGGACGTTCCGCGCCCGGCACGTGCGCTTGACACGTGGCACAGCTCTTGCAACTTGGCATAACTGTGCAAGGGGGCAGAACGTTTGACGAGGTCGATACGGAGGGATGTCCAGCAATGACAAGGTCAGCTGTCAGATGCGAAGTAGAGGACCGAACGCGCTGGGGACTGATACTGTGGGGTATCGGTGTCGTGCTGGCGGTCGTCGTGCTGGCGTGGCCGCATGCCGCGCTCGGTGAACCATCGTACCCACGCACAGCGAACATCTACTTTCCGAGTCTCATAGGCGCCGATCTCGAGAAACTGGCGCGTTACGACGTGCTGGTACTCGCCAAGCGGGGCGACGAATGGTACAGAGACGAGCTTGCTGAGCTCAGGGAACTCAATCCTGAGATCATCCTGCTGGTTCATATGCCGGTCGGGTACGCCGGTGATTGGGAATCGCCTGCGATCAACGGTGACCTCAAGGACAAGCTGTTCGAGGACGATTGGTGGATGAGAGACTACGCGGGGCATCGCGTGTTGCTTCCCTATAGTCAGGTTGGTGACTATCTCCTGAATCTGTCGACAATGTGTCCTGAGAATGGCCAGGGGGAGATGCTCTGCGATTGGCTCCCGAAGTTCATTGCGGACCGGCTCGGTCCGGGCGGATTGTGGGATGGCGTCTACCTCGACTACTGCATGGATCGCGTCAGCTGGGTGAATGCGTCGCTTCTGAGACCGATCGATGCCGACAGAGACGGTGTCGGTGATGAACACTCGGAGCTGAACGCAGCGTGGATAGCCGGGATGGAGCGGATGGTGTCGCGCCTCCGCAGCTTCGTGGGCCCGGACTACATCATCATGACGAATGGAAACAACACGCTTTACGAGAGCTGTGACGGAGGGACGCGTGAGGACTTCCCGAACATGCACGGCGGGTGGTATGAGAACATCGCGAACCCTGACTACGGGTACCAGACGATCCAGTCAAACTACCGCCGCCCAACGGTCAACATAATCAACGCTATCTACCACGGGCCGGCGGACCTTGAACAGGACATGCCGGGCGATCCCTCGGCAGAACGCAAGCTGCGCTACACGCTCGCGAGCACCCTGGTCTACGGCGACGGATACTTCTCCTTCGATGGGGGAGGTGGTCTTCCCGATCACTGTCAGATGTGGTGGAGTGAACTGTATGAACTCGATCTCGGCGAGGCATTGGGGAGGGCCGAGGACGTGAGCGCCTATCCCGGAGCCGCTACGTGGATCGAACACGGCGATATGATCCGCCTTAGAAGGTTCTCGAAGGGACTCGCGGTCGTTAACCCCACGCTCTGCTCTCAGAGCGTACAGCTTGGCGGCATCTACTATCCGGCCGATGGATTCAACGGCCGCTTCTACCCGCACGAGACGAGCGAGGCCCAGGCTGATCTCAAGTACTACTTCGGGGAGATCTACGTCGGGTACGGTCGTGTGCTGGCGGGCATGCCAGCGGTGGATTGCGTGGTTCTCGAGAGCGGTGATGTCCGTCTAGTCTGGGACGAGGTTGACGGCGCCGTGGAATACAGTGTCTACCGATCAACCGCGAGAGGCGGGAACCCGGGACTGGAAGAGCTCGTTGCCGTCGTCGAGGAACCAACGTACTACGAAAGCAGTGGAGGAAATCGCGGTGACTGCGTGTACCGCGTGGCGCCGATAGACGAACTGAGGTGTGAGGGTCAGCTGTCTGTTCCGGTCGCGGCATTAGCAGATTCGTTGAGCGACTTGTCTGTGTTGACCATGGCTGATTGGCCGGACGGACAGCCTGACCTTCCTTGGCATGAACCGGGCAAGTTCATTGTCCAGGTTGGTGTGATGGATGGCGCCCGTGATCCGAATCTGGAGATCCCCGGGATTCCGGCAGCGGCTGACGCTGATCCCGGAGTGACTGAACTTCTTGGTTCTGCGCCGAATCCAGTCCGCGACGAGGCAGTGGTCTCGTTCGTCATCGGTGATGATGGCGGCCGCAACAGGGCGGGGCACGTAACGCTCACCATCTATACGGTGACGGGTCGACGGGTCTCACAGGTTCTGAACGCGGAACTCCCTCCAGGGGAGCACGCTGTCGTGTGGAACAGGCGGACCAGCTCCGGGGCTCGAGCTCCGGCAGGATGCTACTTCTACGCGCTCACGGTCGATGGCAGCGTAATGAATGGCAAGATGACGTTGGTGCACTGACGCGTCCGGTGACACCGTATCCTATGGCGACGTGCGACCCGGTCTCAGTGGCCGGGTCGCTCCGTTTGACCGGCATGTTGACAGTTGCTCCGCTCGGTGCTAGCGTGTCGCTCAAGCAGGTGAACCGTCCGCTTCCTCGAATGAGGGGGAACCATGAACGTTGTTGACATAATCATAGGAGTGATTCTCCTCATAGGACTCGTATTCGGGCTCAAGCGCGGATTCGTTAGGACGCTGTTCGGACTGGCAGGGCTGTTTATCGGCGTCGTCGCCGCTGGGGCGAGCTTCGCGTATGCGGCTGAGAACGTGCTCTTCTTTCTCCCGGGAGATCGAGCGCCGGAGATTGTGAGTTTCATCATGATCTTCATGATCGTGTTCGGGACAGTCATCTTCACCGGTCAGCTGATTGCCAAGGCACTGAAGATGGCATCGCTCGGGTGGCTGGATCGATTGGCCGGGGGCCTGCTCGGTCTCATCATGGCGTCTCTGTGGACCGGCGTGTTCCTTCTCATGGCTGTCATCGGTGGGTTGCACGAGGGACGCGCGCTCGTGAGTTCCAAGCTGGCGCCGCAGGTCTTCAGCGTCACTGATGTGATCGTGACTGTCATTCCGGAGGGTGTCCGTGGAGGCTTCGAGGAGGACTACAAGCGTCTGAGGGACAACTGGGAGAAGGCGAAGGTGCGGAAGAGGACGCGCCTTGCACTGATGGAGACAGCACCGGGCGACCGGAAACGCGGCAGTGAGGTCATCACGATATAGTCTGGCGGACAGCACCGGAGGTGATCACATGGCGGATGATTCCGCGCAGGCGGAGAGCACATTGTCCGGGTCTTCGGACGGTGGGGATCACGCAGAGTCCGGCGGAAGCGCGGATGTCGATGTACTCCGTAGGCTGGGTGTGGACATCACGGAGATGGCTCTGGCTCAGGGCGTCCCCGATTTCGAGCTTTGGACCGATGAGATATCGCGCGTCAAGGAAGTACTCGAGAAGCGTGAGCGTCATGCCGCGATGCTTGTGGGGCCACACGGTGTCGGGAAGCGCGGGCTCGTGTTCGCCCTTGCGATCCAGATAGCCGAGGGCGATGCTCCGCCGCACGTTGTGGGTCGACGGATCATAGAACTGCCGTTTCACCGTGTGCTTGCGAACGTACACCAGCCCGGTGACTTTGAACGGTTGGTGTTTGCGGCGATGCGGCAGGCGGCCTCGCAGGAGGACACCATCCTCCTCATGAACAACTTCCCGGCCTTCCTGGGCGTGAGTGGCGGTTCGAAGACGCTTTTCGACGCATCCTACGCGGTGGAGATGGCGTGCCAGCAGCCGGGGCTCTATCTCCTGGGCGCGGCCACGCCCACTCTCTACAAGGCGGCAATGAACACGCTGCCATGGCTGGAGCGCGCGTTCTCAGTTGTTTCCATCTCGGAACCGGAGCGGGGGGCTGTCCTCGCGCTCCTCGGGAAAGTGGCCGAGATCTTGGCTGAGTATCACGGTGTGACAATTGGAGAGGACGCTATCACATCGGCCGTGGATCTCTCCGGTTACTACGTCAAGGAGAGAGTCCTGCCGGGCAAGGCCATGGAACTGCTCGACGAGGCCGCAGCAAAGGCCGTGTCTTCCGCTCCGCGAGATGCGGGGCGCCCACGTCTGGACGCGGCGCATGTTGCCGCGGCCCTCTCGCACTGGATCGGCATCCCACCCGACAAGCTGGCCGGCGCGGTCAACCACGAACTCCTGGACCTCGAGGATTCGCTGATGAAGCGAGTCAAAGGTCAGGATTTCTGCATCAGGAGATTGGCCGACGTCATCCGCGTCTCGAGGCTGGGTCTGAACGCCAATCCAGAGAGGCCGGACGGTGTCTTCTTGTTTGTGGGGCCGTCAGGTGTAGGCAAGAGCGAGCTGGCACGGGCGCTGGCCGAGGAACTCTACGGCTCGTCAGCCCGGTTGTTCGAGTTCAACATGACGAGCTACAGTGATGAAGATGGTCTGGCTCGACTCGTTGGCCTGCATCTGGGTGAACTCGATCATCCCGGCGACCTCACGGCCGTTGTTGAGCGCTATCCCCACTGCGTGATTGTGTTTGAGCAGATCGAGCGTACGCACCGCGACGTTGCGGTGATGCTGATGCGGACGTTCCGCGAGGGTCGCTTTGTAGACAGCAGTGGCGACGAGGTCTGCTTCTCGAACACAGTCATGATTATGACATCGAATTCCGAGAATCTTGTGCCGCGGGAAGAGGAGGAGGGGACGGTCGGGTTTGGGGCGACACCTCCCGGTCCCAACGACGAGCGGTATTCCAGGGAGGTCAGAGAGGCGATAGAGGAGTTCTTCCCGGCCGAGTTCATGGAGGGTGTCGACGAGGTTCTGATCTTCGATCCACTGAGCGACATTGCGCTCCGGGAGATCGTCAAGATCCACCTCGATGACATCGCCGCACGCCTTGCAGAGCGATCGGTTGCACTCGAGGTATCGGACGAGGCGGTCGCCATGATCCTGGACAAGGGCCACAGCAGAGAATACGGCGCGAGAAATCTCGGTCGGACAGTCGAGGGCCTGGTTCTGAGGCCCGTGGCCCGGTTCCTGCTGGCGAATCCTGCCGCCGCGACGGTGAGACTCCGCGTCGTCGAGGGTGAGATCGAAGTAGGCGAGGGCTTGGGCGCGTAGTATCCACCGGGGAGGTTCTGAACCTTGCAGATGCTGATAGGTGGTCGGAGTGTCACGTGTGACCGCGTCACGGAGGTTGTGAATCCCTACGATTCCTCAGTTATCGACACCGTTCCAGCGGCAGGAGAAGACGAGGTCCTGCGCGCGATTCTAGCGGCCGAGGCGGGCGCCGAGACGATGAGGCTCCTTCCGCGCGTCGAGCGTTCCGCCATCCTGAACCGAACGGCCCGCGCCCTCGATGCCGACAAGGACGATCTCGCACAGCTTCTGGCAGCGGAAGTCGGCAAGACTCTACGTGAAGCGCGCGGTGAGGTGTCCCGGGCTGTTCAGACATTCACCCTCGCGGCCGAAGAGGCGCGGAGGCTCGCCGGGGAGATCGTTCCGTTCGACGGAGCTCCGACCGGCGTCGGTCGTTTCGGATTTTACCTGCGCGTACCGCTCGGCATCGTGATTGCCATCACCCCGTTCAACTTCCCACTCAATCTGGCTGCCCACAAGGTTGCGCCGGCGATCGCAGGCGGAAACGCCGTGATCCTGAAACCCGCATCCGTGGCGCCGCTGACTGCCATCAGGCTGGGGGAGGTTCTTATCGAGGCCGGTATGCCCAAGGAGGCGCTGAGCGTCGTAACGGGCTCAGGCTCGGTCGTCGGGAATCTCCTCGTGAACGACCCGCGTCCACGCATGGTGACCTTCACCGGAAGCGCCGAGGTCGGCAGGCGGATCCTGGAAAAGGCGGGGCTCAAGAAGACGGCAATGGAACTCGGCTCGAACTCGGCCGTCATTGTGGCCGCTGATGCAAATGTGGAAGAGGCCGCCGAGCGGTCGATGCTGGGAGCGTTCGCGCTCGCCGGGCAGGTTTGCATCTCGGTACAGAGGGTTCTTGTGGCTGAGAGCGTATTCGAGAGATTCATGGAGCGAGCAGTTCGGGTCGCGGAGGGTCTGAAGGTCGGAGACCAGCTGGCCGCAGGCACAGATATTGGTCCGATGATCGACGAGACTGAGGCCACGCGCGCGGAGAGCTGGATCGAAGAAGCAGTCGCGGGCGGCGCCGAACTCGTGACGGGGGGCAAGAGGACCGGCAGCATCATGACTCCGGCCGTGCTCACGAAAGTGGCCGAGGAGGCGATGATCTGGAAGGACGAGGCGTTTGCACCCCTTGTCTCCGTGCGGGCCTACCGGGACCTCGATCAGGCGATAGACCTCGTCAACGGCTCGCGGTACGGACTGCAGGCCGGCATCTACACACAGGATCTAAATGATGCATTGAGGGCGGCCCACGAGATCAGATGTGGCGGCGTGATGATCAACGATGTTCCCACATTCAGAGTGGACCTCATGCCGTACGGTGGAGAGAAGGAGAGCGGTACGGGCCGCGAGGGCCCGAAATACGCCATAGAAGAGATGACCGAGATCAGGACGATCGGGATCAGACACGCGCGTGGGCCGGGGAGCGGGCAAGGCTAGTCTCGGCTGGCGCGGATTAGAGCGTACTCAACCGGCTGGGTGGGTCACCATGTACCCATGCGTTCCCTCTCGTTGGTCGAATTACGCTTGACATGGAGGCTTCTCCATCATATCTTCAAGGTTTGAGAACAGGTAGGTTTCCGGCTCAGTTGGCCGGATAGATGGGCGATTAGCTCAGTCTGGTTAGAGTGCTTGCTTGACATGCAAGAAGTCACTGGTTCGAGTCCAGTATCGCCCACCACAGCTCATATACGAAGAAGAAGCATCTCGCTTCTCACCTTGAGGGCTTGACCAAAGACCCGAAGAGGTTGTGAAGGTCCAGTCGGGAACGGCGTGTTCCAGGCTGCTGCTACGGGGTGCACATAGATGCATCCCGTTTTTCTTGTACCTGTCTGTCGGCCAAGGCCGGCACTGGGGAGGAGGCAAGTTGGCGACACAGGCTCCGCGTATCAACCGGAGGATCCGGATCCCGCAGGTTCGCGTCGTTGATGGAGACGGCGGCCAGCTGGGAATCCTGCCTACGTCTGAAGCGCTGGCCCTTGCAGAGGAGCGCGGGTTGGACCTTGTCGAAGTATCACCCAAGGCGAGGCCCCCGGTCTGCAAGATAATGGACTATGGCAAGTACATGTACGAGCAGAGCAAGAAAGCGAAGGAAGCGAAAAAGCGACAGCACGTCACGCACGTGAAAGAGGTGAAGATGCGGCCGAAGATTGAGCCGCATGACTACGATTTCAAGATGCGTCACGCGCGGCAGTTCCTCGAGGCCGGGGACAAGGTGAAGTGCACGGTCATCTTCAGGGGACGTGAGTTGGCACACAAGGACCGCGGTGTCGTGCTGATGAAGAAACTGGCCGAGGATCTGGAGGACATCGCGATCGTCGAGGTCTCGCTTCGTTCAGAGGGGAGAAGTATGGTGATGGTGGTGAGCCCCAAGCCGGGCGCCAAGAAACAGGAGCGTGGGAGCAAAGAAAATGCCGAAGATTAAGACTCACAGAGGCGCTGCGAAGCGATTCAAGCGCACAGCCAGTGGGAAGATCAGGCGCAACAGGGCGTACACGGGACACTTCTTCATCCGCAAGGGAAGTTCGCAGAAGCGGAATCTACGGAAGGCCGCGTACGTGAGCGATGCTGACCAGGGCCGCGTTGATAGGATGCTGCCGAAGTAGGTGACACATGCGGTAACACGCAGGAAAGGAATCACGGCCGATGTCGAGGTCTAGAGGAGCGCCAGCATCACGTCGGCGCAGAAAGAAGATACTGAAGGCCGCAAAGGGCTATCGCGGCGGAAGAAGCAAACTCCTACGCACCGCTACGGAGACGGTCCACAGGGCCGGTCAGTATGCGTACAGGGACAGGCGTAGGCGCAAGGGCGACATGCGCAGGCTGTGGATCATTCGGATCAACGCCGGTGCTCGCATACACGGTCTCTCATACAGCAAGTTCATGTATGGACTCAAAGAGGCCAGCGTAGAGGTCGACAGGAAGATGCTCGCGGAGATGGCCACCAACGACGCGGTTGGTTTTGCGAGACTTGCCGAAATCGCGAAGGGAAGCCTGGAGCAGGTGTAGCGATCACAGGCGGAGGTAGACGCGTGATCGATCGGCTGGAAAAGCTGAGAGGCGAGGCCAGAAAGCAGTTCGAGTCAGCGGCGAATGAAAAGGAACTCGAAGATGTGCGAGTTCTGTTTCTCGGGCGCAAGAGCGAGCTGAATCTGGCCGCGCGTGGTTTGGGCAAGCTGCCGCCTGATGAGCGGCGGCTTGTCGGCAAGGCCGTCAACCAGATCAAGAATGAGCTGGCGGCGTTTCTTGGCGAGGCCAAGGAGCGTCTTGCCGGCGGTGGGGGCGGGCCCGGGCTCGATCTGACGCTTCCCGGACGATCTCCGTGGGTCGGTCGCAAACATCCGATCACAAGGACGCTCGAGCAGCTTGAGGATATCTTCAAGAGGCTCGGTTTCGAGGTCGCGCTCGGTCCGCATGTGGAAGACGACTTCCACAACTTCGAAGCATTGAATTTCCCCAAGGACCATCCGGCGCGTGACGCGCACGATACCTTCTACGTAGAGGGCGGCGGGCTCCTGAGAACACACACCTCCCCGGTGCAGATACGCGTCATGCAGACGAGGAAGCCGCCGATCCGTATCATCGCGCCCGGGCGGGTCTTCAGAAACGAGACGCCCGATGCATCTCACGGCTCAGAGTTCTTCCAGCTGGAGGGGCTCTACGTGGACAAGAACGTCTCCTTTGGGGAGCTCAAGGGCGTTCTCATCAAGTTTCTGAGAGAACTGTACGGAGACGATGTTGGTGTTCGCCTGCGACCGGGTTTCTTCCCGTTCACCGAGCCGTCGGCTGAGGTGGATGTCGAGTGCCGGATCTGCCATGGCAAGGGCTGCAGCGTCTGCAAGGACACCGGGTGGGTCGAACTCCTGGGTGCAGGAATGGTGGATCCGCGAGTCTTCAGGGCGGTCGGATACGATCCTGACGAAGTGAGCGGGTACGCATTTGGTCTTGGAGTTGACAGGATCTGCATGATGATGACGGGTGTCGATGACATCCGGCTCTTCCTGGAGAACGACCTCAGATTCCTGAGGCAGTTGTAGGAGGCTCAAGCATAACTCATGAAGGCTGGTCTGAAGTGGCTCAGGGACTACGTCGAAATCGAACTCTCCGCGTCTGAGCTGGCGGAGAGGTTGACGGAGACTCTCACGGAGACCGAGACCACGAACCTCCAGAGCGGGGGCGTGAGTGGTGTCGTCGCTGCTAGGATCGTGACTGTTGAGAAGCACCCGGACGCGGACAAACTATCGGTCTGCGTGGTGGACTGGGGAGACGGATCGGACACGGTGGTCTGCGGCGCACCGAACGTGCAAGCCGGGATGATGTGTGCGCTCGCGCTGCCCGGCTCCACGATCACGGGAGGCCGGAGGATATCCGAAGCCACGCTTCGAGGTCTGCGGTCGTTTGGAATGCTTGTCTCCGAAGTGGAACTTGGCGTCGGGGATGACGCCGCCGGGATCATGGATCTTGGTCCGGACATCGAGTTGGGCGCCGACGTCATTGGGTTCCTCGGCACGAATGCGGACACCATCGACGTCGACGTTCAGGCGAACAGGCCGGATTGCATGGGCGTGCTGGGGATAGCCAGAGAGGTGGCTGCGGCCACGGGGAGGGGACTTAAGCGCCCATCGTTCGAGCTTGCCGAATCCGCTCCAGAGACTGCCGGCATGATCGATGTGACGATAGAGGATGACCATGATTGCCCTCGGTATATCGCAAGAGTGATATCCGGGATCAAGGTCGGCGAGTCGCCGGCATGGCTCAGGGAGCGTCTGGACAGCGTGGGCGTGCGCTCCATCAACAACATCGTCGATATCACCAATTTCGTGATGCTCGAATACGGTCAGCCTGTCCATGCTTTCGACTACGACAGGATCCACGATCACGCCATCTCCGTCAGAAGAGCACGCTCCGGGGAGAAACTCGTCACCTTGGACGGTGAGGACAGGACGCTTGATCAATCACACCTCCTCATCTGTGACGGGGCCGGCCCGATCGCGCTGGCCGGGATAATGGGCGGGCAGACGAGCGAGGTCACCCAGACGACGAGCAATGTGCTTCTCGAGTGCGCCTGGTTCGATCCGTCAGTTGTGCGCAAGGGCGCCCAAGGTCTGGCTCTTCGGTCGGATGCTTCGCAGCGGTTTGAGCGGGGCGTCGATCCACTTGCGATGGACGAGGTTGCCGGCAGGGCGTGTGCTCTCATGTCGGATCTGGCCGGTGGAACGGTCAGGCGGGGGAGTGTCTCAGTCGGGAGCGGTTCCTACGAGCCCGTGAATATCCGGCTCTCCGTGGACAAGGTGCGACGGATGCTTGAGCCAAACGGGACAAGGGGCGAAGAGAGCGGACCCCGGCTCGACGCTGCCGCCGTGAGCGAACACCTGGAGGTCCTGGGCTTCCAGACGAAGGTCGATCCCGGCGACAGCGATATCCTGGTTGTGGCGGTTCCTTCCTGGCGACCTGATGTGACTGAGTCCGCCGATCTCATTGAGGAGATCGCCCGGTCGAGCGGCTACGACCGCGTGAAGGCGTTGGTTCCGTACCAGTCTCTCTCTCCGGTGAGAGATGAGGCCAGGGACGCGCGCGGGCATATCCGTGACATCATGGTGAGGCTCGGGCTCTTCGAAATCATCACAAGCTCCTTCATGGCCGAAGGGGCCGGTGAGCGCGCCGGTGTCGATGGTTCCGTCGAGGCGATCGTCCTGGCGAATCCCGTGAACAAGGAGATGCCTCTTCTCAGGACCTCCCTGATGCCCGGGTTGCTGGAGGTGGTGCGCACGAACGCGAATGCGAGTCAGAAGGCGATACGAGTATTCGAGATCGGCAAGGTGTTTCGCCGTGACGGCAAGGCGATCGAGGAACAGTGGATCATGGCCGGCGCCCTCTGGGGGCTGGCTGAGCGACCGTCCTGGGGAAGCAGCGCAAGGGCCGTCGATTTCTACGACGCCAAGGGGCTTATCGAGGCGTTGGGAAGGGAGCTCAAGGTTGACACCCTTGAAGCCTCCTGCTACGATAGCGCAATACTGGATGAGGGGGCCTCAGCCCGCCTGTCGGCCGGGGGAAGCCCCGTCGGGCATGTGGGGACCGTCTCGCAGAGATCGGCGGAGAGCTGGGGAATTCCCGACGGCGTCATCGTTTTCGAACTAGACATGGGCGCCCTTTCCACGAAGTACACAGCCGAGGGTAGATACGAGGACTTGCCTCGCTATCCTGCCAGCGGGCGTGACCTTGCCCTGGTCGTGGATGTCGGCGTGGCGGCCGGTGAGATCCTGGGCGAGATTCGACGGTGTGGAGGCGAGCTTCTCGTAGACATGAGCATATTCGATGTCTACGCCGGAAAGCAGCTTCCCGCCGGCAAGAAGAGCGTTGGGATATCGCTCAAGTACAGATCACGTGAACGCACATTGACGGACGAAGAGGTGGACAGGTCACACGAACTGATCGTGAAGCGCCTGACGGAAAGGTTTACCGCAACCCTGCGCGAGTAGGGTGTTACGGAGTATCATGGCGATGCAGTTGCCCGGACTGGACGAACTCGAAGTGCTCGTCAAGAGGGCCGTCGATGAGATAGGACGGCTTAAGGGCGAGAATGTCGAGCTCAGTGCCAGGCTCCGAAGTTTGGGAAAGGAGATAGATGACCTTGCGGCGCAGCTCGAAGGCGTCGCATCGGGTCAGAAGATCGATTCCAGGAAGAGGAAGAGGATCGAAAAGAGGCTCGAGTCCATAGTTGGGAAGTTGGGCTGAGATTCAGTGCCCTGCCAAACGCATCGGTGGTACTGATTGCGTGTGGAGTATGTAGTCCCGGGATGCGAGGCCGGGCAGGATATGAGCGAGATGAGCAGCGTCAAGGTTGAAATCTACGGCTCGGAGTACAAGATCAGAGGCGACGCCGCCCCCGAGCATATTCAGGAGATCGCGCACTACGTCGACAGCAAGATGCGCGAGGTTACACACGAAACGGCTCTGGGGTCGTCACTCAAGGTTGCGATCCTGGCCGCCCTGAATATCGCCGGTGAGCTCTTCGGCGAGCGCGATGACAGGAACAAGTTGCTGGCACGCGTCGAGGAACGTACCGAGGAAATGGCGCGCTCCCTTGTATCCGAGATCGAGAACTGAGCCCTTCGATTGCCTCTATTCGCCCTTTCTAAGGGTGAACGCCGCCGTCCCTTTGAATGGCCGGCGGAAGCCGGCCGCTTGATGGATGGCAGATGCCGCCGATCAAGGTGTACCGGTGATCCCCTTCCTCTTCCCGGAGTCCAACGCTCCGGGTACACGTTTGTCCATTCTGCCTTGGAATAGACCGGGACTCTGAACGGACTGAGTGCCGAGGAGTAGAGTGTGGGAGCGTCCGACACCATTGCCGGCAGTCTCTTTCCTGCATCGAGCGTTGAGGCTGTTCCCGCGGGGCTGGCGCGAAGGCTCAGGCCCACGTGCCTGAACGAGTACGTGGGGCAGAAGCAGATCCTAGGTCCCGGGAAGCTCTTGAGGAGGGCCATCGAGTCGGATCGGCTGTTCTCGGTGATTCTCTACGGGCCACCGGGGATAGGGAAGTCGTCGCTCGGGAATGTGATCGCGAATGCGACCGGTTCCACACTCGTGTCGATGAACGCAGTCGAGGCGGGTGTAGCTGATCTCAGGCGCGAGGTGGCACAGGCAGCTCTGCGCCGCGGTCGGCGGACGATCCTGTTCATAGACGAAGTCCACAGATTCAACAAGGCGCAGCAGGACGTTCTCCTCGCTCCACTGGAGGACGATCAGGTCGTGATGATAGGGGCAACGGTCGAGAATCCGTTCTTCTATTTGAACAAGGCCCTGCTGTCACGGGTTCAGGTGTTCGAACTCGCGCCGCTCTCCGAGGACGAGATACAGGAGGTTCTGAACAGGGCACTCAAGGATCGCGAGCGGGGTCTCGGCGAATACGCGGTGGAGATGGCGGACGATGCGCTCTTGCACTTCGTACTGAACTCGCTCGGTGATGCCCGGAAGGCCTTGGGCGCGCTGGAACTGGCAGTGCTCAGCACAGCGCCGGACAGGAACGGCGTCATCAGGGTAACCGGAGATGTGGCTCTCGAGTGCCTGAGAACGCGGGTGGCAAGGTACGATCGCGACGGTGACTCGCACTATGATATCGCATCGGCGTTCATAAAGAGCATAAGGGGTTCACAGCCCGATGCCGCCCTCCACTGGATGGCGAGAATGATCGCGGGAGGTGAGGATCCCAGGTTCATCGCCAGGCGGCTGGTCATCTCCGCGGCGGAGGACATAGGTCTCGCGGACCCTGCGGCGTTGGGGATAGCCGTCTCGGCAGCGAGAGCCGCCGAGATGCTGGGTTCGCCTGAATCGGCGTACCCTCTGGCGGAAGCCGCCATCTACCTGGCTACCGCGCCGAAGAGCAGGACGTGCGCCGACGCAATAGCGGCGGCAACCGGGGATGTGGAAGAGGGGCGTATCTCCGGCGTTCCGGAACATCTCAAGAGCACGGGATACCGGGGCGCAGGAAGGCTCGGACGCGGAGAGGGATATTCGATGCCCGCGTCAGAGGCGGAAGGCAGGAAGCAAGCGTATATGGATTTCAACCGGGTCTACTACCGGCCCGGAGAGAACGGGTATGAGAGGGAGGTCCAGGAGCGTCTCGCATCGTGGGACGGGGTTCGGCCTCAAGACTTGCCGGACGACGGGCGGGACTGAGGCAGGAGAAACCCACACCTGGGACCGCAATTACGATAGAGCGGAGGGGTAAGAGACAATGAATCCAATGTTGACAGCGATCGCCACGTTTGTGGCAGGAGCCCTTGTTTTTCTGACGGGGTGGTTTGCGCGCAAGCTCGTCGACCGCGGCAAGGTCGTGAGTGCGGAAGAACTCGCCGAGAAGATCGTTCGCGAGGCGCAGCGCGAGGCAGAGACGCAGAAGAAGGCCGCAATCCTCGAAGCAAAGGATGAATGGTACAAAGCCAAGGCGAAATTCGAAGAAGAGACGGCCCAGACGAAGGCCGAGCAGGAGAAGCTCCATCGTCAGATGGAGAAGCGTGAGGGGAATCTCAACAGGAAGAACGAGTTTGTCGAGAAGAAGGAGAAAGAGGTAGAGCAGAGGGAAGAGGAGGTCTCCGAGAAGGAACGCACCATCGAGGAGCGATCCGAGAAGCTCTCGGGGCTGATAGAGGAGCAGAATGAGCGGCTCGAGCGAATCGCGGGGATGAATCGCGACGATGCGAAGAAGCTCCTGATCAAGAACATGGAGAGCGACGCGCGGCTCGAAGCGGCTCGGCTGATCAAGAATATTCGGGACGATGCCAGGCATCAGGGCGAAAAGGCAGCGAAGGAGATTCTCACGCTGGCCATACAGCGCTGCGCGGCGGACCACGTCGTGGAGTCAACGGTCTCCGTCGTCAATCTTCCGAGTGATGAGATGAAGGGTCGCATCATCGGCCGCGAAGGACGCAATATCAGGGCCTTCGAGACCGCGACAGGCATAGACGTCATCGTCGATGATACTCCGGAGGCCGTGATCCTGTCGGGCTTCGACCCTGTTCGTCGCGAGGTTGCTCGCATCGCTCTGGAGAAGCTGATCACCGACGGCCGCATCCATCCAGGGCGCATCGAGGAGGTCGTCGAGAAGGTCGCCAAGGAACTCGACGTGCAGATTGTGGAGTTCGGTGAAGAAGCCGCGCTCGACGTCGGCATTCACGACCTCAAGCCGGAGATGGTGAAGCTCCTTGGCCGGCTCAGATACCGCACGAGCTACGGACAGAACGTGCTGCAGCACTCGAAGGAGGTGGCATATCTCTGTAGTCTCATGGCGGGTGAACTCGGTTTCGATGTGGCCACGGCGAAGAGAGCAGGACTTCTTCACGACATAGGCAAGGCTGTCGACCAGTCCATGGAAGGAACACACGCTGCACTCGGTGCAGAACTCGCTCATCGCTACGGGGAGGATGACATCGTCGTGAATGCGATCGAGTCGCATCACGAAGATGTCGAACCGACCTCGACCATAGCGGTTCTCGTTCAGGCCGGTGATGCCATATCCGGCGCGCGGCCCGGCGCGAGGCGCGAGACTCTGGAGACCTACATCAAGAGGCTCGAGAAGCTCGAGGCGATCGCAAATTCCTTCCAGGGCGTCGAGAAATCGTTCGCCATCCAGGCCGGCCGCGAAATCAGGATCATGGTCCAGCACAAGAAGATCGACGATGCGCGTGCCGAGGTTCTCGCATCGGCAGTGGCCAGGAAGATCGAGGCTGAACTCAAGTACCCGGGGCAGATCAAGGTTGTTGTCCTGAGGGAGATGCGAGCGGTCGACTACGCCAAGTAGTCTCGGGAGAGGAACTCGATATTGAGGATTCTGTTCGCAGCTGATGTTATAGGGAAACCCGGTCGGACCGCTCTGGCGGCGCTTCTACCCGAACTCGTGCGGGAGCACGGAGTGGATTTCACAATCGTGAACGGGGAAAACGCGGCCGGGGGCATAGGGATCACCGAGAAAACGGCTGCCGATATCTTCAGGGCCGGAGTCGATGTCATAACCGGCGGGAATCACACGTGGCACAAGCGGGATGCCATCCCGTTTCTGGAGGCCGAGGAGCGGGTTCTGAGGCCGGCCAACTACCCACCGGGGGTGCCGGGGCGAGGGCACGGCCTGTTCGAGACACGGGGGGGGATCCCCGTGGGCGTCGTGAACCTGCAGGGACGCATCTTCATGCAGGGCATCGATTGTCCGTTCCGTGTCGGGGCCGAGCTTGTGGACAGACTGAAACGCGACGCGTCGATCATTGTGGTCGACATACATGCCGAGGCAACGGCGGAGAAACTGGCGCTCGGGTGGCATCTGGCCCGCCGGGCCACGGCCGTGCTCGGCACGCACACTCACGTACAGACTGCGGACGAGCGAATCCTCGAGGGGCACACCGCCTACATAACTGATGTGGGGATGACGGGCCCCGCTGATTCGGTCATAGGTGTGAGGAAGGAACTCTCGATCGCCCGGTTCCTGACTCAGCTTCCACAGCGGTTCGAGGTGGCAAGCGGGGACGTTGAACTCAACGCAGTCGTGATCGACGCCGACGAGGCCACCGGGGCCGCGCGCGAGATCAAGCGCATCGTTGCGCGCTACTGAACAGCACCAATGCGATGCCGGACAGCACCGGCAGGGGGGACTATTGGAGACGAGGGTCCTCAAGGGAAAGCCAGTCGCCGCTCTGATACGTGAAGAGGTGAGTACAGGGTCGGCGGCACTCAGAGGTCGCGGCGTTGTTCCCACACTCGCAGTCATGCAGATTGGGGACGACCCGTCCTCGAAGATCTACTCCTCAAGCATCCAGAAAGCCGGAGGCAAGCTCGGGGTTGATGTCGTTCTGTCAACGCTTCCTGGTGAGACCTCGGTCCAGGACGTGGCTCTGCGGATCGCAGCACTCGGAACCGACCCCTCTGTTCACGGCATCATCGTCCTTGAGCCTCTTCCTCATGGGGTTCCGAGCGACGTTCTGGAGGGGATACCACCCGCGAAAGATGTCGATGGAGCCACAGCACTGAGTCTGGGGCTCATCGTCGCAGGACGTCCGGCCTATGCGCCGTGCACGGCACAGGCGGTTGTGGAGATCCTCGTTCGATCCGGAATCGAGATCAGCGGCCGGCACGTTGTCATCGTCGGCCGGAGTCCCGTCGTTGGTCGTCCCCTCGCGAACATGCTTCTCAGGAAGGCCGACAATGCGAATGCGACCGTCACGGTCTGCCATACGGGGACGCGTGATCTTTCGGCTCATACCATGACCGCGGACATTCTGGTCGCGGCGATGGGCGTTCCCGAGGCGATCCGTGGCGACATGTTGGCGGAGGGAGTTGTCATCATCGACGTGGGTGTGAATCGGATCGATGATGCGTCGTCGGAGCGAGGACACAGAATCGTGGGAGACGTGGCATTCGATGAGGCGCTGGGCATCGCCGCCGCCATCAGCCCTGTCCCCGGCGGCGTCGGAACACTGACAACGTCCCTTCTGCTACTGAATACGATTGACGCCGCGGTCAAGGCCGGCGTCAGAGCCCCTTGAAGGTTCCCCGTTATGGAGATGGAGTTGGAAGACCGACAGGAGAAGAGGGTCCTCACCGTGAGTCAGGTGACGGTGATGGTGAAGTCCGTACTCGAGTCGTCTCTCAGCCTCTTCTGGGTGGAAGGTGAGATATCCAATTTCGTTCACCACAGCTCCGGGCACATGTACTTCACTCTTAAGGATGAGGGCAGTCAACTCTCGTCCATCATGTTCAAGTACAAGAACGCGAGATTGGCTTTCGCTCCCGAGAATGGGATGAAGGTTGTCGCCTGGGGCGGAATAAAGGTCTACGAGCCTGCCGGCAGATACCAGTTGTATGTCGAAGAGATGAGGCCTGCTGGCATCGGCGCGCTCGCGGCCGCCTATGAGAAGCTCAAGCGCAGGCTTGAGGACGAAGGGCTCTTCGACAGCGCGACCAGAAAGCCGCTGCCGGAATTTCCGAAGACCGTGGCCGTTGTCACGTCTCCGACAGGCGCCGCCGTGCGTGATGTGATCCGCGTTGTTCGGGCGCGGTACCCGCTGACTCGTCTGGTCGTTGTGCCCACTCGTGTTCAGGGCGCCGATGCGATTCCTGAGATTGTCGCGGCCATCGAGGCCGTCGATACGTGGGGTGAAGCGGACGTGATGGTCGTCGGGAGGGGAGGGGGGTCACTCGAAGACCTCTGGGCCTTCAACGACGAATCGGTCGCGCGTGCCATCTTCGCCTCACGGACACCGATCATATCGGCCGTTGGACACGAGGTGGACTTCACGATCAGCGATTTCGTGGCGGACATGCGTGCGGCAACGCCCTCTCACGCGGGAGAGATCGCGGTCCGCGATCGTGCCGACCTCAAGCGCGAGATCGAGCGCCTCACGGTCAGGCTCGAGGCTGCTTCTGAATTTACGATGAACAGGCTGTCAGAGAGACTGAGACTGCTCGAGACTGCCTACGGGTTCAGGCTTCCCACGGCTCTCGTAGAGCGGCTGTCGCAGAGCGTGGACGAGCTGGCAAGACGTTCGGGAGGAGCTGTCCGCATAGACCTGGAGCGAGCGGCAGGGAAACTGGAGCGACTGAGGACCGGCCTCAGGCTGTCGGATCCAGCGCGCATCATGGCGCGAGGCTACGCCGCCGTCGGAGTACTGCCGTCACTCAAGCCCGTACGTTCTGCGGACGACGTTCGCACGGGCGTGGGTGTGAGAGTGACATTGGCTGACGGTCGTTTCGACGGCACAGTGGGTGAGGTAACACGGAGGCGGGGGAGGGAACATTGAGCAAGACGAAGCCGATCTTTGAGGGTGAGCTTGAGAGGCTCGAGAAACTCGTAGACAAGTTGGAGAATGGAGAGCTCGGACTCGAGGAATCGCTGACCGCGTTCGAGGAGGGGACGAAGCTTGCAAAGGCCCTGACGAAGATCCTGAACGAGGCGCAGATGAGAGTGCTGAAGCTGACTGCTGATGGGCAGGGCGAGTTCCAGCTGGATGACTTTGGAGATGACGCGGAGGAATAGCGTGCCGGTGTCTCGCGATTCATACATGGCGGAGAAGCGTAAGATCGTGGAGGATGCCCTCGAGCGCTTTCTCCCAGGATCTGAAGGCCGGTACTCGCGCCTCACTGAGGCGATGCGCTACAGTGTCTTCTCCGGCGGAAAGAGACTGAGGCCGATTCTCGCGATTGCCGCCTTTGAGATCGTGGGTGAACGGGGAGACGCGGTACTTGCCCCCGCTTGCGCCACGGAGCTCATCCACACGTACTCGCTCATCCACGACGATTTGCCGGCGATGGATGATGACGAACTCAGGCGCGGTCGACCGACCTGTCATAGGAAGTTCGATGACGCTCTGGCTATTCTCGCCGGTGACGCCCTTTTGACGCTGGCATTCGAGATAGTGGCCGGGGACACGGATCTTCCTCCGGAGCGTGTCCGGATGATCGTGAAGGAACTGGCGGGCGCCAACGGCTACGACGGGATGCTCGGTGGACAAGCGGCCGACATAGCAATGGAGGGAGAACTTCCGGACATCGGGGCGATCGAGTACATTCATGGGCACAAGACAGGTGCGCCTCTTGCGGCGGCCGTCAGGGTGGGCGCCATTGCAGCCGGAGCTAAGAGCATCGATCTGGAGCGTCTGACCGCATACGGGGAACGCATAGGCTTGGCCTTCCAGATCGCTGATGATCTGCTTGATGAGACAGGGTCCGCGAGTGAGATGGGGAAGGCCGTCGGCAAGGATCGGGATCGTGGTAAGATGACCTATCCAGCAGTAGTTGGAGCCGAGTCGGCGGCGCTCCGCGCTCAGGAGCTCGCAGACGATGCGATACAGTCGCTCGATGCGTACGGCGAGCGGGCGTCGGTGCTCACGGGGATCGCCCGTTTCATAGTGAACCGTCGCAACTGACCGCGAAAGCATTGGTGGATGATGAGACTTCTGGACACGATAGACTCACCACAGGATCTCCGGAAGCTGGATGTAGCGGGGCTGGAGACGCTTGCCCAGGAGCTGCGAGACGAGATCATCCGGGTCGTGTCGCGGACCGGCGGACATCTTGCCTCGAGTCTCGGCGCCGTTGAGCTGACGTTGGCTCTGCACTACGTGTTCGATACCCCGCGTGACAAGATCGTGTGGGACGTGGGGCATCAGAGCTACGCGCACAAGCTTGTGACAGGCAGACGCGAGCGTTTCGAGACCCTCCGTCAGTGCGGCGGGATCTCGGGCTTCCCCCGCAGAGAGGAGAGCCCGTATGACAGCTTCGGCACCGGTCATGCGAGCACATCGATCTCGGCCGCGCTCGGCATGGCGTGTTCACCCGAGTTCATTGAGGAAGGCAGGCGGGCGATCGCAGTCATCGGAGATGGCTCCCTGACCGCTGGTCTTGCGTTCGAGGGGTTGAATCAGGCGGGGCATCTCAAGCGCAATCTGATCGTGGTGGTCAATGACAACCGGATGTCGATCTCGAAGAACGTCGGGGCGTTGTCGCAGTACATGACAAGGCTGAGAACGGCGCCGACCTATCACCGGCTGGAATCCGAGGTCTGGGAAATACTGGGGAAGATCCCGGCGATCGGCGAGAAAGCCCGCGATCTCGCGAGCCGTGCGCTCGAGGGAATGCGTGGTGTCTTTGTGCCGGGAGTTCTCTTCGAGGAACTCGGTTTCAAGTACTACGGACCGCTCGATGGGCACAATGTGGGGCTTCTGATCGAGGCTTTTGAGCGCGTGAAGCACATCGAAGGTCCCGTTCTGCTCCACGCGATGACCGTGAAGGGGAAGGGCTATCAGCTCGCCGAGGACGACGCGCCGCGTTTCCATGGACTGGGCTCATTCGACAAGGCCACCGGCAGCCTCAAGGCCAGCCCCAAAGCCATCTCGTACACGGAGGCGTTCGGGCGGACCCTGGCGTCGCTGGGGGACGATGACGAAGCGATCGTCGCGATCACAGCGGCGATGCCCGCGGGGACCGGGCTTACGCATTTCGCGAAGCGACATCCGGAGAGGTTTTTCGATGTCGGCATAGCCGAACAGCACGCTGTGACCTTCGCCGCCGGTCTGGCCACTGAAGGCATGAAGCCCGTCGTGGCTCTCTACTCGTCGTTTCTGCAACGCGCCTACGATCAGGTGATTCACGACGTCTGTCTGCAGAATCTCCCAGTCCGGTTCATGATCGACCGGGGAGGGGTCGTGGGTGATGATGGTCCGACTCACCACGGTGTTTTCGATCTGAGCTTCCTGAGAACGGTCCCGAATCTTGTGATTGCATCTCCGAAGGACGAGAACGAGCTTGCAGCAATGGTGTGTACGGCCATGGACTACAACGAGGGTCCGTTCGCTGTGAGATACGCCCGTGGCGCGGGGCTGGGTGTCAGGATGGATTTCAAGCCCACGGCGCTGCCGGTAGGCAAGGCCGAGCGGCTGAGGAGTGGTACGGACGTCTCCCTGCTGGCCATCGGTTCCATGGTCGCCACGGCTCTGGAGGCTGCCGAAGAGCTTGCTCGAGGCGGCGTTCATGCGTCGGTCATAAACGCGCGGTTTGTCAAACCGCTGGATCGGGAACTCATTCTTGAAGAAGCTGTTCGCACGGGGCACATCGTTACCATCGAGGAGAACGTCATCGCCGGCGGGTTTGGAGCCGCCGTGATGGAGCTCCTTCAGGCCGAGGGCGTCTACGGAACACGCGTCCGGGTTCTCGGCATTCCGGATGAGTTCCTGGAGCACGCCTCTCGCGCGCGCCTTCTCGCGGATTGTCGCCTGACGTCGGACGACATAGCCGGGAGCGCACGGGAACTTCTCAGATCGGAGAGGAACGTTCTGAAAGAGGAGGCCGGGAGATGAAGACGGTTGGCATAGTTGCAAACACGTCCAAGAGCGGTGTAGGCGATGCCGCCGCCCATGTGCTCGAGTGGGCCTTGGTTCACGACCTCACGTTGGTTGTTGACGAGTCCTTCCGGGAGTTTGCGCCGCCGGCAGCCACCTGCCTCGCTGAACCTCAACTCATCGAGACCGCCGAGCTCATCTTCGCGTTCGGCGGCGACGGAACGCTCTTGACGGCCGCAAAGCGGGTCGCCGCTGCTGAACGTGAGACTCCGATCATCGGAGTCAACATGGGAAGTCTCGGCTTTCTCACGCAGATCGCTGAGGAGGAATTCGTCAACGTTCTGAAGCGGCTCAATCCGGATCAACTCCCGGTGAGTTCACGGATGATGCTGTCCGTGGAGATCGCGGGCAGAGGCGAGAGGCCGCCTGCGCCCCGCGCAGGTTCGCCCGCGCTCAATGATGTCGTGATCGCCAAGGGGGCCGATTCAAGAATGCTCTCGTTTGAAGCGCGAGTGGACGGCGAGATAGTCACGCGGTATGCCGCCGACGGTTTGATCCTGTCAACGCCGACGGGTTCGACAGCACACTCGGTGTCGGCCGGCGGACCGGTCGTGGCGCCCAATCTCGAGGCCGTGATAGCGACGCCGATCTGTCCACACACCCTGAGCATCAGGTCACTTGTTGTTCCGCCGTCTGCCGTAGTAGAGGTCGAAATGCTGTCGTGCGATGAGAAGACGATCGTGTCGGCGGATGGACACAGGGCTTTCCAGATATCTGTCGGTGAGACCGTGATCGTCAGACGGGCTTCGATAGATGCACACCTGGTCGAGGTCGCAGAGAGGTCGTACTATGAGATCCTCCGGACCAAGATGCGCTGGGCGGGCGGCGTACGGGAGCGGTAGAGAATGACGTCATTCCCGCGGCCGCTGCTCGCGGATCTCAGGAAGCCGCCCAATATCGTGACGCTCTTGCGGCTGGCACTGATTCCGGTGGCGCTCGTTCTTCTGGTCGGCGAACGACGAGAGGCCGCGCTGGTGGTTCTGGTTCTCCTTGCCGCAACGGACTGGGTGGACGGGTACCTAGCGAGACGTTTGGGGCAAGTCACGACGCTCGGCAAGATACTTGACCCGGCCGCCGACAAGATTGCGGTTGCCGCGGTCGTGATCTTCCTTGTCGCAAGAGGCGAGCTTCCGATCTGGGGCGCGGTCATTGTGCTGGCGCGGGACGTCGGGATACTGATCGGCGCGGTCACGATGGTGCGGGACGCGAACGATGTGCCACAGGCCGGCAGGGTCGGCAAAGTGACCGCGGGGGCGCTTGCCGTCATGGTGCTCGTATACGTTGCAGACTGGCAGGCTGCGGAGCCGATCGCGCTGTGGTGCGCCATGGCGCTTGTCGTGTTCTCCGGGGCGCTGTACGCACGGACGATGCTGGCGGGGCGATCGCGCACTCAAGTCGGTACATCTGAATCCGGACGGTGAGAAGAAATGAACCGAGGGACTTCCGCAAAGAGCAAGGTCTTTCTGCTCAGGCTCTACGATGGGAATGTCGATGACATCGCCGCCGGGATTGATCTCCTGCTCGACAGGAGCGGCCTCAGTAGCATTGCAAGCAAGGGCGAGACCATTGCCGTCAAGATGCACTTCGGAGAGAGCAGGGAGACCGGGCATGTGAAGGCGCGCTTCGTTCGCCGCATTGTCGCCTGGC
>JAUXGN010000083.1 GCA_030622115.1 Candidatus Eiseniibacteriota bacterium
CAGGGGAAACACGATCGCATGGGCGAGTGCGGGCAAGGTCGGATTCAGAGGATCCAGGAAGGGCACGGGGTTCGTCGCGCAGCTTGTGGCGGCTGACGCCGCGGAGCGGGCGGTTCCGTTGGGTCTGAGGCGGGTTGATGTCGAGGTGAAGGGACCCGGACCCGGTCGTGAGGCAGCCATTCGCGCTCTGCAGGCGGCTGGTCTTAAGATATCGGCGATCAGGGACGTGACGCCGATTCCTCACAACGGCTGCAGGCCGCCTAAGAAGCGAAGGGTATAGGAGACGGAGGAGTACTAGATGGCGACGTATCACGGTCCGCGGTGCAAGCAGTGCCGCCGCCACGGCATGAAGCTTTTCCTGAAGGGGCAGCGGTGTTCAACCGACAAGTGCGCCTTCGAGAGAAGAGCTTACGGTCCCGGCGAGCACGGTAATGCGAGACGCAGGCGCAAGACGACAGAGTACGGCCTGCAGCTCAGGGAAAAGCAGAAGACGAAGAGAATCTACGGCATTCTCGAAAAGCAGTTCAAGAACTACTACAAGGAAGCGGAGCGCCAGAAGGGTGTGACCGGGACGAACCTGATGAGCATCCTGGAGCTGAGATTGGACAACGTCCTCTACAGGCTCGGTTTCGCTCCCTCGAGGTCCGCAGCGCGCGAGCTCATTGTGCACGGGCATTTCGAGGTCAATGGGCGTAAGGTCGACATCCCGTCGTATATCGTCAAGACAGGGGATGAGATCTCTGTGCGGGACAGGTCAAGGAATATCCCGGAGATCAAGGAGTCAGTGGACGGCAAGGCGGGCGTAGGTACGTTGGAGTGGCTCGAACTCGATCCTAAGAAGTTCACCGGGCGCGTGCTAGACTGCCCGTCGAGAGCTCAGATCCCGACACCCGTTAACGAGCAGCTCATCGTCAACTACTACTCCAGGTAGTCTTGACTGCGACGACGGTGGCCAACGCATCGAGGAGGCCGGCGGATAATGAAGTGGAAGAACCTGAGGATGCCAGACGAGATTGTCTGGGACAGAGAAACGATAACGGGGCTATACGGGAAGCTGAGGGCGGAGCCGCTTGAGCGCGGGTACGGCGTCACGGTCGGCAACCTGCTCAGGCGCGTGCTGCTCTCATCTTTGCAGGGTGCGGCGGTGACCGGTGTCAAGATTGAGGGAGTCCTGCACGAGTTTTCAGTCGTGCCGGGTGTTGCGGAGGACGTGACGGAACTGATTCTCAATCTGAAGCTGCTGGACGTGCGGCTTCTCAGTGACGGTCCGGAGATGCTGTACCTGAAGTCTGACGCCGAGGGTGAGATAAAGGCGTCCGATTTCGAGCCCAACCCCAACATCGAGATCATAAACCCCGACCTCCACATCGCGACGCTCGAGCCGGACGCAAGTCTGGAAATGGACGTCGTGATCGATGCGGGGAGAGGATACGTCCAGGCTGAGGAGCACGTGTTCGAGGACAAGCCGGTGGGGTTCATTCCCATCGATTCAGTCTTCTCGCCGGTGAAGCGCGTCCACTATGAGATTGAGAACACGCGAGTCGGACAGCGCACGGACTACGACAAGCTCTTCCTTGAGGTCTGGACGAACGGAACGGTCGCTCCTGAGGATGCTGTGTCGTTCGCGGCAAAGATCCTGAAGGACCATCTGCTTCTCTTCATGTCATTTGACGTGGAGCCTGAGGAGGAGATAGAAGAGGTGATCGATCCGGAGGAGCAGCGTCTTTGTGAGCTTCTGGGGCACAGTGTTGAGGAGCTTGAGCTCTCCGTCAGGTCTTCGAACTGCCTGAGCGACGCGGGGATAGCCACGTTGGGTGAGCTGGTTCTCAAGTCTGAAGCGGAGATGCTGAAGTACAGGAACTTCGGCCGGAAGTCGCTTCAGGAACTGGTGGATATTCTGTCCGACATGGGATTGCACTTCGGTATGGACTTGGACCAGCTCTCGGCATACGAGGGCAATGATGCCGCTGAGGTGGCTGCTGAGGATGAACCGGAGCTGTCCGAAGCCGAGGAGAGCGAGGAAGTCAAGGAGACGGGGGTAGAGCAGTAGATGCGACACAGGAAGAAGGGAAGAAAGCTCGGCAGGACCTGGAGCCACAGAAAGGCCACGCTGAGAAACATGGTGACCTCGTTCTTTGAGCTCGGGCAGATCGAGACAACGGACGCCAAGGCGAAGGAACTCCGTTCGCTGGCCGAGAGGCTTGTTACGGTCGCGAAGCGCGGCAGTGATGATCTGGCGGCGAGACGTCAGGTTCTGAGGGTTGTCCGTAGCAAGAAGGTCGTTGCCAAACTCTTCGATGAGATCGCGCCCCGCTATGCAGATAGGCCGGGTGGATACACGCGGATCATCAAGGTGGCCAGCAGGCGCGGCGACGCAGCTCCACTCTCGATTCTGCAGTTCGTGATGGAGCCTGTCTCCTTCAAGGAGCGCAAGCCGCGCGCCGATGAGGGACCGGACGAAGTCATCAGAGCTGTGGTCGAGGAGCCGCCGGCGGACGACGCCGACGCGACGGATGAGGTGGGAGAGGGTGAGGAAGTGTCCGACGCGTCTTCGGAAGGTGCGCCTTCCGAGGAAGGCGTGTCTCCAGCGGGAGACCCAAAGAAGGAAGGCTGAGTGTGAGCTCGATGTGGCACACCGGCAGTAGATACAGAAGGGCGTCGGACGAAGCTTCCGGCGCCCTTCCGTTTGTTCGCGACCTGGTGGCGCTGCTTCTCCTCTCTATTCCCGTGATGCTCGTGGGCTGCTCGCTTTTGGGATCGGGCGCCAAGGTCGCCGCCGATCCTGACGTGCCGTCCACAGATCCGGTGGGAGACATCGAAGCGGCCGCGAGCGGCGGACGGGATGGAGCCGGCGGTGAAGTTGGGTATGGCGAAACCGAGTACGGCGGAGCCGAGAGGTTGGTTTGGCCCGAGAGAAACCTCGCTGAAGGTGGTCCGGTGCTGAGAGTAGGGCTGGGGCATGACGTGGAGAAGACGACCATCTCCGGGCGGGGACCTTTCACGGTGACCATATACGCCGAGTCGACGAGGCGGATCTCAGCGGCTCAGGGCGCCGAGTGGTTGTTTCGGTCTGAGGGAGGCGGTTTTCAGATGATTGGGCCCGGGGAGAACGTCGTGCTTCGCGGGACTGTCCGTCTTGCTCCCGATGGTGAGGGAGCGATGATCCATGATGGCGTCGCTTACAGGGGGGAGATAGAGGTCTTCGTCTCCAACTCGGGGGGGCTTTCCGTTGTCAACGTGATCGACTTGGAGTCGTACCTGCGAGGGGTGGTGCCGAAGGAGATCGGACCGAGGTCGAGTCGTGAGCTTGAGGCTGTGAGAGCGCAGGCTGTGGCGGCCCGCACATACGTTCTGGCTCGCGGGGGTGGCAGAGAGAGAGGCGACTTCGATCTTCACTCAACGATTGCGGATCAGGCGTACGGTGGGCGTGATGTCGAGGATCCCACCGGCGACAGGGCTGTACTCGATACGGCCGGTCTCGTGGCATTTCACAGCGGCCGGCCGATCGATGCCTACTTCTCATCGTGCTGCGGTGGAAGAACTGAGGATCGCCAGGAGGTCTGGGGACTCGATCCCGAGCCCTATCTCATCTCCGTGCAGGATACACCCGGCGGAATCGAGGACCTGGATCGGGCCTATTGCAGTGAATCCCGCAACTTCAAGTGGCGCGCAGAATGGGACGGAGATGAGATCCTCGATCTCGTCCGCCGCTATCTTCCGGATCTTGCCTCCACGCCGGTGCGAGGTTCGATCGGGGAAGTGCGAGGTCTTACGATTACGGAGCGAGCGCCATCCGGCAGGATCAAGTGGCTTCGGGTTGAGACTGATATCGGCGACTACAGGGTCTACGGCGACCGGGCGCGCTGGCTCCTGAGGAGACCGGGCTCCGACAGTATCCTCTGGAGTTCGTGGTTTGACCTCGAGGTGTCTGTGCGCCGCGGGCGGGTGTCGCACGCTCATGCAGAGGGCCGTGGGTACGGCCACGGCGTCGGCATGTGCCAGCATGGGGCGCTCGGGATGGCGCGCCGCGGCTTCTCGTACGAGCAGATACTCAGGCACTACTATCCAGGCATCAGGATCGCCACGCCCTCAGGCTATTGGGACTAGCATCCGGCTTGCTGCGTCCTCAGGCTACTGGGATCAGGGCGGTTTCCTCGCCCCTGCTGGGTGGGTCACCATGTACCCATGCGTTCCCTGTGGGCGGGGAGATTCGAGTTGACAGAGGGGCATCCGCTTGATATATTCATGGTTCGAAGACCTTGCGGGGTCGTAGTTCAGTTTGGTTAGAACGCCGGCCTGTCACGCCGGAGGTCGCGAGTTCGAGTCTCGTCGGCCCCGCCATTTTAGGAAGAGCCCGGTCCAGTCGGACCGGGCTCTTCCACTGCACGGTTGCGTCATCTGGCCTGTACTCGGCGGGCTCACCGGGTCACTGAGGACGGAGGCAAAGCCTAAGGTGGTAACCTGAGATGGCGAGGACGATCGCGGTGGGGAACGCCTTGGGATTGCGGCAGATGG
>JAUXGN010000082.1 GCA_030622115.1 Candidatus Eiseniibacteriota bacterium
CGAAGCCTGTGATTACGTCGAGGGTGCTGTGAACGTGATCGGCACGGCCTTCGATGCCAACCTCGCCCACTGGACGCTGCAGTACACTGGTGGCGATTCGTCAGGCTGGGTAACGATCAAGACGGGGACTACGGCTGTCGTGAACGGTCTCCTCGGCGAGTGGAACACGACCTCACTGCGGCCGTGCGCCTACACGCTGCGGCTGCTCGTCACCGACCAGGCCGTGATCAACTGCAACAACGCCATTCACCACTGGAGTGAATACACGGTTTCGGTCAACGTCGGCACCTGCGGCGACTTCGATGTGGACGACGACGGGGACGTGGATCTGTACGATTATTCCTGGTTCGAGCGAGGCTTCACCGGCCCGCATCCGTAGCAGGCCGTTGAAGAACTCGTTTCCGATCGCCCAAGTGTAGCGCCACCGCTTGTGGGTGGCGTGATACCGGCATTCTCGTCGCCCACAAGGGGCGACGCTACATTGTTCAACAAGCGGTTGGGCTCATTGAGTCGCGGCCAAGTTTGACGCGCCGCCTCCGGGGATGGGGGGATTGTGCGCGACGGAATCGTGAAGGGGGCGTCCCGCCATTCGTGGGTCGTACCCGGGGCTCTCGGTCCCCCCGCCGTTGCTGCCCAAGAATGGGGCACTCTTACCTTCGAAGGGGACGCTCTTGCCCCTGAAGGGGGCAAAGGAACGTAGCCACGGGTGGAGCGCAGCGCAACCCGTGGGTTCTGGATTCCCGAAAACCAACACGCCCCAGCGGGGCGGAGGAAACTCCGCAAAGAACAAGACGGCTTACCCGACCTACACGTCTTCTCTGATAGTGTCGTCACAAGTGAACCGTCCTAACCGGAGGTTCGGTTTTGGAAAGTCTCAGATCCTCGTCTTCAAGAACTCACTCGCTACGCTTTGATCGCCGAAGAACTTCCCGTCCTGTCGTTCATTCCAGTATGCGTCGAATACACTCACATGCTCGGGTCCGAAGATCTCGGCGAACGCGCTCCGCTGATCTTCCTGAAGAGTCAGGCCCTGCGCCTCGATCTCCAAGAGACAGTGTTCCGTGTCCGTGAAGAACACCAAGCCGACTGCGATATGTTCCGGGCCTATGTCTCGAAACTCATCATACAGAAACGTTCGCAATCTACGCAAGTAGTCCCGGTGTCTTCCAATGGGCAGAAGTTCACTCTCGTGGGTGATCATTGACAACGAACACAATGCGATACTCTCGAACCGAAGGGATACGGGCATAATGTGCTCTTCGCAGGTGCTGGGGAGGCCCTTCAATTCCGCGAAGGCATCGCATATGCAATGCGAAGAGAAATCATTCAGCCGAATGGTGAGGTGATTTTCCTGCTCTTCGATGCCGAGGACTCGACTATCGTGTAGACCGCCAAAGAAGAACGAGAGCCGAGGCACGTAGACTTCAGACGCCACCAGCATATCAAAATACCTCTCCCAGGAAGACCTCCCAGATGACGTCTCGCTTTCCTCGGACGCAACGACACTGTGCAGAAGCGGGTACTTAGCTCTTAGGGGATAGCTCATGCTTGCCTGATACTACGATTGAGCATTTCGGGACACCCTCTCGTTTTCCAGGAACAGTGGCTCAAGTTAGCTGAGACATGTCCCTCACGCTAGCACGTAGTACTTGACATGTCCAAATCCGTGCCCGCCCACTGGCCTGGTTTCTCAGTTGCGTTAGGACACTCTCGCCCCCGAAGGGGGCACAGGATCGTAGCCACGGGTGGAGCGCAGCGCAACCCGTGGTCTCGAGATCACCGAAAACCAACCGCCCCAGCGGGGCGGAGGAAACTCCGCAAAGAACGACGCGTCGGGTCTGCTGACCCGACCTACCCAACCTACCCGACTGCCACGCAGAGCAGAAGGTCGGTCGATGCCCCGTCCTACGGTTCCCCGGCGGCCTCCTGCTTCGACTTTCGTACCGCTTCGACGATCTCGTCAAGGGAGTAGCTGTCGATCGCCTCGCGGAATTCCTCGCTCTCGACAAGCTCGAGGATCTTCGGATTCTTCTGCAACCGCCACATGGCCGGGATGCTTCCACCCGCCGCTGCCTCGACCTCCTCTCGTATCTCGGGGGCATCCAGAACAATCCTCACCTGAGGGACATCGAGCAGGCGATCGAAATCGAGATCTTGAAGGGCCCTCTGCCGAACCTCATCATCGGCGGTCGATATCTCCAGCAAGTCCATCACGGCCGAACTGCCTGAGCCGACGACTGGGATCCACCGCAGAAAGACAGAGTCAATAACTTGGGCGAGCCGGGCGGCGGATCCGTCGCCCTTGTTCCCATCCCTGGTGGCTGACCAGACAGTCACGTACACGCATCCCAACCAGACAACTGCAACCGAGAGCAGAACTCCGAGAACGCAACCTCCGACTCGGTCAGCCCGGTGGATCTTACTCGGGAGTTTCTTCCTTCCGACAACGAGCAGAACGCCGCCGATGACCGCACCGAGAGTGACCAACACGGCCGGAGGCCACACGAGACCGACGCCTCGAAGCGCGTCAATACGGTAGAACGGGGAACCCACGAGCCACAGCAGGAACGAGGCCAGGATCAGCGGGAGCAGCGAAAGAAGGAATCGAGACGCCCCTCGATAATAGCCGTACGCTCCGAAGGCGGCGGCAACGATAAGAAGCACGACGACGGCCATGCCACACGCCTTTCCCACCAGAGGGTGACTCGACCGGGCGACCGGCAGGTGCGACGCCCGTGCTTACGCCTCGTGCCGGGTGACGGCCTCGTAGATCTCTTCCGCCGTCTCGGCGCGGGCGATGGACTTGCGGAAGTCTTCGTTCTGCCAGAGACGGCTCACGCCTGCCAGCGCTTGGATGTGCGGACCCGTCTCATCCGCAGGGCTGGCCAACAGAACTATGAAGTTGCACGGGCGACCGTCCACGGCATCGAAGCTCATGGGCGCCGCCGTCTTGCCGACGGCCATCGCCAGTTTTTTGCAGCCGTGCGATTTGCCGTGCGGCACTGCCAATCCCAGACCGATGCCCGTGGAACGAGTCTTCTCGCGATCCAGGACGGCGCGAAGCACTTCGTCCCGATCCGCGAGGAAGCCCTTGTCCTGCAGAAGATCCACAAGCTCTGTGATGGCGGCAGCCTTCTCCGTCGACCTCAAGGGCAGGCAGACACAACCGGGTTGGAGAATCTCAGAGATCTTCATTAACAATGCGTCACATTATAAGACAGAAACGCCCATTCTAGGTTTCACGCGACCCCATAGCAAGCGATCGCACCGCCTTTCCGAGCCGACGAATCGACTTGCCTGTGCCGCGATCACCGGTGGTCCCCACTGGTCGGTTCGGCTCTCCAGCCGTGTCACTCGTGACCGTGTCTTGGTCCCACAAGCATCCGGCCGAAACATCCCGCCCGACATACGTCGACCTTGCTCGGGACTAACCCGAACCCGGCACGCCCGGCATGGACGGCACCGGAGTCTCGCAGGCATCCGGGACACCGTCTAAGCATCGGCTCCGACGCGGTCCAAGGCGCAGCCATTCTCTCATCGCCCTCCGGAAGACACGTGGGTAGCCGGCCTTGTGGTAGATGATGCTGGTCGCCAGGGCACACTCGAACGTGCAGTGGCATTTCGTGTACCGTATCCAGTCGATTCGTTTGCGGGCCTGCTGTGTATCGAGGACTCGCCGCACGTCGAAATCATGGTCCTTCAGGCTCCCGAGCTTCCCGCTGAGGATCTCACAGGGAAGGACCTCGCCCTTCTCGTTTACGACGATCAGCTTCTTGCCGGCCGCACAGGGGACGAACATCCGATCCTCTTGAAGCGTCCTCCGAATGATGTCTCGCTGGTAATCCATCACGGCCCGAAGCAGCGACGAGAACGGTCTTGACTCCCGCCGCTCGCGCCTACGCCGCAGATCCTCCACCAGGCTCGCGTATTCCGACACGGATGCATGCTTCGTGGCCTCATCGGCGTGACCACGGACGTAGGTGATCGTGTGGTTGTCCACGTCGAAGCGTTCGGCGACGAAATCGACCAGACCATCCACCTTTCCCTGGTTCAGGGCCGAATAGCACGTGTTGATATCAACGGTGAGGTTCCCCACGCGGCCCCGGATGTCGACCAGCCGTTCAGCCGTCCGTTCGATCTTCTCGAAACTCCCTCTCCGGCGGATGCGGTCGTGATCTTCCGGGAAACCGTCCAGTGACAGGGGGATGCGAAAGTGAATGTCGGGATAGGCGTCCACCAAGCGCTCGACCGTGTGTGCAATACGATTGGTCATCCAGCCGTTCGTGGGGATGGTGACGAAGGAAACGCGATTGTGCTTCGAGAATAGTCCGACGATCTCCGGGATATCCTTCCGGAGAAACGGTTCACCGCCGGTTAACGACAACTGTGCCAACCGGCCGAGGCTTCGCGCCAGCTTCTCCAGCTCTGGAAGGGACAACTCCTCCTTGACCGAGTCGTTGATCTCATCCAGGTAGAAGCACATCGGGCAGCGGAAATTACAACGCGATGTGAGATACAGAATGACGTAGACGGGTCCGCGCGCGGTCGCCAGGGTCCAGAGAGTCTCCACCTGCCGGCGCAGTCGACCCCAGCTCATGTCTTCCCCAGTGC
>JAUXGN010000006.1 GCA_030622115.1 Candidatus Eiseniibacteriota bacterium
ACTCGTTCGCATCCCAGGCAAGCGCGATCCTCAAGGACGAGCCCAAGGCGAACGCGATAACTCTGAGGGGAATCGCAACGCGCGAGGCTATCCCAACGTTTGAAGACCGATACAATCTGAGAGCGGCCGCTATCGCCCAGTACCCGATGTACCGAGGCGTTGCCGGCCTGGTCGGGATGACCGTCCTGCCTGCACCGGGCTCGGTTGACGAAATGACGACACTCTTGAGGGAACACTACGAGGAGTATGATTTCTTTTTCATGCACTTCAAGTACACGGACTCGACCGGAGAGGACGGAGATTTCTCAGGCAAGGTTGCGGCCACTGAGGACTTTGATACGCTCGTCCCAGGCGTCGCTGACATGGCCAAGGACGTGCTCCTCGTGACGGGTGACCATTCAACACCATCTCTGCTCGCGTCGCACAGCTGGCACCCGGTTCCTGTGCTGCTCAAGTCCCGGTACTCCCGTCGTGACGCATGTGAGAGCTTCGGGGAGACGAGCTGTCTTGGAGGGGCTCTGGGCGTCATTCGCGGCGTTGATCTCATGCCTCTCATGCTCGCACATGCGGGACGTCTCGCGAAGCTCGGGGCTTGATGATGAACGCTGCGAAGGGAAGAGATCTGGTTCTTCTCATTATCGGGGGGGCGGTGCTTGCGCTTGCGTTCGCCCCGGCGAGTCTCTTCCCGCTCGCGTTCGTCGGGCTTGTTCCGCTCTTTGTCGTCATGGGACGGGAGAAGCCGGGCGGGTTCTGGCGGACCTTTCGCCCGGGATTCATCTTCGGCCTGGCCTTCTTTCTTCCTCTTCTCTACTGGCTGGTCTTCCTTTCGTCGAACGAGGTGGACAACCCCGTTCTCATGGTGGGACCGCTGCTCCTTCTGATATCGTTGCAAGCCTTCTATTGGGGGCTCTTCTCAGCGGGGGCAGGGTTCATCACGCAGCGGACTTCATTGCCGCGCGTTGTAGTCTACCCACTCGTCTGGACGGCCTGCGAGTACTTGCGTTCGATCTTCGTGCTCGGATTCACCTGGGGCAATCTGGGATACGCAGCCGTCGCGATTCCTGAGGCCATTCAGTTCGCATCAGTGACCGGACTCTTTGGAGTGACGCTGTGGATAGCGCTTGTGAACGTCATGGTAGCCGAGGGGCTGGCGCTCGGTCTGAGGTTGCGGGATCAATCGCTGAAGCGTCTTTACGTACTCGAGGCGGCACTGGCGCTGGTCATTCTGATTCCGGTCGCGCACGGGGCGCTCGTCCTGCGCATGGCCGGACCCGTGGGGCCGGTTGATCGCAAAGCGAGTTCAGCTGAGCCGGTGGGGAGGACGATCCGCGTTGCGGTCATCCAGCCGAACATCGAAGGCAAGCGAAAATGGGATCCCGCGTATCGTGAGGTCAGTTTCGATGTCCTCTACGCTCTAACCCGCGAGGCTGCAGAGGAGAAACCGGACCTCGTTATCTGGCCGGAGACTGCTGCCCCGAGCTATCTCCTGAAGGATCCTGCCCATCTGGTGGCCATTATGGCTCTCGCAGATGAGACCGGTGCAGCCATTCTTACGGGCTTCCCCGACCGCGTGGGGGACGGCTCGGAGGAGTACATCTACTTCAACTCCGTGCTTTTCATTGAGCCGATGGATGCCGTCGGTGTGAACGCCGGTAGCGGATTCCCGAAGTACGACAAGATCCATCTCGTTCCGTTCGGCGAGGTGCTTCCGTTCGAGAGCGTTCTCCCGTTTCTGAAACGCGTCGACGTAGGACAGGCCGGCTTCACACCGGGCGGGAAGCGTGTCGTCTTCGCCGCTCCGCGCGCTCGGTTCTCCACGCTGATCTGCTACGAGTCGATCTTTCCGGGACTTGTGCGCGGATTCGTCGACGACGGAGCAGAGCTTCTCATCAACGTCACCAACGACGTGTGGTACGGTCGTTCATCGATGCCGTTCCAGCACGCTTCGATGGCCGTGATGCGGTGCATCGAGAACCGGAGGAGCCTGGCAAGGAGCGCGGACACCGGAGTGTCGCTCTTCGCAGATCCATACGGACGGGTCACTGCCAAGACCGAGATCTTCACACGCGGCTTCCTCGTGGCCGACGTGCCGGTTGTTGGTGAGACGACTTTCTACACGCGTCACGGCGACCTGATCGCGTGGCTGGCGCTCGCCGCGAGCGCAGTGGGTATCGTACTAGCGTTCGGAGAACGGCTTCGAGCGCGCGCGTAGGTTCTCCGTCCCAGTGCTGAACCATCCCTCTCTCACATTCCCGAGCCAAATTCACTCCAAACCTCCCACGCACAACGCAATCGTTGCGATGCGGCCTCGTCTCTTGTCCAGGACACTCATCCGGGAGGACGCCAATGCATGGCAGCAAGGCAGATTCGGCGAATCGCCCATCTGATTCGCTGTGGCATGAGACTTGCTTGGTATCGCAGCGGGGAGAGCCGTGCGTGGGGGCACGGTGGCCCGGGATTGGGTGCATGGAGGGCAGAGTAATGAGGAACCACTTCATCGGGGCGTTGCTGGGTTTCAAGCAGGACGGACCCGGGCGTCTTCGCAGGATCGGAAAGGGAGAGCGAGGGGCATCGCTCATCGCCGTCATGGCTCTGACGACGGCGGTGCTGCTGATTGGAACCGCGCTATTCATCTTCGGCATAGCGGAACACGATCTCGTGACGTACCAGGCTGAGGAAGCGAAGGCTTTCTACCTGGCCGAAGCCGGAATTCAGCGTACGAAGGCATACCTCAGCGCGAAGATGAACCTGCATCCACCGCAGTACCCCGCGAGCGGGAGCTTCACAGGTGAGGCTCTGGGTACTGGTGAGTACACGACCACATTTGTGAGCGCCGGAGGCATGGGCTCGACGTTGACGGAGTATGACGTTGTGTCGGTAGGTGAGGTAAACGGCGTCAAGAGCGAGATCCATGTGACGATCGGCAAGGAGACGTTTGCGAAGTACCTGTGGTTGACGAACCAGTCGAACGCCTTCAGGTGGTTCACAACCAATGACCGTCTTGATGGGCAGGTGCACAGCAACAGCTGGATACGCATCAACGGAGATCCATGGTTCGGAGACAAGGTCACGACGACCAAGGACGGGATCCTGATGTTCCCTTGGAGCGAACCGACCTTCGAGAAGGCGTACGAGGTCGGTGTCGACAAAATTGCCATCCCGAACCGCAACAAGCTCCGCACGGATCTTCGCAGTGCTGCGCAGTCGGGTGGACTTTTGTTGGGGAACCTGAGTGGTTCGCACGCTCGATACGAGATCATCCTGGCACGCAATGGAGCAGACGGGTTCTTGAGCTACCGCTCGTACACAAAGCATGGCCATCACTATGTCTACAGCGGTTGGAGCGACGTTAATCTGGCGACTCTGAACGGTCTCGTCTGGGCTGAGGAGACCGTTTGGATTGAAGGCACGCTCGATGGTCGACTGACGATCGGAAGCGAAGGGGATATCTGCATCCGGGACGACATTCTCTACCTGGATTCTACCCCCGGAAGTGGTCCAAACCCGAGTTGTGACGACATGCTGGGGCTCATCTCTAGAGGGAACATCATCGTCGCAAGGACGGCTGCGAACAACAATGACTGCGAGATTCATGCGGCAATGATCGCACTGCAGAGCTCCTTCGAGGCTGAGGACCCCTCCGTGGGCAGCCCGAGAGGTGATCTCATCGTATACGGGTCGATCACTCAGCGCAGTTGGGGGCGGGTCTGCATGTTTGAGGTAGCCGGGTGGATCATTCACGGGTACAGCAAAGAGTATCACTACGACACACGCATGACGAGTGAGGCGCCACCCTTCTACCCACAGACGGGTTCCTATCTCATAACCCGTTGGGTCGAGGTTCCTCCGTCCGCCTAGGAGTGCGAAGACCAAGATGGAAGAAGAAAGACACATGAAGAGTGAAGCGACGCAGGCAGAGAGCACAAGAGATCTCTTCTTCGGCAAGATGCGGCTTGGTGACGTGCTCATATCAGCCGGCGTCCTGGACGAGAAGAGCCTCATCGAGGCGCTGGATCGCCAGAAGACAACAGGAGAGCGACTCGGCGAGGCACTCATCAACTCGGGGCGCGTGTCGGAGGTCGACATAGTCAGTGCTCTTGCTTCACAGCTTGATCTCCGGGTCTTCTATGCGCCTGACGCAATATCCGCTGAGCCGGAAACGACGCTGCTGATTCCTGATAAGATGGCGAGGAGATACCATGCCCTCGCTGTGAGCCGTGACGAGATGACTCTCACGGTTGCAATAGCGGATCCTCTGGACATGGTGGCCATCGACGATATCCGGGTTGCCACGGGTCTGAACATCGTTCTCCAGGTAGGTAGAGCGGCCGACATAGACGCGGCCCGCGCCACGGCATACACGTCCGCCACTGCAGGGCGGGACATAGCGAATGCGGTTGAGGGCGCCAGAGTGGAGCTTGGCGTCGAGGAGATCGCGGGGAAGGATCTCAGTGAACTGGAGCTGATAAACAAGGCTGAAGACGCGCCCATTATCCGCCTGGTTGACCTGATCCTCGGGCAGGCGATCGCCGAACGCGCTACAGACATACATATCGAGCCGGCCGAGGACAGAGTGGTTGTCCGCTATCGGGTGGACGGAATGCTCTACGATGCTCTGACTCCGCCGAAACAGTTCAGCGATGCGATCGTTGTCAGGATCAAGATCCTGTCCGATATGAACGTGGCGGAGCGGCGAGTCCCATTGGATGGTCGCTTCACAGTTCGCATCGAGAATCGGAATGTCGATATCAGGGTCTCATCTCTTCCAACGGTGTACGGCGAAAAGGTGGCGATGAGGCTTCTGGACCGAGCGGGGGTCTCAGCCGAGCTCGGTCAGCTGGGTTTTGAGGACGACACTCTGGCACTCTTCCGGAAGGGGCTTGCACGACCTTTCGGAATGGTGCTGATAAGCGGTCCCACAGGTTCCGGGAAAACGACGACGTTGTACGGTGGTCTGAGTGAACTCGACCGCAAGGGTAAGAACATCACAACTCTTGAGGATCCGGTTGAATATCGCCTGGACCGCATCAATCAGGTCTCCATCAACAACAAAGCTGGAATGACCTTTGCAAGTGGACTGAGAGCGCTGCTCCGGCAGGATCCGGACATCGTCATGGTAGGTGAGATCAGGGATCTGGAAACGGCTGAACTCGCAGTGAGGGCAGCGTTGACCGGACATCTTGTCCTGAGCACGGTGCATGCGAATGACGCGCCTTCCACGTTGACTAGGATGATCGATATCGGGATAGAGCCATATCTCGTGACAAGTTCAGTCCACATGGTAATGGCGCAGCGGTTGATTCGCAGGGTGTGCGAGAGCTGCAGGGAGCCATACGAACCGGATGCGGCCATGATGGCATCGCTCAAAGACGGTGAACTCAATGATACCACGTTCTACCGCGGCACGGGTTGTAAGCACTGCGGGGGGCGCGGCTACAGAGGAAGAATCGGAGTCTACGAGTTCATGCGGAACACACCAGAGATCACACAGTTGGTGCTCAATCACGAATCCGCGGACGTGATCCGAGCTCTGGCGATCGAACAGGGAATGAGATCGCTGAGGGAGAGCGCCTTTGCGAAGGTGAGAGATGGTGTGACGACGCTCGAGGAAGCGCTGAGCACAGTGACCGAGTAGAGGAGAAGAATCGTGGCTGATTTTGAGTATGTCGCCAGAAGTACTGGAGGCGGGAGGATGTCGAGTGTTCTGAGTGCTGAGTCTGCTCAGGCAGCCGCGGACATTCTCCATGCTCGGGGCCTCGTGGTCCTTTCCATCAGACGTGCCAGCGAAAGAATAGGAAGCAAACTGCTCGATGGCAGTTCGCTCTTCACGAAAAAGGCGAAGGCGGCCAACGTGTCGCTCGTGACTCGCCAGCTTGCGACGATGCTTCGAGCGGGGCTTCCGCTCGTGCGCGCTCTGCACGCACTCGCCAAGGAAGGCACGGACTCCGTGCTTTCCTCTTCGCTGACGCTTGTAGCAAACCAGGTATCCGCAGGCGAGACGTTCTCAGGCGCCCTGGCACAGCATCCGGGGACGTTCTCGGAGCTCTACGTCAACCTGGTCCGGGCCGGAGAGGAGAGCGGCAACCTCGATTCCATCATGCGGCAGCTGGCCGAGTACCTCGATCGCGTGGAGGATGTCAAACGCAGGGTGAAGTCGGCGATGGCGTATCCGATCTTCATGATCGTGTTCGTGATACTGACATCCGCCCTCATCTTCCTCAAGATCATCCCGATGATGTCCGAGATCTACTCGAAACTCGGCGTGGATCTCCCGATGCTGACCCAGACGGTGGTCGACATCAGCGATTTCGCTGTTTCGAAGTTCTGGCTTGTCGCGTCGATGGCGATCGGACTGGTCGTAGCATGGAAGGTGCTCATGCGCAGGAAGTCCGGGCGATTGTTCCTGGACACCATGATGATGCGCCTGCCGGCAGTTGGTGCGATCATCACGAAGGTCGTGCTGGCGAAGTTCCTGCGGACGCTTGGTGTTCTCGTGGACAGTGGGCTTCCCATTATCGAGGCTCTCAGGCTCGCCGGTGGAACGGCGGGAAGCAGTGTGGTTACGGACGCGACAGATCAGATGATCGAGATGATATCACGTGGATCCAGCCTGTCAGCCGCGTTCAAGACACCTGGTGTCTTCCCGGAGATAGTCATCCAGATGGTGGCGACAGGTGAGGAGACAGGGTCATTGAGTGAGATGCTGACAGAGATCGCGGGCTACTACGACGAGCAGAGTGCATCAGCGATCGATACGATCGCATCTATGATCGAGCCTACCATGATCGTGATAGTAGGGGGGATGGTAGCGTTGGTCGTGGTCGCGACATTCATGCCGATCTTCACCATGGGCCAGGCGCTGAGGCGAGGCAACAGATAATGATTCACCCAAACTGAGAATAACCAATAGGGACAATCGAACGAAGGAGGAAGGCTGAGAGAGAACCAGGAGGTCAGCCGCGGGCATAGGCGTGGCTGGAGAGCAGTAGTGGAAGAGCAGACAGAAACACGATCTTTGGAGGCAGATGATGTTCAAGTTCAAGAACCAGAAGGGTTTTACCCTGATGGAGCTCATGGTAGTCGTAATCATCGTCATGGTGCTCGCCGGTATCGGCGTGCCCGTCTACATGAACTACATTAAGGAAAGCAAGAAGTCGGAGGCATACGCGATCATTGACGCGATCAACTCCGGCGCGAAAGTCTTCTTCCAGAAGAACGGAACGTATGCAGGTGGAACTATGGACAACTTCCTTGCGACTGAAGATGTCGATAACGCGCAGTACTTCAGGTACGCGCTGTCGAATCAGGCGAGCGGTGGATACCGGGTCAGGGCCACGGAGAGCGGTTCATGGGCTCCGGCCGGCGCCGTGATCGACTGGACGCAGGACGGCGCCAACGGCTCCGAAGGCGATGCCGGAACTGGCTCCTTCGATGAGGATGGTTGGTAGTAGTCGGGCTGCCTGGGCCGTCACGCGGCGGCCCAGGCGCTTTCCCGATCGAGGCAACGGGAGAGATGGGAGAAGACGGAGGTAAGGGAACGTGCTCGGAGTGATTCGGAATGAGCGAGGCTTCAGCATCATGGAGAATATGGTCGCGCTGGTCATCTTCTCCATAGTCATCATCTTCCTCTACCAGATGCTCTTTAGCGGGCGAATGCTTGTTGAGACCGGTGGAGAGAGGCGGATGGCTCTGAAGCTGGCCGAGTTCAAGATGGAGGAGCTCAAGCACGCCGGCTACGATTCACAGGGGCTGGATGATGATTGGACGAGTCTCAATATGGCGACGGGCAATCACCCGACCAACGATCCGTCCGTGCTGATGGACAACAGGGGAACACCGGGTACGCAGGACGATCTCATTGGGAACATGACCTGGACCGTCGTGGACACGACCTGGTCGGGTGGAGGGGTGACCACGAGGTGCAAGATCGTGCGTGTGTCGGTCGAGTGGCCGAGGATCGGACCGAGAGACCTCGTGTGGCTCGCAACACTTGTCTCCCAATAGCAGGGGACTGGATCTACGGGAGTCGACCAATGACGTTCACCAAGGCTGGATCCACGGGAGTCGACCAATGACGTTCACGAAGGCTGGATCCACGGGAGTCGACCAATGACGCTCGCAGAAGTGATGGTAGGTTCTCTCTTGGCCGGGTTCGTCATCCTGGCAGCGGTGGGTATGTATGTGAACTCGATCGAGACTTGGGATAGCACCGCAGCCAGGCTGAACCTGCAGCGCGAAGCGAGCATAGTTGTAGAGGGAATGATGGATGAGATTCGCGAGGGCAGCAGTGTCGTCGTCGACAGTCCGGGGACGAGCGTAAGTGTCTACCGGCGTGTCGCAGGAGCGGACAGCCTCACGAACGTCTACTCGTTTGCCGGGACAACGCTCACGAATCAGTCGGGAGTTGTGTTGCTTGACGGCGTCACGGCGCTGAGTTTCGCCTCCCCGGATCAGAAGAAGCTGATCATCGTGGTGAGGCTTGAGGATGACATGGGAACCAGTGGGCTCGCTGAGGACGACCAGGGCATTCGCATCGAATCGGTTGCCGTCTGCCGCAACTAGGGCTGACATCAAGCACGAGGAGGAAACATGTTCACCGGCTCGAGACGTGTTGTCACGGGCGTTGATGTAGGGAGCTCCAGCGTGAAGGTTGTTCGCCTCGCGCACGGGCGAGGTGGGAGCGAACTCCTTGGCGTGGCCATTGCCAGGATCGAGGGTGTCGGGAAACCCGATCTATTGGAGAACGATACGAGGTTGGCCACTATAGACGCGATCGCCAGAGCTTTTGCGGGGTTGGGGGTTGAGCCGCAGAAGGCGGGGACGATAGTGAGTTCTGTCGGTGGCACGAGCGTCAGTGTGAAGCACGTGGAGTTTCCAAGGATGAGTGACAGGGAGCTTTCCGAATCGGCCATGTGGGAGTCGAAGAAGCACATTCCGTTTGAGGCAGCCGGGGCGGACATCACATGTGCGCGCCTGAAACGCGACGAAGTGAGGAGCGAGAACAGCATGCACGTTCTACTCACCGCCGCGTATGAGGGGACGGTCGATGACCACGTAGCGCTTCTTATCGAAGTGGGTGTGGAGCCGGCGATCGTCGACCTCACAACTCTGGCGCTTCTCAATGAAGTCGATGCTGAGGGACTCCTGAACGATGGGGCGGTGGGCGTGCTGGAGTTGGGGAGATCGTTCGCTCATCTCTCGGTGTATGCATCGAAGGGACTACTCCTCTCCAGGTCGATTCCGATAGCCGACAGAGACGATTCATGGCTGGAACACGTCGTAACGGAGGTTCGCTTCTCTCTGGCGTTCTACAACAACGAGACCGGGAAGAAGGGGATTGCCGCCGTTTACCTCTCGGGAGGCCGGGCACTCGATGAGACCGTTCGGGAATGCTTCGAGCGGGAGCTTGGAGTCGACGTGGGATTGCTGGATCCGCTGGGATCCGTCACGTGCAGTGGCATTGATGTCGATGAGCTAAGACCGCAGAGCGCGAGGTTCGCATTGGCCACGGGATTGGCAAGGAGGAGGTAGAGCATGCTGTTCGAACTCAATATCTACCGTCTCGGCAGGGAGCGACGTCGCGAAGCGGCCGCCCGTGCCCGTTCCCTCGGCGCAATCGTTCTTGTGGCAGGCGTGAGTTTCGCAATGCTCCTGATCTACTCGCAGGCGCTTTGGTCTACCGGGAAGGGGCTTGATGTCGCGCAAGCGCGTTTGAAAGGCGTCGAGCGAGCCTTCGTGACGGCAACCGAGGAAGGCGCCGGCATCACGGCGGACGAGCTGTTGCTTCTCAAAGATCGGGCTGCGCAGGTCCCGTGGAGCAGTGTGCTTCGCCGGGTGGGGGAACTCGTACCGTCCGACACGTGGTACATGCGGCTCTCGCTGGTCAAGAAATCAGCGTTTGATGAGGCCGGGTCCGCGGGGGCATTCCACATATACGGCATCGTCAAGGCGAAGGGACGCGATGAGAGCGTCATCGAACTCATGGGATTCGTGGACGCGTTGCGAGCTGATGCGGAGTTGAGCCAGTACTTCGGGAATGCCAAGCTTGCGACGATGCGGTGGGAAGATGATGTCGATGACACATTCATGGAAGGGCTGTCCTTCGAGGCGATCCTACTTATCCAGGGCCCGATAGCATCAGAGGTGGACTATGTCGACGCGTGACAGAGTAGGCATCGCGATTCCACTCATCGTACTTGCACTCATCATCGTGCTGAATCTCGCGGTTCAGAGGCCACGATGGATGGAGATGATCTCGCTCACCGGCGACATCGCCAGAGCAGAGATGGCTCTCTCGGAGATTCTTGAAACCGAGGTGGACCTTGAAGAAGCGCGGATCTATCTGCCGGAGAGGGTTAGTGGGGACATGCCGGCCGATCAGCGCTTTCTCTCGGATATCAGCGCCGAGATGGCCGAGCTAGGTCTGCTGCTCATCCAGCTTGAACCGGAGAGCGATGTGCCGGCTGTGGGTGGGTACCGCGAGAGAGCGTATCTGGTGGAATTCGAAGGACGGTACGATGCGGTTGCGCAGCTCCTTGAGTACCTGGAGAGTGTGCCGGAGATGGTTGCCATTACTTCTCTGGACGTGAGATCGAATCGAGTGATCGCGGCAGGCAGTGGACACCGCACACTGGTGACGTTCAAGGTCACGGGCTACTGAATCGCGGCCGAGTCTGACCGGAGGATGGAATCGCAATGAAGACCCATCACATAGTAATCATGATCTTGGCCACCGTGAGCACCATCTACCTAGGTGCGGGGGTTGCCGCCAAGAGCCTCGGCGTCTCGGGCAAGATAGGCAAGCTCGTGAGCGAGGAACGGACGGGGATGGAGGTCGAGGGGGAGAACCTGTCGGAGCTTCTGGAGGATCTCAGGAGAGCCCAGGTAGATGTTGAGGTGACGGAGGAGACGGTCACGGCACGCGATCCGATGGTTCCGAAGGAGAAACAGAAGAGCGCGCCGAGGTCCGGATCATCAGCTCCGTCCAAGCCGAGTCGTCCATCAGTTGTGGTGACGGCTCTAGTGATCGACAGCAATCCGATGGCAATCGTCGAAGCCGGAGGCCGCAGCATCAGCGTGAGAGTAGGAGACACCGTGAACGGCGGCAAGGTGACGGAGATCGCGAGGGGCGGCGTGGTCATTGACTACGATGGGACCACCCGCACGTACTCGTACCCAGCGGGCAAGTGAAACAGGGGGAACGCAGAAGATGAGGTTTCACGCGATAATCATCACAGGGCTCCTGCTGGTCTTCACGCTTGCGCCGGCGGCGTCAGCGCAACATGAAGGAGCCACGGTGTCGGTGAGTGCAAGGGAGACCGCACTCACGGATGTCCTCACCATTCTTGCCGAGAAAAGCGGCCTCAATATCGTGACGAGCCCTGCTGTTGAGGGGAAGGTCGTCTCGGTACACATCAGGAACACTCCGATCGACGAGGCGCTTGATCTCGTTGTCAGGGCCGCCGGTCTCGCCTACGAGAGAGTGGGCAATTCGATTCTCGTTGGAAATGCCGAGGCTCTCGCGGAGGAGACGGGTCTGGACACGTATGTGCTCGACATCATGTTCGCAGACGCACACGAACTCGAGCCGCTCATTGCAGAGATAGCGGAGAGCGCGTCGACCGATCCCGGTGGGAACCGTCTGGTCGTAGTGGCGTCACCCGGCAAGATCGAGCAGATTCGCCGCGTTGTAAGGAAGCTGGACATTCCACCGGTTCAAATCAAGCTGGTGACCGAGGTGATAGAGGTGACGACGGACGACCTGATGGAATACGGCATCGATTGGGCCAAGCTGATGAGCCAGACTGTGCTCTTTGCCGAGGGGGAGCCTGAACCGTCCGCGCCTGACGGGCTTCCAGAAATAATGCCGTGGGGTGCGCTTCCGTTCGACGGCGACGATATCGTGCGGCAGGCCCAGACTCTGGAAATGGCCATCGACTTCCTGGAGGGAGAAGGGCAAGCGCGAATCCTGAGCCGGTCGCAGCTCGCAACGCTGAATAACCGTGAGGCTGAGATCCACATCGGCGACGTCATTCCTTACACGGTCTCGGGCGTGTCATCGGCTGGGGCGGTCGAAGTGACGGTCGAGCGAGAGAAGGTGGGTGTCACGGTTACCGTTACCCCGAGAGCGACGGGCGACGGTCACATAACAGTTCTCGTGGAACCGAACGTCAGCAGCATCGTGGGTTGGAAGGGCCCGAACGAGGAGATCCCGTGGACCAAGGAGCGCCGTGCATCTACGCAGGTTCGCGTGAGAGACGGGCAGACGTTCATCATTGCGGGGCTTCTGAATGAGGACACGAGCACCGAGGAAATCAAGGTGCCGTTCCTGGGCGACATTCCGATCATTGGCTATCTCTTCAAGCACATGAGAGACTCGAAGAAGACATCGGACCTGATCATCAAGATCACGCCGACGATCATCTCGTAGCCTCGACGGTGCGGTCATTGCAGACGCGATCCGTGTCGCGGTCGGCGTGCAGATAGATCGCAAGAGCATCGCAAGTACAGAAATCGTACGGGACACAGCATGAGCAGAGTCCCTATGAAGAGAGGGGCCCCACCGGGGCCCCTCTCGTACTGCATGCTCAGGGTATAGCGCGTAGCGCCATACCCTGAGCCGCCAACCGGATTCACCGCAATGGAGCGCCGGCTCCAGCGCGCTATCTGTACATTGCCTTGATCGCACCCCAGCTGATCGCTTCGACGGGTGAGTCACATCCCTCTCCGTAGCGGCCGATCAACACACCGGAGTCGTTGTTCTCCGGCAGGTGAAGTGAGGCCGCGTCGACCCAGGCGTGGCAGTATATGCTTTCGCAGTAGAGCGGGTCCGCATTGATGTTGTAGTCCGAACCCGTCTGATTGGGGATCGTTCCGCTGTACAAGGGCGGCGAATTGAAGCCCCAGACATTGCAGTTCGAGAACGTGGGCGCTATAGTGCCGTCGGCGCCGTGCACCAGGCTGTACCCCGAGATGATGCCACTGCTCGTGAAACAGCAGTTCAGGAACGTCGGGGCGGCGGAGTTCTCAAGGTAGACGCACTGGCCGTCATTCCATGTTTGGCACTCCATGAACGTGACATTGGTGAGCGTCGGAGCGGCGCCGTTCGTGCAGAAGATGCCATCGCCGAGGCCTGTCGCACTACCGGCACACACACTGGTCTCGGTGACTGTGGGGGATGAGGCACTGCAGAATACGGAGGCGCCGTTGTAGCCCGCCGCGCCGTGCATCAAGGTGCACGCGACGATATCGGGGTCCGACCCATTGCAGCAGGCCAGGTTGCCACCATTGTCGAAGGCCAGGTTCTCGTCAAGAAGGCAGTTCGTGAGTGTTGGAGATGAAGACGCGAGGTAGATGCCCGCGCCGTGGTCCGCCATGCAGCCGTAGACGCGCACGTTCTCGATCACGGGAGACGAGTTACTCATCGAGATCCCGCCGCCGTCGACTCCGAATCCGGAGGACAAAGTGAAGCCACTGAGATGGGTTGTGTCGCCGCAGTCCACAATGTAGAGGATGCAGTCGAACTCCGAGATGGCGTCGATGACGACGGACGATGTGTCTCCGCCGACACTCGTGAGAGTGACGCCGGGCTTCATCTGGATTCCGGCCTCAGGGTAGCGCCCGTTTGCCATGAGGACCGTGTCTCTCGGCGAGGCAGACGTGATTGCTGCCTGAATGGATTCGCCGGGACTGACGTTGATGATCGTCGCGCCGCACGTCACCGCGAGAGCGAGAACCGATACCACTGTGAGCATGATTGTAGCCAACCTCATTTGCCTCTCCCTTGTACTGAGACCAAACGTTGCGTACGCAAGTATACGATGAAACCATAGTACAGAATACATGATGCATGTCTCATTGTACAAGCAGGATCCTTGTATCTTGCGACGGCTCGCACGTTTTGCGGGAGCGGGCTCCTACAGGCCTCTGCTCTTGGGAATGGGTAGCGTGGCTCCAGAAAGGATCTGGCAGGGCAGTGCACGGCACGCTATACTCTCGGTTCAGCGTGTTCTTCCTGGATGACTGCGTGGGAGGTCATACATGGGCAGGTACGATCTTGTGGTGATCGGTGCGGGACCGGCCGGGCTCACCGCCGGCATCTACGCCGGACGGTTCAATCTCAAGACGGTGGTGCTGGAAGAAGCCATGCCTGGTGGACAGGTGGCCATGACCCATCTCATCGAGAACTACCCCGGAGTCGCCGCAGAGAGTGGCGCCGCACTCACCGGAAGAATGCAGAAGCAGATGGTGGAATTCGGGGCCGAGCTGGCTACGGACTCAGTGAGCGCGATCGAGACTGGGGAGAATGGGCTTGCCGTGGTCGGCCGCTCCGACAGATACGAGGCGGGGGCCATCATCGTGGCTACCGGCACGGGCTATCGGAAGCTGGGTGTGCCTGGTGAGGATGAGTTCGTGGGTCGCGGTGTTTCGTACTGTGCGACCTGTGACGGCCCGTTCTATAGGGACCAGGAGGTGGCCGTTGTCGGCGGCGGCGACAGCGCCCTCCAGGAGGCGCTCTATCTTTCGGACATCGCCGGCAGGGTCTACATCATCCATCGTCGGGACGAGTTTCGGGCAGTGCCTGTGCTGGCCGAGCGCGTGATGAATCATGATAAGATAGAGTGCATCTGCAGTCACGTTGTGGAGAGCATAGAGGGCAGCTTCAAGGGCGTGGAAAGATTGAATCTCAAACCGGTCGGCGATGGGGAACCAAGGGTTCTGGAAGTGCCCGGTGTTTTCCTCTTCGTTGGGCTCAAGCCGAAGACCGAGTTTCTTGGTGATCTCCTCGAGAAGGACGATCGAGGATTCCTCGTGACCAACGATCAGATGAAGACCGGAGTGCGCGGCGTGTTCGCGGCCGGTGATTGCCGCGCGAAGCCGCTGCGCCAGGTTTCTACGGCCATTGGTGATGGAGCGACCGCGGCGTTCGAGACGGAGCGATTTCTTGATAGCAACAAGTGGTAGGAGAGGGGTGCAGGCGTGAAGGATCTCTTGAAGCAGGCCATGGATGACCTCAGGCAGAGGGGCGTCGACTACGCTGACGCGAGGCGGGTTCGGGGACTGAGTGAGATTCTCGTGATGAAGAACGGGACGCTCGAAACGGCTTCGACGATAGAATCGGAAGGCTTCGGAATCCGCATCCTCAAGGGAGGAGCATGGGGGTTCGCATCGAGCTCCGAGCTGACCCGAGAGAAGGTCTCGGAGATCGCGGAGCAGGCTTTGGGGATCGCGGAGGCCAGCGGGACGGTCGGTAACCCTGGAATCACACTGGACAAGAGACCCCCGGCGGTCGACACGTACACGAGTGAGTACCGCGAAGACCCATTCGAGGTCCCGCTTGCCGAGAAGCTCGAGATGCTGACAGCGGCATGTGAGGGAATGAGGCGGACCGAGGGCGTCAAGCTGGTCACGGCATCGACAATGAACTTCAGGACCGAGAAGCTGTTTGTGGACACCGAGGGAAGTGCCATAGACCAGACGATTACCGAAGCGGGCGGTGGGATCTCCGCCACGGCCGTTGATGATGCCGGCAAGAGGCAGACGCGCTCCTACCCGGCGAGCTTCCGTGGGGACTACGCCACGCGCGGGTTCGAGTTCACGCGTTCGCTTCGCCTCGTCGAGAATGCCGAGCGTATTGGAGCGGAGGCCCTGGAACTCCTGAATGCGGATGAGTGTCCGGCCGTGAATACTACTCTCATCATAGGCGGCACTCAGCTTGCTCTCCAAGTGCACGAGTCGTGCGGCCACCCGATTGAGCTGGACCGAGTGTTCGGCACGGAGGCCTCATACGCTGGGACCAGCTTCCTGACAACGGACAAACTGGGCTCGTTCAGGTACGGCTCGAAGGTGGTGAACCTGGTCGCGGATGCGACATGCGAAGGTGGGCTGGGATCGTTCGCGTATGACGATGAGGGAGTCGCGGCACAGCGGACGGACATCGTGCGAGACGGCATCTTCGTCGGCTATCTGACGAGCCGCGAGACCGCTCCCCGTATCGGACTCAGCAGCAACGGCACGATGAGGGCGAGCGGTTGGAACAGGATCCCGCTCGTGAGGATGACGAACATCAATCTCATGCCGGGTGAAGGCTCTCTGGAGGATCTTATCGCAGACACTGAGGACGGCATCTTCATAGACTCGAACAAGAGCTGGAGTATCGATCAGAGGCGAGTGAATTTCCAGTTTGGTTGTGAGATCGCCTGGGAGATCAAGCGCGGCAAGCGGGTGCGCATGCTGAAGAACCCCGTCTACACGGGTATCACGCCTGAGTTCTGGGGAGGATGTGACGCCGTGGCTGGTCCTGAGGAATGGCATGTCTGGGGTATCCCCAGTTGCGGCAAGGGTGAGCCGGGGCAGACCGCGCACGTCGGACATGGCGTGTCGCCGGCGCGTTTCCGGAACGTAGAAGTGGGAGGCAAGCGATGATCGACACGAAACGACTGGACGTACTCCTGAAAGAGACGCTCGCGAATTCTCCCGGAGACGAGACGGAGCTGGTTGCACGCTGCGGCACGAACAGGCTGACGCGATTCGCCGAGTCCGTGATACATCAGAACGTAAGCGAAGAGGACTGCACCGTGACGGTGCGCGTGGCCGTGGGTAAGCGCACTGGTGTTGCGAGTACGAATCGGCTGGAGGCGGGGGTGCTCGCGGAGGCCGTGAAGCAGGCGACAGAGGTCGCTCAGGCCAGTCCTGAGGATCCTGGCTTTCCCGGCTTCCAGAAGTCTGAGAGAGCGCCCGAGGCAGACACCTACTCCGAAGCCACAGCCTTGATGCCACCGTCCGCGAGGGCCGAGGCCATAGGGAGGGCCGTAGCGATCGCTGCGGAGAAGGGCGCCACGCTGTCGGGCGCCTACCGGGTCAGTGATTTCCGCTTCGCGGTGATGAACACATCGGGGACGGAACAGGAGTACTACGGAACTGATGCGTTTCTCTCGACGTATGCTACGGATGATGACGGTGTGGCCGGCGCCGCGGTAGCCTACGCGAAAGGGATCGACGGAATCGACGTCGAGGCGACGACCAGGCGGGCTGTCGACAAGTGCGTGGCTGGAGCCGACCCGGTTGCTATCGACTACGAGCCCTTAGATGTCATCATCGAACCCAAGGCCGTGGCAGAGCTTATGAGCTGGCTCAATTTCACGGCGTTCGGCGCGAAGCAGGTTCAGGAAGGCTTCTCCTTCATGACCGGACGCTTCGGTGAGAAGGTAATGGGTGACAACATCACGATCCGTGACGATGGTTTTGACACAGCCGGTGTCCCGGTGCCTTTCGACTACGAGGGAGTTCCGAAGAAGCCGGTGACGATCATTGAGCAGGGTGTTGCCCGGTCACCCGTGTATGACACTCTCACCGCGGCCAGGGACGGCGCTGAATCGACGGGACACGCAGGGACGGCAGCTTTCCGGGGTGGTCCCGGACCAAGCAATCTCTTTATCGAACCGGGTGACAAGACGAACGATGAACTCATCTCCATGGTCGATCGTGGACTTCTCGTCACGAGCTTCCATTATGTCAATGGGCTCCTTGATACGAGAAAGGCACTCTTCACCGGCATGACGCGTGCCGGCACGTTTCTCATAGAGGGTGGGAAGATAGTGCGAGCAGTGAAGAACCTCCGATGGACTGACAGCATGATGCGGGTCTTCTCGAACGTCGACGCGATGACGCGCGAGCGGGAGGTGATCGGTGCATCGTGGGGCGCCGTTGGCTCCGTGACAAGTCCGACGATGCTCATACGGGGTTTCAAGTTCACGGGCGCCACGGAGTTCTAGAGGAGGGATCCAGGTTGTACGCCGACATCAAAGCTATCGGGGAGCGAATCGAGCTGGAGAGCGGGTTCGTGAGCACGCTCCTGAGCGAGATAGACAAAGTTATCGTTGGGCAATCGTACATGGTGGAGCGTCTCCTGATCGGGCTATTGGCCGACGGACACGTGCTCATTGAGGGAGTTCCGGGGCTTGCCAAGACGCTGGCCGTGAGAACCCTTTCTCGCGCCATCGACACGGACTTCCAGAGGATCCAGTTCACACCGGATCTTCTACCTGCGGATCTGATCGGTACGCTCGTCTACTCGGCCGAGAGCGGTGAATTCACCACCAAGAAGGGCCCGATCTTCTCCAATCTGATTCTTGCGGATGAGATCAACAGGGCGCCGGCCAAGGTCCAGAGCGCCCTTCTGGAAGCCATGCAGGAGCGGCAGGTGACGATAGGCAGCGAGACATTCCCGCTCGATGACCCGTTCCTCGTGCTGGCCACACAGAACCCGATCGAGCAGGAGGGAACCTATCCGCTTCCGGAAGCGCAGGTAGACCGCTTCATGCTCAAGCTCAGAGTCGGGTATCCATCGAGGGACGAAGAACTCGAGATCATGGAGCGGATGTCGACGGGGAAGGAACCGGTGGCTTCGCCCGTCGTCTCGCCGGAGACGATCCTCAAGGCCCGCGAGCTTGTGAGAGAGATCTACGTCGACGACAAGATCAAGCAGTACATTCTCGACATCGTGTTTGCGACACGTGAGCCGTCCGCGCACGGACTGGATATGGACGATCTCATTGCGTACGGAGCGTCGCCAAGGGCTTCCATTCACTTGATCGCGGCAGCGCGCGCGCATGCTTTTCTTCAGAGGCGAGCGTATGTGACTCCGGAGGACATCAAGGCCGTGGCCATGGATGTTCTCAGGCACAGAGTCATTATCACGTATGAGGCCGAGGCCGAGGAACTCACGTCCGAGGACATAGTCCAGAGGATTCTCGACAACATCGAGGTGCCGTAGAGGCGCCCCAGCAGAGAGCTCCCGGGCGGTGCAGAGGCGGCTCGGTGCTCTCCATGAGATTATGATCCCACGAGAGATACTGAAGAAGATCCGCCGGATCGAGATCCGGACGAAGCGTCTCGTGGACGACGTCTTCTCCGGCGAATACCACAGCGTCTTCAAGGGAAGGGGCATGGAATTCGCCGAAGTGCGCGAGTACCTGCCCGGCGACGACATCCGCTCGATAGACTGGAACGTGACCGCGCGCATGGGTCACCCGTATGTGAAAAAGTTCGATGAGGAACGGGAACTGACTGTCATCTTCGTAGTGGATGCGAGTGCATCCGGGCGGTTTGGTTCAGTCTCCCGCTTCAAATCGGAGCTGGCCGCTGAGCTTTGCGCCGTCCTCGCGTTCTCGGCGGTCAGGAACAACGACCGCGTCGGTCTCATCATCTTCTCCGATCGGATCGAGAAGTTCGTGCCGCCGCAGAAGGGGCGGCGACATGCTCTCAGGGTCATTCGTGAGCTTCTCTACTTCAAGCCGGAAGGCCGCGGCACGGACATTCCTCAGGCTGTGGATTATCTGTCGAGAACCGTGCGTCGTCACGCGGTTGTCTTCCTTGTGAGTGATTTGCTGACCACGGGGGCCGAGCGGGCGCTTGCGGTGGCGGCGCGACGGTACGATCTCATAGCAGTGCGAGTGAGTGATCCACTTGAACGGGAGCTTCCGAGTGTCGGCACGATCGCACTCGTCGACCCCGAGACAGATGAACTTTTCGAGGTGGACGCATCGAGCAGGTCCTTCCGTGCTCGCTTCGCCGAGGAGAGAACCCGGCAGCTTGCGGAAGAGGATGAACTTCTGAGGCGATTGGGAATCGATTCGATCAGCGTCAGCACCGACGCGCCGTATGCGGAACCGCTCGAGCGCTTCTTCAGAGCGCGCGCAAGAAGGGCGGGGTCGCGAGTGGGCGCCCGGGGCTGAGCGGGACAGGCATCGGACGTCACGTGACGCAGGTCTTCAGTGAGTGGAGATGCGCATGCCGGTGAAGCCGGAACACATCATCGCGAAGGTGATTGCAGTGGCCGTGCTTGTTCTCGCGGTTTCTGCTCCGCTCATCACGCTCGATGAAGCCCTGGCTGATGGGTCGGGATCGGGCGATGCTGTGCTCACGGTAGAGAGCTTGGTCCACGCGACAGTGGCCGGGGACACCGTTCTTGAGGTAAGAGCGAGCGTCTCTCCGACGCTTGCTACTGTGGGTGACCGACTCATCCTCACGCTGACGGTTCTGCGCGGCTTTGATGGAGCGCTGGCTTTTCCCAGGGTTGTGGGCGAGGTCGCGCCGTTTGAGGTGCTTGACGTCATTATCCACGCCACAGATGAGCATGTCGGTTCAGCCAGTGAGCGGCGGCAGTATGTGCTGACGGCGTTCGAGACGGGCGATCTCAGCATTCCGTCCCTGGCCTTTCACTACGTGTCGCCGGAAGGTGACACCGCGGTTGTGCATACCGATGCACTGGTCGTTACCATAGAGAGTGTTATCCCTCCCGAAGAGCAGGAGCTGCGGCCGTCACCCAGGGATATCAAGCCACCGCTTGAGCTCAGGCGTCGAGTCTGGCCTGCCATCGTGATCGCTGCGCTCATAGCTGCGGCCCTTGCAGGACTGTTCTATCTGAGACGCTGGCTTGGATCGAGAAGGAGAGAGGATCTTGAGCCCGAGGCAGAGCCGGAGACGAGGAGAGAGGCCGCGCACATTGCTGCTCTTTCGCGTCTTCGCGAACTCGAGCGCGGCGGCCTTGTCGGACAGGGCGAGCTGCCTCGATTCTACCTCATTCTTACCGACGTGCTGAGGCGCTACATGCTGGATCGGTTCTCAGTGGATGCCGTGGACATGACGACGAAGGAGCTGGCCTCGGTGATGCACGGTGCGGATCTCGCTCCGGGTGATGAGGCGTGGACGCTGGATCTTCTAGCCTACGCCGATCTGTCGAAGTTCGCGCGTCACGTGCCCTCAAGCGAGCGCGCCCACGGCGATCTTGTCGCGGTCAGGGCATTCGTCGAACGAACGCGGTTTCGGGAACTGAGCGAGTCCAAGGGGGAGGAGTAGGCGCGTGTTCCGATTCGCGAATCCTGAGCTTCTGTGGCTTCTGCTGCTCGTCGCCCTCTACCTCGTCGTGTCACTGCGGTTCGGTCGACGGATGAGTGCGGCGATAAGCTATCCGCTGGTCGATCTGGTGAGAAGCGTGGGAGGGCGTGGAGCGTCTTGGAAGCGGTACGCAAGAACGGCCTCCAGGGCGGGGGTGTTGATTGTCCTGCTTCTGGCGCTGGCGCGTCCACAGGCGGGGAGTGGTACCGAGTCGGTGCTGACCGAGGGCATCGACATAATGCTTGCGGTGGATGTTTCCGGGAGCATGAGAGCCGAGGACTTCAAGCCCTTGAATCGTCTCGCTGTGGCGAAGGAAGTGGTGGCGGGTTTTGTCGAGGGCCGCATTTCCGACAGAGTAGGTATGGTCGTGTTCGCGAGCCAGAGCTTCACTCAGTGTCCTCTGACGCTGGATCACCGCGTTCTCCTCGAGCTTCTGGAGTCCGTCGAGATCGGGATGATCGATGAGGAGAGCACGGCGATAGGGCTTGGCGTTGCGACGGCGACGAACAGGCTTCGGAAGAGCGACGCCGAAAGCAGGATCATTATCCTTCTGACGGACGGGAGAAACAACGCCGGTGAGATCGACCCGATCACCGCTGCACAGGCGGCAAGGGCGCTCGGTATCAAGATATACACGGTTGCCGTGGGGACTCCCGAGGGAGGCCCGATCCCGGTGCATGACCCGGTCTGGGGAACGCGCTACGTGAACGCGCCCACAGACATCGACGAGGAAACGCTGGCTGAGATCGCGGACATCACCGGGGGCGTGTATTTCAGGGCCAAGACCGAGGGCATGCTCGCGCAAGTCTACCTGACCATAGATGAACTCGAGAAAACAAAGATAGAGGTCAAGCACTTCACAACGTACACTGAGCTTGGGCCGCGTCTGATAGTGCTGGGGTTGGCGCTGCTGCTTCTGGACATGCTCCTGTCGGCCACGGTTCTGAGACGATTGCCGTAGAGAGGGAAGAACTGTGCGGTTTGCTGTTTCGACAGAGACGCTGCTCATCTGGTTCCTTCTTGTGCCGACCCTCGGCGCCGCTATCATTGCGTGGGTGGCACAGCGGAGACGCGCTCGTGGTGAACGTGCATTCGCGGAAAGCGCGCTCTTTGCGAGGCTCGCTCCTGCCGCTTCGCGCACGCTTGTCGGAGTAGGGTTCGCTCTCCTCGTGCTCGCGGTGTTGGCTCTGGGCGTAGCCGCAGGGAGGCCGCAGATCGGAACTCGCGTAGGCGTTGCCAAGAGACGCGGGGTCGACCTCATGCTGGCCCTCGACGTGTCTTCATCCATGTGGGCAAGGGATCTCTATCCAAATCGTCTTGAGAAGGCAAGGCGTGAGGCGCTCTCGCTCGTCGGGCTTCTGAGCGGAGATCGGGTGGGCGTCATCATCTTCGCAGGTTCCGCGTTCACGCAGTGCCCGTTGACTCTGGACTACGGTGCTGCCTCAATGCTGCTTTCGGCCGTGGAGCCCGGCGTGATCTCGACCCCGGGGACGGATCTTGCCGAAGCCATTCGTGAGGCGACCAGAGCGCTTTCGAGCAGACCTGATCGCTCGAAGGTCCTCGTTGTGTTCACAGATGGGGAGAACCACGACACCGATCCCGTGGCGGCAGCGAGGGAGGCAGCGGCGGCTGGCGTGCGCGTCTACGCGATAGGGCTTGGCTCGATATCCGGAGAGCCCATCCCGGTGCCGCCCGATGAGGGCGGGGGCTACAAGCGTGACCGGTCCGGGCAGATAGTGATGTCACGCCTGGACGAGGCGACCCTGATGGATGTCGCATCGGCCGGAGGAGGAAGGTACTTCAGGGCCACGGACGGAGAGCGCGAGCTCGCTGCCATCGCCGAGGATCTCTCGAAGATGGAGCAGGGAGATCTCGAATCGACCATGCTTGCGTACTACGAAGAGAGATTTCAGATTCCACTCGCGATCGCCATCGTATTCGTTTCTCTGGCCTCATTTCTTCCCGCGCGGAGGAAAGCTCGTGGTGAGTAGCAGGAATGGAAAGGGGAAGCGGCTTCGGGGGCTCTCGCTCAGGCGAGTGGCCATTGTGTCTCTCATGCTGCTGATTTTTCCCTTCCTGACAGGCTTTGGCGATACGCCGGGCGCGCGGAACAGAAGAGGCAACGCGCACTATCGCGCCAGTGAGTTTAATGAGGCGCTGGCGGAGTACCGCAGCGGCCAGGTCATGGCCCCGGAGCTTGAGGAACTGGCTTTCAACTCCGGGAACGCTCTTTTCCGGATGGAAGAGTTTGATTCCGCGCTCAGAGAATATCTGAATGCCGCGGCATCGTTCGACGATGAACTGAGCGCCGTGTCGTACTACAACGCCGGCAATGCGCAGCTGAGTGCGGGCGACCCGGAAGCCGCGATGGAATCGTTCAAACAATCGCTCAGAACGAACCCCGGGGATCTCGACGCGAAGTACAATCTTGAGGTCGCGCGTGCGCTTCTCGACGAACGCGAGAAGCAGCAGCAGAGTGACCAGAAGCAGGGAGACGATCAGGGCGAGGAGAGGAACGACGAGCAGGAGGAGGAACAGGGGGAGGAAAAGAGCGACGAGCAGCAGGACGATCAGCAGGGGGAGCACGACGATCAGGGCGAGGAGAAGAGCGACGGCCGACAGGACGATCAGCAGGGGGAGAATCAGGAAGAACAGGACCGCGACGATCAACCCGGTGAGGAAGAACAGGAGCAATCATCCGATCCGTCGCAGGGTGACGGTGAGCAGGATGAGATGTCGATGTCCAGGGAAGATGCTGAACGGCTGCTGGATGCGATAGACAGGGGAGAACGCGAACTTCTGGCGGAGCTGAGAGCGGCCAGAGCGAGGAAGAGAGAGAAGGTTGACAAGGATTGGTAGAAGGCGCAGTGCTTCATGGTGGCGATCAGGGTCGCGACGAATCGCGCTCCTGATCGGCGTCATGGTCTTCATCGCGCAGGCCCCGGTCACGGCGGCCGCGGCGGATGTCACAGTAACTGCGCGCGTGAGCAGCCCCGTCGTCTCTCTCAACGAGACCTTCACATTGAGCGTCTTGGTGGAGGGTGCTATGAGCGCCCCGGCGCCGGAACTCGGTCGGATAGGGGAGCAGTTCACGGTCTACTCATCGGGCACTTCGAGCAGCATGAGCATAGTGAACGGTCGAAGAACGACCTCGAAGCGATGGAACTACAGCCTGCTTCCCCGAGAGCCCGGGACCTTTGTTCTCGGTCCCGTGGAGGTAGAAGTCGGCGGCGCGATCTACAGCTCCGAGTCGATCGAGATAGAGGTCGTCGAAGGGCAGCGCGGCCGGGCGAACGGCGAGATGGAGGTGCGGGAAGGCACAGCGAACCATACGGCCGCATCAGGGGACATCTTCGTCACCATGACGGTGGACAGGACCAAGGCGTACGTGGACGAGCAGATCACGCTTTCGTTCAAGTACTACAGAAGGGTAGAGCCGCGCGGTCCGCGGTACGAGAGCCCGGATATGACTGGATTCTGGACCGAGGATCTGCCGCCACCAGAAGAGTACTTCGAGATGGTCGACGGCAAGCGCTACCGCGTGACCGAGATACGAACTGCGCTCTTCGGCGCCGCAACCGGGACCGCTACCATCGGGGAGGCGCGCCTGACCTACCACGCGGAGGGGCGCCCGTTCACGTTTTTCAGAACACAGGGCGAGAAGAGGATCCTGAGCACGAAGCCGGTCACGATCGAGATTCTGCCACTTCCGTCAGCGGGGCGTGCCCAGGGGTACGGTGGTGCTGTCGGACGGTACGGAGCGGAATCCTGGGTGGATGTTCGGGAGGTGGAAGAGTTGAAGCCCGTGACGTTTCGGGTGACTGTGACCGGGACCGGGAATGCGCGGACGGTTCCATCGCCTGTTCCTGACGACGTTCCCGGATTCAAGGTGTACGAATCGGGAAGCTCGACCAACATTTCGAAGAAGAAGGGCGTCGTTGGCGGCGTCAGAACATTCGAGTACGTATTCGTGCCGCAGCGGGCGGGGGACCTGATGATCCCTGGTATCGAACTCCAGTATTTCGATCCAGTCCGTGGCCGATACGACGTCGCACGAACGGATGAGATAGTGCTCAAGGTCGCGCCGCGGACCACGATCGATGAACAGGTGACCGGGTCAGTGGGGACGATGATATCGAGAGTCGGCGCGGATATCCGCTATATCAGAGAGCCGGTCAGGTCCTTGAGCAGGACATCCCGGCCTCTGTACTTCCGCCCCGCTTTCCTGCTCTTGCAGCTTCTTCCTCTTCTGTGCCTGGCTACGGTCTGGGTGTGGAAGGACAGGAAGACACGCCTTTCTCGGGACCGCGGACTCGAGCGCTTCCTGAAGGCTCCTGCACGGGCGCGCCGAGAGCTCAAGGCCGCAGCGGTGGCATCCGCCGCGGGGGATCATGCGGGAACCTGCTCCGCCGTCGCGCGACTCACGGTGGACTTCATCGGAGATCGTCTGGGCGTCGCCGCAAGAGGAATGAGACTGGCGGAGCTTGGAGCGGCTCTCAAGGAAGCCGGCGGGGATGCTGCGGCAGCTGACCGCGTGGTCTCTCTTCTTTCGGTCTGTGATCTAGGCAGATTTGCGGGCGCCGACAGTTCGCTCACAACGGACGAGATCCTCGATGAGGCCGAGTGTTGCATCAGGAGTATTGAGAAGCTTCGGGCAAGGAGGCGCAGATGAGCCGTGCCGTCCGATCGGCATCATGGAGGCGCTTGCCTTTGCTTGCACTCTTCGGGTTCGTGCTCGCAGTGATCGCTCTCATGCCCCTCAAGGGGGGACAGCAGGTTTACGCAGCGGAGGTTTCGGACGGTTCAGACATCCAAGAGGCCTTTCGCGCTGCAAATGCGCTCTATGCGGAAGGTGAGTTTGCCGAGGCCGGGGCGATCTATCAGGGCATCACCGAGGGCGGGTTCGGAGACGCCGATGTCCTCTACAATCTGGGCAATGCCTGGTACAAATCGGGGAGCGTGGGGCGTGCCGTCCTCAGCTATGAGCGTGCGCTGAAGGTAGCGCCCGGGCACACGGACGCGCGAGCCAATCTCGAGTTCGTTCGGGCAGGGCTCGCCGATCGCCCGGGACGAGTGGCGACGATAGGTATCGTCGGCGTTCTCGAACGAACCTGGTCGGAACTCGATCCCGTGATGCTGGTCGTGTTTGTGAGTCTTATCTATGCGCTCCTGATCGCCGTGGTTGTCATCGGGATCGTGCGCGGCGGGATGGCCGGGTGGCCTCTCGGACTGTCGCTCGCTCTTCTCGCACTGCTCGTCCTCGTGGGAACGGCGGCGGGCACGAAGATCTACCGTCTGCACGGCGTGCATGAGGGTGTTGTGATCGTGCGTGAGACAGGAGTGAGGACGGGTCCGGGCGAGGAGTTCGTTCTTGAGTTCCGTCTGCACGAGGGCACGAAGGTGAGGCTTTCGGAGCAGAGGGGAGGCTGGACTCGGGTCTCGGTCTTGGGGACAGATCTTGAAGGATGGCTGCCCGTCGGAGCGCTGGAAGCGATCTGACGTGGAGAGCTACACACCAGTGGTGGGAAGGGAACAAGTGAAGCAGCCAGTGAGGGTTGGTGTAGCGGGCGCCACCGGCGCCGTCGGTCTGAAGGTGCTGTCGGTGCTCCGCGAACGCGCATTCCCCGCAGAATCGGTGAGGGCGATGGCCTCCGGTCGCGGGGGCGCTCGCACGGTTCCGTTCGGTGGGCAGGATCTCCCGGTGGAGGAACTCCGGGCTGATGCTCTCTCAGGGCTGGACATAGTCCTCTTTGCGACGGGGGCTTCCGTCTCGCGCGAATTCGTGCCGCTCGCAGTGGCGCACGGCGCCATAGCGATAGACAACAGCCGGGCGTTCCGAATGGATGACGATGTTCCTCTGGTGGTTCCCGAGGTCAACGCGGGGGCCGTGAACGGGCATACCGGCATCATCGCCAATCCAAACTGTTCGACGATCCAGATGGTGCTCGTCCTCAAACCGCTCCAGGACGCGGTGGGAATCAGACGAGTCGTTGTCTCCACATACCAATCGGTCTCAGGCACTGGGACCGCAGCCATCCAGGAGCTTGAGGATCAGTCACGATGTGTGCTGGCGGGTGCGCCGACCATCGCGCGGGTCTATCCTCATCCGATCGCATTCAACTGCATACCTCACATCGATACGATCGATGACGACGGAAACACGCGTGAGGAGACCAAGATGGTACTCGAGACGCGTAAGATCCTCGATCTGCCCGGACTGCCGGTCACGGCGACGTGCGTGCGTGTTCCGGTCTTTCACTCTCATGCGCTGGCGCTCTGTGTTGAGCTTGAAGACGGACTCTCTCCTGAGGAAGCCCGACTGGTTCTAGGGCGTTCCCCCGGGATCAGGATCCTGGACGACGCACCAGACGCGGTCTACCCGACACAGTTGTCGTCATCCGGAACCGACGAGACATGGATAGGTCGAATCCGACGCGACAGCTCCGTCGCCAATGGCCTGTGGATGTGGGTGGTCTCCGACAATCTCAGGAAGGGGGCGGCTCTCAATGCCGTCCAGATTGCCGAGCTTCTCATCGATAGGCCGGCCAGCTGATTTCTCTTGCGGGGCTCTTCTGAAATGGGACTACTGAACGATCTCACGTTGGGCCGGTTCGTGTCTCTGGAATCGCCCGTTCACGACCTCGATCCGAGAGTGAAGATGACAGCTGCCCTTGCGCTCCTTGTCATGGTCATCGCGGTAGAGGGGTGGAGCGAGTATCTCGTTCTAACGGTGGGTTTGCTCATGGTGGCGGCGACATCGCGTCTGCCGGCGGGTTTCTTCCTGCGGAATCTCCGATCGCTCAAGTGGCTTCTGATCGTGATCTTCGTAATGCACACTCTCCTGACCGACGGCGTGCCGCTCGTGTCATCGATCCCGTGGTTGACTCATGAGGGCTTGGCGATGGGGGGGATCTTCGCGTGGCGCGTGGCGCTCATGGTGACGATCGCGACGCTTCTGACCGCGACAACGTCACCGGTGGATCTCGGCGACGGGCTGGAGAGGCTTCTGAAACCGTTCGGGGTCATCGGTCTCCCGGTCCACGAACTCGCCATGATCTCGGTGATCGCGTTGAGGTTCGTTCCTACCCTCCTCGACGAGGCGGGGAGGATAATGAAGGCGCAGATAGGGCGTGGCGCGAGCTTTGAAGGCGGAGCCGTGGCGAGAGCCAAGAGCGCGATTCCGATTCTCGTACCGCTCTTCGCAAGCGCATTCAGAAGAGCCGACGACCTGGCGCTTGCCATGGACGCGCGGTGCTACCGCGGCGCGCTGGGAAGGACGAAGTATGTTGAACTCAGGCTCAAGCGGCGTGACGGGCTGGCCGTTGTTCTTCTGGTGGTGGTGATGGCGGCGACGTTTGTCGCCCCGAGGTGGTTCTGACGAGATGAGTGTCCGCAAAGTCAAACTCACGATCGAATACGACGGCACTGACTTCTCGGGCTGGCAGGTGCAGCCCGGTGCGCGGACCGTTCAGGGTGAGCTGGAGGCCGCATTCTCTGGGCTCGCGGGAGTTGATGTGCGCGTGCACGGCGCCGGTCGAACGGACGCCGGGGTTCATGCCATGGGCCAGGTCGCCCATGCGGAGACGGATCTGGTCCTTCCCATCGAGGAGCTCAAGGCGGCGCTGAACGCCAGGCTCGATAAGGATGTTTTCATAATTTCCGCCGCCGATGTCGGCGTCGACTTCAATGCCCGCTTCGATGCGGTGTCGAGAGCCTACGTCTATCTCATGGGATTCAGGGAGAGCCCTCTATGGCGCCGGCGACGCCTGCTCGTGAGAGGGACTCTGGACAGGAATGCCATGCAGGCCGCGCTCAAGCCGCTGAACGGGGAGATTGACTGCTCATCTTTCTGTCTCACGGGGAGCGAACCCAAGCATCACCGTTGCCGTATCGACGGGATTTCGCTAGAATGGCTATCCGCACATGGAGGTATGCTGGTACTCAGGGTTGAAGCCGACAGGTTTCTGCGCGGTATGGTCCGTTCAATCGCAGGTACCCTGATTGAAGTGGGAAGAGGCAGGATTCAGCCGGAGAGCATGAGGAAGATCCTCGATGCTCGTGACCGCGGCCGTGCGGGTCCCACGGTTCCACCGTGGGGACTCTACCTGGAGCGAATCAGATACAAAGGGGAGGTTAAGACATGAAGATATTCCTGGACACCGCGAACATTGAGGATATCCGAGACGCAGCCGCATCCGGCCTGGTCGACGGCGTTACGACGAATCCAACTCTGATCTCACGCGTCGAGGGGAAGTTCGAAGACATCGTGCGCGGGATCTGCGAAGTTGTCGACGGTCCGGTGAGCGCCGAAGTGGTGAGTCTCGACAGCGCCGGCATGATCGCGGAGGCCACGAAACTCGCCAAGATTCACGACAATGTCGTCGTGAAGATCCCAATGACCAAGGAGGGCTCAAAGGCGATACGTGAGCTGGCCGGCATGGGGATCCGCACGAACTGCACGCTCGTTTTCTCAGCCAATCAGGCATTCATCGCGGCGAAGGCCGGGGCTTCATTCGTCAGTCCATTCATCGGACGGTTGGACGATGCCGGGCAGGTTGGAATGGACCTCGTTCGCGAGATTCTCACCATCTACGACAACTACTGCTTCAACACTGAGGTGATTGTCGCGAGCGTGAGGCATCCGCTTCACGTCGTAGAATCCCTCATTGCGGGCGCGCACATAGCGACGATCCCGCACTCGATCTTCGAGAAGATGTTCAAGCATCCGCTCACCGACAAGGGAATCGATGCTTTCCTGGCTGACTGGGAGAAGGTCAAGGAGCGTCAAGGAGGTTGAGCTGGACTCGAGAATGACAAGAACGTTCATTCTTATCCTTGTGTTTCTCCTTGCCGGAGTGACGACGGGACTGGTTCTGTCCGTCAGGTCATTGCGGTCGAGCCTCGACTTCGAACAGGATCCAGCTGAATCGAGATGCACGGCCATCGTAGCAGCCGTCGAGCAGGTCGCGCCTGCCACAGTCTCCATAGGTGCAGTGAAAACGTACGTCGTGCCGGGCGATCCTTTTCCGGACGACGGGCTCATTGAGCGGTTCTTCCGAGGCTACTATCCTGACAGGGTGTATGAGGGAAGATGCGATGTCGGGTCGGGATTCATTATCGACCCGGACGGCTATGTTCTCACGAACGATCATGTTGTGCGCGGGAGCAGCGGAGTCAAGGTCGTTCTGCGGGACGGCCGGGAGTTCGATGGGACCGTTGTGGGGTCCGATGAGCGGTATGATCTTGCCGTCATCAAGATCGATGGTCCTGATCTTCCTGCGGCGCTGCTGGGAGACTCGGACGCCGTGCTGATCGGCGAGTGGGTGGTGGCCATAGGCAATCCGTTCGGGTATCTCCTGAACGACCCGGAGCCGACGGTGACCGCCGGAGTCGTGAGCGCCCTTCACAGAGACATACAACCGTCGGACGCTGCCGCTTTGTACAAGGACATGATCCAGACCGACGCCGCCATCAACCGCGGCAACTCGGGAGGCCCCTTGGTGAACAGCAGGGGCGAAGTCATCGGGATCAGCACATTCACGCTGTCTGCGGAGAACGGCGCGTACCTGGGGATGAGCTTCGCAATCCCGATCAACACGGCTCGTCTGCTCGTGGATGAGCTTGTTCGCTACGGCAGGGTCAGAGATATCTGGATCGGAATAGGGCTCACGAACGTCACGCCGGCCATTGCAGGAGCTCTCAATTTCCTGAACGCCGACGGAGCGCTCGTGACCACGGTTGAGCCTGAGAGTCCGGCGGACCGTGCGGGTCTGAGACCGGGTGATGTGATCATTGCCGTGGACGGCGTTGCGGTGACGAACGCGGGTGATGTCAGGAGAGTGACATTCGGCGCGAAGGTCGGCGATTCGATTGTGGTTGCGATGATACGCGGTGGCCGGAGCCGGGAGCTCCACATCAAGCTGGAGGAGGTCCCCGGTTGGACGCAGTAGTGCCGTCTTTCGTTTCAATCGTCAGAGTGCTCGGTATTGGTGACGGCGAGCTTCTGCACACGCTGGTGCAGGCGGGACTGAGTTTCACACCCGATGAGGCGCGACGTGTTGCGGGCCTGCTGGGCCGTGACCCCACGGTCGTGGAAGCCAACATCTTCAACACGATGTGGAGTGAGCACTGCTCGTACAAGAGCAGCCGCAAAGTGCTGGGCGAGCACCTTCCCACTGAGGGAGCGGGTGTCGTCCTGGGACCGGGTGAGGACGCCGGGATCGTTCGCCTCGCCACGGTGAACGGGAAGAGCTACTGCATCGCGATCGCCCACGAGAGTCATAACCACCCCTCCCAAGTAGTTCCGAATGAGGGCGCCGCCACCGGTATCGGCGGCATTGTGAGAGACGTCTACTGTATGGGAGCGGACGTTGTGGGCGTGCTGGACCCGCTGCGTTTTGGCGATCCCACGGGGAAGAACGCTGAGCGGACGAGGGAGATCGTGCACGGTGTCGTGGAGGGCATCTGGCAGTACTCCAACGCGCTTGGCGTTCCGAATCTCGGCGGTGACGTCTATTTCGATTCCTCGTTTGACGAGAACTGCCTCGTCAATGTCGTGGCACTGGGTCTGGTCGTCGAGGAGGAGGTCATCCGAAGTCGCATTCCGCTGGAAGCGACGGACTCGGACTACGACGTAATCCTCGTTGGCAAGCCCACGGATCCCTCAGGTTTCGGAGGAGCCACATTCGCTTCGAGAGTGATCGATGAAGAGCGGGCGTTGGACGACAAGTACGCAGTCCAGGTGCCGGATCCGTTCCTCAAGCGAATGCTGACCGTGGCCACGAGGGATGTCTTCAAGCTTGCCCGGGATTCGGGAGCCGTGATCGGGTTCAAGGATCTTGGGGCGGGGGGGATCGCGTGCGCGACATCCGAACTCGGCGCCGCAGCAGGCTTGGGCGTCAGGATCGATCTCTCCAAGGTCATCGTGGCTGAGACTAATCTCAAGCCCGAGGTCATAGCGTGTTCTGAGACGCAGGAGCGGTACTGCTTTGTGGTTCCGAAGGGACTCTCTCCTCTAGTGCTCAGGATCTACAACGAGGTGTTCGAGCTGCCGGAGATCTGCCATGGATCCGGGGCCTCTGTCATCGGAGAGGTGATACAGGAGGCCCGGTTCATCCTCGAACACGAAGGTGCAGTCGTGTGTGACGCTTCGACCGAGGCGATCACAGCGGGCATCTGCTACATGCGCGAGTCCCGACCTCGCGAGTCCGTGGAGAGGGAGTATGTCCTTCCAGACGGGCTCGATGTCCGTGCCGTACTTCTGGATGTCCTCGGGGCGGTCAATGTGGCTTCGAGAGAGCATATCTACCGCCACTACGACTGCGAGGTCAGGGGATGCACGGTCGTTCGCCCGGGAGAGGCGGACGCGGGCGTGATCGCGCCGATACCGAGCGCCGGTGTGGGCGTAGCCGTGGCATGTGACGGGAACCCGTTCTACGGCGCCGTGGATTCATATCAGGCGGGCGCAGTGGCCGTCGCCGAGTCGGTAAGAAACGTGGCCGCCGTGGGCGCTCACCCGATAGCCTTGACCGATTGTCTGAATTTCGGCAACCCGGAGGTTCCCGAGGTCTTCCACGATTTCGTGGAGGCCGTGCGAGGGATTGGAGATGCGGCACGAGGCATAGGCCTCAAGGACAGCGGCGAGCCGATTCCTGTGGTCTCGGGGAATGTCAGCTTTTACAACCAGTCTTCAGGAGGAAGCGCCGTACTGCCATCACCCATCGTCTGCTGCGTCGGTCGACTGGTTGATGTGTCACGTCATCTGACAACGGGATTCAAGAGGGGGGGCGACTCCGTCTACCTTCTGGGAAGGCGAGGCACAAAGCTCGGAGCGTCCGCCTTCCTGCGGACCGTGGCAGGCGATCTCAAGGCGCCCGTGCCGGAGGTGGATTTCGACGATGAGAGGCGCATGATGGTGGCCGTGACAGACATCGCGGAGAGCGGTCTGGCCGCATCGTGCCACGACGTCTCAGACGGCGGAGTCGCTGTGGCCCTGGCGGAGATGGTCTTGCTGTCGCCCGAGGATGATCCTATCGGCGCCCGGATATCCGTACGGAGGTTGTGTGGATCAGCACCCGGGGGTTCCGGACACGACCTCGAACTGATGTTCTCTGAGGCCGGAGGGTATCTGCTGGAGGTGGCGCCCGGTGAGGAGGATCGCCTGCTGAACATCTTGGAGGATCGTGGTGTCTGGTACAGTCGGATCGGCACGACCGAGGCGGGCGTTGGGCTTTGGTTCACCGGGACCGCGGACGGTGATTTCGCACTGACCGCGGAGGAGCTTGCCCGCCCGTGGACCGACGGGGCGACGGGAGCGATGCGATGATGGAGTCAAGGGTGAGGATCGCAGTCATCCGCTTTCCCGGAGTCAACTGCGAGGACGAGACCAAGAGGGCCGTGGAGAGTCAGGGGATGGATTGCGACATCCTGATGTGGAACGGACCGCGCGAGCGTCTGGCGGAATACGACGGGTACATACTGCCGGGCGGATTCACCTATCAGGATCGCGTCCGAGCCGGAGCGATCGCTGCGAAGGACCGAATAGTAGACTGTCTCTTTGAGGAAGCGCAGGCCGGGAAGCCCGTCATCGGGATCTGCAATGGCGCACAGATCCTCATCGAGTCGGGGATGGTCCCAGGGATGACGCCGGGAAAGGTCGAGATGGGGCTCGCGCGCAACATCATGCCCGACAGAGACGGCTACTATACCCGGTGGACCCACCTCAGAGTCGAATCGGACGCGTCATGTGTGACGTGGGCGATGAGCAGCCTCGACGTTACGTCCATCCCGACCGCGCATGCGGAGGGGAGGTTCGTGACGATCGACGAGGGATTGATCGACCGGCTGTTCGAGAACGGCCAGGTTGTGATGACGTATTCCGGAGCGAAGGGGGAGGCGGAACCCGCATTCCCGTACAATCCGAACGGGTCGACGCGCGGAATCGCGGCCGTGTCGAACTCATCCGGGAATGTTGTCGCGATGATGCCGCATCCCGAACGGGCTGCGTGGCTGTCTCAGGTCCCGGAATCTCTGTCTGGGCATTGGGGCGCCGAGAGACGCGGCGCCGCAGGCAGTCGCCGGATTCTGGCCGAGCCAGGCCCCGGAGGAGAGGTCTTCACGTCACTTCGGACATTCATAGTTGAACGACTGCGCGGGAGGGGTGGGGAAGCATGATAGAGCGAGTCGTCCTGACGGTCGCCCTCAAGGTGACGGACAATGAGACCCTCTCAGCGCTCGAGGCGCTCCGGACGAAGATGGGCATGGCGGATTCCATTGTCGGTCTGGCCCGCGAGGTGCAGTGGGAACTCGATGTGGAGGCGGACTCACCGGAGTCCGCCCGCTGTGTCATTGCGGAGATCGTGGAGCGCACGAACGTGTTTCTGAATCCAAACAAACACCGGAGTACTCTGGCAAGCACGGCTCATGGCTACGACGGTCTGGATGACGACGAGGTTGCCATCCTCGTGACCGACCGCGATGGCGCCGAATCAGCGGCCGCTGTCGCTGCTGCCTCACGCATAGGTGTCATGGGACTCAGGAAGGCAAGTCGACGAATTCGGTGGCGCGTGCGACTGGCTGAGGCGCCGTCACCCGGAGATCCGGGACTTCTGCCGCTTCTGCGGAGAATCGGTGTTTCATCGGACCGCGGAACAGGCCTGTTCTCGAACCCTCACTCTCAGACCGCGCTCGTGGCGTTCCCTTGGGGCGACGAAAAGCCCTTGGACGCGTGACGGCAGCGTGGTATCTTCACAAGGCTATGGTAATCTCAGGAGTCACATCTAACCCGTGAGTCAAGGAGGTTAGGAGTGCCAAGAATAGAGTTCGACGTCGACCGGTGCAAGGGTTGCGGTTTCTGCATAGAGGCCTGCCCGCAGAAGATCCTCAGATTGAGGGAGGGCTTCAACAAGATGGGGGTCCGCCCCGCCGAGATCTTCGAGCCCGACAAGTGCACCGGGTGCACCTTCTGCGCGATCATGTGTCCGGATCTTGTCATCGAGGTATTCAAGTAGACGGTCTTGAAGGAGACGTTTTTCCGTAGAGACCACGCGTTCGGGAGGGGCTTGGCATGAGTGAAAGGGTATTGATGAAGGGCAACGAGGCCATTGGTGAGGCCGCCGTTCAGGCGGGTTGCCAGTGCTACTTCGGTTACCCCATCACGCCGCAGAACGAACTCACGGCCTACATGTCGAAGAGAATGCTCGAAGAGGGCAGGGTCTTCATTCAGAGCGAGAGTGAGATCGCGGCTATCAACATGTGTTTTGGTGCTGCTGCCGTCGGTGTCAGAACGATGACGTCGTCGTCAGGACCAGGTATCAGTCTCAAGCAGGAAGGTATCTCGTACGTCGCCGGCGCCGAGCTGCCGCTCTTTTTTGTGAACGTGATGAGGGGTGGTCCCGGTCTCGGCAACATCGCGCCGTCACAGGCCGACTACTTCCAATGCACGAAGGGCGGCGGACACGGTGACTACAGGGTCATAGTCTATGCACCGAGCGACGTGCAGGAACAATACGACTACACGATGCTCGGCTTTGACCTCGCCGACAGGTATCGTATTCCGGTGCTGCTGGCGACGGACGGTATCCTCGGGCAGATGATGGAGCCGCTGGTTCTCAAGAAGTACAAGGATCCCGGCGATCTGCCATCAAAGGAGGCCTGGAGACTTGGCGATCCAGCCACCAAGGAGCCGATCTGGATAACATCAGTTCGTCTCGGTGAGGGGGAGCTTGAGGAGCACAACTTCAAGCTTCAGAAGAAGTACGAGGAGATAGCCGAGAAGGAGGTGCGATTCGAGGAGATCTCCCTGGACGATGCCGACATCGTCATGGTCGCCTACGGGACATCGGCAAGAGTTGCTAGATCGGCCATGGAGATGGCCCGGGCTGAGGGCATCAAGGCTGGGCTCCTTCGTCCGATCACGCTCTGGCCTTTCCCCGAGAAACGCCTTCGCGAGATCGCCGACAAGGTCGACAACATGCTGGCGGTCGAGATGAGCCTCGGGCAGATGTGGGAGGATGTCCGATTGGCGGTTTGCGGCGCGTGCCGCGTTCACCTGCACGGCAGAACGGCGGGCGGTGTCCCAGAGGAGACCGCGATTGTCGATCAGATCAGGAAGATCATGAACTCGAAAGGTGACGAGATCATCAGGAACTTCTAGGAGGAACGTCTGTGGAACGCATATTCACTATGCCGGAGGCGATGAAGCCCGAACAGACGCTCTATTGTCCGGGTTGCGGGCACGGCATCATTCATCGGTTGGTCGCCGAACTCGTTGACGAGTTTGGCATCAGGGACCGCACCATCGGGATAGCTCCGGTGGGATGTTCGGTCTTTGCCGACAAGTATTGGAACTTCGATGTCATTTCGGCAGCACATGGCCGCGCGCCTGCGGTGGCCACTGGGATGAAGCGGGGAAGGCCCGACAGCTTCGTGATCTGCTATCAGGGTGACGGTGATCTCGCAGCGATCGGTACCGCTGAGACGATTCACGCGGCGAATCGCGGGGAGCACTTCGTAACCGTGTTTGTCAACAACGCCATCTACGGCATGACGGGTGGCCAGATGGCGCCGACGACGCTTGTGGGACAGAGGTCGATGACGTGTCAGCTCGGACGGGACCCGGCGATCATGGGATATCCGATCCGCGTCTGCGAACTCCTGAAGGATCTGCCGGGCGTCGCTTTCATGGCTCGCGGCTCTGTTGACTCACCAAAGAACGTCCTGAAGACGAAGAAGTACCTCAAGAAGGCGTACAGTAATGTGCTCGAAGGCAAGGGCTACAGCTTCGTCGAGATAGTGTCGACCTGCCCGACCAACTGGGGCATGACGCCGGTGAAGGCACTCGAGTGGCTTCGTGAAAACATGCTTGAGCACTACGAACTCGGCGTGTTCCGTGACTGCGACGCTGAGGCGTAGAGCCGGGCGGTCCGAGCGCGCGAGTATCTGAAGCGGCGGACACGGCCGACAGGGGAGACTTCGAATGGTAAGCAAGATCAGATGTGCCGGTTTCGGAGGTCAGGGCATCGTCCTCATGGGGAAGCTCCTGGCTCAGGCCGGCATGATGGAAGACAAGCACACGACGTTTTTCCCGCAGTACGGGGCGGCCATGCGTGGGGGAACGGCCAACTGCTCGGTGGTCGTGTCGGATGATGCAATTGCTTCACCGATGGCGCAGGAGCCTGATGTCGTTCTCATCATGAACGGTCCTTCTCTGGACAAGTTCGAGCCCGCCGTTCGTCCCGGAGGCTGGATCTTCTACAATACGTCCCTGATCGACCGCGAGGTCGAGCGCGACGATGTGGAGGTCTTCAAGGTTGCGGCGAACGAGTTGGCCGATGAGGTCGGAAGCACTCGTTCCGCCAACATGGTGATGCTTGGGGCCTTTGCCGGGAAGCTTGGCACCGTGAGCGTTGAGGCGCTTCTCGGCTCGCTCGACGTGATGCTCACGGGCAAGGGTGACAAGATCATGAACTTGAATAGGGAGGCGATGAAGCGCGGCGCCGCTCTTGCCGAGTAACAGCGTGTGTTCGGTGGCGATTCTGTTCTCTCGATCTCCCGGCAGCGTCTCCTCGGCGCGCCAGGCAGGTTCTGACGCATGAGCGAACTCTACGAGAAGCTCGAGCGCGAGGTTCTGCCGCTGGTCATGAGGCCCAGCCGCTACATCGGGGGCGAGAGGAATGTCCCCGCGCGTGAGATCGGGGATGTCGAACTCGAGTTCCTGTTCGCGTTCCCTGATGTGTACGAGATCGGGATGTCGCACCTTGGGATCAAGGTGCTGTACGACATTCTCAATCGAAGGCGAGACACAGCGGCCGAGCGCTCTTTTGCGCCGTGGATGGACATGGAGAAGCTGATGCGGGAGAGGGATATCCCGCTCTACTCCATGGAGAGCCATAGACCGGCGCGTGACTTCGACGTCATCGGCTTCACTCTCCAGTACGAACTTCACTACACGACGATTCTCGCAATGATCGATCTCGCCGGGATCCCCGTGCGGTCGGCCGACCGAGGCGAGGGTGACCCCCTCATTCTTGCCGGAGGCCCCTGCGCGTTCAATCCTGAGCCGATGGCTGCGTTTCTTGATCTCGTGCTTGTCGGTGACGGCGAGAGCGCGGTTCTGGATCTGGCCGACCTCCTGATCTCGTGTCGCAGGGACGGGCTTTCGAGAGACGAGACGCTTGTGCGAGCGGCCGGGATCCCGGGGATCTACGTTCCTTCACTCTACGAGGCTTCCTACGAAAACGGCCGCTACGTGGCGACGCGTCCGGTGAATCCCAAGGCTCCCGAGCGTGTGGCGAGACGCGTGGAGGAATCTCTCAATGGGGCGGGCCACCCGGCCTGCCCGGTGGTTCCTATTACTGAGATCGCTCACGACCGCCTCACACTCGAGATCATGCGGGGGTGCACACGCGGCTGTCGCTTCTGCCAGGCGGGCATGGTGACCCGTCCCGTGCGCGAGCGTCCGGTGAACGATCTCGTTGCGCTGGCCATGGAGGGCCTGGCGTCGACGGGCTACGATGAGATTTCACTCATGTCCCTTTCCACGTCGGACTATTCCGGACTCGGCGAACTCGTTGCGACTCTCAACGAGAAGCTCTTCGATCGTCGCGTCAGCATCGCTCTTCCCTCACTGAGAGCGGACCGTTTCGGGCTCGACATCGCCTCAGGAATAGGGAAGGTGCGCCGGGCCGGTCTCACGTTCGCTCCGGAGGCAGGCAGCGCGCGGCTGAGGGACGTCATCAACAAGAACGAGAGCGAGGAGAGCATCCTGAAGACCGTGGATGTCGCGTTCTCCGCGGGCTGGAATCGCATCAAGCTCTATTTCATGATAGGGCTTCCCACCGAGACGGAGGAGGACGTCCGCGCGATAGCCTCACTTGTTCGACGCGTTCGCTCTGTGGCCAGAGCCGTCAACAAGGGAGCGAAGCTCAATGTGTCGATCTCTCCATTTGTGCCCAAGGTGGGGACGCCGTTTCAGTGGGAATCCCAGGATGGCAGGGCCGACATCCTCGCCAAGGAGGAGCTTCTTCGGCAGCTTCTCAGAATCAAGGGCGTGAAGTACTCCCTGAGGGACCCCGACGTCTCGGTTCTGGAAGGAGTCTTCGCGCGCGGGGACAGGCGACTGGGTTCCGTTGTGGAAGCCGCGTTCAGATTGGGAGCGAGGCTCGAAGGATGGACGGAGGGATTCGACAACAGCATATGGGAGCGCGCGTTCGAAGAGACGGGCATAGATCCGCTCTCGTACGCAGGCTCGATCGACAACGAAGCGCCCCTCTACTGGGATCATATCTCGAACGGGCCGTCGAAGGAGTTCCTCTTGTCGGAGCGCGGAAAGGCGCGCAATGCGATCGTTACACCCGATTGTCGGGATTCGGGGTGCTTTGATTGCGGCGCCTGTGGCGAGGAAGGACGTTCGTCGCGGGAGATGCCTGCCAGACCCGAGCCTGCCGAGCAGAAGCACAGTGCTACGCTCTTCGGCCGGCGGACGAGGAAGCCGCGGGGGACGAACGGAAGTGGAGAGAAGTGGCGCATCCGGTACGCGAAGGAGAGCGAACTCAGATTCATCTCGCATCTCGATATCGTCCGGGCAGTCAACAGGGCGGTGACCGCTTCAGGGCTTGCCATCGCCTTCTCTCATGGATTCAATCCGCATCCGAAGATCTCGTTTGGGCCGTCGCTTCCAGTGGGCACAACGGGCGAGGCCGAGGTCTTCGATATCGAGCTTGTGCGGGCTCAGAGCGCGGAGGAGGTGCGGGAACGGCTGTCGGCGGGCCTCCCAGTGGGACTCCGCATCGTCGCGATCTCACCGCTTCAGTCGCGAGCTTCCGCATCATCGGACGCAGTTGCTGCGCGCTACGCACTGAGCGACGTGGCATGCCTCAAGGGCCTCGCGATCTCAGAGATAGAGACCCGGATCGCGGCGCTTCGCGGTATGAGGAACGTTGAAGTTGAACGGCGTGGCAAGAAGAAGGTCGTCACACCGAGTGAGCAGATTATGGAATTGCGCCTGATCGAGGAAGATCCAGTGGTTCTGGGGCTCGTGCTTGCCATGGGAAAGAAGGGCGCGATGCAGCCTGCAGACGTGCTGTTTCTCCTGTGTGACGGAGGAGAGAATGTGGCGCTGGCCCGCATACATAGAATGGAGCTTCTGAGGAGCCGCATTGTGAATGGTCCTGGTCTCGAGAGGCTCTGAGTTCGCACGCTTGAAGGCCGGGGCTTGACCGACTATAATGAAGATGTTGACAGAGAAGGAAATCGCAAGCTCGGTCGACCAACTCAGGCCGAGATCAAGCACCAATGACAGGAGACATGTGCACAAGGAAATCGTAGTCAACGACACGCCTGCCGAGACCAGGATAGCGATCCTGGAGGATCACAAGCTTGTCGAAGTTATGGCGGAGGCCGGAGAGGGCGGGCGGATCGTAGGCGACATCTACAAGGGTCGCGTGGGCGCTGTTCTCCCCGGGATGCAGGCGGCATTCATCGATATCGGGATGGAGAAGAGCGCCTTCCTGCACGTCTCGGACATGCGTGATATGGTTGGAGTCCTCGTCGGTGCGGATGGACTCGAGGTCGAGGACGGGAAGCGTCCGGACGCACCAAGCGCGCCGATCCAGGATCTCCTCAAGAAGGGCCAGGAGATCGTCGTACAGGTGACCAAGGAGCCGATCAGCACCAAGGGACCGCGCGTTACATCGCAGATATCGATTCCGGGGAGATTCATGGTGCTCGTGCCCTATTCGGGAACCGTCGGCGTTTCGAGGAAGATCGAGTCCCCTGAGGAGCGGGATCGCCTGAAGGAGATCGCGCGCGAAGTCCGACCTCCGTGGGGGGGCTTCATCGTTCGCACCGTCGCGGAGGGGGCCAGCAAGCGTCAGATCAAGCGCGATGCCAAGTACCTCACGAAGCTGTGGCGTCGCGTTCACTCGGATGCTGAAAAGGCCGTGGCGCCATCGCTCGTACACAGGGAGATGGGTCTGACTGCCGGTCTCGTTCGGGACATCTTCTCATCAGATGTTGATCGACTGATAATCGACTCGAGGAAGGGTTACAAGGAGATCGCAGCCTACATCCGGATGGTTGCGCCGGAGCTCAAGTCCCGGCTGGAACTCCACAAGGACAGCGTGCCCATCTTCGATGCTCTCGGCATCGAGGTGGAGATCGAGAAGACCTTCCGCCGCAAGGTCTTCTTCAAGAAGGGTGGCTACATAGTCATCGACCATACGGAAGCTCTTATCTCGGTCGATGTCAACACCGGGCGCTACACAGGGAAGAAGAACCAGGAGGAGACCATCCTCCGGACGAACCTGGAGGCGGCCCGTGAGATCGGCAGGCAGCTCAGGCTCAGGGACATCGGTGGGATAATCGTCATCGATTTCATCGATATGCAGTCGGAATCCAACCGGAACAAGGTTGTTCAGGAGCTGAAGAGAATCCTGTCCAGGGACCGTGCCCGGAGCAAGGTCTTTCCGATAGGGGAACTTGGCCTCGTGCGCATGACGCGACAGCGGGTCCGCCCGACCCTCCTGCACCTGTACAGTGATCCCTGCCCCTGCTGCGACGGCACGGGGAAGGTTCCGTCGCTGGACGCAACCATGCTGGCGATTGAGAGAGCGGTGCGGAGGATCGTGACATCGAGGAGGGACAGGAAGCTTAACCTGGAGGTCTCTCCGGAGATCGCAGTGCACATTCTCACCGACAAAGACAGTCGCCTCCGCCAGCTGGAGCGTGAGACGGGGCACCCGATCGAGATCAGAGACAACGATGACTTCGATCGAGAGGAGTTCAAGATCCTCTCCACGAGAACCGGCAAGGAACTCGTGTCCGAGGTGAGGGATGACTAGATGAGACGGACGCGGGTAGTTTGCACCATCGGACCGGCGACCGATTCGCGAGAGGGCATCGAGAGATTGATCGATGCAGGTATGGACATTGCCCGCCTCAACTTCTCGCACGGGACCAAGGACGAACACGGCGCCGTCATCGATCTTATCCGTGAGGCGTCCCGTGATCTCGACCACCCCGTAGCTATCCTTCAAGACCTGGCTGGTCCCAAGGTCCGAACCGGACCGCTGGCCGGTGGCCCTGTCATGCTCGTTCAGGGGCGACCCTTCACTCTGACCACTTCTGACGTTCCAGGCGATGCCGAGAAGGTCTCCGTCACATACGCGGGGCTGCCGGCAGACGTGGTGTCGGGAGACAGGGTCCTTCTCAGCGACGGAGCCATAGAACTCGTTGTCGAGCGCGTCAGCGGGACGGAGATCGACTGCACGGTCGTGGTTGGCGGCGCGCTTGGGGCGCGCAAGGGCATCAATCTTCCGGAATGTTCCATATCTGCGTCGGCCTTTTCAGAGAAGGACCGCGAGGATCTGGCCTTCGGACTCGCCGCGGGCGTGGATCTTGTGGCGGTCTCATTCGTACGGAGCGCAGGTGACATACGCGTCGTGCGGGAAGCCATGGGAGATGCGGGCGGGCGCATTCCCGTCATCGCAAAGATCGAGAGACGGGAGGCCCTTGCCGAGCTCGACGGGATTCTCGCAGAGGTGGATGGTGTAATGGTAGCAAGGGGAGACTTGGGTGTAGAGGTGCCTATCGAACGGGTTCCGGGCATCCAGAAAATGATCATCGAGAAGGCCAACAGGGCGGCGAAGCCGGTGATCACGGCGACACAGATGCTCATGTCGATGCAGAGCAATCCACGGCCGACGAGAGCTGAGGTTACGGATGTCGCGAACGCAATCCTCGACGGGAGTGATGCCGTCATGCTGTCCGAGGAGACGGCGATCGGGAGCTATCCGGCTGAGGCTGTCGAGATGATGGACAGGATCGCCACAAGCGCTGAAGAGGATATCCCTCACACACGATGGCTATCGATGTATGACGCGGAGAGCAACCTTAGGCCGGAGGAATCAGTGGCCCGGGCGGCTTGCAGGATGGCGATGGAGCTCGATGCCGCAGCGATCGTCACCTTCACATACACTGGAAGCACGGCACGCCTCGTGGCACGACACAGACCGGCGCAGCCGGTGATTGCGCCGACACCCCGGTCGGAGACCTACAGGCAGCTGGCGATGGTCTGGGGCACGGTTCCAGTCATGGCGGATCCCGCAGACAGCGACGCAGCAATAGAGAAGCGTGTGGTTCATCTGGCGATGGAGACCGGGCTTGTCAGAAAGGGCGAGCGGCTCGTCATCACAGCCGGACTCCCTCTGTATGTTGCTGGGACGACGAATCTCATCAAGGTTGTAACCGCGTAGGCCGGGACGGCAGAGCGTGGTGGGGTGTTGAGAGTCTTACTCTCGTTCAACCTTTTTGCTTGACGCGTACTCCAACAGAACGATATACTTCAAATTCAAGGTGCAAGTTCTTCAATCGTCAATGGTCAAGAGCGTAGAGGAGGTGCTTGATGTCCGACATTAGCTTGGCGAGCCGTGTGATATCGTGCCTCGAGAGACCAGTCCTCTAGCTGTCCAGATCCCGACGATGCCTTGGGGTTCCCGGACAGACGCTGGGGGCCACCTCTCGGAAGACAGTAGATCCAGCGACATCAGGATATCACGGTTTTCGGCGGAGCCTATGACTCTGCCTGCGCCCACACCTGCTTGGGACGGGTTGTTGGATTCAGGCGCTGACTGCCAATCAATAACAGATGCGGCGCCTCACTGCCGCGACGAGGAGCACAGGATGCTGAGGATACGAGAATTCGACTATTCGGACGGGGACTACGAGGCCATGATCTTACTGGTGAATACCATCTGGCCCGACGAACCTTCGTCTATTGAAGGCACGAGATACTGGGACGACACGCGGGACAGGAGCTACATGTTCGAGCGATTCGTGGCGGAGCAGAACGGGTCGATTGTAGGCTACGTGACATATGGCGAGTCGTCGTGGAGTCATGTGCCTGGCAAATACTTCATTCAGGTGAGGGTTCTGCCGGACCGGCAGAGACAGGGAATCGGATCGAGTCTTTATGATCATGCCGTTGGAGTTGTGAGCGGACGTGAGCTCAGACCGATCGCATTCACATCGCACGCGCGAGAGGATCAGCCTCAAGGATTCCGGTTCCTGACGTCACGCGGTTATGAGCAGACCATGCGGGGTGAGGTTTCCTGGCTCACGCTTGCTGATTTCGACGAGGAGCGTTTCCGCGGAGTCGAGGAGAAGGTGCTTGAGCAGGGTATCGAGATCAGGACATTCACCGAGCTTGACGGTATCGATCCCAAGCTTCGCGAGAGGATGTGGGAGCTCGATCACGAGCTCATGAAAGACGTACCGTCGCCGGATCCGGTTACGAAGCAACCGTTCGAGCAGTTCCTGAAGTGGCTCGAGAGTCCCTCGTTCTTGCCGGATGCCTGGCTCATCGCTGTGGACAAGGAGGCGTACGTCGGTATGACCGAGTTCTGGAAGAGGCTGGCCTCTCCCGACAGATTGGGAACCGGTCTGACGGGCGTGGTGAGAAGTCACCGGCGCCGAGGTATCGCGACGGCGCTGAAGGTCAGAGCGATCCACTTCGCAAAGGACTACGGCGCCCATGTGATCGAGACCGACAACGAGGAGAAGAACCCAATGTACAGCCTGAACGTGGATCTGGGGTTCAAGGCTCGTCCGGGGTGGTTGAGCTTCAAGAAGACGCTGGCGACGGCGACTGAGGCAGTCGGAGCAGCTGGAGCTGGGACCGCGAAAGCAGCCGGTGCGGTTGGAGCTGGGACCGCGGAAGCGGCCGGTGCGGTTGAATCCGATGCTGACACAGACAACTGATGATGGATACGGAGAATGACATGACACAGCTGATACGAGAATTCAGCAGCACGGACGCGGACTGCGAAGCGGTCGTGGAGATTCACAACATGCTCTGGCCCGAGTATCTTGGGAGCACCAAGGGGATGAGGGCGAACGATGCCAACCGGGATCCTGCGTTCTACTTCCAGCGCCTGATGTGGGAAGAGGATGGGAAGGTCGTGGCTTACGCATCGTTCGGCGAGTCGGCATGGAGCCACAAGCCGGGAAAGTACTTCATCTACATTCAGGTGCCGCCCGATCACCAGCGGCGGGGCATTGGCTCAGCCTTTTACGATCACATCATGGAGGTGCTGGCCAAGCGCGAGAATCATCCGCAGAAACTGGTGTCGGATACACGTGAGGACATGGAAGAGTACATCAGGTTCTTGACCAAGCGCGGCTTCAAACAGACCCAGAGGCAAGAGGTGTCGCGGCTGGACGTAGCGGGCTTCGATTGGGAGGCCTTTGCCGGGTACCGGGGACGGGCTCAATCCCACGGTCTCGCCATCGCTACGGTGGTTGAACTCTCGAAGACGGATCCGGAGTATAAGCGAAAGCTCTACGATCTGGTCTGGGAGATCCTTAAGGATGTGCCGATGCCGGACCCGCTTACTCGGCGTCCATATGATTTGTGGATCAAGCAGTTCGATCACCCCGCGTTCTTTCCGGAGTCGTGGTTCATCGCTACGGACGGGGACGATTACGTAGGCATGTCGAGTCTCTGGTTGGCCCTCGCTGACCAGAACAGGCTTGATGTGGGGTTGACCGGTATGCTTAGACCCTACAGGCGGAAGGGAATCGCGACGGAGCTCAAGGTTCACACAATAGAACTTGCTAGAGACAGGAACGTCCGGTACCTCACTACCGACAATGAGGAGAACAACCCGATGTACGATCTGAATGTCAAGCTGGGGTTTGCGCGGATGCCGGGCTGGCTCAACTTCGCGAATGAACTGAATAGGGAGAAGGCGGAGACAGGCACATGACAGTCTCAGATGCAACAATGACAATCCGGCCATTCGAGCCGAATGATGGCGACTACGAGGCAGTGGTCGGAATCAGCAACGCGCTCTGGCCGGATGAGCGCACATCGGTTCGTCAGTTCCGGTACAGGGACGAAAACAGAGATCGTAGATTTGTGCTGGAGCGCTTTATGGGGGAGGTGGACGGGGAAGTCGTGGCGATCGGCACCTACGGCGAGATGTCGTGGTGCCACAAGCCGGGCAAGTACTACATCGAGGTCGAGGTTCACCCCGGTTTTCAGAGACGGGGATACGGGAGCCGGTTTCACGATTTCCTGGTGGCCGAGCTTGAGCCTCGGAACCCCATTTGGCTGACGGCGTGGACGCGTGAGGACAAACCGGAGTATGTGCGATTCATCACGAGTCGGGGGTATGAATCCGTGATGCGCTACGCCGTGTCGCGCCTCAGTATTGCGGAGTTCGACTTCGAGCGATTCGCCGGTCTCTCCACACGCATGGATGAGCAGAAGATCAAGATACTGTGCCTTTCCGACCTTCCTCAGGTTGACAAGGACTGGAAACGCTCGTACTACGAGCTCGAGTGGGAGCTCTCCCAGGATGTGCCGTTCACGGATCCTCCAACGAAGGAGACGTTCGAGCACTTCTGCACGCGGTTCGAAAGCCCTGCGTTTGACGCAGATGCGCACTGGTTCGCACGGGACGGTGAGCGCTACGTGGGGCATAGCGGCGTCTGGCTTTCCGAGGCCGATCCCAAGAAGCTCTACACGGGGCTCACCGGCGTCGTCAGAACGCATCGCCGTCGCGGCATAGCGACAGCGCTCAAAGTGCAGGGTGTCGAGTTCGCTCGTGTCCGGGGGGTGGACGTGATCGAGACCGACAACGAAGAGAACAACCCGATGTTTGGACTCAATCTCGAGCTCGGTTTCAGGGCTGTCCCAGCGTGGATCGAGTACAGGAGAACGGTGCGGGAGGTGTGCTTGGATGAGTGCGAAGATGAAGAAGAGCGACGAGGAATGGCGACGTGAACTGGACGCGGACGTCTACCGCGTCACGCGGGTGGGAGGGACCGAGGCTCCATTCAGTGGAGAGTACGATGGCTACAAGGGTGACGGGGTATTCAAGTGCGCCTGTTGCGGCGAAGTGCTCTTTCTCGGTGAGGACAAGTTTGATTCGGGTACCGGGTGGCCGAGTTTCTGGAGGCCGGCCAAGGAGAGCAGCGTGACGACTGAGGGAGATGAGGGCAGAGCTCGTTTCAGGGTCGAGGTGCTCTGCCGAAGCTGCGGTGCACATCTGGGGCACGTCTTCCAGGACGGCCCGCAGCCGACCGGACTCCGATACTGCATCAATTCGCTGGCGGTCGACCTTGATGAGGGAGATGACGCCGCGGGGGAGGACCGATGACCGGAATGTCCGCACATGGTGATTTCGTCCGGCGTGTACTCATCGTGATAGTCCTTGTCGCGATTGCAGGACTCACCCTGCTTGTTCTCAGTAGCGCCGCTAGCCTATTCCTCATGATCTTCGCAGGCCTTCTGCTGGCAGTTCTTCTGGACGGCGTCGCATCGTTCGTGTCCGAGAGAACTCCATTTCCACGGGGATTGGTGTTGGGGGCGACCGTTCTGGGGTTTCTCATTTTCGGGGTGGCGTCGTTCTGGGGGGTGGGGCCGCGTGTCGGAGCCCAGCTTTCCGAGTTTGTGGATCTCATTCCGAGCGCGATCTCAAAGGCGGAGGCGGCGTTTCGGGAGTACGAATGGAGTCGGAAGCTCCTGTCGCTGACCATCGAGCCCAAGGAGCTACTGGCTCTTGGAGGTGGCGTGCTTCGTCCGATAACGGGTCTCTTCTCAGGGGTCTTCGCGGGCGTTGTCAATGTACTGATCATCCTTGTGGTGGGGATATATGTGGCGGCGTCGCCCAGAACGCACGTGAGTGGAGCACTGCGGCTTCTTCCCGTTTCGCGGCGTCCGAGAGCAGTCGAGGTGGTGGCGGCGCTGACGCATGTGATCAGACGCTGGATTGCGGGGCGACTGGCTTCAATGCTGGTCGTTGGAGTTCTCACAATAGTGGGGCTCCTCATCGCAGGCGTCCCGCTGGCTCTGACGCTCGGTCTCTTCGCGGCGTTGGCTGCGTTTGTTCCGTACGTGGGACCAGCAATAGGTGCGATACCCGCGATACTCGTAGCACTCACTGATGAACCGGTGAAGGCGCTCTATGTGGTGCTCGTGTTCACGCTCGTCCAGGTTCTCGATAACTACATCATCACACCACTCATAGATCAGAAGACCGTGTCGCTGCCCCCCGCATTGCTCATCAGCGCCCAGATACTGATGGGCATACTGCTTGGAGCGGCGGGAGTGCTTCTGGCGACCCCGCTCGTGGTCGTCATCGTCGTGCTGGTCCAGATGCTCTACGTCCAGGACGTGCTCGGGGATCATATTCGCGTTCTCGGATCGGGGGATGCGTGATGTTTCGCATCCTTCTCTCCGTGGCCAGGAGATCGATAGAGCGGTTTGTGGAGGAGCGTGGCCCCGAAGCCGCCGCGGGCATGGGATTCTACGCGGTGTTCTCGCTCTTCCCCTTCCTCATGCTTCTTGTCGCCGCGGCAAGCGCCGCCCTCAGGGACCCCGACATCCAGAACAGGATTCTCGATGCCGCCCTCGGGCTGATGCCCGTATCAGGGGAGTTCGTGGGCCAGAACATCGAGCGCATCATGTCTTCCCGTGTGACGTTCGGTGTCGTTGGGACCGTCATGCTGACGTGGGCTGCCACAAGCGCCTTCGCGGTGTTCTCCCTCAATGTAAACAGAGCCTGGACCCATTTCCGTCCCGTGGCTCTTCTGCGAGCGCGCATAGCCGCCCTGGCCGTTGTGGGCTTCCTGGTCGCGACGAGTTCGCTCGCGATCCTGGGGGGCGGCTCGACAGGCATTCTGTCTCGTCTGGCCACCGACTGGGGCCTGGACAGGGCGGCGCTGCCGGCGGTTCCTCTTGGACTTGTTGTACCTGCAGCAGGCTTCGTTGCTCTAGTGTTCTTCTACCGTCTGATTCCGGCGGTGAGAGTCCTGTGGCGGGAGGCCGTGGTAGGATCGCTTGCTGCCGTCGTTCTCCTGTGGACAGGAACGAGGTTCTTCGCATTGTTCCTGCAGAGCGGTGTCGTTCGCTACAACGTGATCTACGGATCGCTCGGCGCCCTCATCGCTTTCATGACCTGGGTGTACATGGCAAGCCTCATCACGATCTTCGGGGCGCATGTCGCCTCAGCAGTTGCGCGATCCACACGTATCTCGTCTGATGCAGCCGTGAACGGCGCCGAGAACGAGGCCGGGGGCGCAGCAACAAAGGCCGCTCTCGGAAGGGAGGAGTCATGAGAGTACTGCGTGATCGCTTTCTTGCCGCCATGATCGCGGTCAAGCCTCTGCCCGGCTCTCCGGACTACTCGGGTGACGACGAGCTGATCATCGAGAGCGCCCTTCGTGACCTCGAGAGCTACAGGAGCGCCGGTGTCGATGCCATACTTCTCGAGAACAGCCACGATCTTCCGTACATCAAACCGCCGCTCGATCCGCTGGCGGTCGATCTCATGACACGGACCGCCAGCTCGGTGCGTCGGGAGTTCGACGGCCCCATCGGCATCCAGATGCTCGAGGCGGCCAACGTAACCGCTCTCGAGATCGCGGAGGAATCGGATCTGGATTTCATCCGCGTGGAATCGTACGTCTTCGCGCACGTGGGAGGAGCCGGCATCATTGAGGCCTGTGCGGGACAACTGCTCAGGCGGAGGAAGGCGCTCGGGTGTGAGCATATCCGGATCCTGGCCGACGTCCACAAGAAGCACTGTTCACACGCCCTCAAGGGGGACCTGAGCATCATCGACGAGGTCAAACAGGCTGAGTTCTTCAAGGTGGAGGGGGTTGTGGTGACCGGCGCGATGACGACGGAACCGCCCGATACCGCCGAACTGGCACGCTTGTCGGAGTCGGCATCGGTCCCGGTCGTGGTCGGCTCCGGAATGACAGCGACGAACATCGCCACCTATCTGCCATTGGCTACCGGATTCATCGTGGGTTCCACCTTTCGCCGTGGCGGGCGATTCCTGGAAGAACTTGACCGGTCGCGGTTGGACGAGTTCATGAGGACATTCACAGCGTTGCGAGAGGCAGCGGCCGGTGGCGGTCCTGCCGGCTTGGAGGGGGAGGGACTGTGATCAGGATCAGTGACCGGATCTCCATAGATGAATCTGAGATCGTGTTCGAGTTCGTGCGAGCGTCCGGCCCCGGCGGCCAGAACGTCAATAAGGTTGCAACCGCCGTCCAGCTCCGCTTCGATATCCGCGCTTGCGCGACTATGCCCGATGATGTGAAGGAGAAACTCGTCAGTCTCGGGGGAAAGCGTGTCTCGCGGGGTGGCACGCTGATCATTGACGCGAGACGCTTCAGAACACAGGAGAGAAATCGCCAGGACGCTCTCGACAGGTTTGTGGCTCTTGTCAGGAAAGCAGCCGTTCGAAAGAAGCGGAGAAGGCGGACGGCTCCATCTCGCGCATCGAAGGAGCGACGACTGGACGAGAAGCGACGGAAGTCGCAAACGAAGCAGCTCAGGAGGGACGTGGGCGTAGATTGACCGTGCCCGAGAAACTCCGCGCCGTCAGATGGATGCTACGACGCCCACTCAGAAGAGCGTCACGAGGGCGACGCCCACGAGAGCGCTCGCGACGGCCGCGAGTTTCTGCTTGGTCACGGGTTCTTTGAGGAAGACGGCGGCTATGGGAAGCACGAAGACGGCGCTCAAGTGGTTCAGAATGGCGGCGGTCGAGGCCTGGGTGAGCTTCATCCCTGCAAGCCACACGAGCATCGCGATGTAGGCTCCCATGACGGACGCGGGAATCGTAATCCGCCAGGAGCGCGATGGGCGGAGGGAGTTCCAGAGATAGCGGTGCTTCGGGGAAACGATAGCGAGTAGAACGAGCGCGGCGACTCCACCGACGAGCCGAATCGTGGTTGCCCAGAGGATGGGGGAGCGGTCGAGGACCGGTTTCGTGAGCACGACTCCGAGCGCCATCAGGGCGAACGAGATCGTCGATACGATGATTCCCTTTCGCATGTCTGCCGGGGTGACTTCCCCGTTGGGGCTGCGAGTCGCCGACAGGACGATGCCGAGGAGAATAAAGGCCGTTCCCGCGCAATCTCCGAATGACAGACGCTCACCGAGGAAGATGAATGACAGCGCTATGACAAACGGACTGTATGAGGAACTGACGATCTGAGAGCGGCCGGCTCCCAAGAGATTGAGTCCTTGGAGGAATAGCGTGTCGGCCACCGTGATTCCGATGACGCCCGCGGCGAGGAGCATGCAGTAGTCGAGGAGAGGCACTGCTCTGACGAGTTCCTGCCTGAGGACGACCAGGGTCAGGAGAAGCAGCAGAGTGGCTACGATATTCTTGAAGAAGTTGAGTGCCAGAGGTCCGAGGCTGCGTGCGCTCAGTCGGAACAGCACCACTGAGCCGGCCCATATGACGGCTGCTGCTATGGACAGGAGTTCGCCCAGGTGTGATGTCTGCAAGTCAGAGGTTCTCCGTCTGGGGCCGCATTGGTCCGAAAACGCCAAGAGCGAAGAATAGCACATTTGGGAGCCGTCCGAGCGATAAGACATCGCTTGGGGGTCCGCTGCTGAACTCGCTCCGGCCATGGCGATGAATCTGAAGGAACTCATACGGACCATCCAAGAGCCCGCACGTCCCACCACACCCATTGCTCCACCCCATTGCTCCACCGGATCAGGCATGATCCCCGCTCCGACAATCCAGCATTCCCGCATTACCTGATAGTGCAGAATACCCACTTGACAGAATGGGGGGGGGCATATCGTATGGTGAGTGCATCATGATCATATGCTTGGAGAAGCCGCTGTGGGCTCGATGTGGCTGAGCGAGTCGCGATGCTTGGCCGGGAGGAGGACTCCTATGGTGCAAGACTGCTATCGTATGAGATGGGGAAGCCTTGCCGTGCTGGCCGCGGCGCTTCTTCTGGCGCCGGCAATGGCGGCAACCGGCTCGCCGCCTGAGGGATGGTATTCCCTGCTTCCAGGAGAGGATGAGCCGTTGGCTCCATCAGTTGTACTGGTCACAGAAGAAGCTGCGACGACAGTTGTGATGATCGATATCCTAGGCATGTCGCTCGAGACCGTGAATGAGGAGGGAACAGACTACTCGCGTATCAGCATTCCTCGCTATGGGTGTTTGTCTGACTCAGGTCTCCCGGAACTTCCAGTGGTCCCGATCGTGGTGGCCATCCCGGAAAGCGATTCGATCATTGTAACACTTACCGTGCTCGACTCGGTCGAGATCACGGGCGTGATACCCTTGCCGGCTCCCGGCTACGAGATCGCCTACCTGGAAGGCGGTATTCCCTACCTGCGCAGTGTCTTCGTGGTGGATGAGAGCTTCTACGGTCGAGCCGAGGGCGGTCCATACTATCCTGGCTCCCCGGTGTACGGAGCGGGTCAGGGGCATCTGAGAGCGCAGGCGTTCAGTCGCGTGGAGATCAGGCCGTTCCAGTATGAGCCGGCATCACAGGTGCTCAAGGTTCTTACACGCATGCGGGTGACAATCGAGCACGCGCAATCGCGAGGACCTCGGGTCTGTGACGTGGGCCCGCTCACGGGAGTGGCCGCAGCCGCGCTGCTCGGGTACGACCGGGAGCCGATCCCTGGAGCGCGTGGAGGAGGGGGAAGGTCTGGAAACGTCACTTGGTGCGATGACGACAACGGGTGCATCGACGCGGCGGCAGACTACCTCATCATCTACGACGATGACGAAGCGATCTGCCCCACGTCAGCGGACACACTGACTCACGACGGGAAGAAATGGCTCGGGCGTCTGGCCAACAAGCGTGCGATCTATGATGGTTTCAGTGTGGCCCTGCTTCCGGTCAGCGGGCTGCCAGCCCCCGGGGATCCGCTCGATGATCGCATCAAGGGGCTGATCACAGATCTCTACGAGAGCCAGACGGCTGCGAACATGGGGGATGGCCGGTTGGGGTTCGTACTGCTCGTTGGAGACGCGTACGACGACGACCAGAGCGCCGGCATTCCCATGCACAACATCCCGCACTTCTTTGGGCATGCTCACGGCGATCATGTTTCTACGGACCACTGGTATGCGTGTGTTGTGGACACCGACGGTGTGGCTGATCTCACCATTGGGCGTCTGGCCCCTGGCGATGCAGATGAACTAGTGACCGACACCAGGAAGACGGTCCAGTACGAGCCGGTTGATCCGAGCGAATCCTGGCGCTCACGAGCGTATCTCTCGTGTGGGTTCGACTCGGACCAGATCGGCGAGCACTCCGGAGCTCTCACCGAGATAGACAGTCTGGCGGTCATCCTAGAACGTCACAACTACGTGGCAAGCGAGCAGTACTGCCATCTGTTCCCAATGCCGGAGTCGGCGCAGAGGAATGCAATGCGGCAGGCAAACGTCGACTCCTTCAATCTCGGACGCTTCCTCGTCGTCTTCCACGACCACGGTTGGGAAGTCGGTCATTGGACGTTTATGACGCAGGATACAGATAGCCTTCTGAACTACAACATGCCCTCCCTCGTTCTCTCTCAAGCGTGCGAGTCAGGGGCGGTTGACAACACGCTTGAGGATGACGACTTCGACAATACCGACAGCTTGGCTGAGCGGCTGATGCACATCGACGGGACAGGTCAAACGGGTGCGATCGCTTTTCTGGGCGCAACCGAGAGCGCATACAACAAAAGCCTCGCCACATACGTAGTCCGGATGCTGCTCGATAGCAATCGCCCGATGCTAGGTCCGGCGGTAGATGCGGCGAAGGCGGCGCTCTTCGGGATACTCAGTTGGCGCAAGTACGGGCTCGTGGCGCATGAATTCACCCTCGTGGGTGATCCAGCCCTCGACCTGCTGCTGAGCCTCGATGATGGCTACACGGGCCTGCCTGATCTCGTGGTTCGCACGGATCACGTTGATGTACCACGGTCCGGCAGCTACCAGGATCCCATCGAGCTTCGTTGCGAAGTGACAAACGAGAGCGCGGTCGATATCCCGACCGGAGCACTGGTGGAGCTGGAGTTCTCGGTATTCGACGCAGAAGGGCAGCTGCACGCGGTGCTTCGCGATACGGTCGACGGGTTGGGCAGCTGGTCGTCTTGGACGGCAACGGTCACGTGGGATGTGGGGAGCGAAGATGTTGGGAACTACGACGTTGCCGTCATGGTCGATCCCGACACCACGATCTCGGAGTTTCGGGAAGCCAACAACGCATCCACGCTTATGTCACCGCTGTCGGTGTCGTTCGAGAGGGATGGTTTCCCGAGGGCTCTGCCTGACTTCCACCACGCTGCCGCTTTGCTGGTCGCCGAACTCGATCAGGAGAGCGAAGGAGATGAGATCCTGCTCTACCACCATACAGGCGGTTCGCACACGGTGGAGGCGCGCGACAGTGATGGGATCGCACTCTGGGATTTCCAGCATCCCGGGACAGGAACTGCGATCACACCGGCGGTCGCTGACATGGATGGTGATGGGACGCAGGAAGTGGTCGTGCTGCTGCTTGGTAGTGCTGACACGATGACCGATACGTGCTTCGTTCTCGACGGTAGGGAATTCCCAGATCCCGAAGAAGGACGCGTTCTCGCAACGGTCGGCGTCGGGACGGGATGTGGGAGTCCGATGCTCGGTGACATCGACCCCCTGGATGGACATCCCGAGATCCTGATCGCCGCAGATAACGGCGAAGGCACGTGCCTCTCTGTTTGGGATGTGAGCAGCGATCCACCAGATCGCCGTTGGTGCTACCCTCTGGGCGATTTCCCAGAGAATGCGATGAGGCGCACCGCAACACTCGCGAACTTCACAGCAGCGGCTGGTGACGTTGTGATGTGGACTGCAAGCATGAACCCGGCACAAGTTATCTGCGTTGGTGCTGACGGCGAAGAGAACTGGACCAGCGACATAACAGGCGGCTACTTCGATGATCCGGGCTATGGCTCCGCCGCTGCAGATCTCAATGGGGACGGGACGCTGGACATCGCCTCGGTTACGCTTTCAGTGGCACGCCTTGTGGTCCACAGTGCTTCTGATGATGGGGACTTGCTCGGTCAATCCACTCCAGGTGAGATCGGAGCCGGCAGCAATGTGGCGATTGGCGATCTGGATGGCGATGGTGAGCTGGATGTCGTGGTTGCGGGACACAATCGCATCGATGTCTTCAACTACTCGTCTGGCGTCTTCTCGGCGCCGGAGTGGTCGAAGACATTGCCCGCATACATTGTGGAGGGGACGCAGCCCCTTATCGGCGACATCGACGGAGGATCAGACTCAGAGATCGTGGTCGCCACGTCGGATGGAGGTGATCACCGTCTATGGATTCTCAAGGCTACAGCTGGTGCTGACACGCTTGAACTTATGACGGAGCCCATCTGGCTGCCCGGCAAGTATGCAACCGGAGCAATCTGCGATCTGAACGCAGACGGATACGCCGAGATCGTGTTCACAACGGACGACGGCACGCTTCACGATCTCGAGTACTGGGATGAGAGCAGCGGTAGGTTCGACTGGCCCATGCACAGGCATGACCCGCAACGGACGGGAGTCCACAGCCATCCCATGGGTGGGCCGCTTGCAGAGAGTGCGACGTGGGTGGGTGAGATCAATGTGCACGGTGATGTGATAGTCGGGTCTGATGAGTCGCTCCGACTCCAACCGGGAACGGAGGTCCACTTCGCGCCGAGGTATGATTCAGAAGGGGGAGGAGCCGACCTCGGCCTGAGCGAGATCATTGTGGATGGGTACATTGAGGCGGTTGGTGGGGAGGGTAGCGCCGGGATCACGCTCCTGTCGGATGGCAGCGCGGGATCGTGGTACGGACTGAGGTTGCGTTCGGGTAGCGCGTGTTCACTGAACCAGGTGACCTTCCTCGATGCCTACAAATCCGTATGGGCGGTTGATGCGGACCCGGTCCGGCTTGAGCGATGCTTCTTCCTGGACCAGCAGATGTTCGGCGTGCAGCTTCTTGACTGTGAGGGAGAAGCGGTCATCCGGGATTGCGGTATCGTGGACTGCGACATCGGGATCCAGTGCGAGGGAACGCAAGCAGAGCTCCTTTCGAACTCGATCAGCGAGGCCCACGGCTACGGTATCAAGCTCATCGCCGATGGGGGATCGATCGCGACAGGCAACTCCGTGGCGGTCCGGTACGAGCCCGGTGTCGGCCTCACCCAACCCGCGGGAGTGCACGTTGCTTCCGTTACAGCCACAGCGCCTGACCAGCTAGTCTTGGACGGCAACACGATTTCGATCGTTGATGACTGCGCTATCGGGATGTGGCTGTGCCAGACCACTAGCCAGCCCGTTATCGTAACCAGCAACATGCTGACTGCCTCCATCCAGGCCAGCAACACGGTCGGGATCAAGATCGCAAGGGCGTCGGTCGTGGCCCGTGAGAACGAACTCGATGGGTATAGGACGGCGTTCGATGTCGTCATGAAGTTCCCTCGCTTGGTTGATCTTGGGAATAACACTGGCTCGGACGGCCTCAACTGCACAGACGACCGGTGTGTCTACAATGTCCACGCAGTGGGTTGGGTGCAGCCGTCGCATGTCTACGCTCAGAACAACTGGTGGGGTACGGCCGCGCCTTCTCCTACGAGGTTCTATGCTCACAACACCAACGTGCACTGGGAGCCGCACCTGACTGAGGACCCCCGGGAGGGTCGCGGAGGCGACCGAGAGTTGGAAGGGGTTCGCGAGGTCTACTTGAATCAGAACTCGCCCAATCCCTTCAATCCGACAACGACGATCGCGTTCGGGCTTCCGGAGGCTGGGCCCGTTACGCTTCGAGTCTACGATCTGGCAGGCAGACTGGTGCGAACTCTGCTGGCTGAGACCGCGGACGCGGGTGACCACCAGGTCGTTTGGGACGGAGCTGATGATCTCGGGCATCCGGCCGCATCCGGCGTCTATTTCTGCCGTCTCAAGGCAGGAAAGGTTCTCCTCCGGGCGAAACTCGTCCTTCTCAAGTAGGCGCGTTCTTGTATTTGGCAAGCAGAGGAGGTATGATGAAAACACGAGCAATACGATCCTGCAGGCTTCTTGCTGGTGCAGCTCTTGCCGTGCTCATGTTGGTTCCTTGCACGGTCGGTGCGATCTCTGCAACTGTCGAGCTGGTTGAGGCCGCGATTATCCATGACCCCGAGTGTGCGGGTCGAGCGAGGCTACTGCTGCGCTTCGAGATGCCAGACGAGCTTACATCCGGAGTGGTCGATATGGCCGTCGCCACTCTGGATATCCAGACGTCTCAGCAGGGCAACTCAGTCGTTCCTGCCGAGGCGCACGCGATTACGAGGTCGTGGGACTCGGAGACGGCCGCTTGGGATGAGGGGTGGGCAAGTGGGGATGGGAGCTGGAACGATGCCATGATGTGCTCCGGAGACGTGCGCTTCGGGCACAGTCCGGCGCTTGTGCTGGACGTGAGCGAACTCCTCGGTGAGCGTTCAAGGGCAAGGGCGATCGACTTCAGCATCGTGATTCTTGGTGTCTGTGATGCATTCCTCATGCCTGCTGATGTGACGATTGCTGGTGGCCATGTCTCGTTGGACTACTCAATCGTCGAGTGATTGAGGCGGTCGTGCCGTGCAACCGCGGTTCCTTCTGGGAGGTTCTATGTCATTCCAAATGAGAGTCTTATGCGTGGTTGTGCTTGCGATCTTCGCCGCTGGGGCTGGTTCCGCCCAGGGTGTGTCGATCGGTTGGACCCTCATGCCTGAGTGGGCCCCGCCCATCGACGGCTCTTGGCCGGGCGGAGCCGATCTGGATGGTGATGGTGACATCGATCTCTTGGTGAGCCAGTCCTACAGTGGCCTGAGAAACGACGGTGGGTGTCTCGTGGGCCCATGGAGCAGCAACCCCGGCTGGTGCGATGGTCTCCCTGGATCCGGTGAGTGTACTGGTCCCGAGCTCGAACTTGCGGATCTCGATGGAGATGGGGATGCTGACCTTCTTGTCGGCTGTTTCTATGGGAGCATCCTGTTCTTCGAGAACACCGGTACAGAGGTGGAGCCGGAGTGGACCCGGAACGATGACTACTTCCATACCACCTTCTCGAATTTTCGAGCACCGGCGGCGGCCGATCTTGACGGGGACGGGGATCTCGACATCGTATCCGGAGTCTCCGCCGGAGCATCGCACCTCATCGTGTACTGGAATGAAGGAACGCCCGACAACCCCGTCTGGGTTGAGGACCGCGACTTCTTCTCATCGCTCACGCCGGTGGGGACCTCGGTCGAGCCGAACTTTGCGGACATCGACCAGGATGGTGATCTGGATCTGGTCGCGTTTCCCATTGGCCATGACAATGCGCCGCCCAACGTGTACGAGAACATCGGCAGCGCAATGAGCCCGATGTGGATGGAGAACCCGGGGCTCTTGTCAGGAGTCGATCCTGTGCACTCGTACTACGGTGCGGTTCTGCACGACCTGGACTGTGATGGCCGTCCGGATCTTCTGATGTTCGTGATCGACGAGGGTGCGTACGACGTACGGTGCTATCGGAACGATGGTCCTATGACCCCGGTCCAGCCGACGAGCTGGGGTGTGATTAAGGCGATGTACCGCTAGCATGGGACAGCCGGTGTGTGCAGTCCGGCTTGATGTCTGGATTCGCGCTTCTGCATCTGCTTCCCCGGCCGTCGGGGGCTTCTGAGGCTCCCGACGGCTTGGTTCTTCATCGACTGGCAGTCGGTCCAGGGGCCTTTCTTGCGCGGCTGGGTGGGTCAGCATGTACCCATGCGTTCCCTTAGGGGTATGACTTGTTGCTTGACATCTCAGCCTTCAACCGTATAGTATAAGGGTTTGTACAAATGAGCGTTGAAGCAGCCGGCAGATGAAGAAGCAGGAGGATGCGTGGACTACGCAATTGTCAGAACCGGAGGGATCCAGTTCAAAGTCTCCCAGGGGGACAAGATCCGCGTTCCCAGCCTCCACGGCGAGGTTGGCGAGAACGTCAAGATCGAAGATGTTCTGGCTCTCAGTATGAGCGGTGAACTGACCGTTGGTGCGCCTACGATCGACGGTGCGAGTGTGTCGGCCGAGATCGCCGGTCATGGTCGTGCCAAGAAGATCATCGTCTACAAGAAGAAGCGCAGGAAGGGCTACCAGCGGAAGAACGGACATCGACAGGGCTACACGGAACTGAGTATCACCAGGATCGCGACCAAGAACTAGAGCAGGGCGGGCAAGCGTGCCCGGCGACGGAGGATTCCAGGAATGGCACATAAGAAAGGCGTCGGGAGTTCGCGGAACGGCCGCGATTCCAACGCGAAGCGATTGGGAATCAAGCGCTCCGGTGGCCAGTTCGTGCGAGCCGGAACGATCATTCTCAAGCAGCGCGGAACGAAGTTTTATCCCGGCGAGAACGTTGGCAAGGGAGGGGACGACACACTGTTTGCTCTCACGGATGGTCTCGTCACGTTCCAGCGTTGGGGCAAGAACAGGAAGCGCGTGAGCGTGCAGTAGTTCCGGAAGTGCTTAAGCAAGGTGGGCTTCCCGGTGCAACACGAAGATGCCGGCCGCGACGAGGGTGGGCAATCGGTGGAAGACGAGGACGGACGAGCGTCCAGCATTCGTTCGTGCAAGGTATGTAATTCCGAAGAGGTGTTCTCTCGGGCAGTACTGATCCCGTGAAGACACCTCTTTGTTGTGCAGAGGAGAGAGACGATGAAGATCAAGTGGTTGGGCCACTCTTCTTTCCTGATCGAGTCGAAGGACGGAACGAAGGTGATGACCGATCCGTTTGAGTCGGGTTCGTACGATGGCGCCGTCGGATATGCTCCGATCACGGACTCGGCCGATGTTATCACGGTGAGTCACGACCATGCCGATCATAACGCCGTAGACGGAATCGCGGGGAATCCCGAGATAATCCGTGGCGGTGAGGATACGACGATCAAGGGCGTGGTGGTGCGGGGCGTTGGGACGTTCCATGACGAGTGCAAGGGGCAGGAGCGTGGGCGCAATATCGTCCATATCATCGATGTGGATGGCCTCAAGGTGGGTCATCTGGGGGACTTGGGTCACCTTCTCTCGGACGATGAGGCTCGGGCCGTGGGTCAGGTGGATGTGTTGCTGGCGCCGGTCGGCGGCTACTACACCATAGGTCCCGAGGAAGCAAGGGATGTAGCCGAGAAGCTGGGGGCCAGGATCGTGATACCGATGCACTACAAGACGGAGGATCTCGGTTTCCCCATTCAGCCTGTCGATGACTTCCTGAAGCTGATGGAACAAGTCGAGCGAGTCGAGGCGACGAGCATTGAGGTGGACAAGGACGATCTTCCGGAAGAGCGCAAGGTGATCGTTCTGGAGTATCAGTAGCTTCACTCTTCTGGAACAGAGGGATGCGATGGCGAGTGAGAAGGTGCTGGGAGTCATCCCGTGTCGACTTGAATCCTCCCGTTTCCCGGGGAAGGCGCTGAGTCCCATAGCCGGCGATCCCCTCATTGTGCACGTTCTAAGAAGGTTCTCGGAAGCTCAATCGGTCGATCGTGTTGTAGTCGCGACCGACAGTGACGAAGTTGCACGCATCGTGACATCCGCCGGTGGCAGTGTCGTCATGGTCACAGAGGAGTGTTCCTGCGGCACGGATCGAGTCGCGGCTGCTGCAGCTTCGAGCACCGCGGAGATCGTCGTAAACCTCCAGGGAGACCAGCCCCTCATTGAACCCGATGACATTGACCGCGTCGTTGCTCTCCTCTCAGACGGGTTCGACATCACGACAATGGCATACGGTGAGGACGACATCGACGGCTACAGGAGCCCCGACGTCGTCAAGGTAGTCAGAAGCGCTGAAGGGCGTGCCCTCTACTTCTCGAGGGCTCCTATTCCATTCCTGAACACCCCCGAAGAGAGCAGTTCGCGAGCCGCTGCAGGCCCCGGAAAGCGGTTGTATCTCCATCACGTTGGGATATACTGCTTCCGGCGCCAAGCGCTTGAGAGGTTTTCTTCTCTTGCCACCGGACGACTCGAGGCAAGGGAGAATCTCGAACAACTCCGTGCGCTGGAAGATGGGATGTCGATCGGTGTAGTTGTGAGCGAGCGGAAGACGCCCAGCGTCGATCGACCGTCCGACATCGCTCTGGTAGAGCGATTGTTCGAAGCCTGATGAAGGCCGAATAGAATCGCCCCACTGCGACATGCCTCACCGGGAGAGAGGGGTGCCATGCCGAAGTTTATCTTCATCACAGGTGGAGTTGTTTCTGCGCTCGGGAAGGGGATAGCCTCTGCCTCGATCGGCTATCTGCTGGAGAACCGCGGAATCAGCGTCACAATGCTGAAGTGTGATCCCTATCTGAATGTGGATCCGGGAACGATGAGCCCCATCCAGCACGGCGAGGTCTTCGTAACGGACGATGGTGCGGAGACGGATCTCGATCTCGGGCACTACGAGCGTTTCATCGACCGGGAACTCGGTGAGGCCAACAACATCACGACCGGCCAGATCTACGACACGATCATCAAGAAAGAGAGACGCGGTGACTATCTCGGCGGGACAGTGCAGGTTGTGCCGCATGTCACGAACGAGATCAAGGAACGCATTCTCAAACTCGCTCTGGACACGGGCGTCGACGTCGTAATCGCTGAGATCGGCGGTACTGTCGGCGATATCGAGAGCCTTCCGTTCCTGGAGGCCATCAGACAGATGCGCCTCGATCTTGGGACCGACGACACGCTCTTCATACACCTGACGCTTGTTCCGTACATCAAGACGGCCGGGGAACTCAAGACCAAGCCGACGCAGCACAGCGTGAGAGCCTTGAGAGACATCGGCATCCAGCCGGATATCCTGATGTGCAGAACTGAGCGCGAACTTGGGTTAGAACTCAAGAGGAAAATAGCGCTCTTCTGCAACGTGGAGATAGCCGCCGTCATCGATGCCAGAGACGTGCGCTCGATCTACGAAGTGCCGCTTCGCTTCCACGAGGACGCGCTTGACGGCATCGTGATCACGAAACTGAAGCTCAAGGCCGGTTCGGCCGATCTGAGCGCGATGGAGACCGTGGTTGAGAGGATCTACAACCCAAGGGAGAGCGTTAGAATCGCTGTCTGTGGGAAGTACATCAATCTCAAGGACGCTTACAAGAGCATCAGCGAGGCGTTCCTCCATGCCGGAGCCGAGAATGATACGCGAATTGAACTCGCTTGGGTCGATGTGGAGGATATCGAGCGCGCGGGGAGTGCGGACGAGATCCTCGACGGAATGCACGGCATTCTTGTTCCCGGTGGTTTCGGGGAGCGCGGCATAGAAGGGAAGATAGCCTGTGTTGGATACGCGCGCCGGAGCGGGGTTCCGTATTTCGGGATCTGTCTCGGCATGCACTGCGCCGTCATCGAATATGCGCGGAACGTCTGCGGCCTCGCAGAGGCGCATTCGACCGAGTTTGCTCCGGACACATCCGCCCCGGTCATCGATCTCCTGCCCGAGCAGGAGGGTGTCGTGAACAAGGGAGGGACGATGCGCCTGGGCGGCTGTGATTGCAGGCTCCTCACGGGTTCGCGGGTGCATGAAGCCTACGCGGCCGATACGGTGCGGGAACGTCATCGCCATCGCTACGAGTACAGCAACGAATACAGAAAACTCCTCGAATCGAAGGGCCTCATATCTGCAGGCGTGTATATGAAGAAGGACCTTGTGGAGATCGTCGAGATCGCGGAGCATCCGTGGTTCGTTGCCTGCCAGTTCCATCCCGAGTTCAAGTCACGTCCCGGACGGGCTCACCCGCTCTTCCGCGAGTTCGTGCGTGCGGCTCTCAAGCACAGCGAATCGGCGAAGGAGGAGGAATAGATGGCCGACAACCCGGTCGCCATCGGTGGAGTGGAGATAGGTCGTGGGCGCCCTCTGGCTCTGATAGCGGGGCCGTGCGCGCTGGAGAGCGAGAAGATGGCTCTGCTTGTTGCAGAAGCGCTCGTCGGCATCGGGGAGCGCCTGGGGATTGGTATCATCTTCAAGTCGTCGTATCTCAAGGACAACAGGATGTCCCACGGTTCGTACGCCGGACCAGGACTCGATGAGGGGTTGGCCATTCTCTCGCGAGTGAAGGAAGAGACTGGTCTTGCCCTGATCACGGATATTCACACTGCGGAGGAGGCGCCCAGAGCGGCGGAGGTGGTGGACGCGCTGCAGATCCCGGCGTTCCTGTGCAGGCAGACCAGGCTCCTTGAGGCGGCCGCGCTGGCAGGCAAGCCCCTGAACATCAAGAAGGGACAGTTCATGGCGCCGGAGGATATGGGGAAGGTGGCCGGGAAGGCGGTGGCGGCGGGAAACCCGAGGGTACTTCTGACTGAGCGCGGTGTGTCGTTTGGATATCACAATCTCGTTGTTGACATGCGGGCAGTGCCGATAATGCAGAGTCTGGGCTACCCGGTCGTGTTCGACGCGACGCACAGTGTTCAGCTCCCGGGAGCGGCGGGAGGAGTGTCCGGCGGGCAGCCCGAGTTCGTGCCTGTGTTGGCCAAGGCAGCCTGCGCGGCTGGGTGCGACGCCCTCTTCATTGAGACCCACCCGGATCCGCCCTCGGCACTTTCCGACGCGCAATCGATGATCTCCCTGGCTGAGTTGCCGGGGATGCTGGAAGGTGTGCTCGCTGTGGCACGTGCTGTTCGAACCGGCTAGGGGGTAGTGTTGATCACGCCTGAGCGTTCCGCTGCAGAGAGAATCCGGGTGCTTGTTCTCGATATCGATGGTGTGTTGACGAGACCCGAGCTCGTTCTCGGAAAGGATGGAGAGGAGCTGAAGGTCTTCTCGGTGAGGGACGGTGTGGCGATCAAGTTCGCGCAGCACGCGGGAATTGATGTAGCTTTCCTGTCCGCGCGAGCGTCATCGATCGTTGAGCACAGGGCGACGATGCTGGGCGTGACTGAAGTGTACCAGGGAGAGCACGCGAAGCTGTCCCGTGTTCGGAAGATAGCGGAGGAGCACGGGATCGGCCTCGACGCCATAGCCTATATCGGGGACGACATCGTGGACATTGAACCGTTGAAGGCAGTCGGAGTCGGTGTCGCGGTCGCGGACGCGTGTCCCGATGTCCTCGCGGTCGTGTCCCACGTGACAGAGGCGCTCGGTGGGCGGGGCGCTGTCAGAGAAACGGTAGAGGCGATTCTCAAGATACGTGGCGATTGGGAGACCATCGTCAAGGACTATATCGCGAACGCCGGTTGATGGCCCGCGCCGAGCATGGGGTCCCGGAGGTTCAGGGGGCGCCGTTGCCGGAGGCGTACTGAATGGGGAGAACAGTGAGCGGCTTGTCGGATGGAGAATGGGACGTTCTTGAGGAACGCCTGGTAGCGTACGGGCGCGAGGTGCTGAGGATAGAGCGGGATGGGATAGCTAAACTCGCAACTGATCTCGGTTCCGATTTCGCAAAAGCGGCCCGGAGGATCATCGAAACGGAAGGCAGGCTTGTTGTCTGCGGTGTCGGCAAGTCAGGCATCGTAGCTCGGAAGATAGCGGCGACGTTTGCGAGCACTGGGACACCGGCATTCTTCCTGCATTCGTCGGAGGCCCTGCACGGTGATCTTGGGACGGTGGGAGTGGGCGACGTTGTGCTCGCCGTCTCGAAGAGCGGCGAGGGGCAGGAACTCCTCGCGATTCTTCCTGTCCTTCGAGACGTAGGCGTGCCCATCATAGCGATCACGGGGTCGATTACATCGACGCTTGCGAAGGGGGCCGACGTCGTCCTCGATGCTTCAGTCGAGAAGGAGGCGTGTCCGATGGACCTCGTGCCCACGGCGAGTACGACCGTGGCGCTCGCTCTGGGCGACGCTCTCGCGATAGTGGTCATGAGGGAGAAAGACGTTGATGTGCATCGATTTGCGGCGTTCCACCCCGGTGGAGCGTTGGGACGTCGTTTGCTTCTCAGGGTACGAGATGCCATGCACACCGGCGCAGAGCTTCCGGTGGTCCGTGATGAAGCCTTGATGCATGAGGCGATCATCGAGATAGCGAACAAGCGTCTTGGGATGACAACCATCGTGGATGGTGGGGGGCGACTCGCGGGCATCGTGTCTGACGGGGACCTCAAGCGGATCCTGATGCAGCGGTCCGACATCCTGGACGTTCCGGTTCAGGATGTCATGGTCCGGAATCCGAAGACGATCGGAGAGGACGTCTTGCTCGCGGAGGCTCTTGAGCGGATGGAAACGGCCGCCCCAAGCCCGATCACGTCTCTCATCGTTCTGGATGACGACGGGCGCCCGAAGGGTGTCATCCACATCCACGATTGCCTCAAGGCGGTGGGATAGCCTCCTTCGTTGACCGCAGGGAACCCCTTCTGCTATTCTACATTGCGCTCAACCGACAGGTTCGAGAGGACTGTTGTTGGGATTGCGCGTGCGGCTTGTGACTGGCCCCAAACCTGCGTATATTGGGGGTGAGGGATTCGCAGCGCTGCCGCCTTTCTGGATGGATACTGTCTGAGGAGGGCGGGAAGGACGTTTCTGTTTCAAGGAGGGGCGTTGTTCAGGCTATCTACGAAGTGTATCCCCACTCTGTTGTTCATTGTGCTAGTAGCGCTTCCGGGATGTGACCGCGGCATTCAGGATGCATCGAATGACGGGAGCGTGCTTCCCGACCAGGAGATAAGCAACTTCAAGCTGACGCAGACCAGTGACGGACGTGTCATGTGGACGCTCTCAGCTGCGCTGGGGCTTGTGTTCGAAGAGGCGGATCGTGTCGAGACCACTTCGCCCCACATCGATTTCTTCGATGAGGACGGAGAGCTCAGATCGACACTGACGGCGCGCACGGGGCTTCTGCGTCGGCGCACGAGTGACATGGAGGTGTTGGGGAAGGTCGTTGTCCGATCTGTGGACGGGACCGTGCTTGAGACCGAGAGACTGCTCTGGTCCGAGCTGAAGGGCAGGATCGAAACCGACAGAGCCGTGCGCGTTACCAAGGACGGTGACGTCATGACGGGTATTGGGGCGGAGGCGGACCCGGATCTCAAGAACCTGCGTATCCTTAGCGATTTCAAGGCCTACGTACGATCCGCGACGGGTGAACTGGAAGAAGAGCAATAGCGAATGAGCGACGAGCGCATTTCAAGACACGAGCGGGAGCGAGGTCCCAAGCCGGGCGAGCTGAGAGTATCGAGGCTCGTGAAGAGCTACGGTCGTCGCAGGGTCGTGAACGAAGTCGCTCTCAAGCTGGCGCGAGGAGAAGTTGTGGGCCTCCTGGGGCCGAACGGCGCCGGCAAGACCACGACCTTCCACATGATCGTCGGGCTTCTGAAACCCGATTCCGGCAGCGTCTTTCTTGACGATGAGGACATTACCCGGCTTCCGATGTGCAAGCGTGCGGTCAGGGGGGTCGGATACCTGTCGCAGGAATCGTCGATCTTCCGTGGGCTCACCGTTGGACAGAACGTGATGGCCATTCTTGAGACGCTGGATCTCACACGATCGGAGCGGCGAGAGATGCTCGGCGAGCTGCTGGCGGAACTTGGCGTAGAAGAGCTGGCGAATCAGTCCGCAGCGACTTTGTCCGGAGGAGAGAGGCGGAGGGTAGAGATCACGAGAGCCCTTGTCACGAACCCTGCATTTCTCCTGCTTGACGAGCCGTTCGTTGGAATAGATCCGATCGTTGTTCAGGACATACAGGCGATCATCAGGAGGCTCAAGAAGCGCAACATTGGGATTCTGATCACCGACCACAGCGTGCGTGAGACGTTGTCCGTAACCGACCGTGCGTATATCATGTATGAAGGGAAGATACTTCTCTCAGGGGGAGCGCAGGAGCTGGCGACCAACGACGAAGCCAGACGACTCTATCTCGGTGAGCGGTTCCAGCTCTAGCTTGGGATCGGCAAGGAGACGAGCATCATGAACATAAAAACAGGCCTTCACCTGAGGATGTCACAGCAGCTGGTCATGACGCCCAGACTGCAGATGGCCCTCAAGATACTGCAGGTCTCTACCCTGGAACTGGAGCAGTTCCTGAAGCAGGAGCTGCTCCAGAATCCCCTGCTCGAAGGCGTTGATGAGGACGAGGAGACAGAGAGCGAGGTGTCGGAGGAGGCGGGGGACGCGGAGAGGTCGGATGAGGATGGGGAGGCGCCGTCGGCTGAGAAGGACAAAGCGGCCGAAGAACCTGAGAAGGTCGAGGAGGCCGACAGCGCGAGCGAGGATCTGGACTGGGACGACTACCTGGACGACGTCTACGCACATGCGTACGGGCAGAATCTTGAGCGCGAGGAAGACGATCGACTCGAGCGGGTCCCGGTCGCGGTAGCCACTTTCGAGGACCAGCTCAAGCATCAGCTGCACGTCGAGTGCGACGAGGATGAGTTGATCGGGATCGCCGAGTACATCATCGATGAGCTTGGCCGCGACGGCTACGTCAAGGACACCGTGGAGGGCATCGCGTCAGCGCTGCGTGCGCCTGTCTCTGTAGTAGAGCGCGCGCTCAAGATGGTCCAGTCGCTGGATCCTGCGGGAATCGGGGCGCGCGACATAAGAGAGTGCCTTCTTCTTCAACTTGAGCGCAAGGGAATGGGCGATGGCGTGGCGGCCAGGATCGTCACCTCCTGTTTCGAGGAGCTGAAGGCCTGCAAGTACGATCAGATCCGCCGGAAGCTGGGAGTCGCGACGGACGAGCTGAGGAACGCCATTGCTGAGATCTCCAAGCTGGATCCGAGACCCAGAGTCGACCCGGCAGTTGGCGATCCAGGCTACATCACGCCTGATCTCATCGTGGAAGAGGTCGACGGTGAGTACGTGGTCTACCTGAACGATCAGGATGTGCCGCGTGTCCGGATCAACCCGACATACCGGCGCATTCTTCGCTCCGGCGGCAGTTCGGAGGAGAAGGAGTTCATCACCAAGAAGCTTAAGGCCGCCCGTTGGATCGTTCAGAGCATTGAGAATCGGCGTCGCACGATGGTTCGCGTGATGGAAAGCATATCGAGGGCGCAAGCCGGTTTCTTCGAGAAGGGCATTTCGGCCATGAGGCCGCTTACCCTGCAGCAGATCGCCGACGATGTCAGCATGCATGAATCGACGATCAGCAGGGTGACCAGAGGCAAGTACGTGCAAACGCCTCGCGGGACGTTTGAACTCAAATACTTCTTTTCGAGTGGTATTCGTACGAGCGACGGAACAGAGATTGCATCCAAGGCCGTACAGGACGCGATGCGCGGCATCATGAGCCACGAGGACAAGAAGAGGCCGCTGTCGGACCAGAAGATCGCGGAGGAACTCAAGAGAATGGGATTCAGGATCTCGAGGCGAGCTGTCGCGAAATACAGGGATCAGATGGGCATTCTCCGTGCAGGGCTTCGCAAGGAGATATAGTGGCTTTTGCCGGCGTGGGGGCTAGCATTGCTCAAGGATTTGGTTCTTGAACCAGAGGACATGGACGTCGATCGATTCACTCTCCTCTACTGGAAGGCCGATGTCGGAACGGCGGTCGCCAGAGGAGATGAACTCGTAGTAGTTGAGGCCGAAGCGGCGAAGACGGCCCTGTCGATTCTCGCTCCGTGCTCGGGCGTTCTGGTGGAGGTGCTGGCGGAGGAAGATCAGGAAGTCGTGCGAGGCGACGTTCTCGGGAGGATCGAATCCAGGTGAAGGAAGATCTACGAATGCCGGCGTGGTTGACGAAGCCGATCTCGGACCCGGAGCGCACAAGGCGTGTTAAGGAGACGATCGCGGAACTCGGACTCACTACGGTCTGTGATGAGGCGAAATGCCCGAACAGAGTTGATTGCTTCAGTCGAGGCACGGCGACATTCATGATCCTCGGAGATAGCTGCACGCGCGACTGCCGGTTCTGCGCGGTTTCGCACGCTGAGCCGGGGACGCCCGATCCGGATGAGCCTCGGAGACTTGTGGAGGCAGTAGGACGGCTTGGCCTCGAGTACGTCGTGATCACGTCGGTGACCCGCGATGATCTTCCGGATGAGGGCGCCGGGCACTTCGCAGAGACGATAGGAGCCATTCGCGCCGGTCTCCCGAACGTCGGTATCGAGGTGCTGACCCCGGATTTCAGCGGACGGCCGGAACTCGTGGATGTTGTTCTCAAGGCGGGACCGGATGTGTTCTCACACAATATCGAGACAGTGCGGCGTCTGTACAAGGAGGTTCGGCCGCAGGCCGACATGGAGAGGTCGCTCAGGGTGCTTGAGCACGCGGCCGGTGCGCAATACGACGGTCTCATCAAGTCATCTCTGATGCTGGGATTTGGCGAGACTCGGCTTGAAGTGGATGCGACATTGAGGGACCTGCGGCGGGCCGGGACGGAGATCGCTTACGTTGGACAGTACCTGAGGCCGTCCAAGGGCCATCTCAGAGTTCAACGGTTTGTTCCACCGGAGGAGTTCGACGATATCAGGGAGACAGCACTTGGAATGGGGTTCGCCTGGGTATCGGCGGGGCCATTTGTGAGAAGCTCATATGAGGCCGAGCGTGCAGCTCAGGCACTCATGGGCGACCTGTGTTCGTGAGTTCTTGCAGCTAAAGGGAGAGAGCGATGAATATCAGGATCACGGCAAGGCACTTTGACCTCGAAGACGACCTGCGGAGTCACATCGAAGCAAAGGTCGAGCATCTCGCACACTATTTCGATCGTGTTGATGAGGCGAACGTTGTCCTTGAAAGGGCGGGGCATCGTCACATAGTGGACCTCACCGTGCATGCGTCGAGGGTGGTCATATCAAGCGAGCAATCGGCCGACGATTTCAGAGCAGCATTTGACAGGGCCGTGGACAAGGTAGAACGCCAGGTGCGAAAGCACAAGGAGCGCCTTCGCAGCCGCAGGGGAGGTGAAACGACGGCCGCCGCCGCTGCCGCCGCAGGCGGGGTTGCCGCGGAGGACGTGGGCATACTGCCGGAGGAGCTGGCGAGCACGAGGATGAGCCCCGAAGACGCTTTCCGCGAGCTGGAGGAGCTGGGAGCCAGGTTCCTGGTCTTCTGGAACACTGAGTCCGAGAAGGTCAACGTGATGTACCGTCGGGACGATGGGGACTACGGGCTCGTGGAACCCAGCGAATAGTCGATGCGAGGATGCCTTCGCCCTGCGTGGACAGCGCTTTCTGAGCCATGCCGCGGTGAAGTGACCTAGTGGAGCGTTCCATGAGCAGTTTGACGGTTCGACAGATCCTGAAAGACCTTGCCGACGACATGCCGTTCGGCATCGCGACCTCCGGGGATGGTCTCGACAGCGTCATAGGAACAGGCGAGCTGTCCAAGCCGGGGTTGCTGCTTGCCGGATTCGAGCAGGGCTTTGCGGCCGAGCGGATCCAGATACTCGGGGAGGCCGAACTGGCATTCCTGGGAGCGCTGGACGCCGACGGAAGAAAGCAAGCGCTCAAGAGACTGATCGTAGCTTGCGTTCCATGCGTCGTAGTTACGGATGGGCATGAGCCTCCTGCCGAGCTGATTGAGTTGTGCAACGATGTGGGTATCCCCGTCCTCAAGACGGAGTTCGGATCAAACCAGGTGGTGCGGCAGGTCGGCGCCGCGATCGACAAATGGCTTTGTCCACGGACATCGATCCACGGCACGCTGGTAGACGTCTACGGCATGGGGCTGCTCTTTACCGGCGCAAGCGGCATAGGTAAGAGCGAGTGTGGTCTTGATCTCGTTGAACATGGGCACAGGCTTGTTGCGGATGACGTCGTCACGGTCACGCGGACGCCTCAGGACTACCTGATAGGCTCGGGGAGCGATCTTCTTCGCTACAACATGGAGATTCGCGGCATCGGCATCATCGATCTGCGCGCGGTGTATGGGATTCGTGCCATCCGCCGGCAGAAGCGGATCGAGATCGAGGTGCGGCTCGTTCACTGGTCGGATCTCGACGACTACGAGCGGCTCGGACTGGATGAGAAGACAACGGAGATCCTCGGAGTTGAGATTCCTATTGTGACGCTGCCGCTGGTGCCGGGCAAGAACGTGACCGTGATCGCGGAGGTTATCGCTCTGAACCAGCTCCTGAAACTGGAGGGAATCCACCCCGCAAGAGAGTTGGACAAGCGGCTCAAGGACCTGGCGGCGGACAAGGCCAGGGTTCGGAAGATCCTCAGGAGCGACATGGAATGACGATGCCCGGAAAGGGAATCGCTTGCGTGATCGTCGCGCACGGTGAGGTCGGCGCCTGTCTGATAGGTGCGGTGCAGCGAATTCTGGGAAAGCAGACCGGTTGCAGCGCGGTGACCAACGTGGGCTTGGGACTCCCGGATCTTGAGAAGGCAGTTCGCAAGGCTATCGACGAGCTGTCGGCAACACACACGGTGGTTCTCTTCACAGACATGCCGGGTGGCAGCTGCCACCACGTCTGCCGGGGTATCGCCGGAAGCTCGGAGGGCCTGAGAGTGCTGACGGGCCTGAATCTCATGATGCTTCTGGAGTTCTTCGTGAAACGTGAGCGTGTCCCGCTCGCGGAACTTCTGTCGTCGGTACAGGAGCGAGGTAGGGACTCGATCGGACTCCTGTAGGAGGGTGCGTGGCCTTCGTTCTGGTGCGGATAGATGATCGCCTGATCCACGGACAGGTGACTGTGGCGTGGGGATCCTGGCTGAATCCCGATGCGATAGTTCTGGTCAATGATGATGTCGCCTCCACTGAGTGGAAGCGTGAGCTGTACTCCGACACAGACACCATGGGAGCTCGAATAGACGTGCTCGGGATCCAGTCGTTCCTCGAACGCCTGGAGGGATCTCGGTGGCGGAATGAGGATGCCATTCTGATCGTGAACTCCGCGGCCGATCTCCTCACGCTGTTGCGGGGGGGGCTGTCTACCGAGAGAGTCAATGTGGGAGGCATGCACTTCACTGACGAAAAACGAGAAGTCCTTGAGTACGTGTACGTAGATGACAATGACGTCAGGGATCTTCTTAGCATCTCAGATAGAGGTGTTGCCCTGGAAGCACGGGACGTGCCGCAGTCCGAGCCGATTGACCTCGTGCCGAAGCTGCTGGAACTTCGTGCGGAGAACGCGTAGGAGGGGAGCTCCACCGACTTTGAGCAGTGTTACTCTTATCCTGTGCATCCACGACCACCAACCCGTCGGGAATCTGGGCGGGGTTTTCGAGCATGCGTACAGATCTTCCTACCTGCCCTTTCTGCAGAGGATGGAGAGCTTCCCAGGAATCAAATTCGTCCTGCACACAACTGGTCCACTCCTTGAGTGGCTTGAGGCGAACGCGCCGGACTACATCGAGAGGGTCGGAGCGCTGGCCGCAAGGGGACAGGTCGAGATCATGACGGGCGGCTTCTACGAGCCGATTCTCCCCGCCATCCCCGAGAGAGACGCGAGAGGTCAGATCAAGCTCTCGACAGACTACATCGAGAAGCGTTTCGGCGTGCGTCCCCGAGGGATGTGGCTTGCCGAGCGCGTCTGGGAACCCGGAATCGCCAGAGTGATCGCGGAGAGCGGCGTCGAGTACGTTGCTCTCGACGACTATGAATTCCGTTTGGCCGGTGTTCCGGACGACGATCTCGGGGGCTACTTCGTGACTGAGGACGAGGGCGTCCCGCTCAAGCTTTTCCCGATCAGTAAGCGTCTGAGATATCTCATCCCGTTCGCGGAGCCTTCGGAGACGCTGGATCATCTGCGGACGCTCGCAGAGCGAGGCGATGATCTCGTGGCTGTCTTTGGCGACGACGGTGAGAAATTCGGTGTCTGGCCGGGAACACACAAGCACGTCTATGAAGATGGCTGGCTCGACCGGTTCCTTCAGGCGCTCTCCGATAACTCGGATTGGTTGAGACTCTCGACCTTCGCGGAAGTCGTTGATTCGGTGCATCCGCAGGGACGCGTGTATCTGCCGAGTTCATCATATCCCGAGATGATGGAATGGGCGCTGCCGACACCTGCGCGCCGAGAGTACGAGTTGTTCATGAACGAGTTGAAGCGCGAGGGATGGGAGGATCGCTGGGGGACTTTCGTGAGTGGTGGAACCTGGAAGGGGTTCATCGCCAAGTACGATGAAGCGAACTACATGGTGAAGAAGATGTACCGCGTGAGCGAGAAGGTGGAGAAGGCGGCCGTGGGCGCCGATCATGTTGCGGACTCAGTGCTTGCCGCAATCAGGGAAGCGCTATGGAAGGGGCAGTGCAACTGCGCGTACTGGCACGGCGTCTTCGGGGGCATATACCTTCCGCATCTGAGATCGGCGATCTACGAGCACCTCATCAAGGCTGAGAATCTCCTCGAAGCAGCTCATGAGAGCGAACTTCTGATCGGCGCGGAGGTGATCGATCACGATCTCGACGGGAACGAGGAAGTCCTTCTCGAATCGAAAGAGGTCAACGCATACATACAGCCGGCAAGGGGCGGAATGCTCTTTGAACTCGACCTGAGAAGGGCCGAGTGGAACGCCTTGGCGACCATGGCACGGCATGAAGAGGCCTATCATCATGCACTGGAGGATTCTTCACCGGGGGAGGAGAACGGTGAGGCTGTAAGCATCCATGACAACATGGTTGCTAAGGAAGCGGGGCTTTCAGAACTCGCGCACCCCGATACCTACCCGAGAGTGGGAGCGATCGACCATATCCTTCCTGCCGGCGTAGGGCTGACCGAGATGAGGGACCCGGCTGGAAGCGATCTTGTTCCGCTTGGCAGCGAGCGCTACGAATTCGAAGTCGCACGCTACGAGGGTGGTGTTGCCGTCAAGATGAGCGTGCTTGCGAGTGTGCCCAATGAAGGCGGGGCGGTCCCGGTGGCGCTCATCAAGACCGTGAGCCTCGATGCCGGCGGAAAGCTGCGAGTCTCCTGGTTGCTGAAGGCCGAGAGCAGGCTTGACGCCGTCTTTGCCAGCGAATGGACGTTGGCCCTGTTGACCGGACATCCGGACTACGCAGAGCTGGTTCACGACGAGGACTGCATGATCCGGGCGGATTCATCCCATGAGCTCGAGTCTTGCCGACACCTGGCGGTGAAGGATCGACTCCGGCGAGAGGTCGTGAGAATGGACTTCGGCGCCGAGGCCGGGGTCTGGATTCACCCTCTCGAGACCGTATCGCAGTCCGAGAGTGGATTCGAGAAGGTGTACCAGGGCATCACGATACTACCTCACTGGAGGGTCTCGCTGGATGCAGGTGAGACGGCCGCGTTCGAGATGACGCTCGATTCTGCAGCTCTGGAAGAGGAGTGATGTTGACGGAACCTATGGCCATCATTCTTCTGTCGATTCTGGCCGGCGCAGTTGCACTTGATACGACGGCAGCGCTCCAGATGATGTTCTCACAGCCGCTCGTGGCGGGAACCTGCGCAGGGTTGATCCTGGGGCATCCGGAGACAGGGCTTCTGATCGGAACTGCCCTGCAGCTCGTATGGGTGTGGGCTCTTCCGGTTGGAGGCGCGCAGTTCCCGGACACGGGGGTGGCGGCGGTGGTTGGGGCCGGGCTTGCAGTGCTTCTCATCTCGCGGGGAACGGCCGCTGGGTGGGCAGTCTCTTCGGGTCTTTTCGTGGCTCTGGGAGTCGCGACCGTTGGGCGCGTCGTGACAGTGAGACTGCGGAGACAGAACATCCGCCTGGCCGAGAAGGCGCTATCGTCCGTCGAGAGAGGCGATCTTGGGGGTGTGCGTCGCGCCATCCTCCAGGCGCTCGGATTCAGATTCATGTCGGCGACACTTCTGTCTCTCGCTGTTCTCGTGATCACGGTTCCGCTTCTGGCCGGCGTCTTTGGCGGAGTTGTGGTCCGTGAATTTCCAGCGCTCGCTTGGGCTGCACCTGTGGCGGCGGGAACCATGCTTGTGATCGCTCGCGGTCGGTTCGAACGCGTACTTCTGGGAGCGGGGGTTCTGGTGGGCGTTCTGATGGTGGCAGTAAGGTAGAGTGTGGCAACTGAGGGAGGAAGACCGTGACGATCGAGGGATCAAGGCAGAACGGGTTCGTTCTTCGCCTCTCCATGTTCGCGCGGTCGTTTTTTCTGCAATCCGTGTGGAACCCACGCGGTATGCAGAATGTGGGTCTCTGCTTTGCTCTGATGCCTCTCGCACGTTCCCTGTCGAAATCGGAAAGACAGGAGTTCATGATCAGGCACATGGGCTTCTTCAATACGAATCCGACCATGGCGTCATATGTGATCGGGGCCGTGGCGAGGGCGGAGATGACGGGGCGGGGGGCGCTGGAGTTGGATGACATCAAGTTGACCATGGGTGGGCCTCTGGGCATGGCGGGGGATTCACTCATGTGGGGGGCGGTTCGTCCTGCGGCCGGCCTGATCGCCGCGTTGGTCGCAATGTGCGCTCTGTATGGCGGTTCCTGGAGCGTATGGCAAGCTCCTCTGGCCTTGCTTGTGGCATACAATGTTCCTCATCTCTACCTCAGGGGCAGGGGCATTTGGGTGGGATGGAGGCTCGGCGCCGCCGGAGCGAGGGAAGTGACGGGGCCGGGTTTCAAGAGGCTGGTAGCCGTTGCTCGGGGGCTTGCAGCCTTCACAGCGGGTGTGGTTCTGGCGCAGGCCGTGATCTGCGCCGGTGCCGTGGGGTCTCTCACACTCGCTGGAGCGGGGCTTCTTCTGGTTCTGGCCCTCATTGCCGCGCGACTCAGGGTTTCCACAACCGTGGTCGGGCTGGTGGGTGGATTGGCGTGGATTGTCCTGGTGGTCTTGGGTGGAAACGGGGGGTAGAGTGATCGAAAGAACGGTGACAATAGCGAATCGTGTGGGTCTCCATGCTCGCCCTGCGGCGGAACTCGTGAAGCTGGCCGCTCGCTTCAGGGCTGACGTCAAGTTGAGCAAGGACGATCTGACTGTTGATGGGAAGAGCATCATGGGTGTCATGATGCTCGCCGCCGAGCATGGCAGCTCCATCATCATCACTATTGAGGGGTCGGATGAGGAAGAGGCGATGGCGACGCTCGCCGGGTTTCTCGAGACGGACTCTGGTGAGGAATAGCATTTGCTGCTTGATCTGTCGAAAATAGGCAAGGCGAAGATGATCGAAGGCATTCCGGCTTCTCCTGGAATTGTCATCGGCAAGGCCTTCATCATGGACACCGAGCGTCCTCACGTGTCGCACGAGACGATCTCTCGGGAGAACGTTGAGCGCGAAGCAGGACGTTTCATGGCGGCGGTGGCGGACACCCGTGGACTCCTCGTGCGGTTGCGCGCGAAGCTCGAAGATGAGCTGGGTGAGAACCACGCGAGGATGTTCGACGCTCATCTCATGATGCTGGATGACTCCATGATCATCGATGGGACGCTGAAGCGAATCCGCGAGAACAGCTGCAGAGCCTCGCTCGCCCTGACGGAGACCATGGGGCAGATCATCAAGGTGATGGGGCGCACAGAGGATGAGTATCTCCGGGAGCGGATCTACGACATCAAGGACATCGAGCGCAGACTTCTGATGCACCTGCTTGGGCACAAGGACGGGTGCCTGGATGACCTGGACGAGGAGGTCATCATCATTGCGCACGATCTCCCGGCCACGGTCACGGCATCGATGCGCCGAGAGCGTGTGAAGGGTTTCGTTACAGAGGTAGGAGGACGCACGTCGCACGCATCGATCATGGCCAGGTCGCTTGAGATACCTGCCGTTGTGGGGACGCACTCGGTGACGAATGCAGTCGATCAGGGACAGATGGTCATAGTCGATGGCATCACGGGGATGCTGGTGCACGATTTTGATGACGCCGTACTCGAATACTACCTTGAGAGGCAGACAGAATACCGGGAGTTCGAACGACAGCTTCTGCTTGTCAAAGATTACCCGGCAGTGACGCGCGATGGGCGCAGGTTCGAACTGGGGGCGAACATCGAGCTTGCCGAGGAAGTGGATTCCGCCAAGGCGCACGGAGCGGAGGGGATCGGACTTTTCAGGACGGAGTACCTGTTCATTGCGAGAGACGACGTACCATCAGAGGACGAACAATACGAGGCATACCGGCGGGCCGTCGAGACGATGGCTCCGGGGGCCGTGGTGATCAGGACGCTTGACGTGGGCGGCGACAAGTTCATCGCCGGGGGCGAGCACCAGCGTGAGGCGAATCCCTATCTCGGATACAGAGGAATCCGCTACTCCCTTGGGCAGCCAAACATCTTCATCCGGCAACTCAAGGCGATTCTCCGCGCGAGTGCACACGGCAAGGCTCGCATCATGTTCCCGATGGTGTCATCCTTGAATGAAGTGAGGGACGCCAAACAGGTGCTGGAAGCGGCGCGTCAGCAGCTGACCGCTGAGGGGAAAAAGTTCGCTGATCCTATCGAGATAGGCATAATGATAGAAACACCGGCTGCGGTCGTTCTGGCCGAGCTGTTTGCCAGAGAGGTGGATTTCTTCAGCATCGGTTCGAATGATCTGATTCAGTATACTCTCGCGGTGGATCGAGGAAATGACCGTGTCGCGTATCTCTACGACCAGTATCACCCGGCAGTCCTTACGCTGATTCGCGACGCTGTCCATGCTGCGAGGAAACAGAAGATCCGGGTGGGGATATGTGGGGAGATGGCGGGAGATCCACTTGCGGTGTTGCTGTTGATCGGCCTTGGGCTGGACGAATTATCGACAAGTCCCCTGGTGCTTCCCGAGGTCAAGAGCATCATCCGTTCTGCTAGCTACAGATCTGCCAGGAAGACTGTCGCAAAGGCACTCGAGATGGCGACCGGGTCGGAGGTGAGACGTCATCTTGAGCAGATCTTCAAGAAGTCATACCCTGAGATAAGCGCAACGGAGATGATTGCATGAGTTTGCTCAATGATGCAGAGGCGATTGTTGCCGGTGACCCAGGAGGGATGCTGGGCCATCTGGAGGGCTTTTCGAGTCAGCTGGGGGTGGCTGCTGGAATCGGTGAGGATTGTGCCATCTCACGGAGCAGCAGTGGAATCTCATGTGTGGTTGTGCTTGGCATGGGTGGCTCAGCCATCGGGGGGGAATTCGCTCAAGGGTATCTCTACGATAGGGTCCGCGTGCCGATGCAGGTGGTCAGGAACTACCAGCTTCCGGCGTATGTAGGTCCGGATACGCTCGTGATCACATCGAGCTACTCGGGTAACACCGAGGAGACCCTCGCGGGCTATTCGGAGGCCGTATCGAGGGGCGCGAAACCTATCTGCTTCACCACAGGCGGGGAACTTGCTCGCAGGGCTGAAAAGGCGGGGCACGACGTCATAACCATTCCGCCGGGGTTTCCTCCGAGGGCGGCGCTTGGCTTGAGCCTGGTGCCGCTTCTGAAGATACTGGGGAGACTGGGTCTGGCGCCTGACGCGACCCCGGAGATTGATGAGGGGATCAAACTGACCGCAGAGTTGGCCGAGGAGTACGGAGCGGCCAGACGCTCGGATGCCAATCCGGCGAAGGATCTTGCGGAGTGGCTCCACGGGTACGTACCCGTCGTGTACGGATCAGTTCCATGGGTGTCGGTGGTCGCGACGAGGTGGTGTGGGCAGTTTTCGGAGAACTCCAAGCTCGTGGCTCACAGGAACGAACTGCCGGAGATGAACCACAATGAGATCGTTGGCTGGAGCGCCCACAACCCACTGACGGAGATGGCGCGGGTGGTATTCCTGCGCGACAGCGAGGATCACATCCGAGTGGCGAAGAGGATCGAGATCACAGCGGAGTCTGTTGCCTCAAGCGGGGCTCGGGTTCGTTCTGTGGAGAGCAGGGGAGCGTCACGATTGGCCAGACTGCTCTCGCTGGTCGTCCTCGGCGATTTCGCGAGCTTATACCTGGCTCTTCTGACGGGAGCCGATCCGACGCCCGTTCGTCCGATAGACAAGCTGAAGGCCAGGCTCGCCGACGGCTAGCCAACGACATGCCACTCCGCCGGACGTGGTGTTCCGGGCGAGTGCGTACGAAAGGAGCCTACATGAGGGCGATCATCCCAGCCGCCGGGATCGGTACGAGACTGCGGCCCCACACTCACACAGTGCCAAAGGCGCTGGTGCAAGTGGCCGGCAAGCCCATTCTGGGGCACATTCTGGATGAGGTTCTCCGAATCGGGGTGACTGAGGTCGTGCTTGTAACGGGCTACATGGGTGAGCGGATCCGGGAGTACGTGTCCGACGCCTACCCGGAGCTTAAGGCAAGCTACGTGCATCAGGAGGAACGAAAAGGTCTGGGCCACGCCATCTATATGACGCGCGATTGTACGGACGACGAACCGAGTCTGATAATCCTGGGTGATACAATCGTGACCGCCGATTTCTCGGCCCTGCTTGGTGGGGATCGCACCCTCATCGGAGTGAAGGAGGTCGACAACCCGAGCATCTTCGGCGTAGTCGAAGTCGACGGTGAGACAGTGACGAGTCTGGTCGAGAAGCCCGACGCGCCGCGCAGCAATCTGGCCATCGTGGGTCTCTACTACATCGCGAACACGCCTCTTCTCATGCAGTGCCTCACGGAGATCGTGAGCGCTGGCCAGAAGACAAAGGGAGAGTACCAGCTTACGGACGCCCTCAAGATGATGCTCGAGCGGGGAGAGGAGATGGGAACATTCCTGGTCGAGGGTTGGTACGACTGCGGCCGGCCGGACACACTTCTGGAGACCAACAGGTTTCTGCTTCAGCGTTCCGGGGGGAACGGGGCGGAGCGAGAGGGGTCGATACTCATTCAGCCGGTGTCTGTGGACGAGAGTGCAGTGATAGAACACTCAGTCATTGGTCCGTATGTTTCCGTAGCTGCGGGAGTGATCCTCCGGGAATCGATCATTCGCGACAGCATCCTGAACGCAAACGCCCTCGTCGAGAAGAGTTTGCTCAAGGAGTCGCTGATTGGTGAAGGCGCCGTGGTCAAGGGGGACTACAGGAGACTGAACGTTGGTGAATCATCCGAGATAGACATTGGTTCCTAGAAGATGAGCCACCGGCCCGAAGCCGGTAGGGACGAAAACCAACCTGATATGGAGGATAGCGTGAAGAGACATTTGTTTACATCGGAGTCGGTCACGGAGGGGCATCCCGACAAGGTCGCCGATCAGATATCGGACGCGATCCTTGACGCAATCCTCCGAGATGATCCGGTGGGGCGCGTTGCGTGCGAGACGCTCGTGACAACGGGGCTGGCGTTTGTCTCTGGTGAGATAGACACAGTGGCGTGGGCGGACATGCCGGCGATCATCAGAGAGACGATACGGGAGATAGGATACACGGATGCCAAGTACGGTTTCGACGCCGAGACGTGCGCTGTCGTGACGGCGATAGACAAGCAGTCGAGCGACATCGCGCAGGGAGTTAACACTGGCGGGGCCGGCGATCAGGGGATGATGTTCGGGTACGCGACGACCGAGACCGAGGACTACATGCCGATGCCGATCCACCTGGCACACCAGTTGGCGCGTAGACTGGCGAGTGTGCGAAAGGCCGGGGAGATCGACTGTCTGGGTCCGGACGGCAAGACACAGGTGACTGTTGAGTATGAGGACGACCGTCCGGTTCGCATCGATACGGTTGTCGTCGCGACACAGCACACCGAGGGTTGCGACGTGGTGGAACTCAAGAAGGTGATCCGGGCGAAGGTTGTTGAGCCCATCCTGCCTGCCGAGCTTCTCCAGGGCGCCGAGTACAAGCTCTGGGTCAACCCCACGGGCGCCTTCGTGAAGGGCGGACCTCACGCTGACTGTGGCCTCACGGGCAGGAAGATCATCGTGGATACGTACGGCGGGGTCGGAAGTCACGGGGGAGGCTGCTTCTCCGGCAAGGATCCGACGAAGGTGGATCGCTCTGCCTCGTACGCCGCGCGCCACATGGCGAAGAACCTCGTGGCGGCGGGACTTGCGGAGCGCTGTGAAATCCAGCTGGCCTACGCGATCGGTGTCAAGGAGCCTGTCTCTGTGATGGTGGACTCGTTTGGCACGGGCATTGTAGATGACGAGGAACTCAATCACCTCCTCGTGAAGCACTTCGATATGACACCCGGGGGTATAATCGAGCGTCTGGATCTGAGAAGACCGATCTACAAGAAGACGGCAGCGTACGGGCACTTCGGTCGGAGCGAGCCTGAGTTCACATGGGAACGACTCGACATGGTCGAACAGTTGAAACAAGGGTAGAACTCTTCGGGAGGAGAAATGCAGCACGATATCACTGACGTTGGCCTCGCCCGGAAGGGGCGAGACAGAACCGAGTGGGCAGCACAGACGATGCCGGTTCTCAGAAGCATTCGGGACCGGTTTGCGAAGGAGCGGCCGCTTGAGGGACACGTCGTGGGCGCGTGCCTTCACGTTACCACCGAAACCGCCAATCTGATGATTGCGCTGGCGGCGGGTGGGGCGGAGGTGTGGCTGACGGCTTCGAATCCGCTCAGCACACAGGATGATGTTGCCGCCCATCTGGTGAAGGACCATGGGATGCCGGTCTTCGCGGTCCGCGGTGAAGACAATGACAGGTACTATAGTCATATCCGCGCGATCCTTGATGCCTCTCCGGGAATAACGCTGGATGATGGCGCAGATCTTGTATCTGCGATCCACGAGGAGAGAGCTGATCTCATTCCCGATCTGATCGGAAGCATGGAGGAGACGACGACAGGCGTGATTCGCCTGAAGGCCATGGAGAAGGACGGGAAGCTCCAGGTTCCCGTCATCGCGGTGAATGACGCCAACACGAAGCATATGTTCGACAACAGATACGGAACTGGCCAGAGCACGATTGACGGCATTCTGCGAGCCACAAACGCGCTGATCGCGGGATCGACATTCGTTGTGGCGGGCTACGGATGGTGCGGGCGCGGGCTGGCCAACAGGGCGCGCGGGATGGGCGCCAACGTCGTAATCACCGAGGTGGATCCACTCAAGGCGCTCGAGGCCGTGATGGACGGTTTCCGCGTGATGCCGATGGATCAGGCGGCTCCGCTCGGTGATATCTTCGTCACCCTGACCGGCGACATCCGTGTTCTGACAGGCCGGCACTTCGAGGCTATGAAGGATGGCGTTCTGGTCGCCAATTCAGGGCACTTCGACGTCGAGATCGACAAGGAAGCTCTCGCTGATCTGGCAAGCGAGACAAGCCATCCGAGGGATTCTGTCGACACCTACATGATCAAGGGTAAGCGCATCAATCTTCTCGGAGAGGGGCGCCTCGTCAACCTGTCGGCGGCAGAGGGACACCCCGCGGCTGTCATGGACATGAGTTTTGCGAACCAGGCCCTGTGCTGCGAATATCTGGCCAAGTTGGATGAGAGGCTGGAGGCAGGCGTTTACCGAGTACCTGCTGAGATTGACGCGGATGTCTCGCGGCTCAAACTGATTTCGATGGGAACCGAGATCGACACGCTGACCGACGAGCAGAAGGAGTACCTGGCTTCGTGGGAGTTCGGCACGTAGCCGGTTCGAAGCTCATCAAGCGACGGTTGATCGGGCAGGCATCCAATTGCTGCCCGATTTGCTTTCTCGTCTACCTTCGGGCTCGCGTTGTCATCCACAATCCAATCGCCGCGAACAGGACGTTCACGCTCCAGGCAGCGACTAGTGGATGAAGGACACCTTGGCGACCGAGAACCTGGGCGACCTGGATGAGGCCGTAGTAGAGGAATGAGGTGGAAAGGGCAAGCGCGAACGCAAGAGCAAAGCCGCTCTTGCGACTCGCCATCGCTGACGGAGCGGCCATTAGAGTCATGATGAACGTGACAAATGGGAACGCTATCTTCAGATTCAGTGCCACCTTGAGCGCACGTGGATCGGTTCCAGTTGCTTCGAGCTTTGCGATGTAATCCCTGAGTTCGAAGTATCCACGCTCTTCAGGCTCCAGAGGGGGATGCACGAGGTCGTCCGGGGTGGGCTCCGAATAGGAGAGGACGAATGTCTCGAACGGAGTTGTCTCTTCGCCGTCCGGCGTGAACATCCGCAGCCTCCCGGATGAAAGAACCCAGTGATCGTCATCCCATCTTGCGGACTCGGCGTCGATCCGCATCGTGGGCCGCAAGTCGTCATCAAACTCCTCGATCGTAACACCCTCCATTGTCTGACGGCGCGTGTTGTAACGTCTGGTCAGCAGCATGTTGCCATCCGGTCTCATGTAGATGAGGTCCGTGCGGATCCTCGGGTCGCTCGCATTCCTCTTGATGTGCTCATCTTCGATGGCGATCCGGTGTCGCGTGGCAGGTGGGAGAACCGTCTCTCCCATCACCATCGTTCCGAGGCTGATGACGAACGCCAGGCCGAGAACCGGAGAGAGAATCCTCCTCGTGCTGAGACCGGCGCTCTTCATGGCGATCACTTCATTTGAGCGAGCGAGGCCGCCAATGGAGAGGAGAGTTGCGAGAAGCACAGCGACAGGCGCGGTCAGAACGAAGATGAGCGGGGTCGAGTAGAAGTAGTATAGGAAGATGATCCTGAAAGGAACGCTGTGGTCGATGAAAGTGTGCGCGTGATCGAAGAGATCCACAAGGACGAAGATAACGACGAAAGACGCGAAGATGAGAACCAGCGGCTTCAGAACTGCGCGCAGGATGTAGGCGCGGAGTATTCTCACTTTGTGTTGCTCCGTTTCGCGACCGGTACTCTGACGACGAAATCGACGATCGTCGTGACGCGCTGAGCACGCCATTCGAGGCATGTGGACAGCGTGAGCGTGAGTCCGATTGCTCCGAAGAACACATTCGGCGCCCACATCGCGAGCGCTGCGTTGACGTAGCCCCGGTCTCCGAGTTGCTCTCCACCCATCAGGAATAGATAGTACACGAGAAAGACCAGAAGCCCTATCCCTGCTCCGATCCCGATCCCGCCCCGGCGGCTTCTGATACCAAGTGGGGCGCCGAGTAGAACGAAGATCATGCAGGAGAAGGGAATCGACAGCTTCTTGTGAAACTCAACGTCCAGGCGCCGGGCCTTCTTCGAACTGCCTGTGATGCCTCTGAGCTCCCCCTGGACCTTGCGGAGGAATTCTGAGCGCCGCTCGCGAAGGTCGTGGCGCGACAAGAGCTGCGTTTCTCCACGGCTCATCGAGAGCAGGTCCTCCGTGTGCGACAACAGGAGGGAACGAACAGTGTCGGTTCTTGTCGTGGTCTCAGCCCGGTTAACGTCTCTTCGGGATGCAAGTTCGTTGACCGAGAGTTCCCGGTCGCCACGCCTGCTGCGCTCACTTCTGATCAGGGAACTTCCGCCCTGTTCTATGTTTATGACATGTCTGTCGAATAGCAGACGATTGAATCTCGTCAGGTCATCTGCATCCGGCTCCAGGATTTCGCCATTCAGGAGTTCCACCCGCAGAACGTCATTGGCTTCATCCAGACTCAGCACGCCGCTGTCCGCGACAATCGTCTGGGGAGGTCCGTCAGCCGGAATGCGGTGTATCTTCACCGAGAACACTTCAGAGGTTTCGGAATCCATGCTATTGATAAAGATGCTGTAGCCGCCGGGCAACTCGGTCAGGACGCCCGGCTCGATCGCGGCAAGCGGCTTGACACGGTGGATGTCGACGAGCAGACCCTTGAGGCGATAGTTGGCTGCCGGGAGCAGGCGGTCGCCGAACTCAAACAGGCCGAATGCGATCAGTACGGAGGCAATCAGGACAGGTAGCATGAGCGAGAAGACATTGACACCGGAGGCTTTGGCCGCGGCTATCTCGTTATCTCCGGCGAGCCGGCCGAACGCCGTCAAGACCGCTACCATGACGGCCATCGGCACGGCGAGGAGAGTCATCCATGCCAGACTCAGAGCGAAGGCCTCCAGCACGAAGAGACCGGGCACACCCTTCGCAATGAAGAGGTTCAGGTAGTCGACCAGAAAATCCATTGAGAGAACGAAATAGAAGATGGCAAGTCCGGCAGATGCAGGGACGAGATGTTGGCGAAGCACGTAGCGCGCGAGGATGCTCATATCGTTTTCCGCTCCGGACCGATCATGAAAGGGAGAAGATTCACCAGCTGACTGCGAGAACAAGATATACTACCATTTCGTAACGACTCGCAATATGATTGTGGTCCGTCGGCTGGGTTCTCCTGCCGATGTGCGCGTACGCTCAACCGCTGCTGCCTGGAGCAAGATGATACCCGAATCCCTCAAGATGTCCCGGCCCCCATCGAACGATGAAAGGTCCAGGGGCACGCCGGAACCTGGATCGCCCCTGGGACGCACCCCCGGTTCGGGACTGGTCTTCTCCGCGCGTCTTCTGGTTCTGACGTTCATTGTTCTAGCGGTCTTCATGCAGTTCGAGGACGCTGTCCGTGCCGATTCAGGTTCTCCAGCGCCGGCTGACACGCTTGCCGTCGTCCCCGCTGACACGCTTGCCGTCGTCCCGGCTGACACGCTTGCCGTCGTCCCGGCTGACACGCTTGCCGTCGTCCCGGCTGACACGCTTGCC
>JAUXGN010000071.1 GCA_030622115.1 Candidatus Eiseniibacteriota bacterium
CGCGAGCTCGAAATCGAAGAGCCTGATCTCCCCGGCCAGCGTGTCCCATTCCGCGGTCGTGTTGAGCGTGTCGCTGTATGTCCTTGTCGCGAAGTCCTCCACGTACTGGTTCACGGCCGCAATCGAGGTAGCACCTGGAAGCACGACCACGAACAGAACCAGAACGAGCAGCGTAGCAGATCGCCGGCGCATCTCCCGCCCCCTTGTCCAAGGTTCACCTACATGCCCAAGCATCACACACAATGCGAAGATGGCACGACTCACGGCCTGCGTCAAGAACCCTGATACAGCACGTGTAAAGTGGTGTTCTGCACCTAGATACGTCGGCAATGGGATTTGGCCCGAGGAAGGCTACGCTCTATGCCGTGGCCGCGCTGTGACCGCTGCTCACACACAAGAAGGCGGACAGTACCTGAACCCGCCATGGGAACAGTCCTGTCCGCCTTTGCTGTACGTCGGTTGTGGTGATACTGCTTGTTCTCAGAGCGCGTGCCGCTATTTGAGCAACACCATCTTTCGCACGGCCTCCCCTGCCTCGGACGAGAGCCTGGCGAAATACACGCCGCCGGCAACCTTCTGACCGTCGCTCTTCGTCCCGTCCCAGACAGTGACGTGCTTGCCGGCCGACCGGGTCCCATCGATGAGTGTTGTGACGTATCGCCCGGCGGGATCGTAGATGTCTAGCGTGACGTGCTCGTCGGCCTCAAGCGTGTAGGACATGATGGTCGTCGGGTTGAACGGATTGGGGTAGTTCTGCGACAGTGTCGCGCGGGCGATGTCACCCGGCCACTCGGGTACGTCGAGGATGTCGTCGCACTGGCGGAAACCGGCCGAGAGATACGAATCCCAACCCACGAACAGCACATCGTCTCCGTGCACGAGCATGTTGAAGGCTTCATCGGACCCCGCCATCTGCGTGGAGATGTGCCCTACGATCGCTGGGTTTCCAGGGTCGGACGCATCGATGACCCGCACGCCGTCCGCAGCGCTGCCCGCGTACACCCAATCCCCTGAGACACAGAGACCCGAGTTGTCACAGGAAAACCGGAGGAGGCTCTTGACCACGGGGTTCTCAGGATCGTAGAAATCCGTGATGAGAAGACCCGCCGGGCCGGTGAGGTAGACCATGTGTCCGGCCGCCTTGACGTTCTCGGAGTACGTGTCCAACCCAACAATCTCGACGACACTCAAGAGCTGCGGCACGACGGGGTTGTCACCAAGGTCGTACGCGCTCACCGAAAGGTACCCATCGTCGCTCTTGACGGCGACGTAGAGAATGTCGCCCGCGACGTCCACAGCATGAACGTACTTATAGCCGAAGTCGTCAATCTCCCCCGCCCAACTCGGCGAGGACGGCGTAGAGAGATCAACAATCTGCACCTTCCTCTCGGCCGCAACATACGCATACTGCCCGCGCGCGACGACATCGAGGTGCCCGTCTTCATCAGGAAGACTGATATCCGAGAGATATTCGATGTCGTCATCGGTGACGATCTCGAAGACGACGAGTCCGTAGTACTCCTCGGTCACGAGCAGGTAGTCGCCCCAGAGCTCGATCGCGTACAAATCCATACCGCCGTACCAGTCCTCATCAACGACCGAACCATCCGTCAGGTCGACCACGATGACGCCTCCGTAGTAGTCGAGCACGTACGCGTAGTCGCCGCGTGCGACAAGGTCGACCGCGCTGGTGGCAACGTCGTACACGTGGTGCGTATTGCGGAAACTGTGGGTTGGTTTCTTGATGATATCAAGCCCGCCATCCCAGTCAGGCGCCCGTCCCTTCGTGGGAATGTAGCAGTAGTCGTCGAACGCGATGACCCCGCCACCCGTCCCATACCCCTGAAGGTTGACCGTCTCGACGACCTGCATTTGCTCCTCATTGGGCGGATCAAGAAGGATGGTGAGGTGGAAGTTGCTGGTGTAGAGGTGATCGTCTACCCACGATATCCCCAGGGGCGTGTAGATCGCCTCGCTGCGTTCCATATGCACGGGATTCAGGGGGTCGCTGATGTTGATCTTCTCGATCGCCCCGTAATTCTGAACACCGAGATAGAGAATCGTGTCCACGACACACGTGCTCAGCGCATAGGTGAGTGTGTCCATCGTTGCCACGATGCTTGGAGGCGTAGTATCGAGATCGACGACGCAGAGTCCGGCGTCCCAGCACGCTACGTACGCGTACCTCATTCCCAGATCAGCCGAGACCGCCATCGCGTCCCCGGGCATACCAATCGTGTACTGCAGCGTCGGCTTGTCCACGTCACGCGCGCAGGTGCTGAACCCGCCCTCCTTGCCCGCGACGAGGATAAGATCATCAGTCATGGCGATGTCGTAGGCGGGGACGTTCTCAACCACTTGCACGTACATGCTGTTCCAATCAAGAGCGTTGATAACGACGAGACCGGAGTCGGCATCCGCGACCCAGTTGTAGTCGCCGTCCTTCACGACACTCGTGAAGCCGCCGTATGGGGAGACAGGCCCGTAGATCGTGGGATCTTCGGGGTCGGCAGCCATGTCAAAGAGGAAGAACCCTGTATGGTAATACACGACCGAGAGCTGCGACGATGTCCCGTCGACGTCATTCCTGTATGAGTAGTCGAACACCGGCAGCTCGGCGCCGGGCTTCCAGCAAAGATAGTTCTCATAGTTGCGACAGTCCTGGGCCTGAGCACCCGTGGTCACCATCATGATTGAGATCACGGCCAGAACGGCCGCAACAAAACGCACAGATCTCCCGAATTCCACGCGTGCCTCCTCCCAGCGATGCTGGATCAGGTACCATGTGAGATGCATACTTAGAATCCAGGATACCACAGGTCTCACCAGTTGGCAACAGCAATGCTGCTGAATGACCCCATCAGAACGGCTTTCTCCGGACGCCTCCCTTCCATCTGGATATCACCGGCCGGGCGTGAGATACTCACCGGCGCCGTTCAATCGACAGCAAACAGCCGACGCCAGCAAACAGCCGAGTCCGGGAGGGAAACGATGAGAAGGATGATCTCTGTGATAGTGGCCACCCTGCTTCTGGCATCGGCAGGCGGAGCCGGAGCGGCCTGGACATGGCCACCGAACGAGGAAGTCGCGGAGAAAGTCGAGATGAACCTGTCCCGGCACTACGAGACGGACGAACTCAGTGCCTATCTCGATGAGGCCGACACCGAACACAGGGAGGCTCTCGAGTTCCTGCTGGCCTGGCTGCCGCCCTCCGATCTCGGGGGATTGTCGGCGGAGATCCTCATCGAAAACGTGGAACTCGCCATTGTGAGCCGGCACGAGGCTTCCTGGAAGGACGAGATCGATCCATACATCTTCCACACGTACGTTCTCCCCCACCGCGCCACTCAGGAACCCGTTCAGCGCTGGAGACCGAAGCTGCATGACCTCGTGGCGCCGCGGGTCGCCGACATGAACCTTGCCGACGCCGCGCTTGAGGTCAACCGATTCACCAGGGAATGGGTGACCTACAAGCCAAGCTCGCGTCGCGACCAAGGCCCTCTCACAACAATGGAACGCGGCATCGGCCGCTGCGAAGAGGAGATGATCTTCACCATCTGCGCACTCCGAAGCGCCGGCATCCCTGCCCGGTACTGCTCGGCTCCGTGCTGGTGCACCAGTGACGGCAACCACGCCTGGACGGAGGTCTACACGGGGAAGGAAGGGGGCTGGCGCTACCTGGGATCGTGCGAGCCCGCCGCGTGTCTCGATCAAGCCTGGTTCACGCGGGTCGCAAGTCGCACCGGAGCGGTGCTCTCCGCAGGCTACGGGGAAGCGCCGGTGCCGGACGAATACGCGGAGACACTCTACCGCCAGGCCGACGGCGTCACGACGCTCAACTCAATAGGCGTCTACAACGACCCCGGCACGCTCGTTCTTGCGTTCCCTGAGGGCCACGGACCTCCCTCGGATGAATCGGACGAAGAACCGCCGGACGCGTACGCCCACACATTCAACTGGGGCGGACCCGTGCCCATCGTTCGCCAGGCGCTCGGAAGTGAGATTCTCCTCGGGCCCGGAGACTACCTCGTTACCGCGGAGATCGACAGTCAACCCTGGTCGGCCCTCGCGACGATCCGCTCGGGACAGGAAACATCCCTCGAGCTGGCGCCGGGCTTCGCCGTGCTGGACGAACCGATCTGGCTGCGCTACCCGATGCCCAAGGACAGCCGGGCCGGCTCGTGTCCCATTGAGGATGACGACCCCGTCTGGCTCAGTCACCAGAGAGACATCGCGCGGAAGGATCTCGACCGCTGCCGACGGTCGCATCCATCGACCGACTGGATCGGGTTCCTCTCAGAGCACCCTGAGCCCTTCGAACTCGACGAGCAGATGAGACTGGCCGGTCCACTCACCGGAGATTGGACGTCCGCCGTGCTCGCGCTTCACGGAGATACCCTGGAGATCGCGGTCGACCTCCTGCTCGAGATGGACCTCAAGGACTTCTACGAGGTGAACCGCGAAGGCCTGGGCGAGATTCTCGGCGAGGCCCTGCGCGTCAGGAGCATCAGCTCTCCTGACGTCCCCGACAGCCTCTGGACCGAGTTCGTGCTCTCTCCGCGTCTCTACTTCCAGGAGGGCACGATGGACTGGTGGACGGCGCTTCCATGGCTCGGACGGAATGATGATGCGCCCGACGCGGTCGACCTGCTCGAGGACTTCCGCGGACACGTGATGAAGCTCGATACGGCGCGGCTCGGGGCTGTGGCGACTCCGGAGGATTCGTGGCGCTCGGGCTATGCATCGCCCGCGAGCGCCCGCGCCTGTCTCGTCGGACTTCTGCGCCGCCACGGGATCCCGGCGAGAGCCGAGAGGGGCGTCGACTACGCGGAAGCGTGGGAGAACGGCGCTTGGGTGAAACTCGTGCCTTTCGAGGAGGATGTCGAAGACGCGGGCGGTGAGGATATCGAAGCAGCGGGCGGCACGGACAGCGAATCCCTCGAGGCGGCCCCGGAGGAAGGATACGTCGCGGTGACCTACTTCGATCAGGGAACACCGCTCACAAACGTTGAAACATGGAGACAGACTCGCCTGACGCGATTCAGGGAGGGATACTTCCAGACCTGGTATCTGGGACAGCTTTCCGAGGGTGATGCTCTCGTCGAATGGTCACTGGCTGAAGACGAGTACTGGCTCTTCGGCGGCCTCAGGAACCCCCGAGGCGAGGCCCGGTTTGTCTCACGCCGCGTGGTCGTCACACCAGGCGACTCGCTTGCGTTCGATCTTGACGTCGGCATTCCTCTCGCGGAATGGGATTCGGCCGACCTGATCCAACAGAAGTGGGACCCGGAAGCATCGGTTGATGTGCTCCAGGAGGGAAGGACACGAGACCTCGACGATGTCGCCGCGGGCACGAGGCTCTTCGTGCTCACACTCTCCGGCCACGAATCGTCGTTCCGGCACCTCCTGGCGCTCAGGGAGGTTGACTGGGAACTACTGGATGTAGCGTTCATCCCGATCCAGGTCGCGGGCCTGGCGGATCATCCGCCGGACCAGGACGTTCTGACGATCGATGCGGAGACCGCAGAGCTGGTCTTCGGGATCAAGACCCCGAAGGACCATCTCCCCGTCACGATCCTGCTCGATGAAGAAGACGGCACGCTCATCTGGCTCAGAGGCATGCGAGGTGATATGGGGGAACACGTGCTCAGGGTGCTCGAGCAGCACTGAGCCACGCCCGTATCTAAAGGGCCGATCCGGCGCGGAACGAGGAAGGCTGCCTCATCAACGCGGTTCCTACATCTTCCCTCCGCGCAGGATCGACACGAGCAGCCAGAAGCCCATCACGCCCGCAACGAGAAAACCGGCGAGGCCGATCACGGGAATATCACACCACAGAGGCGGCACCCCGGACAGGATGACGAGCGCAGAGCCGACAACCAGAGACGCGAGAACGATCGAGAACGCAATCCGGTTGCTGACACGATCGTAGGCGGAGAGCATCGGCTCGAGCCCTCGATGCTCGAACTCGAACTTCACCCTGCCTTGCCTTGCCTGGGTGAGGATCTCACGGACCTCCCCGGGGATCTCCCGGAGAAGCCTGAGGAAGTCGCTTCCCGAATCCAGGACGTCCCTCGTGATCGATTTTGGATCCAATCGCTTGAACTGGATGCGTCGAACAAAGGGAATCGCATGTTCGATCGCATTGAACTCGGGATCAAGCGCTCTGCCCAGGCCCTCAGTGGAACCAAGAGCCTTCGCCATCAGATACAGGTCCGGGGGAACGCGCAGGCGATGTCGCACGATCATCCGCATGCCCTGCTGCAACAAGCTCGCGAAATCCAGTTCCTTGAGCGCCCTGGACGAATAGTCCTCCGTGATCTCGCCCAGTTCTCTCTCTAGAAGCCGATAGTCGAGGCTCCCCTGCGGGGTCGCGATCCGAAGCAGAGCGGCCGCGGCCTTCGCCTCATTCCGGCGGCCAATGGCCGCAAGGAGGTCGACGAGACACTCTCGATCTTGGCGGCTCACTCGGCCCATCATCCCGAAGTCGAGATAGCAGATGACGTTGTCCGGAAGAACAACGATGTTGCCTGGGTGCGGATCGCCGTGGAAGAAACCGTACACGAAGATCTGCCGCATGATCTGGTCGAACCCCCGGCCGGCGATCTTCCGCCCATCGAGGCCGTCCTCCTCCTGTTGGTCAATCTCGCTCGCCTTCACGCCGTGCACGCGCTCCATGGTAAGCACGCGCTTCGTCGTCAAATCCCGGTAGACCGTTGGAACGTACACGGTACTGTCACCTGCGAACTGCGCCGCGAACCGCTCCATGTTAGCGGCTTCAAGGTTGTAGTCGAGTTCCCTCTCAAGCGAACGCGCCAGTTC
>JAUXGN010000027.1 GCA_030622115.1 Candidatus Eiseniibacteriota bacterium
CAGGGTGGAGCCGGAGCGAGCGATTCCGAGACACCCGAATTCGTCGCCGCCTCAAACACCAAGATCGAGGATGATGACCTGCCGTTCTAGACGGTAGAGATGTGGCATAACGCGCCCTTAGCTCAATTAGGCAGAGCAACTGACTCTTAATCAGTAGGTTGAAGGTTCGATTCCTTCAGGGCGTACCAACGAGGCGGGGCCGGGGACCATTCCGGCCCCGCGCTTGCATGAATGACTCAGGATACGGCGAGGTAGCTGTGGTCGCCGACACAGGTGGCCGTATTGACAGTCAACAGAGCCTCCCTTAGACTCACGATCAGGTGACAGAGTGCCTAGGAGGTCCCCCATAGCCGACAAGCCGCGAGTAATAGTGGTTGGGCCCTTTCCCCCGACGACGGGGGGGGTCACCACTTTCATGCTCAACCTTATCGGTTCCTCCCTGAGGGAGGATTGGGAGTTCGTGCGTCACACGACGAGCCGGCCGGTGAGGAAGATCCCGTACAAGGGGCAGGTCTCTTACGCCGGCTTCCTTCAGGGTGGAATCGTCCGAGGTGTGAAAAGCCTCGTCGTTACGGCTTGGCACGTCATCTCGTATCCGATCGTCCTCTTGCGCTCGGGGGCACGGGTCGCCCAGATTCAGTCCTCCGACTACTTCGCCTTCTGGGAGGCGTCGCTCTACGTGGCCATGACGCGGGCCGTCAGACGCGCCGCGGTTATCCGCTTCGGCGGGATCTTCAACACCTTCTACGAGGGGAGTTCGGCGCGCACGCAATCACTCATCAGGCGTGTACTGGATACGGCCGACACCGTCATCGTGCAGTCAGAGCGCGCGCATGACTACTTCGCGAAGCTCACTGATCCGTCGAAGCTTCGGATCATCCCCAATGCCGTGCCATCACCTCCTCCGCCACCGGAGCGGGACGAGACGGCAAGTCCCGTCACCGCCATCTTCATCTGCAACACGGAGCCGGCCGGCAAGGGCATTGAGGAGGTGCTCTCTATCGCGCCAAGGCTTCGTGGACATGTCCGCATTCGATGCATCGCGACCGACGGGGAAACACGGCAGCGCATCATCGAACTCGGTCTAGACGACGTCATCGAACCGGTCGGGACTATCGATCGCGCTGCTCTTGATGTTGAGTACCGCCGGGCGGACATGTTTCTCATTCCCTCCCACGGTGAGGGTTTCCCGAATTCCATGTTGGAGGCCATGGCGATGGCTCTGCCGGTCGTCGGCACGCCGGTAGGAGCGATCCCGGAGGTCATCGAGAACGGGGTGAATGGGCTTCTGATTCCGATAGCTGATCCAGATGCATTGCTCAAGGCTACTCTGACACTTGCGAATGATGCAGCTCTGCGTAGACGCATGGGAGTGGCGAATCGGCGAAAGGTAGCGGAGGAGTACGAGCGAGACCGCATCTTCGAGCGCTTCGGCGAAGTGTGGCGGGGCTGCCTGGCTCGCAATGAAAGGAAGGCCCAATGAACGCTCGAGTAGGTATCTTCCATGACAAGGCGGCGCGCTACAGCGACGTTGCTCCCTTTCATCCGCCCGAGTCCTTCCCCGAGATCGGCTTTGACGACAAGCAGGACCCGACCAATGGCGGCTATCGCGGGGTGCGTGAGTGCTTCCGACTCATGGGGCTGGATGCCAAGCGTTTCGGAACGGCCCAGTGGAACCCGCTCGGCGAAGTAGTCCGCCCGGGCGACACGGTGATGCTCAAGCCAAACCTGATAGCCGATTGTCAGGAGAAGAACGGAGCCTGGCACGGTCTCATCACCCACGGCTCGATCATCCGCGCCGTGGCCGACTACGTGATTCTGGCCCTTGAGGGGGAGGGGCGCATCATCCTGGCCGATGGTCCACAGGAGGACTCGTCGATGGACCGCATACGCGAGCGGCTGGGTGTCGATGAGCTGCAGGCGTTCTATCGGGATCGCTGCGGCATCGAACTCATCTTCATGGACCTACGCGATGCGCGGCGAATCAATCGCGACGGGATCTATGTGGATACCGTGGACCTCGAGGGGGATCCGCGGGGCAACGCTCGCTGCGACCTGGCATCGGACAGCTACTTCGCCGAGCTGGGCGATCGGGGCGTTGAGTACTACGGCGCCTTCTACGACATCGACGAGACGAACCGCCATCACAGGGGTGGGCTTCACGAGTACATGATCTCGCGGACCGCGATCGAGGCCGATGTCTTTATCTGTTTGCCCAAGCTCAAGACGCACAAGAAGGTGGGAGTCACTCTCAGTATGAAGAACCTGGTTGGCATCAACGGCAAGAAGAACTGGCTGCCCCACTACATACTCGGCTCGCCGGAGGATGGCGGCGACCAGTTCGCGGGCGGCGGCGCCAGGACTGCGCTCGAGAACCAACTGGTGCTTCGCGCCAAGAAGTTGCTGCTCAAGCAGAACCGCTTCGCCATGGCGTTCTCCCGTAGGACCAAGGGACTTGCCTACCGGCTCTTCGGGACCACCGACAAGGTGGTTCGCAGCGGCAACTGGCACGGCAACGATACCTGTTGGCGCATGACCCTTGACCTGAACCGGATTCTGCTCTATGCCGACACGGATGGCGGCCTGGCCGACAAGCGCAAGCGCTACTTCTCGGTCATCGATGGCATCATAGGTATGGAGGGGGACGGGCCGGTTGCCGGGGACGAGATAACGAGCGGGATCGTTCTGGCAGGTTTCGATCCGGCGGCCGTCGACGCTGCCGGGGCTGCGATCATGGGGTTTGACTGGAGACGTATTCCCATGCTTCGTCGCGCCTTCGACAGAGGTCCTCACCGCATCGCCGCGGCAGATCCGGAATCGGTGACGGTGCACTCAAACAGGACTGATTGGAGCGGTTCCCTGGAGCAGCTTGTACACGCTTCCCACTTGGACTTCCAACCACACTTCGGCTGGGTCGGATCCATGGAGACGGGCGAGTGAATCACATGAAGTGGGCGATAATCATCCCGAGGATCCTGTCGGAGAAGGATGGCGGGACAAAAGTGTATGTGGACCGCTTCGCGAGATCACTCGTGAAGAGGGGACACGAGGTTCACATATTCACGACCTCGCTTGATGCGTCGTTGCCGAAACACGAAGAAGCCGGCGGCATAACGATCCACCGCACGTTTGTTCGTTCGGGGACAGCTGGACCCCTGCGACTCTCGGTCGCATCGAGGGTCACGGCCGATTTCGATTCTGTGGACGAAAGCGTGGAGTTCGATGTGGTCAATCTCCACGCGTCGTGCATGCTTCGCTATGGCCGGTTGAGGCGCAAGCACCACATCCTTCATACAGCCCATGCGGTTGTGACGTACGAGTACCTGTTCACGGTGAAGAAGATCCTCTCGTCGCTCGCTTTCTCCCGCGACAGCATGAAGGAGCTTCTGACGTTTCCGATCAAGCTGCCGGTGAGCTATATCCGCGAGGCCGCCGCTCTCAGAAATGCAGACACCGTGATCGTGATGAGTGAGTATGTTAAGAGAACGATAGCGCGCTTCTTTCCGTGGGCGAGGAACATCGATGTCTTTGTAAGCAAGATCGGGATTGATGCGGACGCCTATGCACCGCGCGAAGACAAGAAAGAGACCCGACGGGCGCTCGGAATTCAAGATGATGAAATCATCCTGTTCACAGTCCGGCGGCTTGTCTCTCGCATGGGGCTCGAGAACCTCGTCGAAGGATTGGGAATGAGCATATCGAAGAACAGGAAGAGCAAGTTGCGGCTGTTCATTGCCGGCAAGGGGCCACTGCATGACAAGCTGGACAGGATGATTGCAGAGAAAAATATGTCCGACGCTATCACTCTGCTTGGATTCGTTCCGGATGATCTATTGATGAAGTACTATCAGGCGGCCGATGTGTTTGTGCTGCCGACCGAGGAACTCGAGGGGTTTGGCATTGTGTCGATTGAAGCACTGTCCAGCAATCTCCCGGTCATTGCCACACCAGCCGGGGCCAATCCCGAAGTGGTTGGGCCGCTGTGTCCGGAGCTCATGACGAGGTCAACCGCCCCGACACACATCTCGGAGAAGATCGACTTCTTCATCCAGGAGAGAGATGCGTACAGGAGCAAGGACTACAGGGGGATCGTGAGGGAGAAGTACTGCTGGGACACTGTAGTCGGTGATATCGAGGCACTTGTGAACGAGGAACCAGCACCATGCGGCTCGTAGATGCGGCAAGAGGATATTACTCCCGTGCGCCTTGGTGGGTGAGACGGCTGGTGGGACGTTCGCTGACCCTGGTGCCGCTTCGTGCCAGGCTGGGGCGGAGCTACTTCGACACGCTTGAGCTTGTCGAGCGCGGCAGCCGGGATCCTGATTTCGTGCGCGAGTATCGCCGGGATGCGCTCCGCGAGATCATCTCTTCGTGCAGTGCGAGCGCTCATTACTCGCGCGTGTTTGCGGCGACACCGGGAGGCGTCGATGCAGCGACTTTCGATGAGGGAGATCTGGCGCGCCTGCCGATTCTCCAGAAGTCGGATGTGAGAGGACACCTCGAGGACTTCGTCACGACCGACATCAAGAACCTGGACATGATCACCACGGGTGGGACCTCGGGTATCCCCACAGAGTTCTATCTCGACAGCGACAGAGGACCCCGGGAGTGGGCATTCATCAATCACATCTGGTCGAAGGGCGGCTACCGACCTGGTGACAGGCGGGCGGTCCTTAGAGGAGTCTGGATTCGGGACGCGGCCACGCAGCCGTGGGAGTTTGATCCCGCTCTCAATGAACTGCGGTTATCGCCGTTCCACATGACCCCCGAGACGCTCGATCTCTATCTTTCACTCATTACGAAGTTCTCCGTCCGGTTCATCCACGGCTACCCATCCGCCATCTCCATTCTGGCGAGCAGAGCCATAGCGACAGGGTGGGACCCTCCTGAGAGCCTCACCGGTGTGCTCCCCATATCCGAGTCAATGTTCGACCATCAAAGATGCCTGTGCAGGGAAGCGTTTCCAGGCGTGGGCATTCTTCCCTTCTATGGCCTGAGCGAGAAGGTGGCGATCGCGGGGGAGTCGAGGACGGAGGAGGGCGTGTGCGAGTTCGAACCCCTCTACGGAATCACTGAACTCGTTGACGACGAAGGAGTCTCGATACAGATGCCTGGCCTGCGTGGGCGTATCGTATCGACCGGTCTCATATCGAGGGGCATGCCGCTCATTCGCTACGACACAGATGACATGGGGACGCTCGTGAGTCCAGCCATGCACTCGAATGGGTACCGGCTCGCCGTGAAGGGGATCGTCTCCCGCTGGAACCAATCGTATCTCGTGGGCAAGCACGGAGAACTCATCTCGATGGCCGCGATCAATATCCACTCGACAGCATCCGTGTCGGTCCAGGAGGTCCAGTTCTATCAGGATGTGGCCGGAGAGGTGACCATCTACATCGTCGCACGCTCGGACTACCGTGATGAGGATATCGAGGACTACGTCAGTGAGATCCAGAAGAAGGTGGGGACGGCCGTTGTCTTCAGGGCGGAGGTCGTTGATGAGATCGCGACAACCTCTCGAGGAAAGAGGCGCCTGGTCGATCAGAGGCTCAGGATCGGTCCGGAATGAAGGCGTGACACGCGATGTGGGCAACGTCCGTCGTTGTGCGTAGATTCGCGTTCGCCGCGCTGTTGTGCAGAGATTGGTGGTCTGGTACGATGAGCTGGTAGGTGACAAGGAACCAAGCAGGTAGATGGCTCCGGCCATCCTCCAACCGGAGGATCAATGCGAGTACTGCGGACGATCGTTCAAGCGCTGTTTCTGGCGGGTGTTGTCGCCATTCTGGTGCGGGGGGCCATGGGGCTGACCACGTCAACCTGCGAGACGTACTGCCCTTTCGCGGGGCTCGTGGCGCTCTATCCTCTTCTGCGTTACCACACCTACACCTGCGCCATGAATGAGCTTCACGTCGCGCTCTTCGTTTCGCTTGTGGCTCTGACGCTCATAACGAAGAAATCGTTCTGCTCGTGGGTCTGTCCGCTCGGGACGGTCCAGGAGTGGATAGGGAAGGCCAGCCGCAAGGTCTTCGGTCGCTACGTCCGTCCGCCGGTTGCCGTCGATCGCATTCTGCTCAATCTCAGGTACGTTGTCCTTGTCCTCGTGCTCGGTCTCACCTGGACCGTGTGGCAGGGTGATCTGGGCTTCAGGGCTTACGATCCGTTCTACATCATCTTCACCGGATTTCAGGGTCATGAAACTCTCTGGTTCAGCATATTCATAGGCATCGGTGTGCTGGTTGCCGCGTTCTTCGTTCCGATGGTGTGGTGCCGCTACCTCTGTCCGCTCAGTGCCGTCATGGATCCCATGAGTCGCGCGGGGTTCCTGAGACTCAGGCGCAATCCCGGCCTCTGTACTGACTGCGGGATTTGCGATGAAGCGTGTCCCCACGGAATCCCGGTGGCGACCGCGGATGAGGTGAGCGCACGCAACTGCACGAACTGCCTGGAATGCGTAGAGGTGTGCCCCGAGAAGGGGGCGCTCGAACTCACACTGTTCGGCAAGTAGAGGGGCGAGGTATCCCATGAAGAAAGTCATCATCATCCCCGCAGCCGTACTTCTTCTCATACTCGTGGCCTTCGCTACCACCGGCGCATACCGGGTCCCTACGCTTGAAGTCGAGTTCGTCGAAGAGCGGCCTGCGGTCGTCAAGAGCGTGGAGTACACCGTTGATGGACTGACGTGTCGCGGCAAGTCAAGAGGCTTCGCAGGAATGATCAGCGGAGTCGAGGGCATTGTCAGTCTCACGACATACGCTCGGAGCAATACGGCGATCGTGGAATATGATCCCACTCTCACTGATCCGGTTGAGATCGAGACGGCATTCGAGGGGCCGATCGCCCACGAGGACGAGGAAGACTTCCCGTTCAAGGCTAAGAAGTAGCGGTCTCGCGCTCGGTGCGGGCAGGTGGCAGTGTCCACAGCTGTGTGGAGCAGGTGCGGTCATTGACAGGATGCCCGAGAATGGGTAGATTGATAGTAGTGAGGCCTGATCAGGCCACGCTCATTGAAAGTCGAAGATGGGGGCGATCTGGCTTCGACGGGGACGAGAGAAGCCCGGGTGGCATGCCGAGGTCCCGTTACCTCGTAAAACAGGCGGGAACTTTTCAACTGCCGATTACACACCGGCATACGCCTGCTAAATAAGGCAGACGTCGTCCCACCCGGTCTTGCTCGTGGGGTCGGGATGGGGCGTCGCTCACACGAGCTGGCTTCCGAACTGTGTTGCTGGGTGAGGAAGCGAGATTCTACAGCGACTGGCCCGACTGGTATCCTGCCCTTTGGAGACCGGACGGGTGAGATTCAAACAAAGGGACAAGCATGTAGAGATCCGAGTGGAGCCGTTTTCGGACGCGGGTTCGATTCCCGCCGCCTCCACCAAGCATGGAAAAGGCCCCAGCCGCCAAGCGGCTGGGGCCTTCTCACTGTACGTTCCGGCGAACTGCCGAGTCTAGCGATACAGGGACTTGATGGCACTCCAGGTCCGCTGCTCAACCGCTGTGACGATGACGTCGATGTAGCCGGTCACGTAGTGGGGGTCGGCTCCATAGAGATCACCCCAGAGTTCCCACTGAATCTGCGTGCTCGTCATCACCGCGGGAAGAGTTACGTCGACCCATACGTCCGTGCCCTCGGTGCTGTAGATCTCGCCGTAGCCGCCATTGTTGTCGGCCCAGATGGCGGTCGGTACGGTGGGGGTCACGGTCGTCGACCAACTGGGCCGTGTGTCGGTGATCATGGTGTAGCCCATTGTGGCCTGGTTAGCGAAGGTACCCGCGCCGAAGGGGAAGTGGATCTCAACGTTGGTGATCCACTCAGCGTCCGGTGATGCGTTCTGAACGAAGAACACAAACATGTAGGTGCCGCCGGGGCTCACGGTGGTCGGCGAAAGAAGCGTGACGGTTGCGTTGCCGATGTCGCGAGCAGCGACCGGAACTGCAAGCGCCAGAACGAGAAGAGCAATAGCTAGTATCTTCATCGTTTTCCGTCCCTTCTCTTGTGAGGGAAAAATCGTAGCGGCAGAACAATCTCTAGCTATGGTTCGAAGGGCCACCTCCCTTCAGGTAAACTCCGCTCCGGCGTCCGCAAGGAGAGTGTTGGACGGACCGAGACGAGGCTTGTTCAGTACAAACCAATACTACCACCAGACTACTACATCGTCAAGCCTGTTCTCAGTTGGACGAAGATGCAGCCACTTCGCCGGGGCGGGCGGTTCCTTGACCGGCGTGCATGTGCGTGATAGCATCCGTATTGGTACTCTCACCCGTGCAGGAGCGGCTGGGCCGTTCGGGCGTGGCCGCGCCAATCGTAGACAGGTGTTGCTGTTAGCGACACGAGCAACTGCCCTGCGAAGGGGGGATGGGATTTCGTTCGGGAGGTTCAAGTGCGCCTCGGTGACATCACGCTGACTGTGCTCGATGCTGAGACGTTTCTGTATGATGGGGGCGCGATGTTCGGCGTGGTGCCTCGTGTCATCTGGGACAGGCTTCTCAGGCCAGACGCTGAGAACAGGATCAAGCTCGCCGTCACGCCACTCCTCATCACTACCCCCGATTCAAAGATCCTGATCGATACCGGTTTCGGGACACGTCTAAGCAAGAAGGAGCGAAAGATCTTCGGACTTGGGGAAGGCAGAGACGTGGAGTCGGCGCTCAAGGCAGTTGGAGTTGAGCCCAAGGAGATAGATACGGTTGTCCTGACGCACCTTCACATCGACCACGCGGGAGGGGCGACGAAGTGTGCGGGCGGCAATGTGATCCCGACGTTTCCGAACGCACGGTATCTCGTGCACGAACTTGAGTGGGAGGACGGTCTCGAACCGAACGTCATGAGCGCCGCTGCGTACCGGCGTGACGACTACGTGCCCCTCATGGAAGCCGGCGTCCTCGAGCTCATCGGGGATGAACGAGACCTGGGCCACGGAGTGACAACTGTCCTGACAGGTGGGCACTGCCGCGGCCACATCATGGTCGTCGCAGAGACACCTTCGGGAACGGCCGTCTACCCGGCTGATCTCATACCGAGCAGACATCATTTTCGCGCCGCGTACGTGGCCGGTGTGGATCTCTTCCCTCTGGATGTGGTTGAGCAAAAGATGCAGCTTCTGGAGGCGGCGGCACGTGAGGACTGGATCGTGATCCTCGACCACGATCCTGATGGAGCGGTCGGTCGTGTGGTTGAGGTGGAAGACGGGAGATACCGCTTCGAGGAACTGCCGGATTGACGGCCGAGAAAGATTGACCGCCGCGCTCCATTTGGGCGATGGATAGGAGATGACATGTCAGCGAGCGAGAGAATCCTTGTTCTGAACCCCGGATCAACGACGACCAAGCTGGCGATCTTCGAAGGTGAGAAGTGTGTCCTCGAGGACACGATCAGACACAGCAAGGAAGATCTCGCACGGTTCGAGCATATCTCGGAGCAGCGAGACTACAGGGAATCGCTGATACTCGCGTTTCTCTCTGAGCATGGGATAGCCCTTGACTCACTCGACGGGACAGTGGGCAGAGGCGGCCTTATGCGGCCGATCAAGAGTGGGACCTATGCCGTGAACGATGCGATGCTCGAGGATCTGGAGAACTGTCACCTCGGCGAGCACGCGTCGAATCTTGGCGCAGTGCTGGCGTATGAGACTGCACGTGAGGCAGGTGTGCCTGCATTTGTCGTGGACCCTGTGGTCGTGGATGAGATGAACCCCATGGCGCGACTCTCAGGCGTGCCCGAGCTTCCGCGCTTGAGCATAGCCCATGCTCTCAACGTCAAGGCGATGGCCAGACGCGTCGCGCGTGAGATGAGGCGCGAGCTTTCCGAACTCAACCTTGTCGTCGCACATCTGGGAGGTGGTACGAGCGTCGTGGCGATTCGACAGGGGAAGATGACAGACGTCAGCGGCGCGATTTCGGCGGGTCCCTTCACGCCCGAGCGAGCAGGCAGCGTTCCTATCATGAAACTCGTTGATATGTGTTTCTCGGGTGACTTTGCCAAGGCTGAGGTGAAGAAAAGGCTCATGGGTGGCGGTGGTCTTGTCGCGTATCTGGGCACGAACGATGCGCGCGAGGTGGAGAACAGAATCCAGGCGGGCGACAAAGAGGCGGAACTCGTGATGGACGCCATGATCTACCAGATAGCCAAGGAGATCGGGGCCATGGCGACGGTGCTCGAGGGCAAGGTCGACGCCGTGATCATGACCGGGGGACTTGCGAACTCGGAGTACATCATGGACCGACTCGCCGTTCGTATCGGTTTCATCGGCAAGATCATCGTGGAACCGGGTGAGGACGAACTCGAAGCGTTGGCGCTTGGCTGTTTGCGTGTCCTGAGGGGCGAGGAAGAGGCGCTCGAGTATCCTGGGGGATGACATGAGAGATCTTCACGACACGGGCTGGATCGAGGTTATCTGCGGCAGCATGTTCTCGGGCAAGAGTGAAGAACTCATTCGCCGCTTGAGGAGGGCGAAGATAGCCAAGCAGAAGGTCGTGACGTTCAAGCCCGCCATGGACGATAGATATGATGAGGACGACATCGTATCTCATGACGATCGCCGGATTGAGTCGATTCGGGTGGAGACAGCCCTCGAGATACTCAATCACGTGGATGAGACCACGGATGTCGTCGGCGTTGACGAGGGCCAGTTCATGGGAGCGGAACTTCCTGCCGTTTGTGAGCAGTTGGCGGACAGGGGCATCCGAGTCATCGTCGCGGGCCTCGATCAGGACTACCTCGGAAGGCCGTTCGAACCGATTCCACAGCTCCTCGCGGTAGCGGAGTACATAACGAAGACGCTCGCGGTCTGTATGAAATGCGGCAGACCCGCGAACCGGACGCAGAGGATCATCAGCAGCGATGAGCGCGTGATCGTTGGCGCCTCTGAAACGTATGAGGCTCGGTGCAGGGTCTGTTTCGATCCGGGAGAGGCAGAGCCCGGGCGCTAGTAGGGGGGATAAAGCCCCGGTTTGGGGTGTTGCCGCCGTGTCGCTTACGAGAGATGCGGCGGTTTTGCGTTGCCCGGCGGTCACAAGCCGAATATACTATACGGTTCTACGATTCGAGATCGGGGTCGCTCAAAAGGCTGGAATCATGGCGGTACGCGACAACATTCGTGATGTGATGGAACGCATCGAACGAGCCGCGGATCGGGTTCTCAAGGATCCCGGGGATATCAAGCTCGTGGCCGTCACAAAGACGGTCGAGGTTTCCCTCATCGTGGAGGCCATTGAAGCCGGGATCAGCTGCGTCGGCGAGAACCGCATCCAGGAAGCAGCGCGCAAGTTTCCGGAGCTGCCTCCGGTCGAGAAGCACCTCGTGGGGCACCTGCAGACGAACAAGGTCAAGACCGCGATTGAGCTCTTCGATATCATCGAGTCGGTCGACAGTGTGCGTCTTGCCAGGGAGATATCGACTCGCTGTACCGCTGCCGGGGTGGAGGCGGATGTGCTCGTTGAGGTAAACACCTCCGGTGAGGAGTCGAAGTTTGGATTCGATCCGAGCGAAGTGATACAAGCGCTCGATGATATGTCCACGCTGCCGGGGCTCAAGGTGGTGGGACTTATGACCGTGGGGGCCTTCCTCCCGGACCCCGAGGATGTCAGACCCTGTTTCAGGATGCTCAGGGCAATCCGGGATGAGATCGAGGAACGCGTGATCCCCGGCATAGCCATGGATCACCTCTCGATGGGCATGACGAATGACTTCGAGGTGGCGATAGAAGAGGGCGCCACGATCGTGAGAGTCGGAAGAGCCATTTTCGGAGAGCGAGGATAGACGCGTGTTCGTTGCCGGTAATTTCCTGGAGGCGGTCGCTGCGGTCCTGAATATGGTACTCAGGGTCTATTCGTACTGTGTGCTCGCGGCTGTGATAATCTCCTGGGTGGCGCCGCGATCGGCGCATCCCGCCGTGATGTTCCTGAGAAGCATAACGGAACCACTCTTCTACCGCATACGCCGCGCGGTTCCGTTTCTGTATCAGTCGGGCATCGATTTCACTCCTCTTGTCGTCTTCTTCGGGATCGGACTCGTCAGAATGTTCGTCGTGTCGACGCTCTACCAGGCGGCAGCTCGACTCCAGTAAGCAGGAGAACTGAGAACACTAGTCGACAGCGAGAGGCCCCCGCATTTCAGCGGAAGACCCAGACATCGGAGGAAGCATCATGGCACGGGAACTTACACTCACCGCGAAGATCGAGAAGGCCGTTGGCTACATAAGGAAGAAGAGCGAGATCAAACCGCAGGTGGCAGTCGTTCTTGGGAGCGGCCTCGGGAAGCTCACCAATCTGATGACCGTTGATTCCGTGATCCCGTTCGACAAGATCCCGTACTTCCCGAAGTCGGGGGTCGAAGGACACGCCGGCGAACTCGTACTCGGCAAGATCGGTCGTAAGCGTGTCGCCCTGATGAACGGCCGTGTTCACTACTACGAGGGCTACACCATGCAAGAGGTCACCTTCCCGATCCGGGTGCTGCGAGCGCTCGGAGCGAAGAAGCTGATTCTCACCTGCGCGGGTGGCGGCATGAATCCCCTTCAGGAGAAGGGTGACATCATCGCCATCGTCGACCAGATTAACCTGACGGGCGACAACCCACTGATCGGCCCGAACGACGATTCGCTGGGGACGCGTTTCCCGGATATGTCGCAGCCGTACGACAGAGAATACGTCAAACTCGCTGAGGAGATCGCTCTTGAGGAGCAGATCCCACTCAAGAAGGGTGTGTTTGTCGGCGTGGCCGGTCCGTGTCTTGAGACAGCGGCCGAGTATCGCTTTCTCAGTATGATCGGCGGAGATATCGTGAGCATGTCGATGGTTGCCGAGAACATCGTCGCCATCCACGGGAAGATGAGAGTGGTGGGGCTCGCCGTCGTTACGGACATATGTCTTCCGGACGCGCTGGAACCGGCAAGTCACAAGGAGATTCTCAAGGTCGCGCGAGCGACCGAGCCAAAGCTGACGCAGCTCGTATTCAGGCTTATTGAGAAGATGTAGAGGCCCCGCGCGGTTGTGCCGGGTCATCCTGGACGAACCGCCGGGGGCAAGGGACACATATGGCGTTCAGAGAATTTCCAAAAGGCATGACGGCTCCAGAGATCGAGCACGAGGTGCTTGAGTTCTGGGACAGCGATCATACGTTTGAGCAAAGTGTGAGCGCTCGCGAGGGCGCCGAACGTTTCGTCTTCTTCGAGGGTCCTCCTACCGCCAACGGGCATCCGGGAGTTCATCACGTGCTCGCCCGGACCATCAAGGACATAGTCTGTCGCTACAAGACAATGTCCGGCTATCAGGTCGAGCGAAAGGCCGGTTGGGACACGCACGGTCTGCCCGTGGAGATCGCGGTGGAGAAGCAACTCAACCTCAAGAGCAAGGAAGACATTGAGAAACTCGGCGTGGCCGAGTTCGCGAAGCAGTGCCACAAGAGTGTATTCACCTACAAGGAAGAGTGGGAAGAACTCACAGGACGAATGGCGTACTGGGTCGACCTGAGCGATCCGTACATCACGTGCTCGAACGACTACATCGAGTCCATCTGGCACATCCTGAAGCTGATGTGGGATCGCGATCTCATCTACCAGGGGCACAACATACTCCCGTATTGTCCTCGGTGCGGAACACCGCTGTCGAGCCACGAGGTGGCACAGGGCTACGCGGACACGGAGGACCCCTCGATCTTCATCAAGATGAAGATCAAGGGCGAGAAGGCGACCTCGTTCCTGATCTGGACGACCACACCCTGGACGCTCATTTCAAACGTGGCCATCGCTGTCGCGCCTGACGAGACCTATGTTGTGGTTGATAACGGTGAGGAGAAACTGATCCTCGCCGAGGCGCTCTTGTCTACGGTGCTGGGCAGCAACAGCTCCAGTGGGGATGAAGGGGACAACGACGACGGATCCGCCGGCGAATGTACCACATGGAATATCGTGGAGAGGAAGAAGGGTGCGGATCTCCTGGGGACCGAGTACGAGCCGCTCTTTAGCTTCGTCCCGTTCGATGAACGAGGCCACTACGTGATCGCAGGCGACTTCGTCACGCTTGATGACGGGACCGGCATCGTGCACATCGCTCCGGCATTCGGTGAGGATGACAGTCGTGCCGGGAAGGAGAACGCTCTGCCGTTCCTCCAGCCGGTAGATGGCGCCGGGAAGTTCACTGATGAGATAACGCCGTGGGCGGGCATGTTCATCAAGGATGCCGATCCTCTCATCATGAGTGATCTTGAAGCGCGAGGACTCATGTACAAGCGAAGCACCGTCGTTCACACGTATCCGTTCTGCTGGCGGTGTGATTCCCCTCTCGTCTACTACGCCCGGAACTCGTGGTACTTGAGGACGACACAGTTCAAGGACGCGATGATAGAGAACAACCGCACGATCAACTGGCACCCGAAGGAGATAGGCTTAAACCGTCTCGGTAACTGGCTTGAGAACAACGTGGACTGGGCCATCTCGCGCGACAGGTACTGGGGCACGCCTCTCAACATCTGGATCTGTGACGAGTGCGGAGCGATGGACTCCATGGGCAGCATCGCGGAACTCAAGGAGAGGGCCGTGGAGCTACCGGAAGCGGAGATCGATCTTCACAAGCCGATGATCGACAGTGTGCGTCTCAAGTGTCTGAAGTGCTCTGGCTCAATGACCAGGACACCCGAGGTGATCGACTGCTGGTTTGACACAGGCAGCATGCCGTACGCGCAGTGGCACTGGCCGTTCGAGAACGCGGAGGAATTCAACAGGAACTTCCCCGCTGACTTCATCGCCGAGGGAGTCGATCAAACGAGAGGCTGGTTCTACTCGCTGTTGGCGATCTCCACGATCGTCTCCGGTACTGCGTCTTTCAAACGCTGTGTCGTGAACGACATGGTGCTCGACAAAAACGGCAAGAAGATGAGCAAGCGTGTCGGCAACATCGTCGATTCGATGGAGATAATGGAGAAGTATGGAGCCGACGCTCTCAGATGGTACCTGATGGCGACCAGTCCGCCATGGATTCCGACGCGATTCGATTCTACCGGTGTGACCGAGACGGCGAGCAAGGTGATAGGGACGCTCCGCAACACCTACGGCTTCTTCTCCCTCTATGCGAACATCGACGGATTCGATGCCGTCGAGCACGACGTCCCGCTCTCCGAGCGCCCGATGACGGACCGATGGATCATGTCCCGTCTTCACTCGACCGTGTCGGAAGTCACGCGCGCCATGGAAAACTACGACATCACGAGGGCCGTCCGGAGGCTGCAGCACTTCGTACTTGAGGACGTATCCAACTGGTACGTGCGACTCTCCAGAGCGAGGTTCTGGAAGGGAGAGATGGATGAGGACAAGCGCGCGGCATTCGCGACGCTATTCGACGTTCTCCTGACGACGGCGAAAACAATGGCTCCCTTCGCTCCACTCATCTCGGAAGCCATCTACCGGAGTCTCCGAGAAGGAGCAAGCGCTGAGGCCACGGAGCACAGCGTGCATCTGAGTGTGTTTCCATCCGTGTCCGATGGCGTCATAGATGAGGGGCTTGAGGCCAATATGGGGCTCGCGAGATCTATTGTTGTTCTCGGGCGCGCCGCGAGGAATGTCTCAGGCATCAAGGTGCGGCAACCGCTTTCCAAGATCCTCGTCTCGGGTGTCCACGAGGCATCCAGGTCCGGCGCTGAGGAGCTCAAGGAGCTGATTCTGGCAGAGCTCAATGTGAAGAGCCTGGAGTGGGCGGAAGTAGGCACATTGGCCGTGCTCAGGGCATCGCCGATCTTCCCGGTTCTGGGACCGAAGCATGGGAAGAACGTGAACCAGGTGGCTGAGGTCATCCGGGCGCTCGCGGAGGAGGATGCCGGCGTTCTTGCGGGAGGCGGGAATGTCAGCGTGGCACTCGGCGAGGAGACGGTCGTTGTTGAGCCCGGCGATGTGGAGATAGAGACCGAACCGCGGCCCGGACTGGCCGTGCAGACGGAAGGCACGCTGACGGTGGGGCTCGACCTCGAGCTCACGGTTGAACTCGAGGATGAGGGGTTTGCGCGGGAGATGGTCAACAAGATACAGTTCATGAGGAAGGAGGCCGGCTTCGAAGTGGTGGACAGGATCAACGTCTACTACGAGGCTGGTCCGCGTCTGAGAAAGGCAGTGGAGCACTTCGCTTCCAGGATAGCAGGTGAGACCTTGGCAGAGCGTCTTACCGAGGGAAGGGAAGCAGGCGAGCTCGGACGGGAGTGGGATGTCAACGGCGAGGAAGCTTGGATCGCAGTCGAACGAGTGAAGAAAGCTCAGTCGGCGTGATCCTGGGGCTCGCACGGTGGAGGTGATGAGTTGAACAAGAAGGACAGCACACACTTCCGGGATAGGCTCATCGAAGAGCGAATGAAGCTCCTGAAGGAGCTGGGGTACTTCGAAGACAAGATCTTCAGTGACTCCCAGCGCAAGGCAGCGGGTGATCTGTCGGCCTACTCGGTTCACATGGCCGACCAAGCCAGCGACGCACAGGAGCGTGAGCAGGCCTACCAGATGGCGTCAACAGAGGGACGTTTGCTCTATCATATCGATGAGGCTCTGACTCGTGTCACCGATGGGTCGTACGGCAAGTGCATGGCGTGTGGAAAGGCGATAAACAAGCCGCGGCTCGAGGTTGTTCCGCACGCTCGTCTCTGTATCAATTGCAAGAAGGCTGAGGAGAACGGTGACCTCAATCACGACGACGAGTAGATCCGCCGAAGGTCAGACGGGTTCACTGATCGTCGACGAGGGGGGGCGGCTCATAGTGGACGGGGCAGGCAGGCAGGCGGGGCGCACGTGGGTCATGTTCCTGATCGCCGGCGTCATCGTCGTGCTCGATCAGATCGTCAAGGCGATCGTTGTCCACTCCATGCGTATGGGGTCTTCCATCGACATCCTGGGCTCGATCGTGCGTCTCACGAGGACGCAGAATTCAGGAGCCGCCTTCGGGCTCTTCAAGGACGGGCGTGTCGCCTTCATTATCGTCTCAGCCGCGGCTTCAATTGCCATCATCGTCCTGAGGCGCGAGATCGCAAGAATGCGGTCTTGGGAACGGATGTCGTTCGGTCTTGTTCTTGGAGGCGCGATAGGTAACCTGATCGACCGCGTTCGCGTCGGCGCAGTCGTGGACTTCCTTGACATCGGCGTCGGTTCGGTCCGCTGGCCGGCTTTCAATGTCGCCGACAGCGCGATAACGGTCGGCGTTTCGATTCTCGCCTTCTACCTCATCTTTCGTGCGGATTCACACCCCGCATCAGCACCGGAGGATAACCGGGAGCGCTGATGAAGAGACGGATTGCGCTGATCGTTCCGGATGACGCTCCTTCTGACAGGTTGGATCACTACCTTGGCGTGCACGCCAAGGACCTGTCACGGACGAGGGCGAAGGAGATCATAGTATCCGGACTCGTGACTCTGAACGGCGAGAGAGTGAAGCCGTCGCACATCGTCTTCCCCGGAGATCGGATAGAGGCCGACGTCCCCGAACTCGACCATCTCTCCGCCAAGCCCGAGAATATCCCACTAGACATCTGCTATGAGGACGAGCACCTGCTTGTCGTCAACAAGTGCGCGGGTATGGTCGTTCATCCCGCTCCCGGCTCCTACTCCGGCACACTCGTGAACGCGCTCGTCGGGCGCGGCGGCGAGCTGTCCTCGTTGGGAGGAAGCCTTCGCCCAGGTATCGTTCACCGTCTCGACCGCGGCACGTCAGGTCTCATTATCGTGGCGAAGACGAACGAGGCACATCGGAGGCTATCGGCCATGTTCGAGGCTCGGGAGGTACGGAAGACCTACCTTGCGCTCGTCTGGGGCGTGTTTGATGAAGCTGCGGGGACGATCGAGGCTCCGATCGGGAGGCGTCGATCAGACAGGAAACGGATGGGTGTCGTGCCGGACGGTCGCGCGGCAACGACCGGATGGCGCGTGCGCGAACAGTTCCCCTACGCCGCGTTCCTGGAAGTCGATCTCAAGACCGGCCGGACGCATCAGATCCGGGTTCACATGTCGCACATCCATCGTGCGGTCATAGGAGACGCGGACTACGGAGGTGTTCGCCCGTCATTCGGTGACGTCCCGCCACACTACCGTCGTCAGGCAGAGAGGGTGAACGGGCAAGCGACTCATCAGGCTCTCTTTGCGTGCCGCATCGCATTCACACATCCCGTGACTGGAGCTCCCGTCGAACTCGCGACACCGATGCCCGGCGACTTCGCGGATCTCCTTGCTCTTGTCCGCTACCCCGGGGGTGAGACCGGCCGCGTGGTCGGCATAGACCCGGGAGAGGCACGGATAGGGGTCGCTCTCAGCGATGAGGGGAGATACCTCGCGTCGTCACTCGAGACGCTCGAGGGGCTCGACGACTCCGCGGCTGCGAAGCGCATATCGGAGATCGCGAGCGAACACGGTGCTGACACGATCGTCGTGGGCGATCCCATCCGCATGGATGGGAGCATCGGGCATCGCGCTCTTAGATCCCGAGAACTGGTGGTGGAACTGGAGGATGCCTCTCGATGCCGTGTGGTGCTTTATGATGAACGTCTATCGAGTGCGTTGGCTGAACGTGTTATGAAAGAGAAGGGGGAACGGAAACGGGGGAGGAAGGGCAGGGTCGATCAGATCGCGGCGTCAATAATCCTTCAGGGCTATCTCGATGCGCAAACGATACAGAGGTGACAAGCCACGCCTGCCGCGGCGCAGCCGCGCATGGTTCATCCGCGAGTTCATTCTCGTAGTTGTTCTCGGTGCCTTTCTCCTTTATGCACTTGGCCACGTTGTCGCATTCAGGTCGACACGTGAGATCGAGCACCGAGTCGTCGTGGAGATCCCGGAAGGCGCGAGTGTCGGGACCATAGCGGCGATGCTGGCGGGCGAGGGGCTCACGGTTGCGCCGCGCAGATTCGTTCTGGCCGCGAGAATCCTTGGCCACGAAGAGAGCCTCCAGGCTGGATCGTATGAGTTCGGTCCGCGGTTCTCCGAGATGGATGTCCTCGTGGCACTGAGTCGTGGGGAGGTGGCGGTTCGAACAGTGACGGTTCCCGAGGGATTCCGGGCCGAGCAGATAGCGAGGCTCTTTGATGCGGCCGTCGGCATGGATCCTGAGGAGTTTGTGAGGCTCGTGCACGATCCCACCGCTGTTGCCAGGCTCGGATTCCATGCGCCATCACTCGAAGGCTATCTCATGCCGGACACCTACCGTGTCGAACTCGACATGACTGTCGGCGAGGCGATCGAGATGATGACCTGGGGGACGAGGCGGGTCATGGAGCGCTATTCATCCAGAGCAGAATCGCTCTCCATGACGATGCATGAGATTCTCACACTTGCCTCCATAGTCGAGTCGGAGGCAGTATTCAATAGCGAACGAGGCAGGATCTCCGCCGTGTATCACAATCGTCTCAGAAACTCCTGGAGACTTGAGGCGGATCCCACGGTGCGCTACGCGAAGGGCGTCTACCACCGGAAGCTCTACTACAGTGATCTGAGAGACAAGTCCCCCTACAACACCTATCGCAACAAGGGTCTTCCACCGGGGCCGATATGCAGCCCCGGGACGGCATCGATCGTCGCTGCTCTCCGCCCGCAGGAGGGAATCGATGACTATTTCTTTGTCGCCAACGGAGATGGTACGCACACCTTCACCCGCACATTTCGTGAACATGCTGCAGCGAAACAACGGATCGCGCGCGAGCGTGAGGAGCGAGCTCAATTTTCGCTTGACGCTGTCCCCGAGCAGTGATAGCGTGCAGCGTCAGGCAGGGTCGTTCGACCACGTGGTCGAACGCGTGTGTCGTTCTTAGCTGATGCTGCTACCGGGAGGGAATGTCCTGTGACCGTGAGAACCGTGGCCATCTTCAGTGTTGCGACCGTCATGATCGCAATGGGCTTCTGGTGGCTCTCGCGCGGGTCGCTCACCCTGGCTCCAGTACTGCTCGTCGGCGGCTACTGCGTTGCGATTCCGGTAGCCATCATGGCGGGCGGCGAAGGACCCGGTGATCGATCCGAAGGTAGCGACAAGTAAAGGGCGAATAGCTCAGTTGGTTAGAGCACCTGCCTTACACGCAGGGGGCCACAGGTTCGAGTCCTGTTTCGCCCACCAGCACGATTATGAATCCGGACACCCCCACGGGAATCTGAGGTAATGAGCTGATCGCTCGGGGACTAGGAGGTGAGGCAGAGTAGATTGATAGATTCTGGATACTACTCTCGGACTTGTGAACCGACCGAGAACGGTCGGTGTGACTGGAGGGAAGCAAGATGAGATACATTGTGGCAGTGCTCCTGGTTGTCGTCTTGACCGTAGCGCCGGCGGTGGCTGGTATGAACCCGGAATGCAAGTTCTTCGTTACGTTCGCCGATACAAGCTCGGTGACCTACCAGAACTTGGCGGACGGGGCCCGCGTGGACCCGGTCATGTACACGGCCTTCGATGCGCATTTCGGCATTCTTGACTACGGTTGCTTCACGACCATTTCGTTCATGATCGAGAACACGCCCGGCATGTCGTCACCGGTTGCCTATGACAATCTTCTGCCGGGCAACCTGGCGATCGGTGCGTACGAGACCGGCGTGACGCTGGCTTCGACCATTCAGCTTGACAGCTCAGTGCAAGGCCCCTTCTACTTCTTTGCCACCGGCCACTACTTCTATCTCAACGTGCCGGGAGAGATCAAGATAGTGGACCATCCCGAATTCCCGCGTTGGGTCGTCAGCTGCAATGATGAAGTCGACTACTACTGTGTCTGGCAGAATGGTGGAGTTGCCATGGACGCGGTCGTCGTTGAGGCCGAGTGCTACGGTGACGTGCCGGTCGAGTCCTCCAGTTGGGGCGCGATCAAGTCTCTGTACAGGTAGGGTGTTCAAGACATCGGCCACTATTTGACTTGCATGAGCCTGCATCAAGTGATAGCATGAATATGATCTGATGAATCGGGCCCGCCCCCCGTGGCGTGCCCGATTCTGCTGTCACCATGCTGTGGCAGTCCGATTGAAGGTGGTTTCTGACAGTGCAAAGGCGCACCTGCGGGCTTGGTTCTTGCTCCGTATGTGAATAGAATGGGTGCTATTGCGTCAAAACACGTACACCGAGCGGAAAACAAGTCTAGAGGTGCTTCCAGAGTGTGAACAGGCTGACGCTTGGCAATTCGTGCTTGCAAAGAAGTCCAAGCTGTGCTAACATCTACAATGATTAGTATTGGTGGCAGAACAGGTTATCAACGAAGGGGGGACTATAGTCCGAAAGGAGGGCGGAAGCGCCAAGTTGGCGATCTTTTTGGGTCCAGATATAGGGCTCGGAAGTGCGTGCAATCCCAGCACGAATCGTGTCCTAAAGGAGGTAGAGAGAATGTCAAGAATACTGGCGGGTGTGTTGGCTGGCTGCCTGATCCTCGCCGTAGCCGGCGTTGCCGGTGCCGGCATCCCTGATCCCGATCTTTCGCAGATCACTCTGCAGCCGGTGCAGACCAATTCTGGTCTGATGACTTGCTGGCAGGGAGATGCTCCGGGTTTCGAGATGCTCCAGGTCGAGGCTAAGAGAACCGATGCGACAGCGATCGAGGGGATTCCCTCCACGAGTTTCTTCTTCACGATCACCGGTGGTGCTGACGTGACGATTACTTGTGAGAGCGTTCCGCCCGAGACGGATGCGACCGGCCTAATCCAGTTCTCGGTCGTCGCAAACGAGGCCATCGCGCATCCGCTCGCAAGCGGCGGCGGTTCTGGTCTTACTGACGGCGTGGCGATCGGTATCGACGTGCAGATCTACACGGTTGCTCTGACGAACGGTGTGTCACTCACATGCAACACGGTTGACTACACTCTGAGTGGCGACGTCAATCCTGTCGACTTCGGTAAGTTCGCTGTTGATTTCGGTACCGATGTTGGCGTGGATCCGTATCGCGAGCGAAGCGATTTTGACTGGAGCGGTGGAATCATCGGTCCTGTCGATTTCGGCAAGTTCGCTGCTCACTTTGGAGCGCACTAGTCGTAGATGGTAGGGGCAATATCTTGCACGGGTGAGGTGATGGGTGGGCGGATGCATTGAGGCTTTCGTTCTATTTCCCGACTCAGGAACCAGAACGCACCATCAATGTGGTACCGCATCAGTGGGGTGGTGCCCGAGCTAATCATCATGGACTGACCGAGGTTGTCTGCGATGCTGTCGAAGACACCTCTGTTGGGAGGAGATCAAATAATGCGTACACTTCTTGCTTTCTTGCTGGTCGTTGCGATCGCCGTTCCGGCGTTTGCCGGCGACAACCCTGCTATTCAGATGTACGTGGACTTCGAGGACGGTGGCTACGTTCACAGAGCCGATCCTGCGATGTACACGGCGTTCGATGCTTTCTTCATGGTTGACACGTTTGTTGGCTTCACGACCATTTCGTTCATGGTTGGGAACACGCCCGGCATGTCGACACTGGTTGCCTACGACAACCTCCTGCCAGGTAACCTGGCAATTGGCGCGTACGAGACCGGCATCACGCTTGCCTCGACCGAGTGCATGACGGTTGCACCGCTGGCCGTTGCTGTTGGTCACTACTTCTATCTCAACGTGCCCGGCGACATTCAGATCCTCGACCACCCCGAGTTCCCGCGGTGGGTTGTTGACTGCAACGACCAGGTCGATTACTACTGCGTCCTGATCAATGGTGGCGTCCACCAGGATCCGATCGAGGGCGACTGTGGCAGCCCGGTCGAGAACAGCTCCTGGGGCGGTATCAAGGCTCTGTACAGGTAGTTCTAGTCCCAATGCAGTATGATTACCGAGGATTGGACGGGTGGCGGATTCATGCCACCCGTCTCCTTTTGTGTCGTAGGACCCCTAGGAGGTCCGTCTAGTACGGTGGAATTGTGGTTGCAGACCGTAGCTTGATATGATACAATGGTTGTGTGGTAGTGAAGTGCAAAGGTGGATTGAGTGTTGGCAAGCGGCCCCGTCGCCCCCTGGGCCGGAAGACTAGGCGGCGCGGAAGGTGGTCGCAAGACTTGTTGAGATAATGGTCAGTGTATCCGGCATGCGGACAGAGGAGTCGGATGATTGGCCGTTCATGTCTCAGAGGGAGGAAACACAAATGAAGAGCTTGCTTGTTGCTGCTCTGGTTCTCGTAGTTGCTATTCCGGCGTTCGCCGGCAACAACCCTGCTATTCAGATGTACGTGGACTTCGAGAACGGTGGCTACGTTCACAGAGCCGATCCTGCGATGTACACGGCGTTCGATGCTTTCTTCATGGTTGACACGTTTGTTGGCTTCACGACCATTTCATTCATGGTTGGGAACACGCCCGGCATGTCGACACTGGTTGCCTACGACAACCTCCTGCCAGGTAACCTGGCAATTGGTGCGTACGAGACCGGCATCACGCTTGCCGCGACCGAGTGCATGATAGATGTGCCTCTGGCCGTTGCTGTTGGTCACTACTTCTATCTCAACGTGCCCGGCGACATCCAGATCCTCGATCACCCGGAGTTCCCGCGGTGGGTTGTTGACTGCAACGACCAGGTCGATTACTACTGCGTCCTGATCAATGGTGGTGTCTGCCAGGATCCGCTTGAGGGCGACTGCCCCATCGTTCCGGTTGAGGAAGGCTCCTGGGGTTCGATCAAGGCCCTGTACAGGTAGATTTCTCAGCACGCGAAATAGTGGTTAGAGAACGGGTGGCGCTTCCGGCGCCACCCGTCTTCTTTGTGTACAGAACGAGCGTATCGTGGATCCGTCTTGTACGGATTGTCATTGCAGGCCGTGGCTTGATATGGTACAATACTGGTGCAATTGAGAAGTGCAAAGATGGATTGAGCGTTGGTAGGCGGCCCCGTCGCTCCTTGGGCCGGAAGACCAGGCAGCAAATGTGGTCGTGACGGTTGTTGAGGTGAGAGTCAGTGTATCCGGCATGCCGACAGAGGAATCGGGTACCTGACGTCCATGTTGACGGGAGGAAACACAACTGAAGAGCTTGCTCGTTGCTGCTCTCGTGCTTGCAGTAGCCATTCCGGCGTTTGCCGGCGACAATGTTGGCATTCAGATGTACGTGGACTTCACGGACGGTGGCTATGTGCACAGAGCCGATCCTGCGATGTACACGGCGTTCGACGCTTTCTTCATGGTTGACAACTTCGTTGGTTTCACGACCATTTCGTTCATGATTGGGAACACACCCGGCATGTCGACACTGGTTGCCTACGACAACCTCCTGCCTGGTAACCTGGCAATTGGCGCGTACGAGACCGGCATCACGCTTGCCGCGACCGAGTGCATGACGGTTGCACCGCTGGCCGTTGCTGTTGGTCACTACTTTTATCTCAACGTGCCCGGCGACATCATGATCCTCGATCACCCCGAGTTCCCGCGGTGGGTTGTTGACTGCAACGACCAGGTCGATGACTACTGCGTCCTGATCAATGGTGGCGTTTGCAAGGATCCGCTCCCGGGCGATCCTTGGTGTCCGGTTGAGAACAGCTCCTGGAGTAACATCAAGGCCATGTACAGGTAGGTTTCTCAGCAGGCGAGGTTGATATACGACAACGGGTGGCGCTTCCGGCGCCACCCGTTCTTCTTGTCGGCCCGGCTGCTAAGCGCTATCGTTTCTGCTGGCGGACGGCTATGATTGTGCTCCGGCGAATCACCCATTGAAGGACCGGCAGGTGACCTTCGTCAGATTGCCGGCGGAGGTAGCGCGAGCGGTCACGCACCGCGGTTCGCATTCCGGAAGGAGCGCAGATTGATGACAAGATCCATTGTGTTGGCTTGCTGTGCATCGCTGCTTCTCGCAGTGGTCCCCGCGTCGGGTCATGACGCTCCGATCGAGTGGATCGCCGCTGAGGGAGACAGCAGTTCCCCCATACGCCTGTACATCGACTTCGATCCGCCCAATCGGGTACACACCATCAGCCCGGATGTGAATGACGAGGTCGACGCCTATGTGATGGTTGACTGCATAAACCCGGGGAATCTGCCTGGAGGTCTGAGGACTATCTCCTTCCGGCTCGCGGTGGACGCAGATGTGTCGGCAAGGCCGTGGTTCGAGAGTCTTCTGCCTGGGGAGATGCGAGTTGGGAATTGGAGGGATGGGATCACAATGGCATCGGCTCCGTGCACGGGAGAGAGTCCGGTTGCCATAGGCGTTCTGCACCTCAGGTATCTGGGGAAGCCGGGGGTGGTCAGGATTCTGGACCATCCGCAGTTCCCGCGCTGGATCGTGAACTGCGAGTCCGGCACGACCAGGTACTGTGTGGCGTCGGACGGCGGTATCGGGATGAGCGCGCCCGTGAGGAACAATGGCTGCGAGTGTCTCTCGATCGAGTAGGAGCGTCGCTATGGGCCGAGGGCTTGAACTTGCACCCCTACGTAGACCATGCTAGAATCTAAAGTTATGCAAGAGATGGGCTACACGCGGTCCTTTGGACCGTGCGGGGTGAGAACGAGGAGGATGAGTTGTTCAAACGCGGCATTCCGCTCCTTGTGCTTCTTCTAATGGTCTTGGCGGCAGGCTGCGCCGTTCAGGAGAAGCCTGCGACGCCAAGCGGGCCGTTCGAGATCGCGGTGCTTGCGACTACGGACACGCGTGGCGAGATCGAGCCCTGTGGCTGACACGGTGGCCAGAAGGGCGGGCTGGTCCGGAGGGCCGGCTACATCAATCAGATTGCAAACGAGTCACAGTACCACCTGATTCTTGACGGGGGCAGCTCGCTTTCGCGCAAGAGCTTCGAGCGTGTGATGGTCGACAACGTGAACCTGCGCGGTATGGCACAGACCGGTTGCGATGCCACGACGATCGGAGTGCTCGATCTATACATGGGTGCGGCATACTATGTCGACCGCATCGCCGAGGCAGGACTCACGGCCGTATCGGCGAATGTGCTGGACGAATCCACCGGCGATCTGCTTGTGCCGCCGTATGTGATCGTTGAAAGGGGTGGGGTCAAGTTTGGCATCACGGGTGTTCTGAACCCGGATTTCAAGATCAGAACGGACAATGATATAGAAAGCCATGGCGCTGTGGTAAGCGATCCTGTGGAGGCTCTCAGAAAGTACATCCCGGAGATCAGGAGACGGGTCGATCTCGTAGTCGTTCTGAGCCACTCCGGCCTGACTCGCTCGAAGGACATCGCCGGCGAGGTCGAGGGCATAGACATCATGGTCGTAGGCAATCACAATGCGCACGCCGCGCAGCCCTATGAGGTCGGAGAGACACTCATGATGCAGCCCGGCTACAGGGGCCAGGCCATATGCGACTACCGGCTGGGTTTCGACGCGGACGGCACGTACAAGTCGTATTCGGGCAAGACAGTTGTGCTGGACAACAAGGTACCCGCTGACGCGGCGATGGCCTTGGTGCTCAAGGAGCATAAGCTGATGGTCGAAGCGGCGTCGAAGCAGCGGGTGGCGGATCAGGCTACCGAGAGACGGCTCAGGCGAGAGGCCAGAAACGCCGCGGCTGCGGAGCGCTACAAGGAAGACTGCATTGGTGTCAACGGGTCGTGTAAGCGTTGCCACCAGGACGAGTACGACCAGTGGCAGACGACCGCGCACGCGTCTGCCTTCGAGACACTCGAGAAGAGCCTTCAGTCCACGAATCCCGAGTGCTTGAGTTGTCACACGACCGGCCAGAGAGATCTCCCCGGTGACGGATCGGTGACGGTTCCGGCGGACCTTCGCGGCGTTCAGTGCGAGGCGTGCCACGGTCTCGGTGCGGAGCACAGTCGAGACGGTTCGTACGGCCGAACAACGGTCGCAACGTGCATCGGTTGCCACGATTCAGACAATAGCCCGGACTTCAACTTCCCACAGTATCTGGCGAAGGTGACGCACTAGCGGAGCCCGAGCGAAAGCTCGGATTTCGATCTGGACGCGAGGGGCCGGGTACGGTGAGGGGGTGCGCAGCATGTCGCGGACGGTTTCCTCGGCTGTGTTCCTGGCAGTCCTGTTGGCCACAACGCTTATCACGGTCACTGGCCGTGCGAACGAAGTCCGGGTTCTCGAGGAGAGCAACACGGAGATTGTGATCGAACTTGCCACCAACGACTACACCTTTGAGGATGTGGTCCATGGTGGCGAGACGTTTGTCAGGGTGATGGCACGCGATCTCGAGCACACGACCGAACCGGGGCTTCCCGCTCTTCCCATGCGGGGTATTCTGGTTGGTGTTCCTTTCGGCGCCAACGTATCGCTCGACGTTCTCTCGTTTGAGAGCGAGGAGCTTGGCGTTCTCCAGATCGAGCCCGCGCCGACCGGGCGATTCGTGGAGCGAGACGATTTCACCTTCGCTGTTGAGGACTATGAGATCGACCAGGACTACCATCGAGGTGGTCGGACGCATCCTTCTGGCGTAGCGAGCCAGGGGTTCGATACCACGCTGAGGCACCAGAGAGTTATTCAGGTTCTTCTTCATCCATTCCAGCACTCACCCTCGACCGGTCGGCTCACTCTTCACAGGAGCATCACGGTTCGGTTGAAGTTCAGCGGCCGTGGCCGTCCCGCTGGGCTGACGGATGTTCACGCGTACGAACCCGAGTGGGAGCAGCTCTACGCCGGCACCGTTCTCAACTATGAGGGGGCACGGGAGTGGCGGCTTCGTCCGGAACCCGCGCGGACCTGGAAGCGTGCTGAGATGCGCCAGGATCACGAGGTCTATAAGCTGACCATCATGGATTCCGGCATCACCAGATTGAGCTTCTCCGATCTGTCGGCGGAGGGACTGTCCGGAACCCTGGGGACGGATGAAATAGCGATCTACCAGCGTTCCTACGACGAGAATGCGGAGAACCCGTTTGTTGAGACCGCGACGCCCATCCTCGTCTTCGATGAGAACGAGAACGGATTTTTCGACGGCTCGGATTATCTTCTCTTCTACGCGCAGAGCTTCGAACAGCAACACATGCCTGTCGGCTATGAGGACCGCTACACTGATGAGAACATCTACTGGTTCGGTTGGGGTGAAGAGCTGGCCGAACGCATGGGCACGCGCACTGCATGGCACGACTGGACGGGACTGACGCCGCCTGCGAGCTTCAGCGAGACGGTAAGATTCGAGGAGGATGCTCTCTTCACGCGTGCTCCGGCAAGCGATGTGGTGGACCTGTGCCTGTGGACCGACTACTCCTCGTCCGGTGACGACCACGAACTTCCGTTCCATATCTACGATGTGAACTACTCCGAGGATGCCCGAGTACGTGCACGCTACCAGGGAATATCGAGTAGCGGGCACGACGTCACGATCTCGATCATCGACGGCAATTCTGTAGAGCATTCGGTTGGCGCCTACCTGTTCTATGGCCTCGCCGCGACAATGGAGGAGCATATCTTCGATGTAGCGTCCGTTCCGGCCACCTATTTCACCGACGGAGAGAACACGTTCCGAACGCAAGGCACTGTTGGACCGTCAACAGCTTACCTCGACTGGTTCGAGATCACATACGGGCGCAGGTACGTTGCACACGGGGGACGCCTGGGGTTCACAAGCGGGGGGGAGACCGGCGATATCCAGCTCGAGGTGACCGAGTTGTCGAGCAGTGATATCCGCCTGTTCGACGTCACCGACCCTTGGGATCCTGTCGTGTTCACGCTCTCTCCTGAGAACACCGTCGATGCCGGTGGCAGCTACACGCTTGTTCTTCAGGATGAGGTCGCCGAGCTTGCGCGCTATGAGCTTGTGGAAAATGGGAGCTACCGCACGCCCGAGGGGGTCGAGAGGCGTGAGCCCGCGAATCTCTTTGAGCAGGAAGCCGATCTCATTGTTGTGTCCTATGAGGGATTCTCATCAGGCGTAGAGCCTCTGATCGCTCATCGCGAGTCCGAGGGTCACGTCGTCACTCACGCCCTGCTCCACGACGTATATGACGAGTTCTTCGGAGGTCTCGTCGACCCGCAAGCCCTCAAGAACTACTTCAAGTACGCGTTCTATAAGTGGACCCGTCAACCGCAGTTCGCGCTGCTCGTGGGGGATGCCAGCGAGGATGCCCGGGGGGTCACGTCGACGAGTGCCCCTAACTACATGCCCACGTACATCACATCGCTTGCGGCCAGCAGTGAGCTCATCGGCAGTGATGAGTGGATGGTCACGTTCGTTGATGAGACACCCTACCTTCCTCAGATGTACATCGGAAGGCTCCCGGTCGGCTCGAGTGGACAACTGAGCAGCCTCGTCTCCAGGATCCTCACCTACGAGAATGCCTCATCGGCCGGCGCAGACTGGCGCAACAGGATTCTCTTTGTGGCAGATGATGCCTGGTCGTACGGCGATGACTTCAACGAGTACACGAAAAAGGAGTCGAGCGAGGGCAAGTTCACAACTGAATCGATCGTGATGGCGGAGACGGTGGCTGCGTCGCCCGCCGGGATGGACACCGTCATGTTCATGCTCAGGCGATACACGGATCCGTTCCACGGAGATCTCACGGAGGACGATTTCTACAACAGCATGGTATTTGTGGAATCCGAAGCTGCGCCTGCGCTGCTGGAGATGCTGACGGCCAGTGCGCTGGTCGTCAATTTCCAGGGACACGCGAACAAGCATGTTCTAACTCACGAACGACTGCTCGTGGACAAGCACCAAGGCGACGATTTCGATTCGATGGGGAACACCGACAAGCCGTTCATATTCTTCGGCTTCGCCTGCAGCATCGCCAGGTTCTTCGATTGCTACGAAGGCTACACGGGTTACGATTGCTTTGCGGAGCAGCTCCTGTTTCTTGATGAGGGGCGGGGAGCTGTCGCCTCGTTTGCGAGCACGGGGCTCGAGTACCTGACCCCGAACATCAGATACAATAAGAAGATATTCGAGGCCATGTTCGCCGACCCGACACCGACCGATCCGCCGGAGGAGTATTTCGAGCCGAGGTGGTCGTTGGGCGGAATTCTGGGAAAAGCTGCCGTGGAGTACGTGACTTCGGGAGGGTCGGGTATCGCCGCAATGCGCTTCGTGCTCTTGGGAGATCCTCTCCTTCACTTTGAGGCGTCTCCACCGGTCTTTCAGGTTACCGTCGACGGAGTTCCGCACGTCAGCGGGGACTACCTGGAATCAAGCGCTGGTGAAGTGGTTCAGATCGTTGCCGACATCATCGATGAGGTTGAGATCAATCCTGCGACGATCTCCGTGGTCGAGAGCGATCTTGGAGAGATAGACCCGGAGCTCTATCTTGTAGAGTCCGTCACCGACACCGGAGCCCAGCAGAGTCGCTGGTATCGCCTGACCTACAACACGGAGATCCGCGACTGGACATACGACATCAGGATATCCGCAACTGATGTGAACGGGCAGAGAACGACATTCACGCTTCACGTGGCGGAGGGGAATAGGATCCTGATAAGGGATGTCGCGAATCACCCAAATCCGTTCGATCGCACGACGAGCATCATCTACCTTCTGAATCAGAGTGGTGCAGAGGTCGAAGTAAAGATCTACACGGTCGGAGGGCGTCTGATCGAGGTCTTAGAAGACGCGCCGAACGATCTCAACTACAACGCTCTGGTGTGGGATGGGAAGGACAGAGATGGCGACACAGTAGCCAACGGTGTCTATCTCTTCACTATCGAGGCGAGGGGAGAAGACGGGTCCAGCGCGATGACGCCCGTTGGGCGAATGGTGAAGATGCGGTGATGCGCGAGAGACTCAGAGAACTTGGAATAGACATCGAGAACAGAACGGGCAGGGCCGTGGCTCTGCCCGAAAGCACGCAGGCCGTCGCCGCTATCGTGCGAGAGGCTGGGGAGCGCGGGCTCGTAGTGGCGCCCCATTGGCTTCTTGATGACGACCTCCCCGCCAAGACGGCATCGGACTCGGGTGACGGCCTTCCGATCGGGAACGCATCCGATCCGGGGAGAGGTGGCGCGATCCACATCTCGCGCGAACGCATGCACGCCATGAAAGACGTGGTTCCCGAGGATCTGATGGCGACGGTTGAGGTCGGCGTCCGCATCGGCGAGCTGGCGTCATCCCTTGGAGAGCGAGGTCTCTTCTGGCCGGCAGCGGAGTTCGCCGGAGGAGACGAGATGCTCGGAGATGTCATCGAGCGGGCTCCCGGCAACCACACACGCCTCGGCAACACCGTCCGCCGTTACATTCTCATGGTCGAGGCGGTTCTGCCCGATGGGACAGAGATGCGCGCTGGAGCCAAGACAGTCAAGTGCGTGACGGGCTACGATCTCAAGCAGCTCTTCATTGGATCCTGGCAGACGCTCGGCGTGTTGACCGAAGCAACGCTGAGGCTCGAGGCTGAGGCGAACCACGACGCTGTCACGAGCAGGCTTGAACGGGATTTCGCCCCGCTGGAAGCGATGCGAAGAGAGGACGGGGCCTCGACCCGTGAGGCAGAGGGCGCGGTCGACACAGCTTGGTCGGAGTTCCTACTGCGCCTCAAGAAGGAGATCGATCCCACGGGCGTGTTTCCGCCGATCAGGACCATCGGCGTTGGGATCTAGCGCGCTCGCGCGGAGTATCTCGGAGGCCCGAGTACGATGGGACCCGGAAGAGAACTTGAACTGAGGCGAGACCTCGCCGCGAAATGCCGCGCGTGCGGCACCTGCCGTTCCGTATGTCCCATCTTCGCTGAGATAGGAGTTGAAGGAGCCGTCGCCAGGGGCAAGGTTGCCCTTATCAGGGCTGTGCTCGACGGTGAGCTTGACCTGACGAACCTCTTCGACGAGAGGATCCAGCTCTGTCTCAACTGTAAGGCATGCATCGCGAGCTGCCCGAACGACGTTCGCGTCGATGATCTCATTCTCGCTGCACGGAGCGGTCTTGTCGAAGCGGGGCGCCTGCCTCTTCTGAAGCGCGTCATCTTCCGCTTCCTTCTCAGACGCGGATGGCTTCTACCGCCGTTCGGCAGGTTCGCATCGTTCACGCAGCGGTTCATCCTCCGCGGTCTTCCCGAGAACAGCGTCTACCGAAAGCTCCTGCCGATCGTAGGAATGAACAGAGACCGGATCTTCCCGGAGTTTGCACCTCGCTCGCTCATCCGGTCGGTGCCGGAGGCTATTCCCGCAGAGGTTGTTCCCTCTGCCGTGGTTCCCGCTCATGAGCAGGCGGGCGGCACACTGGAAGAGTCCGGCACGCGCGCTAAGTCGGGTGGCGGCAATGGCCATTCTGCCAGTGATGATCGCGCCGACGATCGCACACGCATCGCCCGAGATGCTCGCCGCGTAGGGTACTTCGTTGGCTGCGCCACGAATCTCATCTATCCCGAGACGGGGAAGGCCATCATTGCCTCGCTGGCTCGGAGTGGTGTGGATGTGGTCATTCCGCGGAGGCAGGGTTGCTGTGGCACGCCGGCATTCAACTCCGGGGACTACGTGACCGGCCGGGAGCTGGCAAGAACGAACATCGAAGCCTTCCGGCTGGCGGAAGTCGACGCGGTTGTGACTGGATGCGCGTCGGGAGGACTTGCACTCAAGCGGGAGTACGAAGAAACACTCGGGATCGATGGGGGATTCGGCATTCCCGTGTTCGATTTCACCGAGTTCCTTGCGTTGCGGGGGTGGGCGGACGCCGGTGCAACTACCTCGCATGACGCGCTCGTTGTCGGCGCGGTGGCCACGAATGAGAGGAGCGCCACCCGGACGGGCACAAGCTCTGGTCTGGTCCGCGTAACCTACCACGAGCCCTGTCACCTCTCGCGAGGGCAAGGGATCACCGAGGAGCCGCGAACGATCATCCGCTCGCTTCCCTGGGTCGAGTTCGTGGAGATGCAGGATTCGGACCGCTGCTGCGGGGGAGGTGGGTCCTTCAATCTGACGCACTACGACCTTGCGGCGGCGATCGGCGAGCACAAGGTCGAGGCAATCAGAGAGGCGGGAGTGGACGTGGTCGTGACCGAGTGTCCCGCATGTGTCATGCAGCTGAGGGACATGGTCGTCCGCTACGGCTTGGATGTCGAGGTCTTGTCTATTGCGGACTTGCTTGCCCTGGGCGACGCCCGGACGCTCGTTGACGTGCGGTAGCTGGTGGTGTCCGACCCGTTCCGCAGGGCGGCATTTGAGGCCCCAAATCGGTTTGACAAGGCAACTGAACGTGCTAGAATATAGGTTTGGAGATAGCCACGGGCTGGCTTAGTCGGCCCGTGCTTGGGATACGCTCCTCGGTAGCTCAATGGTAGAGCATCCGGCTGTTAACCGGAGGGTTGCAGGTTCAAGTCCTGCCCGAGGAGCCAGCACCGAGAGGCCCCAGTCTGTCAAGATTGGGGCCTCTGCGTGTCCATCCGAAGTGTGCTGGTAGACTGTCCATCCAGACTTCGCTTCTCGGCTTCGAGCTGCCCGATACGCGCGTTCAGATCTTAGACTTCCTGCGTGCAGGTCTCGGACCTCGTTCAGAGGAACCACGCGAGCATCCCATGGGAGCGGCTGCGCAACGCGGCGGCACGACGATAGGCCGCTGCCAAGATCGTCCATCGCCGCCCGCGGCAGGATCTGTGGCAGCACAGGCTCACGATGACAGGGCGGCGGTGGCATGATACG
>JAUXGN010000081.1 GCA_030622115.1 Candidatus Eiseniibacteriota bacterium
AGGCTCCGGCCGTTCTTCTTCTTCTGTGTACCCCCCCACTGCTTGAAGAAGAACGGAACGCCCTCTCGGCGGCACTGCTTGCTGATGTCTCTTACCCAGGCCGCCTCCATGGGCCGAGCTCGAGGCCCGCTTTCTCCGCCAACGATGACCCAGTCGATGTCGGACAGATCGAGAATACCCAAAGGCCCCAATAGCGGTTCCAACGATAGGAATCGGACCGCAGCAGGCACTTCCCGAAGGTGATCTGCCCGCCACAGGTAGTCAGCCGTTTCAACCGACACACCCATCCACACGTTGGGAGACCAAGCTAGTCTGGGAGCGAGTTCGGCAAGCTTCTCCGATCGCTTGGTGAGGATCTGAAACGTATGCCACGAGGCACCCTCCATCGTGCGGAACACGCTCCGGACGAACTCGAGAGGGACCTGCTCGTGGAACAGATCGCTCATGCTGTTCACGAACACCGTCCGAGGCTTCTTCCACGTCAAGGGAAGCTCCAGACGCTCAGGCCAGAGACGAAGGTCGAAGCCTTGCTCGTAGGGATGACCCGGAACGCCCCGCCACCGCTCAGCGAAGGTCTCGGCATAGCAGTGCTTGCACCCCGGGCTGACCTTCGTGCACCCTGTCACAGGGTTCCAGGTCGAGTCCGTCCACTCGATGGTCGATTTCTCGCTCATCCGGCCGATCTCCTTCTAGACGGGAGAAAGCGGACACGGTCTCTGCCCTTCAGCCCCGTCTTCTTGGACGACACCGGCGTGATGGTCGCTCGCCCGTCTTTCTTCAGTTGCTTGATCACGGCTCGGTAGTGCTTCTCGATGAATGGAAGGTCCCACGTCGCTTCCCGAAGCCAATCAAACTCGTTCTCCGTTCCCTCGTACTCGCGCAGGAGGACTTCCTTCAACTCCTCCCCGCGCGGCGAACTCGAAATGAGGATGCCGTGCGTCTCGCCGCTGAAATCGAAGAGCCCTTCCTCGTCACCGAGAGGCCACATCACTTCTTTCATGAGCAGCACGGCCTTCGGATGGTTCGACGCGTGAATAAGGTAGTACTTCGTGCGCGTCCTCGCAACGCCGTCTTCGACATCAAACCGGATGCGGAATGGCAATTTGTAGCGCGCATCGATCTTGGACATGAAGTACTCGAGGAAGCCTCGCTCCCGTCGCCACCCGCCTTCTCTCAGGAACGCCTGCGTGTGCCACTCGTCGTTGCCAAACATCTCGTCGAGATGGTGCTGCACTCTGGGGTTTCCGGCGTCCATGTTGATTCGGTAGTACATGAAGTTGATTAGCGCTTCGGTCTGGGAGCGCTTCAAGATGTTGTTCAGTATGGGAACCGTGAGCGGATGTCCGTAGGGATCGACCATGAAGAACGACGGGGCGAGGTTCGGCACTTCACCCAGGAGCTTCGGCACAAATTCCGTCACGTCTTCGGCCATCACATGGATGTGCAGCCCCTGCTGGTACGGCTGCATCTTCTTCAGTTCCGTTTCGAGCGATGCCCTCTGCTTGCCGTTCTTCTCGACGAGAATCAAGGTCATCTGGTGACCCTTCGCCTTCGTGAGGTACTCCTGGGCCGCCCGCACCGCAATGATCGGCGACCCGTCCACTATCTCGCCATGGAACTCGTATATCCCCGGACCGGCATAGCAGTCGAAGTAACACAGCAGCCGGTTCTGAGAGCCCAGGATGCGTTCCCATGCGGGCAGGTACTTCTGCAGGATGAAGTGCTTGATCCGCGAGACCTGTTTGAGATGTTGTGGCGCTTCATCGGCGCGCGCTGCACTATCAACCATCCACGTGTCCTCTGTGAAAAGGCCCCGCATCGCCGGAGTCGGGGACATCAACTAGACCTTGGCTGAGTTCGCAAGCATCGCCAAGTAATCATATTCCGCAGTGCGCTCGGGAAAGAGGATGTGCGCTTCCGCAAAGCGCTTCCGATCCCAAGTGCCATCATCGTACCGCACCCGAAGATCCTCATAGGACGTTGCCGAGACGATGAAGGAGTCCAGTGCAACGTTCTCCAGCCTCGTCCGCGCACCCATCGCCTTGGCCAGTTCGGGGAGCGATTCGTGGAGGCGCGCCTTGTCGTCGTGCACGTACGCCTCTGCATGGAGCATCCCGTGCGGTTCGACGAACACAATCCGCTGTGCGGAATCGTCCTTGACCCACAGGATGAAGTCGGGGTAGAAGCCCCTCTTCTCGAAGAAACCGATTCCCCGGCCTCGGCTCAGGTTCCGCAGCAGATAGACTTCCTTGCTAGCTAGAGACTTGTCCTTCTCGGAACGACAATATATGCGCAGGTCATCGACGAATCGCCGTTCGCTGTCGTTAAGCCCGGGCGGTTCGCTCTTGATCTCGTCGCCTCGTTCGACAAGAAGTGGCTGGTACAAGTGCCGGTCGAAGTGAATGCCGGGCAACTCGCGTGTGTCTTCCCGGTAGATGCGGTCGCCTTCCTCGATCAACTTCTGAATCGCGGCAATCAACTCCACCTCAGCACGGGAGATCTTGACCGAGTAACTCCTGAAGTTCGCATCCTCCCTGACAAGACTCGTGTAGACCATGTGTTCCGAATCCCACCGCTCCTGACGGACACGGTAGAACTTGTCCATGTACTTCCTGACAATCGAGACCACTGCATCATGGAGAAGTGTGGTATCAGCGAACGACCCCGGCGCGACCACAGACTCGTCCGCGACGAGGCTGTAGAGCCTCGCGGGTTCGGACGTCGCCACAATCATCCTGGGCGTGTCCGGCCGAACGGCGAGGTTGGTGAGCCGCTTGTGTTCCTTGTATTCGAGCAGCTCCAAATAGACTTTCTCCCAATTCACGAGTTCAAGGCTTGCGGCGGGGATGGTCACATCCCGCCCGGCGCGCACCGCGACTGCCGTCACGCCGTCGGCACCGCTTTCCAGTGCCTGCACTTTGAGCGACATGTCCACCCACACCCGCACCGACGGATCAGGTTCCAAGAGGATGTCCGCCTCTTCAGCGAAGCTCCGGTCCTCCGGCACACGCGGCACGACCAGTCCTTTGCCCAGGAAGTCCTCGTTCGGCTTGATTTCAAGAGGCAACTCAACGTCGTCTTCCGTCTCGACACCTTCCTTCTCCAAGTACTCCCGGAACTGGGACATGTAGTTGGCGCGTACCGCGAAGATGTTCAGCGTCTCCAGCAGACCCACGTGATCTGGGTGCTTCCCGTCCAACGCCGCGCTCCTCTTGAGGCTGAATCCTTTGCCCCGGAGGCGCACGCCGCGTCCAAAGAGCTGGATGATCTCCGATCCCTCTTTGCGGCCGATATTGAGCAGGCCCATGTTCGAGACCCGCCAAGAATTCCAGCCCTCCATGAATTTCTTCGCGCCTATGAGAACGTCGATGCTCGTGTCCGGATCACCGATGCCGTCGAACAGCGAGCCGGTGACCGCGTCTTCCTCCAGTGTGATCCCCGAGTCGTCCTCCTCGACGAGCTTCTTGAACTTGCTGGTGTCACCTATGTAGATCAGACCGAAGTAGTCATCTGCTCCGCTCGCCTTCAGCCCGATTTCACCGGCGCTGCCCCGGATGCCGCAGAGGTGCAGGCCACCACCTGCCGGTGCGTGAAGCACTTTGGCGAGGATGTCCTGATACGTCTTCTCGGGGGACAGGCTGCTTTCACGAAGGTACTCGAACTTGCCCTCGAACACGTCCCGGCCGTCCGGTGTTACCAGGCCAGTCTTGCCTTGAACGAGTTTCTTGATGGTCCCGACCGCCCACCCGCGCTTGTTCTGAAGGACGTGGTGTAGGAACCGGGCCACGGTCAGGACGTCGCTGCGCTTCTGTTTGTCTTCGGTGTAGACAGCGTTCACGGTGCTGCCGACGAAGACCCATAGAGGGTTCTCCATGTTGTACGGCCGCAGGGCTTCCACGTGATCCTCGAACACTCGCTGCTGCTCATAGAAGGACAGCAGGTTCCCCAGGAGAAGCGTCTCCGTGTTCTCCTCCGTCGTCTCCTCTTTCAGATTAAGGATGCGGAAGTCCTTGCCGTATCCGTCGCCGTGGAAGTAGCGATAGGAGTAGTCGAAGACGATGGCCTTTCCGTACTCCGCCGTAAGCTGGTCGTTCCGCGCCGCCGTCAGGGCTTGTCCGAACGTCGCGCTGTACTCGAACGTGAAGCCCGTCTCGCCCAGCGCGTCGCGGAAGCTCCGCCACGCCTCGCCGCCGGAACCCTTGTGCCCCTCGTCCACGAAGATCAGGTTGTTGCCCTCGAACGCCTCCACGGGCACGCTCACACCCCCGCCGCGCTTCTCCTCCACCAGCTTGGTAATCTCGATGACCCGGACCGCGTCTTTCCCGGTCATCATCAGACCGCTCTCGTTCAGGTCGAACCGCCTGGCGGGAATATCCGAGGCCACCATCTCCGTCACGTGCTGGTCACTCAGCCCCTCGTTCGGCGTGATCAGCAGGATGTTATCCAGCGGCAGGTTGTTGTAATGCAGGAACTGGCGGTAGTTGATGTGCATGATCAGCGTCTTGCCGCTGCCGGTTGCCATCCAGAAGGCTAGCTTCTTCAGGTCCGATTCCGAGAACTTCGCGTCCTTCGGACCAGCGCCGGTCTTCGACGCGTTGCGCTCCTCGACGAAGCGGTTCAGGGAGCGGAGCATCGCGCCCCGGCGATGGAAGTACCAGTCCAGGAAGATCTCCGTGTAGAGAACGGCCAGGTGCTGGAAGTACCGGAGCGTGATCGGCTCGGGCCTGCGGGTGTTCATGGCGCGCAGGTGTTCGCGGATGTTGTCGTCGTAGCAGGCCAGGTCGGCCAGCGGAATCTTCACCTTGTCCCCGCGCGCCTCCAGCCGGTGATA
>JAUXGN010000017.1 GCA_030622115.1 Candidatus Eiseniibacteriota bacterium
GAGAGGTCATGCTGGGAGTTCGACTGGCTGAGCTTCTACTCCGCGATGCCCGAGGGCTCAGAGAAGGACGAGTGGAAGCGCGATATGCTCGACTGGTGTGCGAGGTGTGAGATGCGCGAGGAGCACGCGGGTCCGATTGACTCCTTCCTCGAGAACCTTGCGAAAACGTAGAGGAGTGAGCATGCCGGTTTCGATCACGTACTGTGCTGTCTCTACAGAGGAATCTTACAGAACTTATCGCAACTTACAGCTTTACGCACCCCACCAGCATACTTGAACAAGCCCACCACTTCGTGCTACTCTGCAGTCGTGCACTCGGTTCCCCACCTTGAGCGCGGGAACCCGCGCATTAGCCCCTTTGAACAGCGGACACAGCCACACTTCCGGAAGTCCCTTGAAGGAGGCGCTGTATGAGAACCATCCAGACAATCACTCTTGCGGCGAGCGTTGCAGCGCTCGTGATTCTGCTCGGGGGCTGCAGCAGCAGCTCAACATCACCGGGTGACGCGGTTCCGGCGGCCGACCTCACGGTCACTCCGGTGGCCGGTACTGTCATTACGGACTTCGTCTTTGACGCAAGTGGAAGCGTGTCGGGAAACAGATCTCTCGAGTTCCGCTGGGACTGGCAGAACGATGGTGCATGGGATACAGACTGGTCGAGTGAGTCCTCCGCATCGAGGCGTTTCGCCTCAGGTGACACCATCGTGGTTCTGGTCGGAGTCCGGGAGGGGACAAAGATAGACAGCGTCAGCGTGAGCTTCACGCTCGACACGCGTCACGGGGAGATCGTGAGCACGCTCGCCTTCCCCCAAGGCCGTATTGCGTACGGTCTGACGAATGACGGCACGGATTTCTGGTTCACGGGCTGGATGGACGACATCTACAAGATAGACGCCGTGACCGGGGCGGTCGTGGACTCGATCGATGGTCTGACCAACTGGACCGGTTCCATCACGTGGGATGGAACCCACCTCTGGGTCAAGGACGGGACGACCCTATACGAGCGCGATCCTGAGACCGGTGCTACATTGTCCTCCTTCAATGCTGCCTACAGCGGGATCTGCGGTGGAGTAGCCTGGGACGGTGAAGAGTTCTACGTTGGGAGTGATCAGACCGACCGAGACGGAGATGGTCTCATTCACACGTACACTCCGGACGGAACAGAGACGGGATCATTCCCATCGCCGAGAGGAAGCGTAGATCCTCGGGACCTCGCATTCGATGGCGAGAGCCTTTGGGTGACCATCTTGGGGCCCGACACTCTCTACGTTGTCAACCCCGACGACGGGACGGTTCAGCGAACAGTTGGGGTACCGAATCTCAACTGGTTCGCGACTGTCAAGGACGGCTATGTGTGGGCCGTGACCTGGGCCGGAAGCGACGGTCACCTTGTCAGGATCGTACCCTAGGTTCGGACGCAATCACACTGCCGGAAGCCCCCTGAAGGAGGGATCCATGTTTCGGAATGCCCACACTTCGCGCGGCACAGTTGCCGCACTGGCCGTGGCCTTGGTCGCGGGTCTCGTTGTCGGAGCCATAGCCGATGATACAGGCGACGATGTCTCGCTCGAGACGAAGATTCTCTCGGCAACTGTCTACAGTCATCAGGCACAGATCGTCAGGAGTGGCACCGTCAGCCTGGACGCCGGGTCGAGCCGCATACTCTGCAGCGATCTCCCGGAGGGCTTCGTCGAGACCTCCCTCATTGTTGAGGGAAGCGGGAGCGCGGATGCACAGATCGTCGGGATCGACTTCGAGCGGAGAGAAGCCGACTACGAAGGGACGCCCAGGTACCAGGAACTGCGCGCCGAGGTTGACGTGCTCGCCGTGGAGCGGGCGGACCTGAAACTTCGGCGGGACGTGATCCGTCGTCGCAGCGCTATGACACAGTCGGTCAGCGACCTGTCAGTCGAGCGCGGGCGGGAACAGCTTGCAGCAGGAACGTTCTCCATGCAGGAATGGCGGGAGCTTCTGGCATTCATGGAGGAAGAGACGCTCGCAGGTGAGCTCCGCCTTCAGGAGATCGAAGCTAGACGCACTGAGATTGGGAAACGTCTGCGATGGATCGAGGGAGAAATCGCGAAGATGTGGACCGGCGATAGCAGAGGCAAGGACCTTGTCGTCGACTGCGAAGTCGCATCTCCAGGGGAGCTTACGTTCGAGATCACGTACATCGTCGGGGGCGCATCGTGGCATCCGGAGTACACGGTGCGATACATCGAGGAACTTGACGAGGTCGAACTCACCTACGCGGCCCGCATCTCACAGAGTACGGGCGAGGACTGGAACGGGGTCGACGTGCTGCTGTCGACAGCGAGTCCGCATGTAGGTGCTGCTCCACCGACGCTCTTCCCGCACTTCCTTGGCGCAGTACGTGGAGGTATCAGTGGAAGAGTGACCGATGCCACGACCGGCGCGCCGCTCGGGTTCGCGAACATCTCGATTGTGGGAACGCCGTATGGAGGTATGACGAATAGAGATGGTCACTACGAGATAACGGGTCTCACGAGCGGCAAGTACACCATCCAGGCCGGCTACATGGGCTACGAGCCGACGCGGCGTGTCAATATCCGGGTCATCGCCGGCGCCACGAAGCGTGTCGACATGGCGCTCCAACCCGCCCGGATCAGCGCTGGGGAGACAGCGACGCGGCGAGGCATGGACAGTGAGGATATGAGAATTCGGCCGATCAACACCGTCGCGGAGGCTATCGCAACACAGCCGGGCGTTGTCCTTCACGAAGGGCAGATCCACGTCCGCGGCGGAAGGTCGTCGGAGGTCGAGATGTACGTCGATGGGATCGCCTTGTCGCAAGCGGAGATCACACCCACCGTCCCGTACGCGGAAATGACGGTCGCCGGTTCCGAGTTCGCCGCAAGCCTTGTCATTGCGAAGCCCGTCGAACTCGAGACGGGCGCGGAGCCGAGGCGCGTACTCGTCGTGCAGAGGCGGATCCTGGGGACGTTCGTGCGGGAGGCGATCCCGCGGTACTCGGACCACGTCTTCGTGAGAGGGACACTCGTCAATCCGTTGGACGTCCCGATCCTCGCAGGGCCCGCCGAGGTCTACGTTGAGTCGGCCCCCGCTAAGGGAGCGCCACCGGTCACGAACTTCGTCGGGAAGGACTCGATCCAAGACGTTGCCCCGGGCGAGGAGTTCACGATGTATCTCGGAGCCGACCAGAGCCTCAAGGTCGAGCAGGAGATCGCGAGAGAGGTGCTGACGCGCGCCGGCAGCAGGAAGACTAAGATTAGATTCACGGTGAGCATCACCTCTGAGAGCTTCCGGAAGCTTCCTGCTGAGCTCTGGGTGCTCGATCGCGTGCCGATCTCCATGATCAAGGACGTCGAGGTCCGAGACATCGAGATCCTGCCCGAGCCGGACGAGTACGATGAGGAAGGACTTCTGACATGGAAGCTAACGCTTGACGCGGGCGAGCGGGCTGAGATCGTGAGCGAGTACACGGTCGAGTTCCCTTCGGACTTCACGCCGCGGGGCATCAATCTGGAGTAGGCAGTAGCATTGAACGAGAAGCGACTCGACACATCGAAGCTATGTATCACCGACGTCGGCAGCACGACGACGAAGGCCATTCTGTTCCGTCGCAGTGAGGACGGCACGTGGAGTCATGTCCGCCGTGAGGCGGCGACAACGGTCGAACGACCGCACGAGGATGTGTCGATCGGAGTCCTCAGAGCGCTCCGTGCGCTCGAGGAGGCGACGGGCGAGACGCTGTTGGAGAACGGCGCGCCGGTCATCCCATACCTCTCGACGTCGAGCGCGGGCGGCGGTCTCGCGATGGTCGTCACCGGCCTCGTCAAAGAGCTCACCGCAGAGACCGCGGAGCGGGTTGCACTCGGGGCGGGCGCCATCGTCCTGGACATCATCTGCATGAACGACGGGCGTACGGCGTACCGTCAGATCGAGGATCTCAAGCGCCTTCGTCCGGACATGGTGCTTCTTGCGGGTGGCTACGATAGCGAGGCGATCACGGCGCCGGTCTTTCTTGCCGAACTCCTCGTTGAGTCCGAGCTTCACCCGAAGCTCAATCCCGAGGCGAAGCTCCCCGTCGTCTACGGCGGCAACATCAACGCTCGCGCCTACGTTGAACGCGCACTCGGTGACGCGTTTCTCTTCCGGTCCGTCCCCAACGTGCGGCCGACTGAGAACCGGGAGGAGACACGTCCCGCACGCGCCGCCATCAACGAGATCTTCATGGACCACGTGATGTCGATGGCCCCCGGCTATGAGAAGCTCAAGCCATGGGTCAGAGCACCCATCCGCCCGACGCCGGCGGCGTTTGGTGATATCATGGCTCTGGCATCGACGGAGCTCGATGGAACCATCCTCGCCATCGACATCGGAGGGGCGACGACGGACGTGTTCACGGCGTGTGGGGGAGAGGTCGTCCGCACGGTGAGCGCGAACATCGGCATGAGCTATAGCATCCTCAACGTCGCCCGGCTCGCGGGTGCGTCCGCCATCACGGAACTCCTCGCCATCGACATGACCGAGCGTGAGCTCTGGAACCACATCGGGAACAAGTACACGCAGCCGACCAGCCTCCCGACAACGCGTGAGGAAGCGATGGTCGAGTGGGCGACAGCTGCGATCGCGATCAGGGAGGCAGCCAACGAGCACCTCAGGGTGCTGCGTGCCATGCCTGAGCGGGAGCGCCCGGGATCGGCCATCGTGGGCACTGCTGAGCCCGGAATTGCCGGATACGATCTCATCATAGGAAGCGGCGGGATCCTTTCCCACTCACCTCGTGAAGCAGCGGCGAAGATCCTGTTGGACGCCCTTCATCCCAGCGATACGGTCAAGCTCGCCGTCGACCGCGCGTTCATGTTTCCACATCTGGGAGTCCTCTCAGAGGTGGATGAGGAACTCGCGAAGGAGCTCTTCTTCGATCTCGCGCTCGTTGATCTGGGGACGGCGGAGGAGAACAAGGCGGCGGCCGGACGCGGCCGAGTGGCTTCGAACGCGGGCGCTCCTGCGGGGAAAGCGGGGGAGCCGGCGGATGGGGTCATCGGTTCTGCAGCAAGGCTGGGGGGCGCTGCATCAGTCCGAGCCGCACTCCAACCTGAGACGCGCGTCCGCAGCGGGCGCATCACCGCTCGGCGGGAGCTTGCGACGAATGGAGATGTGCTCGTCAAGGTTGGGGAAACAGTTGAATCGGACACGGTAGTAGCGCACGCGAGCCGAGAGTTCCTACGACCGTTCTTTCTGACAGTCGCTCGTGCGATGCAGGTCGATGCGGAAGCGCTCGACAGCATACTTGTGAAGGGCGTAGGAGACACGATCGCGAGGGGCGAGGTCATCGCGAAGCAGCGCATGCGCCTGGGTCGCCCCGGGACCTTCCGCTCGCCCGTTGACGGGATCATCGAGCGCATTCTTCCCGATGGAACGCTCGTCGTGCGCGAGCGCGCTGAAGATGCGAAGGTCCTGACGACTGTGGAGGTGGCGAAGGAACTCGGCCTGCATCCGAGCCGGCTCAAGCCATACCTCAAAGTTTCGGTCGGGGATGAGGTCGAGCGGGGCCAGTGGCTTGCCGTGAAGATGACCGGTGGGCGGAACAAGGGCTCCGAGTCGCCGGTTCGCGGGAAGGTGGCCAAGATAGACCTGCACTTCGGGATGGTCATGATCGAGCCGCTTCTCGAGGAGCTTCGGGTACCGGCGTGGCTTCCCGGCGTGGTTGAGTCCGTGACGGCACGTGGCTGTACGGTCGTGAGCGAGGGCACCGAGATCGACGGGGTCTGGGGAAGTGGGGGAGCCGTGCTCGGCCCGCTCGTGTTCCCTGAGCGGGAGCCCGGAGGTACCGGCGCATTGCCGGGAGGTGCAGGCACAGAGACGTGGGATCCCCGCGCTCTTACGCCCGGTTCCGTCGCGGTCATCGACCACGCGGACGCTGCAGTGCTCGATGCGTGCCGGGAGGCCGGTGTCGCCGGGCTTATCGCTGGTGGTGTTGATCTGGAGGATGTGCTGGAACCGGGGCTCGGGTTCACGCTCGTTGTAACCGGCGAGTTCGGCTCCAGTGCGCTTGCCGAGGACGTGCGCGCTACGCTCATGGCGCACGAGGGCCGTCTGGCGCTCCTCGACGGGACGACCCAGCTCCGCGTAGGTGTCCAACGTCCGAGGATCATCCTGCCGTCGACGATCTGAGCCGCGACACAATGCGGCACTACCTGTCGCGCTTCGCAGGCATGGCATTAGCGAGAATCGCTCCACCTGATCACACGGAACCGGACGGGATACTGCGCTGATAATCTCTCCAGGCAACGGCTGCGCGGGGATGAGACGAACTGCGAGTTTCTTCTGCGAACTCCTGAAGTCGGACTTGCGCCCCGGCGGATCTTCCTGCATCATCGCCTGACATAGGCTGCGCGAAGGTCCGCCTGACCATCAGGAGGCATTCGTGAGCCCCCACAAGGAGAGCCGCGTGAGCAACATCGTGTGGAATGACAACCTGTCAATCGGCGTCGATCTCATCGATGAGCAGCACAAGAGCCTCATCGGTAGGATCGGAGAGCTTGACGATGCGCTTCACACCGGGCAGGGTCCGGCTGAGATTGTTCGCATCCTGACCTTCCTCATGGACTACACGAAGTTTCATTTCGGGACCGAAGAGCACAACATGAGAGCGCATGACTACCCGGACCTCGATGCACATCTGGTCAAGCACGGGGAGTTCAAAATCACTCTCGCGAATCTCAGCGACGACTTCAAAGAAGAAGGTGCTACACAGGGGCTCGCCGACTCTATCGAGACGCTCCTAATGAACTGGTTCGTGAAGCACATCAAGGATGTCGACCACAAGTTCGGCGAATTCCTTCGCGAGAACGATTTCACGATGAGCGAGGACGCCTAGCTCTGAGAGGCGCGATGTCCAGCACGCTGGCACCAGAAAAGGAGAGGAACAATGAGCATGTACCATGTGCGCGCGATCTTTGGCCTGCTGTTGCTGATCGCCATCGTCGCCGGATGTTCTGGTGGGGAAGAGGGAGCGGAGACGCAGGTCGCCGCAGGAACCGAGATGCAACCTGACGCACGCCAAGGCGACATCCTCGCTGCTTACCCGGCGGACACACTTGATGATGTCGTGAATGCCGAGCTCTGCTCTGTGGATGCGGCGAGCGCCGACGGACGCGGTTCAATCAAGATCATCCTCGATGAGGCCGCGACGATCCCGCTGTATGAGATCGGCGACCTCGACATCGAGGACGCACTTCTCAGCTACTACGCGAAGCTCAGGACCGAAGGGCTGGAGGGCGAAGCCATCCTGGAAATGTGGTGTGTGTTCGAGGGGGTCGGCGAGTTCTTCTCGCGCGGGTTGCACAACCCCGTCTCCGGAACGACCGACTGGGTCGATGCCGTGGCCATCTTTCGCCTCGAGGCCGGGCAAAACCCGGACAACGTGAAGTTGAACCTTGTCGTGACCGGTCCCGGCACGGTCTGGATCGACGATATTGTGTTGACGAAGGCGCCGCTTGCTGATTGACGTCCGCCCGCCATGAGTCACCCTCAATGAGGAGCTCACCTGTCCCTTATCCGTTGTGATTCCCACCCCGTGACGCTATCCTAGAAATCCTGCGTACAAACCACGGCTGTCAAGGAGTGCAGCCGTGGTCTGTCTGCGACCACCCGGCGAGGGGACAAGTGGAAGAACGGGACCAGAGAGAGCACAGAGATTCCACCGAGTCGCCGGGGACACCCGGCGCCCCCGGAAGCTCCGAATCACCATCCACTGAGACACTCGAGCGCGAGCTCAAGATGGACATCACTAAAGGCAACGTTCTCAAGAACGTGCTCTACATGGGCATACCCTCGATGATTGGTTTCGGGGCGATGACCATCTACAGCCTCACCGACATCTATTGGGTCGGGAGACTCGGGACGACGCCCGTTGCCGCCATCACCCTCTTCGCCGCGATAGCATGGATCCTCGGTTCAGCGAACCAGATCGTCGGCACGGGGTCCGTCGCCCTTATCTCGCGCCGCTTCGGTGAGAGACGCTTTGAGGCCACGCGCGACGTCGTCCGGCAGACGCTGCTTCTCAAGTTCACGGTCGCCGCCCTTATGGGCGCTATTGGATTTGCAGTCGTGCCCGCCGTTCTCCGCTTCATGACCGACGATGCCGCCACGCGCGAGCTGGCGATGCGCTACGGGAGCATCTACTTAATCGGCCTCCCGTTCATGTTCTCGTCCTACTCCATCTACACCGCCCTTCGCGGCGTTGGCGATGCCCCGAAGGCGATGTACATCATGCTGATGTCGACCGTCCTCAACATCGGCCTCGATCCGCTCTTCATATTCCATTTCGACATGGGGATAGCGGGAGCGGCGCTTGCCACGGGGATCTCTGCCACATGCGCCGTTCTTGTAGGGATCTGGGTTCTCTCCTCGGGCCGATCGAACCTTAGAGTTCCGATCTGGCGGCGCTTCCACCCGCGGATCAGTGTCATGCTCGAAATCCTGAGAATAGGACTGCCGGCCGGTCTGAACGGGCTCTTGAGAAGCCTTGCTCATTGGTACGTAGCGACACTGGTCGCGACCTTCGGCATCGTGGTGATAGCCGCTTACGGTCTAAGCCTCCGGATAATGGAACTGGGCATCCTCTTCGCCGTGGGGCTCGAACTCGGTATCGGGGCGGTCGTCGGACAGAATCTCGGCGCGAACCAGAAGGACCGGGCACACGAGGCAGTCGTCAAGGCGACGCTTCTCGTTCTTGCGCTGACGGGCGTTCTCGGACTCATAGAGATTGGTTTCTCGAAAGAGATCCTTGGCCTCTTCAGCAATGATCAAGCTGTCGTGGCGGCCGGCATCCCGCTCATCAGGCTTATGGCCATCGCGCAAGTGATGATCGCCATGCACATAGTCATGTCGTCGGCTTTCTACGGCTCGGGCAACACGTGGCCGCCGACCATCATTTCGGCCATCATCGAGTGGGGTGTTCAGATCCCACTCGTACTCGGCGCGATACACATCCTTCACACGGACCAGACCGGAGTCTGGTGGTCGATGTTCATTGCTGCTTGTGTGGAGGTTCTGCTGACGTACATCTGGTTCCAGAAGGGGCATTGGAAACACAAGAAGGTGTAGCTCTCAAGGAGATGAAATCGCGTGGAGTTCGGACTTGCGATACGCGGTGACGTTGAATTCGACGTTGTTGGTTTCGGTCTCAATGCCGTCGATCACCTCTGCGTCATGCCGGAGCAGCCGGAGTACGGAGCCAAGCTTCCGATAGACACCTTTAAGCTTGCTCCAGGAGGGCAGGCCGCGAGCGCGATGGTCCAGTGCGCAAGACTCGGTCTCCGAGCGAAGTATGTAGGGAAGGTCGGCGGAGATGAGATCGGGGGCTTTTCGCTCAGAAGCATCGAGGCGGCTGGCGTGGACACCTCTGATGTGATCGTTGCTGAAGGAGTGACGAACCAGCTCGCGATGATAATCATAGATGGGCGGACGGGTGAACGGACCATCCTGTGGCACAGGCCCGATGAGATTGCCACTGTTCCATCAGAGATGACCCCCGAGAAGGTGTGCGCAGGCAGAGTGCTTCTCCTGGACGGACACGACGCGCCGGCAGCCGCCAGGGCCGCAGAACTCGCCCGCGAGCACGGCAGCGTGGTCGTACTCGACGCGGAGACCGTCAAGGAAGGAACCGCTGAGCTTGTAGCCAACACGGACCTTCTCGTCGCATCGTCGAGGTTCCCCAGCCTCTTTACGGGGGAGGAGAACCCGGCTGTGGCCCTCTCGCTCATATCAGAAGCGGGCCCGTCGTTTGTGGCGATGACGCTTGGGGAGAAGGGCGCCGTTGCGCTCGGACCGGATGGCGACCTTATCGCATCGCCAGGATTCAAGGTGGACGTGAAGGACACGACCGGAGCAGGTGACATCTTCCACGGCGCGTTCATCTACGGTCTTCTTCAGGGCTGGTCGGTCGAACGGACCTTCACCTTCTCGAATGCGGCTGCCGCCCTGAACTGCACGGCTCTGGGAGCACGCGGCGGGATAGCGGGCCGGGACGAGATAGAGGCCCTGATCAAGCGCGACGGTCGGCTGTGACCGAGCAGGACGTGCGGCCAGGCCTGGAGCGCGCGACCCACGCCGCCGCAGCGCGCAGAACCTCAACACGAAACGGAGCGCGGAATTGCGCACGGTAGACCTCATCATCTTCGATCTCGATGGCACTCTCTACTCTTCGACGGCGACGACCGTGGGAGCGCTCGAATGCGCCGTCCGCGACATCAACGAGCGACATGGCCTGAACATTCCACAACCGACCGAGGCGGAGGTCATGGGCGGCGTGGGGAATGCGCGCGAGGATTACGTCCACGGCGTACTACCCACCGTTCCCGACGAGCACGTGAATGAAGTGGCCGACCTCATCTGGCACTGGGAACACGAACTCATCGTAGGGGGCAAGGGTTCCCTGTTCCCCGGGATCCTGGGCGGTCTCGACCGCATGAAGGCGAACGGCTACGAACTCGCGGTCGCGACGAACGCCGGGACTTCCTACATGAACTTCGTGCTGGACTACTTCGACATCAGGAAGTATTTCTCTGAGACGTGGTGCGCGGGCGAGCAAAACGCCGGCGACAAGGGAGATCTCATCATGGGCATCATCCAGCGGCTCGGCATCCTGCCGTGGCGGGCCGTCATGGTCGGAGACCGGAGCTCGGATATCCACGCCGCTCAGAAGGCAGGAGTTTGGTCCGTCGGATGCACGTGGGGGTTCGCGTCGAGTACGGAACTTGATGGAGCCGACGAGATCGCCGCGAGCTTCCCCAAGCTTTTGGAACTACTCAAGGAATGGCCGGGCAAAGATGCGATGGCTGCACGACATATCGATGGTCCTTCCCAAGACTGGTGAGCCCGAGAGACGCGACGTCGCCGGGATCGACACCATAGTCCTTCACTGCACAGCCATGCCCGGCTGGAATGTCTGGGAGACCGCGCGCTACCACACGGGGCCGAATCACATCTCCACGGACGGGTGCCCTTCAATCGCCTACGCCTATTTCGTGGAGCCCGATGGCCTGCTCTATCGCTGTCTGCCGCATGAGATACGCTCGTGGCACGTCGGGCCGTGGAATGAACGCTCAATAGGTGTCTGCATGGCGTACGAGGCATGCGATGAGCCGCCGCCGCGCGAGCAGCTGGACGTGGCCGTCGATATCTGTGCCGATCTCGCGCTTGGGCTTGGTCTTTCCGCCGAGCGCGTGATGGGGCACAGGGAGCTGGAGGGAACGGGTTTCGTCATCGAGAATGGTGAACGCATTCAGAAGAAGGAGTGCCCTGGGTCTCTGGTTGACATGGACGAGTTCCGGCGTGCGGTCGCGGCCGCGATTGAGCGGCCCCGCGGGCCGGGAGTGATGGAGGCATGATGCGACGCTTGGAGATCGCCCCGGTCCTGATACTGACGTTCGTGATGGCGCTGATCTTGTATCCGTGCGGGGCCGACGCCGCTGACGCAGCTTCTCTCGAGAGTCTCTCCTGGATCATAGATTCATTCCTGGCGAAGCCGCACCTGCGAGGTGCGGAGCTCTCCATCATCGTCCAGTCGCTGGATCCCTGTCTGCCGGATCACGAGTCGCTCGGTGGAGACCTGCCGGATCACGAGTCGCTCGGTGGAGACCTGCCGGACCTTGGCTCGGCGGATGCAAGCACGCGCTGGTCGCTCTACGAGCGCCATGCCGACCGTCCGATGATCCCTGCCTCGAACATGAAGGTAGTGACGGCTGCGGCAACCCTCTCACTGCTGGGGCCCGACTACAGGTTCGAGACCAGCTTCTCGACCGACAGCGATGTGACTTCCCCGGTCCTGAATGGCAACCTCTACGTGAGAGGCAGCGGTGATCCATCACTCGTATCCGAAGAACTCTGGAAGATCGCGGATGAGTTTCGGACAAGGGGAATCGAGCGGATCACGGGGGACATAGTCCTCGATGCATCGTATTTCGACGGCCTTGCGACGGCGACCGATGCCGCCGGAGATGGTGATCGCGCCTACCACGCGAGAACGAGCGCCCTCTCCGCGAATTTCAACACGGTTCGCGTGCACGTCCACCCCGGCGCAAAGGCGCGAGATGCCGCCCGCGTTGAGCTTTCGCCCGAGACCGGATTCGTCGACGTGCTGAGCGACGCCACGACCTGCTCCGCCCACCGCAGCCAGACGATCCAGGTGAGGCGCAGTCTTGAAAGCGGTCGGAACGTCGTCCGTGTCTCCGGGCGGATACCTGTAGGCCACCGTGGAAAGGTATTCTATCGGAATATCGATGACCCCGTGGGATCGTTCGGTGCAACGCTCGTGAGCTTTCTGGAAGGCGCCGGCATAGCGCTTGATGGAAGCGTCGTCCAGGGCGCCGAACCCGACAACGCGCGCGAGCTGCTTGTTCACCGTTCGAAGCCGCTCTCGCTCATCGTCAGGGATCTCAACAAGTTCAGCAACAATTTCACAGCCGAGCAGCTTCTGAAGACACTCGGCGCGATGAACGGCGATGGGGGAAATCCTGACGACGGGAGTCCGGGCAACGAAAGCACGGACCACGGACCCCGAGCCTCCGGCACGACCGCTTCCGGAGCGACAGTCCTGATGGACTATCTTGAGCAGCTTGGTATCGACACAGCCGAGCTGAGAATCGCCGATGGCTCGGGTCTGTCGCGCGAGAACAGGCTGACCGTACGTTCCCTTGCCGGCGTCATCCGGGAGATGTACGCTGACTTCGGGGTAGGGTCCGAGTACCTCTCCTCGCTGAGCGTGAGCGGCACGGACGGGACGCTCGGAGACCGGATGGGCTTCGGCGGGTTGACCGGAGCGCTCAGGGCGAAGACCGGTCTTCTGGACGGTGTGACCGCTATCTCCGGTGTCATGGAGACCGTGACAGGGAAGAGGGTCCTCTTCTCCATAATCGTCAATGGTTGGTCGTGCGAGGCGTGGAAGGTCCACGACATGGAGCACGCGATCCTCCTTCACATCTACGAGAGCTAAGGACGAGGAGGTGTCGGACGTGGCAAAGGAGCGGCCCCCCAGATTCACAGCCAGGGATTTCGGCGCTACGGCGCGAACTCTCATCCTGTGGGTCGTGGCGAACTCGCTTGCAGGCGCCCTCGTCGGCGTGGCGATTGCTCTCTTCGCCGATCGCCCCGGTGCGATCCAGAGTTTCGTTCCCTTGAGCATCCTCTTTGCCAACGCCGTTGGCTTTGCAGCTGGGCTCACCGCGCGCTTCATTTTGCCACGCTACAGTGTGCTACCGGTCTACGTAAGGGTTCCGCTCGCCATCATCACGCTTCTTGCGGGGGGCGCGTTCGGATCGGTTTTGGTTATCTTTCGGAACCCCTTGTTCGTTCTCTATCAGGGCCGCCTGACCCTTCTGCTCGTGCTGGTCGACAGCGTCATCGCGGTCATTGTCGGCCTCATCACCTACAACTACGAGCAGATGAGACAGGAGATAGAACGAGGCTACAGGGAACTCGCCGAGAACCGCGTCCGGGAGGAAAGACTGAGAGAGCTTGCCACGCGGTCCGAGCTAAAGGCCCTGAAGGCCCAGATCAACCCGCATTTCCTCTTCAATGCGCTGAACTCCATCTCGGCACTGACGACCATAGATCCGGAGGCCGCCCGGCGCACGCTCGAGCGCCTCGCCAGCGTGTTCAGGAAAACCCTTCTGGCTTCGGAGCAGGGCAGCGTGCCGCTCACCCGGGAGCTGGAACTCGTCGACGCCTACCTTGACATCGAGCGGGCCCGCTTCGGAGACCGGATGCGCGTGGAGCACTCGATAGCACCGGGCGCCGGAGATGTGGAGATCCCGCCGCTCATACTGCAACCGATCGTGGAGAACGCCGTGCGCCACGGGATATCACCGAGCGTGAGCGGTGGAACCGTGAGCATTGATGCAAGGATCACGGACGGATTCCTCGTGATCACGGTGCGAGACGATGGTGTCGGTGTCTCGACCGACGATTTGCACGACACAATGTCGACCGGCTACGGTCTAAGGAGTGTGCGCGACAGGCTCAGCACGCGCTACGGCCCCGGCGACTGGGTCACGATCACGAGCGAGCCCGACCGTGGGATGACCGTCCGCCTCACCATTCCCATCGGAGCGGGGGAGGAAGAGGAATGATCGATACGATCAGGGTTCTTGTCGTCGACGATGAGGAACTGGCGCGCGCACGGGTGAAGGCCCTCCTTGCAGAATGCGAGGGGTGCGAGTGTGTGGGCGAGGCGGAGAACGGTCTCGTGGCAGTGGAGAGGATCAAGGAGCTCTCCCCGGATCTTGTCATACTCGACATACAGATGCCCGGCATGAGCGGTTTCGAGGTGATCGAAGCCCTCGACGACACACCTCTCATCATCTTCGCGACCGCATTCGACGAGTACGCCATCAAGGCCTTTGAGGTGAACTCAATCGACTACCTTCTTAAGCCGATTGAGAAGGAGAGATTCGCGGAGGCGATCGGGCGGGCGCGCGAGCTCCTCGATAGCGACCCGACACTCAGCGAACACATAGACCGTCTGGCGACGCTCGTTCGCCACGAGGGCATCAACCGGCTGCCCGTCACGAAGGGCAAGAAAATCGTAGTGTTGGATATCGATCGAATCGTATGGATCGAGGCATCCGACGAACTCATTTTCGTACACACGAAGGCCGAGCGCTACCTCGTCAACATGACAATGACGGAGCTCGAACGAAGGCTGGATGGAACCGTATTCTTCCGGACCCACCGATCGAGCATCGTGAACCTGAATCGCGTGGTCGAGATCGTCCCGTGGTTCGGAGGGAAGTACAAGGTCGTCATGGACGACGCCGATCGCACGGAGGTCGTGCTCTCCCGCGCGCGGGCGAAGAGCCTGCGCGGGATTCTGCCCTGGTAGCAGGGCTCCAACTCACCTGCAGGAACCACCACTTCACGGGTGCATCCGTCATTTGACGGGCGTATCCGTCACTTGACGGACATTGCCTTCATGCAATGCCGTCCGGCTCGTATTATTGCACTGTGAGAGACATACGAGAGCAAAGCAGCCAGCCCGGCTGGGGGCGCTGCAGACACGGCTCATGTCGAGCCGATAACGGGGGGAAGGAAATGAGTGCGAAGCGGAACATCATGGCGAGCATCGTGGTCATAGTGATTGCGCTCGTGATTGGGCTCGCAGTTCCTGCCGCCGCCGACGGAGTGGTTCTCGGGAAGGCCGCCACGGCGGCCGTCGCCGGAGCGGCAACGAGCGCGGCGTCGGGGATCCAGACGATCGACGATTCGGTCATTCCATCGTCCGGGACGAGCATCACTGCCAACACGATGCGGTTCGAGCAGACGGGGAGCTTCAACATCCCTGAGGGTGAGACGGAGTCCTACGATGTCTATATCTGGACTCAGGCCTTCAATATCGACGGAACACTCGACGGCGACGCCATCGTCTGGGCGCAGTGGGTAACGATCAACGGGACGCTGACCCAGGACCTGCTCGTATTTGCTCAGGACGTCACCATCAACGGTATCGTCGGTGATGATGTCCGGATCTTCGCCCAGAACGTCTACATCCATGGAACGATAAAGGGTGATGCTTTGATCGGGGCAGCGAACCTCATCATCTACGACGATGCCGTCATCGAAGGCAGCCTTCTCGCTGGGGCCGGTCAAATGACGCACCGTGGAACCGTCAAGGGCGACGCGAGAATCGGCCTGGGTGAGCTCACAATGGCCGGCGTGATCGAGGGCAACGCCGAGCTTTTCACGGACGGAGGTATCACGCTTCTCGACGGAGCGCACATCGGCGGCGATCTCATCTACCAGGGACCGACACAGATCGATTTCGGCAGCGGGGTCTGTTCCGGATCCATCACATTCAGGGAGCAGGACACTGACAAGGATGATATCGCTGACGCCATCAGTTCCTTCGGGCGCTTTAAGTCTGTCATGCATCTTCTCGGGCTCATCGCTGCCATCATCGCGGGCAGCATCATCATCGCCTTGACGAGCGATCATGCGAAGAAGACGGCCAACATTATCAGGACGAAGCCTCTCAAGAGCGTGGGGATCGGGTTCATCGCTTTCATCTGTATGCCGATCATCATCGTTCTCTCGATTGTCTTCATCATCACGATTCCTTTCGGTGTCGTGTTGACGATGGCCTATCTCATCGCTCTATACATCGCCAAGTTCTACGTAGCCATCTGGCTTGGTAACACGGTTCTCAGGCGCGGTGATGCAATCATGACGAAGTCGCCTGTTCCTCCAATGCTGCTTGGTCTACTCGGTGTCTACATCATCACCGCGATACCAGTCATAGGCACGCTGTCAGGCATCGTCATCATCTTCTTCGGTCTCGGCGCGCTGCTGCAGCGGAAGGAGACCGGTTTGGCCACCGCTTTTGAGCCGACACCGGTTGTGACCGAAGTAGGACTTCCGAGTGCATTCCCCGGAACCGGTACGGAGGAATAGCCGATGAGTCGAGGTACACGCGGCACTTCATCTCAGGCACTCTCCCGGAGGCTCACCTTCAAGACCGTCCTTCTCTGGGCGCTTGCAGCCAGTGCTGCGGGCCTGGCGATCGGTCTGGCGATTCTGGTGTTCTCCGGGAGTGAAGGCGGCGTGGCGCGATCGCTCATTACGATGAGCATCGTGTTCGCCAATGTTGCAGTGTTTGCAGCGGTGCTCACGGTACGCTACGTGCTTCCGAAGATGAGCGGTTTTCCGGTCTACGTTCGTTTTCCGCTCGCAGTCATCACGCTGATTGCAGCCGGCGTGTTCGGGAGCGGTCTGGCCATTCTCATCAATCCGCTGATTGTTCTCTACCAGATGAAGAATGCTCTCATGATCGTGACCGTGAACGGAGTTGTCGCGCTTACGATCGGAGCCATCACGTACAACTACGAGCTTCTGAGGGAGCAGATCGAAGTAGTTGTCGCTGAACGAAGCAAGTTGGAGCGGGAGATGGACATCGCACGGACGATCCAGACTCAGCTCTTGCCCAAGAGCTTCCCCGAACTGCCCGGCTGGGACATATATGGATTCAGTGTCCCCGCGCGGCACGTGGGTGGGGACTGCTTCGATGTTATCGACTTGGGCGATGGGAAACTCGCTATCACGATCGGAGATGTGGCTGGAAAGGGAACTCCGGCTGCGATCCTCATGGCGAACGTTCAGGCTGCGGTCCGGGCTTTGGCGGAGAGCGGAGTTGAGCCGCGGAAACTCATGCGGCACGTCAACCGGATTGCCCACAGCTACACAGGGGACAGTGAGTTCATCACGTTCTTCTACTGCGTCCTCGACACGAGGACGGGGGAGATTCGCTACGTCAACGCCGGGCACAATCTGCCTTGCGTTCTTCGCAGGAGCGGAGAGAAGGAATTCCTCGACAAGGGCGGGCTGATCGTCGGCATCATGCCTGATGTTGCGTACGAGGATGCTGTTGTCACGCTGCGTTCCGGTGACAGCGTCGTTCTCTTCACCGATGGTGTGACGGAGGCGCTGAATCCGCATGATGAAATGTTCGGAGATGAGCGGCTGGAAGATCTTCTGGTTGAGCATCGACATCTTGGGGCTCATGACATTGAGGAACGTGTCTACTCCGAACTAAAGGGTTTCGTAGCTGGGGCAGCGCAGGCGGACGACATCACGATGGTCGCCGTGAAGTGCAGCGCGGACACGGTAGCCCCAACGTTCTACGAAGAAAGCTCGGACTCCCCCCGAGAGGCCAATGGTGGGCTCTCTGCCGCGCGAGGTGTTTCCTCAGGGAATCACCTTAGAGAGCCCGCCGAGGCTGCCGTTCCGGTCACGACGATTGTGACATGATCCGGCCCGGACGGCGCCTCCTGAGAAAGGACACACATTGAAGCGGAGAAAACTGGTCGTCGGAATCGCGGTTGCCGCCACACTTCTCATCGTCACGGGGCTTTGTCGGGCGGAGTCGATCGATCCATATGTCGTGATGGAGGATCACATCGAAGCGCTCGGCGGCCTGGATGCCGTCATGGCCGAGAAGACGTCTCATCTCACAGCAACGATAACCCTTCCCGGTCTCTCCGGAACGATTGAGCAGTGGACGATGCGTCCGGGAATGGAGCGGGTTGAAGCCGACCTGCTCGTTATCAAGCAGATCGTGGGCGACAATGGAGACGTGGCGTGGGCGTTGGATACTAATGGGAAGCTCCAGATTACGCGTGATGAGGCGGCTCTCAAGAGGCGGATTGTGGACACCGCATTCGGGGAGCACGAGTATCTCGATCGGGATTCGAGCCTCTTCTCGCTCTCGTACGACGGAACTGACGATGTGGGTGAGGTCGAGTGCCACGTCATTCGCGTGGCGAACAGCCTGAACTCCGACATTACCGTGTTCTACATTGACACATCCATCCATCTGATGGTGAAGCAGAGCGATATCCATCCTGACGGGGTTTCGGATTGCGTGTTCTCGGATTACAGAGAAGTGAGCGGTGTGATGCACGCTTTTCGCGCTGAGACGGAGATCCTTCCCATCGGTCAGAAGCATACCGTCGTGACAACGACGTACGAAGTGAACCCCGATATCGATCCATCGATCTTCGATCCTCCGTCGGACGAGACCTGCGACTACGTGTTCACGCACGGCACGAATTCGGAGAACGTCCCGATGCGCTTCATCGAGAACCACATCTACATGAACGTCATCATCGGTTGTCGCGAAAGCACATGGATTCTCGACACCGGGGCCAGCATGACCGTGATCGATGAGACCTATGCCCGGGAGCTGGGACTTGAGCCCGAGGGCCATGTGAAAGGCGGTGGGGCAGGCAATACGATCGAGGTTTCGTTCGTGGATCTGCCACCCTTCTCCATACAGGGGATCGAATTCGGAGAGCAGACTGCGGCCGCCATCGATATCGCGGGTCTCTTCGAGCAGACCGGGGACTTGGAAGTGGCGGGCATCCTGGGATACGATTTCCTCTCGCGATTCGTGACTCGCGTCGACTATGCCAACGAGCTCCTATCGTTCTACGATCCGTCGTCCTTTGCTTATGACGGTCCGGGGGTGATGATCGACGCTCCCCTGAGCGGCAACACCTTCACCGTCCCCATGAGTGTGGACGGCATCTACGCGGGGAGATGGAGTCTTGACCTCGGGGCCACTGGAGAGACCTTCCACTATCCCTATGCAGAAGCGAACGGGATGCTCGACCTTGACGGCGTGGACCGCATCGGGTTCGGCGCCGGCGGGAGTTTCGCAGTGCGCGGCATCCGGTTTGAAACAGTGGAGATAGCCGGTTACGTTCTGAACGGTCCCCTGATCGGAGTTCCAACCGGTGAGCTCAAGGGAGCGTTCAGCAGAAGTGAACTCATCGGGAATCTTGGAAACAGAACCCTGAGGAATTTTGTAGTCTACCTCGACTACGAGCGCCAACAGGTAGTTTTCGAGAAGGGCGAGGACTACGCACGGCAATTTCCTCCGGACAGGTCGGGTCTTCAGTTCTGGCGACCAGAGGGAGACGAGATCGCAGTGCTCTTCGCCGCGCCCGGCACGCCTGCTGAGCGGGCGGGACTCCGTGAAGGCGACGTGATCGCGGCCATCAACGGCATAGGCGTGGAGCACCTTGGTGGACTCCTTGCCCTGCGCGAACTCATGCGTGCAGATCCCGGCACAAGGTATGAGATCGGCATTGTGCGCGAGGGCAGACACAAGAAGCTCAAGCTCAAGCTTGACGATCTGTTCTAGCGGCTGACGCAACGGGGCCCCGGAAGGGGCCCCGTGCCGTTTGGGCCACGAATCCGTAGGGTTATCCGCCCGCCACGGATTCATCTGTAACCTGAACGGCCGGTGTGTTGTCTAAGGAAACGCAGACCAGAGCCGGAATCCACCTCTTGAGCTTTCGACCGTTCTGTCCTAGGATGAAGACAGGTGTCGGTATGCGCTTGGAGTAGCCAGATGAGCAGGGGAGGGACAGATCTCTTCGTTGTCGTGACCGCGGCGGTCGTGCTAGCCGGAGTGCCGCAGTGCCTACCGGCGCAGGCGCCCATCGTGATCGAGCCTGCGGAGGCAGACCCCACCGCGACTGAGCAGCTCCATTCCATCCTCCACATGGACGCCCTGAGCTCCGCGCTCTGGCCCGGCTGGGAGATGTCCACCACTCCACCCGCTCTGAATCTACCCGCGACGTTTTTGGGGACCCTTCCCGCCGCATTTCAGGCGGCCTTCGCCGGCTACCAGTCAGAACACTGTCCCGAGATGAATGAGCCGCTTGACTTCGGCGCTGGATTCTCGTCTTCTCCCCGCAATGTGGTTCTTGTTGATATCGAATGCGAGCTTCTCGCAGCAGCACTGGAGGCGCCGGCCGACTCTTCCGATGCCATCATCCGGGACTTCGTCAGTGTGAGAGGATTCAGACGCACCGGAATGACGAGGCGCTTCGTGGACTATGAGCGCCACCGCGAGCACATCATCGGCACGGCGACCTACATAGGCATTGCGTGTAGAGATGCGGCGCCACGCTACCTCAAGGACAAGACCACACCTCTTCCTGCGAGCGTGCTCGGGACATCTGAGTGCTCGGCCGACCTGTTTGGAGGGGCGCGTGACGTCGATTGGTACAAGGGGAAACGGTTCATGTGCTCGGGCGCAGCCATCTGCCTTCTCCTTGACCGGATCGAACCCGACTGGAAAACGGAAGTGTCCGAGCGCTGCATCGATCCCTACGCGGTTCTCTGGAACCACTTCTCCGGTGGCTCGCCGAACGTTAGAGGGCTTCTCAGACGGCACGAGTTCGCGAGTAGAGAGGAAGCCGCCGTGGTGTTCATCGATCAGACGAAGTCCGCTCCGGAGAAACTCTTTGAGCAGATCACTCTGCGCGGGAAGTCGCTCTTCATCATCAATACCGAGCGGCTGGTGAGCACGACCGTCTCATACGATCGCGCGAACATCGCGGAGGTTGACACACACCGGGCCGTGCACAAGCGGGTCCTCAAGGTCGAGTACTCAGGAGGATCGCACGTCTACATCACGGGACGCCCGGTTGCCATCGTGCTCGGACAGGACGAATTCGATTTCCGACAGCTCACGTTTGAGTGTCCTGACGAGTATGAGATCACCGTAGGAGGTGAGCCGTTCACTCCCGTGTACGGCATAAATCATCTGAATGGCGTCCTCTCGGTCAAGGCCCAGGGTCTGGACATCGAGGTCCAAGACGCTGTCATAGTGGTGGCGGACGGCAGGATCTCATTCCTGTTGCATCGCTAGAGGGCGGCGGGCGCTTCAGTCTCGGCTGAGCCGAACGAGAAAGGCAGGTCACTCCCGTGACCTGCCTCATCTCCGGACTTGCCTCCTGGGGGGATTAGAGTCCGTTACTCCACACTCCTGAAGCTGTTCTTGATGGTCGTCCACGTCGCGCGCTGGACCGGCGACGGACCCTGGCATTCGAGCGTTGTATAGACACTCAGATTGCCGGGGAAACTGTAGTCGCAGAGATCCTGCCAGCCGGAGCCCCAGTCGTTCCAGGTAAGACACGGAAGACATGGTCCCTCGTCGGTGACGAGAGCGGGCATCGCGTCACAAGCGTCGAGGAAGCTGATGCTGGCGAAGAACGGCTCATCAAGCACGGGGCAGTCTTCGGGAAGAGGGATGGTGATTGCCCACAGTCCTGCCGGGCTGAACGGTCCGACGGCCATCGGACCGGACTCCGCGATGAGCTCACCGGGCATCGGGCAGTCCGGTACACTCCAGTCGACCCGTTCGACGTCGACAGAGAGTGTCAGCTCACACGCGTTCTCCTCGGCCCAGTACAGATATATGGTAACGCTGATCGGCTTCCATCCACCGACGCAGTCCGGGCACTCGGACGGATCGCAGTAGGTCTTGTACGATTCATACCCCAGAAGCCATCCGTCGACCGTCCAGTAGTAGTTGTTGTTGCACGCCTCGCACAGGTCCCCGGGGGTTCGCTCAACGAGGGAGAAGTTGTTGAGCCTGTTTGTGGTGATGTAGTCGGCATGCAGGTTCGCCTCGCGAGCGGCGAGGGGAGACGCAAGGACGAGGAGTGCGAAGAGCACAATAGTCGCTCTCGTGTACATGAATTCCTCCTTGTGGCATCGGGCGCATCGCCCGATCATTAGCGAACGCTGCTCAAAGAACGCGTTCCGCGTCGTTCCTGGTTGCGCTGGCCCTATTCCAGTGCTATTTGTATGCTCTTGTCTGTGGAGGTTGCATAGAGTGTTCCGATAGTTGTGGGGTAGGCTAGGGATTCGGAGGCGGTGGAAGTGGCAGAGAACGTGAAAACAGTAGCCCTCAGGAAGGGTGGGGATAAGCGGCTCCGTTCGGGGCACCTCTGGGTCTTCAGTAATGAGATTGAGAGCATGGACAAGACTGTCACCCCGGGTGACACCGTCCACGTCCTCGATGACGCCGGCCACGTTCTTGGAACCGGGTACATGAACCCGAACTCCCTCATAGCCGTGCGGCTGCTGGCCAGGTCGAGGGTTGAGATCACCCCGTCGTTTCTGAAGCGCCGTCTCAAGCACGCGCTCGCGTTCCGCGAGAGGCTGTGGCCGGGCGAGACGACATACAGGGCCGTCTACAGTGAATCCGACCTTCTGCCCGGACTCATCGTCGACCGCTACGACTCAACCCTTGCCGTCCAGTCGCTGACGGCGGGAATCGAGAGTCGCCTGGATGTCATCGTGGAGCTTCTCGATGAGCTGCTCAAGCCCGATACCATAGTTCTCAGAAGCGACACCCGCATCCGCGAACTCGAGGGGCTCCCGCGTGAGAAGAAGGTCGTGAAGGGAAACGCGGATAGCCCGGTTGAGGTAGAGCTGGACGGAACCAAGCTCCTCGTCGATGTTCTGGGCGGCCAGAAGACAGGCCTCTTCCTCGATCAGAGAGAGAATCGCCGCGCCGCGGCGCAACTCGCTGCCGGGCGAGACGTACTCGATTGCTGCAGCTACACGGGTGCGTGGTCGCTGGCGGCGGCCGCAGCCGGCGCTGCAAGCGTCACCGGTTTCGACTCCTCTGCTCCCGCCCTGGAGCTTGCCGAGAGGAACGCAACTCTGAACGGGCTCGCGGACAAGGTTGAATTCGTCCGGGGTGACATGTTCAAGAGTCTTGCGAATCTGAGTCGCTCCAAGCGCAAGTTCGGATTCGCCTTCCTCGATCCTCCGGCGCTTGCGAAGAACAGGAAGCGTATCAGAGAGGCTCTCCGCGCCTACCGGTCGCTCAATCGGCTGGCGATGTCCACACTGTCTCCGGGGGGATTCCTTGTGACATCCACATGCTCGCATCTTGTGGAGCGGGAGGCCTTCCTCAACACGCTCGTGGCTGCCGCCAGGGAAGCCGGTCGGCACGCGAGGGTCGTGGCGGTCCGAGGTCAGAGTCGAGATCATCCCGTCATCCTCGGTCATCCTGAGACCGAGTACCTGACCTGTGTCACTCTGGAGATGCTCTAGAACGCTCAACGGGGAATCCGATGAACGCGCCCGCCTACGCACTCGCTGCGAGGAGCGGTCTTCTCAAGCGGCAGCTGGAGCGTGCCCGGGAGATGCTGGCAGCCTGCCGGCTCTGTCCCAGGCACTGCGGCGTTGACCGCACGGCCGGGGAGCTGGGCTACTGCCAAGCTGCCGGGACGGCAGCCGCTGCCGGGACGGCAGCCGCTGCTGGGACGGCAGCCGCTGCTGGGACGGCAGCCGCTGCCGGGACAGTGGCCGACGGTCGGCCGGCCAAGGTGCTGACCACGGTCGTGTACAGCCACACCGCTCATATGGGCGAAGAGCCGCCCCTGTCCGGAACCATGGGGTCCGGCACCATCTTCTTCGGTCACTGCACGCTGTCGTGCATCTACTGCCAGAACCATCGGTTCAGTCAGGAGGGTGGGGGCCGGGACACGACTGCCGACGAGCTGGCAGGAATGATGATCTCGCTTGCCGGATCCGGATGCCACAATATCAATCTCGTCTCGCCGACTCACTACACGACCGCGATACTGGAAGCGCTTGAGATCGCGGCGGGGAAGGGAGTCGATATTCCCCTTGTCTGGAACACGTCGAGCTATGAGTCAGAGGAAGTGCTGGCGCTTCTCGATGGGATAGTGGATATCTATCTGGCCGATATCCGCTACTCCGATCGCGAAGCCGCTGCGAAATACTCCGACGCTCCGGACTACGTTGAGGTCAGCCGGGCGGCCTTGAAGGAGATGCGGAGACAGGTGGGAGTGCTTGAGCTCGATTCCGAGGGAATAGCCAAGCGCGGCCTGATCGTTCGACATCTTGTTATGCCGAACGACATATCCGGCACAGACCGGGCGCTCAGGTTCATTGCCGAGGAACTGGGCGCAGACACGCACGTGAGTCTCATGGCCCAGTACTACCCGGCATATCGCGCGGGTGACTGCGCGCCTCTGTCGCGCAGGATAACGGCGGGCGAGTGGGCGAAAGCGCTTGAATCGCACGGTGAGGCGGGTCTCACGAACGGGTGGATACAGGACCATTTTGAGGGGGTTCCTCCAATAGCGGGGAGCAGGCTGAAACCGGACCCATAGTGAGAAATCCATGAGCGGGTTGACACGGCCATGCCTCCGGTACATACTACGCGAGAAGGGATACAAGCACGGAGACCAAGCGAGGCGGCGAGCGCGCATCGGAGACAAGACGTGAAGCGGAGTGAGCTGAAGACGAAGACCGTAGCGGAACTCAAGGCGGAGGCCCGTTCTCTTGGGCTTGTGGGCTATTCATCGCTGCGGAGAGACGAACTGGTCGATCTCCTCGTGCGTTCCACAGCGCCTCCGAGGAAACGGAAGCCGGCGCGTGGCGGCAAGGCGCCCGACAGGACACGCAGGGCAGCCGGAACGCCGCGCAAGGCAGCGGCCAAGTCGACCGCGAAGCGTGCCCCGACAAAGAAAAGCACATCGAAGGCTGAGTCTCGCGCCAAGGTCATATCGAAGCGGGCGAAGCCCCGAACTGCGGCAAAGCCGAAGGCTCGGGCGAAGCGCGCGGCGCCTCGCAGCAAGGTCGTCTCGAAGTTGGAGGACAGGCTTCTCTCTCCACGGACCAGACGGGCCTTCTCACTCAAACACGCGAACAGCTCGCAGCAGAGAGTCACCGCGGCCAAGTACTACATCGGCGCGGAGGATTCACCTGAGCTTGATGAGGCGTTCGTCCTGCCACAAGGATACGGTGAGGATGCCATCACGCTGATGGTCCGCGATCCCTACTGGCTCTACGCGTACTGGGAACTCACAGAGGAGCGGGGGCGAGAGCTCAAGGATATTCTTGGTGAGGACGAGTTCGTAACAAGCAGGCTTGTGCTGAGGGTCTACGACATCACGGGAACAGACGTGAGTGCGCCCATCGAGCACTACGATATCGATGTCTCTTCGGAGGCGCGCAACTGGTACGTCAATGTGCTGCGTGTGGAGCGTGACTACTCAGTGGATATCGGGGTCATTGCTCCGGACGGTTCATTCATTGTCATTGCTCGGTCCAACAGAGTGTCACTTCCGCCGATTGGGCCGTCGTCTGTGATCGACGAAGAGTGGGTCACGGTCGATGCGCTGGGGCACATCTATCAGCAGGCCAAGGAGTCTCCGAAGTCCGAGTCGAGCGGGTGGGGGCACGGTGGCGGCAAGCGGTGAGTCCGTTCTGCTTCCGGCCGGGTCGCCCTCACAGCGAGTCGGTGCGATACTCCGGATCCCCCGACAACGTATGAGGAAACAGCATGGAGAAGGGCTATTTCAGCCTCGTCCTGCATGCGCATCTGCCGTATGTGAGGCACCCGGAGTACAAGAGCTTCCTTGAGGAGTATTGGCTTTTCGAGGCCATCACGGAGACGTACATTCCGATCATCCAGGCGTTTCAGCGTCTCACGGACGACGGCGTCGACTTCCGGATGACGGTCTCCATGAGCCCACCTCTCGTCGCGATGCTGCAGGATCCGCTGCTTCAGGAGCGCTACCTTACGCACATCACCGGTCTCGTCGAGCTGACGGAGAAGGAGATGGATCGCACGAAGAACGATCCTGTGCTCCTGCGTCTCTCAGAGATGTACCACGAGCTCTTCTCGAGCTGCAAGCGAACCTACGCGGACGAGTACGGACTCGATCTCGTCAGCGCGTTCAGAACGTTCAGGGACGCCGGTAAGATCGATATCACGACATGTGGAGCCACCCATGGGTTCCTGCCGCTGATGTCGGAGCATCCGGCCTCTGTCCGGGCGCAGATCCGCATCGCCGCGGAGAGCCACGAGCACGCGTTTGGAGTCCGTCCGGATGGGATCTGGCTTCCCGAGTGCGGCTACTTCCCCGGCGTGGACAAGTACCTCGCCGAAGAGGGTATCCGCTATACCTTCGTGGATTCCCACGGCGTGCTTCACGCGGATCCCAGGCCCAAATACGGGACATACGCCCCGATAGCCACACCCGCGGGCGTCGCAGTCTTCGGCCGTGACATCGAATCGTCGAAGCAGGTCTGGAGCGCTGAGGAAGGCTATCCAGGCGACTTCGTCTACAGAGATTTCTACCGCGACTACACGTACGAACTGGACTACGACTACGTGAAGCCATACCTGGGCCCCGATGGCTTCCGCAAGATGCTTGGTCTCAAGTACCATCGCATCTCCGGCAAGGAGGTCGCGCTCGCCGACAAGGAGTTCTACGATCCGGACATCGCACGCGCACGCGCGATCGAGCACGCCGCGAACTTCGTATTCAACAGGGAACGCCAGTTCGAGCATCTGAACGACATCCTCGGAAGGAAGCCGTTCATCGTGGCTCCTTATGACGCCGAGCTCTTCGGACACTGGTGGTTCGAGGGACCGATCTGGCTTGAGGAGCTTCTGAAGAAGCTGGATGAGGTCAAGGGGCCGGTGCTGGGCGCGACGCCGACGGACTTCCTGAACTCGGGAGAGCCGATGCAGACCGCGGATCCGCATCTCTCAAGTTGGGGGTACAGGGGCTACAGTGAGGTCTGGCTGAACTCGACCAACGACTACGTCTACCCGCATCTGCACAGGGCATCGATGAGAATGACGGAGCTGGCCAAGACCTATCCGAACGCCGAGGGTCTGAGGCACCGGGCTCTCAATCAGGCGGCACGGGAACTCCTGCTTGCTCAGTCGAGCGACTGGGCATTCATCATGAAGACCGGTACAATGACCGAATACGCGCACAAGAGGACACGGGACCATATCTCTCGATTCACGAAGCTCTACGAGAGCGTGAGGAGCAACACGGTCGACGAGAAATGGTTATCGGAGATCGAGTGGCGCGACAGGATATTTCCGCAGATTGATTACATGGTCTACGCTGAGGACCAGTCGCCCCAGGGGTGACGCTTGCCTAGGGCGTTCTTACGGAGCAGACATGGCCGGCGACAAACTCCCGATCGCAATACTCTGGCACCAGCACCAGCCCTTCTACCGCGCGAGGTGGGATGGGGACCCCCGAGGGTCGTACATCCTCCCTTGGGTCCGCCTGCACGCCATCAGGGATTACTACTCGATGGCGGCTCTCGTCGGTGAATTCCCCGACGTTCACGTCACGATCAATCTTGTTCCTTCACTGATCCTCCAGCTGGAGGATTACGTCGAACATGGTGCGACCGATCTACTGCAGGAGCTGTCAGTAAAGCCCGCGGACAGGCTCTCCGGAGCCGAGCGTGATTTCATCGTGGCTCGTTTCTTCGACGCCAGTTGGGAGAACGAGATAACCGTCCACCCGGGCTACGCCAGGCTGCTCAATATGCGCCGAGCGCGCAGGCACTTCGCGGACCAGGACATCACCGATCTCAGGATGTGGTTCAACCTCGCCTGGTTCACTGCGGACGCACAGCGGGGCGCGATCGATCTTCCGGACGGGACGACGGCGGACGTGAGCGATTTCGTGAAGAAGGGAGCCGCCTTCACGATCGATGACATAGCCGCCGTCCTGGGCGAGCAGACGAAGCTGATGCGCAATGTCATTCCGATTCACAGGCAGCTCATGGAAGCGGGGCAGCTCGAGATCTCGGTGACTCCGTTCTATCATCCGATCCTTCCGCTTGTGGCCGATACGGATCTGGCCACGATAGACGCAGAGGGGGCGACGTTGCCTGGTCGCTTCTCGCGGCCCGAGGATGCACGCGCCCAGATAGAGAAGGCGGTCGTATTCTATGAGGAACGTTTTGGGCGACCGCCCAGGGGCATGTGGCCATCCGAGGGTTCAGTTGGACAGCACGTGGCGCAGCTCTTTGTGGATGCCGGACTCAGCTGGATAGCGACTGATCAGGGTGTGCTCGCGCGCTCAGGCAAGTGGGGCTACGACACAAACGATCCGAAGGTCCTCGCCCGTGCGTATCGCATCGGTGGAGAAGAACAGAGTGTGAGCGCCTTCTTCCGTCACACACAGCTCTCCGACGACATCGGATTCGCTCTTCAGGGGTATGCGGATTACGATCGTGCCGCCGATGACTACCTGACATGGATCAAGGACGGATTCGCGCGCACCATTGACGATCGTGGCGAGCACATCCTCTCGATCATCCTGGACGGTGAGAATGCCTGGGGGTCGTACCGCAATAGGGGAACGGCGTTCCTGCGAGGGCTCTACAGACGACTCGCTGATGACCCCGACCTCGTTTCTGTGACGTTCTCCGAGTTCATCGACGGGAACGAATCCCGCGGCATACGTCCACATCCGCTCGAGTCGCAGGAACTCGTGTCTCCGCTCTTCTGCGCGAGCTGGATCGATGAGATGGGCTCCGCTCCGGGCAACGACCTCAATATCTGGATAGGCTCGCCGCAGGAGAACCGGGCCTGGGAGCTTCTCGGGAAGGTGCGCGATCACATGGAGGAGGTGGGTGCGACACCTGAAAGCCATCCCGACGCCTACGAGTCGATCTACCGTGCGGAGGGCAGCGACTGGTTCTGGTGGTTCGGCGACGATTTCGTCCAGCCGACGGGTGGGGAACTTGTCTTCGACTATCTGTTCCGCGAGCATCTCAAGGACGTCTATCGTCAGCTGGGCGAAGAACCTCCTTCAGAGCTTGATTCCCCGATAGCTCTCGACATCGTTATCTGGACGCCGACCGACCCCGCGGTCTCCGTGGGATCGAGCCAGGTCCTGAGAATCGTCGTCGATCGCCCCGGAAAGATCCGTTGGACCGGAGACAAGTGGGCGACGTTTGCCGAAGTGGTTCTGGTCCCGGCGGGGGACGTCATGTCGAACCGGATCGGTTACGTCGCGACCATCGGGCCGTTTGGTGACGGTTCCTCGATGGTCGAGTTCCATCTTGACAAAGAAGGGGACGGAGCCTCCGGGCGCCGGGACGACGAGACTGTCTACCGCGTTCCGGTTGAGGACTAAGTGCGAACTGGTCTCAAAACGCTTCTCATCATCATCGCCATTCTCGCTGTCATCACCATCATCATGACGATGACGCCGATCGGGTGGTCGGTGGCGCGCTCGTTCATCGAGCGGACAGTCGTGGGTGACAGCGGTCTCGATCTGACCATCGGTTCCCTCCGCGGGAGCCTCCTCACTCACGCCACTCTTGGAGACATCACGCTGACCGCGCCTGAGGTCGGTGTCATCCTCTCGGTCGAAGAGCTCACTCTCAAGTACAGCCTTCCTGCTCTTGTTGGAGCCAGGACCGTAGCGTCCGACATCAGGATCGTGGATGCTCGCTTCCTTGTGGAAATGGGGGAGGACGGTCGCCCGGCCGGGTGGTCGATGTTCGCCCAGGGAGATGAGCGCGAGGACAATGAGGGCCCTGGTCTCGGGATCTCTCTCAGTATCGACGCCGCCAATCTGTCCGGCAGGATCATCTCCCGGTCCGAGGGGTACGACGTCGGTCTCCGCGGTGTCGATGTCGACGCAGGCATGAGCATCGGGCCCCCGGCCTTGGCCAACGCGGAGGTTTCTGAGCACTTCGAGGTGACACTCGTCGGCAGCACGAGCATGGTGCTTCCCACAATGCTCTCTCCAGTAGAGGCGCTGCTGTCATGCGCGGCATCGGGGGATATGTCAAGCGTGAGAACGGAACTCTCGCTTGAGTCTCCAGCGATTGCGATCGGAGTTCGCGGCGGCGTGCGTATCAGCGACGGATCGCTGGAAGAGGTCGCCGTGGAGTCCTCTGCGGACCTTGCGGATCTCGCCTCCGTCTTTGGATGGAAGAACATGAGCGGCGGAGTTCACATCACAGGCAGCGTCGACGGACCGTTCGAATCCCTCATCTGGGAGGCCGAGCTTGCTTCTGATGGATCAGTCGTTGAGGGAGTGGAGATAGAGCGGCTGGATTCGTTGCTCAAGGGTGAGAAGCGTGTCATAGAGATCGAGAGACTTCGGGCTTCAACTCTCGGGGGAGAGATCGAAGCAGCGCTGACCCTGACGATGCCGGAGCGATCTTCGGACGGACCCTGGATGGAGGGGCGCGTCGCAGCGGTCGGACTCGATCTCAAGAGCGTCGGCGAGGTCATTGCAGATCGTCCGAGCAATGCCGGTGAAGCCGTGACTTCTCAGATGATGGCGGGGATCGTGTCCTTGGATGCGTGCCTGGCTATGAACCCCGCCGATCTTGCGACCATCTACGGTGATCTGGAAGGGAAGGTCATCGGGCTCAGGGTAGGCGGCAACGATCTCGGAGACGTCGACCTCTCAGGTGCAGTGCAGAGCGGCACATTTACCCTGTGGGGTAGCTGCTGCGATGCCGCGCTCACAGCCGCCGGGGGATTCTCTTCCAAGGGCGTCTCCTCCGCGGATATCACGGTGGAGGTTCCGGACCTCGCCTTGAGCGCCGCCAGGTTCGGGATCGGCGATGTCACGGGAGCGGCCACCGGGTCAGTTCATCTTGATGGGCTGGGCGACACGCTTCGCTACACGGGTGCTGTTGATCTGCGTGGGATCGAGATGCCGAGCCTCACTGTTGGGGACGGACATGCGGCGTTCTCAGGCGACCTTCTGGGCGCGGATGCTCAGTTCGATGCGTTCGGCGGCACACTCGTCGGTGATGCGTCCGTCGTGTTCGGGGACGAGTACCGCGTCGCGTGCACGTTTGATTCGATGTCGCTCTCGGGGGATATCGTCGCCGGTTCCGCAGGAGAGCTGGACCTGTCGGGACGGATTACCGGAGAGGCTGTCATCACGGGGGACCTCGCCATGTCCGAGGGTGGTGGCGCCGGGGATGGCCGTGCTGGGGGCGGCCGCGTCGAAGACGTCGCCCGCGTCGATGGCGATCCTGCCCGGCGGGCGGCATTCACCGTCCACGGCGGTGTAGAGGCGCTCTCGCTCTCTGTGTCAGACGAGATCATCGAACTCGCGAGCCCCATCACATTTTCGGCCCGTCCCGGGTCGCTCTTCATCACGGAGACGCAGTTCGCCGGCGACTTCGGCCGCGTTTCGCTGGGGGGCGTATTCGACGCAGACGGATGCAGTCTCCTCACCGCCGAACTCGAGAGCCTTGACATCGCAGCCGCTCTGCGGCTCGCACCGGAAGGAGTTCCACTCCCGGATGTCCGCGGCTCTGTCTTCGGTCGGGTTGCGATCGAAGGTAAGGTCGGCGACCTTGGCGCCGCCGCGGACCTTCGCCTGGAGGATCTGATACTGGAAGGACTTGCACTTGGTTCTGTTGCACTCGACGTGGAAACTGATCCCCGCGATGTTCTCTTTGGCGTGGAGGCGAGAAGCCCGTTCGGGGGCAGGATAACGGCAGACGGAAGTTTCCCATATGCCGGCGTCCCCGGTGGTTTCTTTGAGCTTGATCCATCGCGTGAGTTCGCAGTTACCGCCGTCTGTTCGAGCTATGCGCTCGAGGGCGGGGTCGCGTTTGTTCCCACACTTCGAGGACGGAAGAGACTGAAAGCCAGCGGGTCACTGCTTCTCGTCGGCCGTGCCGATTCTGTGTCGAGTCTGAACGGCGCGGGCAGTTTCGATGAACTGGCCGCGACACTCGATGTCGTCACGTTCTCGCTCGTCGACACGTTTGAGTTCATCGTCGCCGGGGGAGATCTTGATCTTCATGATCTCGATGTGGAGATCACAAGGATGAGGGCCCTTGGAGAGGAAGTGGGGGGCAGGATCGATGTGTCCGGAGGGGTGGGGAGTAGCGGTGACATCAGGCTGTCAGCGCGCACCTTCGGCCTCAAGGTCGGGCACGTCTTGAGGGCCTTCCTGCCCGGTATGCAAGCGCCCGTGCTTGGTGACCTCGATCTCGTCGCCGGGATCACCGGGAGCATCGATGATCCCAAGGTGGAGTTTGCGTGGGAGCTCTCCAAGCCGCTCATTTACGGATTTGGATTTGACAGGTTCAGGGGCAACGCCTCGCTCACACGCGAACTCGTTGACTTCGGCCACGCCGAACTCACGGCGGGCGATGAAACAATCGCCTTCGGCGGAAGCGTCCCGCTGGGGCGTGGAGACGCTCGGCGTCGTATCGAGCAAGCGTCGCCAGAAGCGGCTGAGCCGTCCGGTTTGGACGCGTGGATTGCCGCCGCCGGATTCGATCTCGGGGCCATCGGCCCCTTGCCCGGAGAGATGACGAGACTCGATGGAGATTTGAGCATCGACATGCGATTGACAGGCGCGGCTGAGTCGCCGATCCCTACCGGTTCACTGGTGGTATCGGAGTGTGAGATCGACGGCTATGGTCTTGAGAGCCCGCTCCATGACATCGAACTCAGCATGACCATGGCCGAGGGCATGGCCGTACTTGAACGCGCCTCCATCGGGCTCGGAGACGGGTCGCTCACAGGCACCGGGTTCATCGCAACCGGTGTTTCAGACGTCCCGCATTTCATGATCGACCTCGACATATCCGGTGCTGAGATCGGCATCGAGAAGACGATGAAGGGTAGATTCGGGGGGAGCCTGAAATGGATCGGGACACCGGAGGCCTCCGCGCTTTCGGGAGAGATAGATGTAGAAAAGATGGAAGTGACACCGCGCCTGGAGCTCTCGCAGCTTGTCACGCGAAAACCCCGGCGTGTGAGCGTCGTGCCGGCGAACGATCCACGCAGGTCGATACATCTGGATGTCGGCCTTGTCATCTCGGATCCCATACAGATCCGCGGGGATCAGATTCGCACGAAGCTCACCGGGGGGCTTCATATAGGCGGAAGCGCGCTTGTGCCGATGCCGTCGGGCGGCGTTTCGGCTCCGGACGGCACGTTCCGCTACATGAGAAACACGTTCTCCATTGAGAGATTGGATCTCGTCTACTCGGACCCACGGCGGCGCGATCCCTATTTGGGTCTGACCGGCAGCGCGACAGTGGAAAGCCGCTCAGGGGTCTCCTACGATGTCACGCTGTCGTTCGATGGCTTCCTCTCCGAAACGATGCCGGTGCTCGCAAGCTCACCGCCGCTCAGCGGGCCGGATATCGCCGCGCTCCTGACGATAGGCGAGACCGTTGGTGTCATGGCCGGAGGGGGTCCGAGCGGGGATTCCGCGTCGGACAGTTTCAGCTCGCTTGCGAGGTCGGCCTTCGTCGGCAGTCTCTTCGGCATAGCTGAGAGCACCGTGGAGAGGTGGCTCCATCTGGACACCGTCACGGTGGACAGGGAGGCGCTCGACGACGGCGACCTTGCCGGGGCGGAGGTCATGCTGGGTAAGCGCTTCGGAGGCGCTTTCCGGATCGACTACGCCACGGAACTGGGTCGATTCGCCGGGCAGTCGGTCTCGGCCTCGCTCAAGCTGAACAACAGCCTTTCGCTCGTGACCAAGGCGAGCCAGGAAGGGAATCATGCGATCGGTCTCAAGTTCCATTTCAGGTTCCGGTAGGCGTCCCAGCTTTCGGAAGAGCCGCGTCTGTGTCCAGGTCCTCCTGGCCGCAGTTGTGATCGTGGCACTCTCGTCCGACGCGGCGTCGCTCTGTCCGGGAAGCGGCCTGAGGAAGTTTGAGAGAGAGCGGGCGTTGCGAGACGGACCGGTCGTTCAGAGTGTGCGCTTCATCGGCGTGGACGCGATCGATGAGACCACACTGCTTGAGTACATGGCGATTCACCCCGGTGATTTCATGGAGCAGGTGCGATTCGACGCACGGCTCCTCGAACAGGATCTCGTGAACCTGGCTCTCTTCTACAAGACGCTTGGATACCTGGAGGCCGATCTTTGGGTTGAGGACGTCGCCCTGTCAGCTGATGCGACCCGGATAACCGTTCTGATAGGCGTCCACGAAGGTAGCCGGTGGACGATCAGCAACGTCACCCTTGAGGGGGGCGTCGATATCGCAGAGGATCATCTTCGCTCGCTTCTTGTTGTGACAGAGGAGACGCCCCTTCTTTCGAAGGGTCTCTCTCGCGATCGACGCGCCATTCTGGATCACTACGCGCGATTGTCGTATCTCGACGCGCGCGTGCAGCAGCTTGTGACGCGGGACGACATCGCGCGAACGGCGAGTGTCGGTTATGTGATCGTGGAGGGGAAGCGCGCCCGCATCGAAAGCACCAGGATCCACGGCGACGAGAAGACCCGCGAATTCGTGATCGGGCGGGAGCTGACGTTCGAGAAGGGCGAGTACTTCGATGTGGATGAGATCGGAGAGAGCCAGGCGAATCTCTACAGGACAGGACTCTTCAACTCCGTCTGGATGGAGCCGGCGAGAGAAGACACCGGGAAGACCAACAGAAGGCTGGATATCTGGCTCAATGAGCGGCAGAGCGTCTCCCTTGACCTGTCGATCGGGTACGCGACGATTGACGGTCCGGAGGTAACGGCACAACTTGTCAATCGAAACCTGCAGGGACAGGCGACGCGGCTCGAGTTCTACGGGCACGTAAGCCGACTGCAGCGGGAGGGTGGGGTCTCGGTGGGGGATCCGTGGTTCCTGGGCCTTCCGGTTGCCGGTGAACTCTCGGTCGACTACTCGTGGAGCGATGAAGAGGCATATCTTGCCGAGGCGGAGAGAGGCGCCTTTCTCCTCACAAAGGGAATCGGACCGGCGCTCACTCTGAGGGGCGGCTACGAGTTTGAACGCAACATTATTCTCGAAACGAACAATGACGAGAACGGTCTGGGAGCCAACTACACGACCGATCTGCTCGCAGCTGTCACGCATGATACACGAGACGATGTCCTTGATCCCAATCGGGGAATGCTGGCAGGCGTCGAGTTCAGACTAGCCAGCTCTCGCCTTGGCGGCACGAACGACTTCACCAGGACTGAGTTCATCTGGCGAGGGTACAAGAAGGTTTGGAGACACCGGATAGTCGCGTTCGCCGGGCACGTCGGCTGGGTTCGCCCGCAGGACAACGATGATGTGCCCGTTAACGAGCGCTTCTTCGCCGGTGGTGACGGTTCGGTCCGCGGATTTGACCGGAACTCCCTTGGACCCACAGGCGAGGACGGAGAGGCCTTGGGGGGACTCGGGGTGCTCGAACTTCGCGCCGAGGCTCGCTTCCCGCTGTTCAGACAACTCAGGATGGTGGCCATTGTCGATGCGGGCCAGGTGTTCGACGATTTCCGGGCAATCAGGCCGTCTGATCTCGCTGTTGGAGCGGGCGGTGGTCTCAGATATCACGCCGGTCTTTGGATAGTGCGTCTGGACGTCGTGGCGCCGGTTACGGAACCTGGTCCGACGAAGTTCTATTTCGGGATAGGACAGGCGTTCTAGCTCCACATTGCCCGGGCGCGCCTTCTGTTTTGGGTTGCCCCTTGAACACCCTGAGCCTATACTGTGGGTTCGTATTAAAAGTGGGAAGCATTGTACTACGCCTCCCGCACACGGTGTGCCATTTAACAAGGAGCATGTTCAATGGGAGCCAAGGAACTGTTGTACGGAGGGGACGCCAGGCAAGCAATTCTCAGGGGCATCGAGCAGCTGAGCAGAGCGGTCAAGGTCACGTTGGGACCTAAGGGTCGCAATGTGGTGCTCGATCGGAAGTGGGGCGGTCCGAGGATCACGAAGGATGGAGTGACCGTCGCGAAGGAGATCGAGCTCGACGATCGTTTCGAGAACATGGGCGCCCAGATGGTGAGAGAGGTTGCCTCAAAGACGAGTGATGTGGCCGGCGACGGGACGACGACCGCTACAGTGCTCGCAGAAGCTATCTTCAAGGAGGGGCTCAAGGGTGTGACGTCCGGAGCCAACCCGATGTACATCAAGCGCGGTATCGAGAAGGCGACAGACGCGGTTGTGGCAGAGCTCGACAAGATGTCCCGCAAGGTACGCGATCGCAGCGAGATCATGAACGTCGCGCGCATCTCCGCCAACAACGACCAGGAGATAGGCAAGCTGATCGCCGATGCTATGGACAGGGTCGGTCGCGACGGGACCATCACCATCGAAGAGGCCAAGAGCATAGAGACCACGCTCGACGTCGTCGAGGGCATGCAGTTCGATCGCGGCTACATCTCCCCGTATTTCGTGACCGATGCGCAGACGATGGAGGCGGTGTTTGAGAACCCGTACATTCTGATCTTCGAGGACAAGCTCACTAACATGAAGGACCTCGTTCCGCTCCTCGAGAAGGTCGCGCAGTCGGGGAGACCACTTGTTCTCATCGCTGAGAACATCGAAGGCGAGGCTCTCGCGACGCTTGTTGTGAACAAGCTGCGGGGCGTGTTGCTGGCTGTGGCCGTGAAGGCTCCAGGCTACGGAGATCGCAGAAAGGCCATACTGGGCGACATCGCAGCTCTCACGGGTGGAACCTTCGTCGCCAAGGACCTGGGTCTGAAGCTCGAGAACCTTCAGCTCACGGACCTCGGAACGGCCAAGAAGATGGTCATCACGAAGGACGACACGACCATAGTCGAGGGACTCGGGAAAAAGGCCGCCATCAAGGCCAGGATCGCGCAGATCAAGCGAGAGATCGGCGATTCAACGTCCGACTATGACAAGGAGAAGCTCCAGGAACGTCTGGCGAAGCTCGCCGGCGGAGTCGCCGTTCTGAAGGTCGGCGCCTCGACGGAACTCGAAATGAAAGAGAAGAAGGCGCGTGTTGACGATGCTCTGCACGCGACGCGAGCTGCAACGGAAGAGGGGATTGTTCCGGGAGGCGGTGTTGCTCTCATTCGTTCCCTCGTCGCGCTCGACAAGCTCAAGGTCGGAGGTTCCGACGAGCAGATGGGTGTAGATATCATCCGCAAGGCGATCGAGGCGCCAATGCGGCAGATCGCCGAGAACGCAGGTTTTGAGGGATCTCTCGTCGTTCAGCGCGTCAAAGATGGGAAGAAGAGCGATGGTTTCGATGCGGAGAAGGGCGAGTACGTTGACATGCTCAAGGTCGGCATCGTCGATCCTAAGAAGGTTGTCCGCACGGCGCTTCAGAATGCCGCCAGCATCTCTGCGCTGCTTCTCACCACCGAGTCGCTCGTGAGTGAGGTGCCCGTTGAGGAGCCGCCGATGCCGGCTGGTGGCATGGGTGGCATGGGTGGTATGGGCGGAATGGGTGGAATGATGTAGCGAGCTGAAGTGCGGCGTAGCCGCAGTTCAGCCATGCTGATGCCGCTACAAGCGGCGTCAGCCGACAACTGAATAGCGGACCAAAGGCTGCGAAGGAGAGGAGTAGACCGGAGTGGCGCCCCCGAGAGAAGGACTCCACGGCTGAGAGAGTCCCGGGCAGCGCCGGTCGAAAGTCGCTCTGGAGCCGCCGGGTTGAACGGACCTGTGCGCAACCGAGTGTTCTGCGCCGCGAGTTCCAGTAGACCCGGACGGGTGGGCCCGTCACAGCCCCAATTGAGAGCCGGACCGTCTCACGGCAAGTGGACGGCGTGGGTTCCGCACGATGAGGGACCCGACGGTGCAGGAGGCTTATGTCGACCGGCACACCGGAACCTCGGGATGGTACCGCGGGAGGATTGCTTGAGGTCCTCTCGTTCCTGGGATGGAACGAGAGGACCTTTGTTATGTGCCGGCCATACGGCATGACGCGTACACAGAAGAGCGAGAGGACAGACGATGAAGCTCCCCAAACGATACGACCCAAAGGCCGCTGAGCCGAAATGGCAGCAGTTCTGGGAGGACAGAGGACTCTTCCGCTTCGACCGGTCCCCCGATCGGCCGATCTACAGCATAGACACACCTCCGCCGACGGTCTCCGGGAGAATCCACATCGGCCACGTCTTCAGCTACGTCCAGACTGAGGTTATCGCGCGCTTCTGGAGGATGAAGGGCTTCAACGTCTACTATCCGTTCGGGTACGACGACAACGGCTTGCCGAGTGAGCGCCTTGTCGAGAAGGAGAAGGGCGTCAGGGCTACCGACGTGGGTAGGGAGAAGTTCGTGCAGATGTGTCTCGAACTCACGCGTGAGTACGAGAAGGAGTTCAGCACATTCTGGAAGAGCGTGGGGTTATCAGTTGATTGGAGCCAGGACTACTCAACCATCGACCCGAAGTCGCAGCGCATCTCGCAGCGGTCGTTCATCGATCTCTATCGGAAGGGCCGAGCGTACACGCGTGAGGCGCCAACTCTCTGGTGTCCGGAGTGCCATACGGCGATTGCGCAGGCGGAGATCGAGGACGTTGAACGCGACAGTGTCTTCTATGATGTCGCTTTCTCACTGGGAGATCGTGATCTTGTCATATCAACGACAAGGCCCGAGCTTATCCCTGCGTGTGTCGCGATGTTCGCGCATCCGGACGATGAACGCTATGCGGAGCTCATCGGGAAGAATGCAGTGGTTCCCATATTCGGCCACGAGGTTCCGATTCTTGCCGACGAGAAGGCAGACCCCGAGAAGGGAACCGGCCTCGTGATGTGCTGCACATTCGGCGACACGACCGACATAGCGTGGTGGCAGGAGCACGGGCTCGAGACGCGGATTGCTATCGACGACCGCGGCCACATGAACAAGCTCGCACCGGGCTATGAAGGTCTCTACCTCAAGAAGGCACGCAAGAAGATCATTGAAGATCTTGAGCAGGCGGGTTTCCTGAAGGCACAGCGGCCCATCAGCCACGCCGTGAACACGCACGAACGCTGCGGAACCGAGATAGAGTTCTCCGTCGCACACCAGTGGTTCATCCACGTGCTCGATATCAAGGATGAGATCATCGCGGCCGGCGCCAAGGTTGCTTGGCACCCCGACTACATGGAAGTGCGCTTCCGAAACTGGGTCGAGAACCTGAAGTGGGACTGGTGCATATCCAGACAGCGCTACTACGGGGTGCCCTTTCCCGTCTGGACGTGCACGAGCTGTGATGAGGTTATCCTTGCCGAAGAGTCGCAGCTTCCGGTCGACCCGACAGTCACTGATCCGCCTCTGGATGCGTGCCCGAAGTGTGGCGGCCGAGAGTTCGAGCCGGAGCGCGACGTCATGGACACGTGGATGACATCGTCGTGCACACCGTTCCTGAACGTCAGGTGGCGGGAGGAAGACTCAAGACTCGATCGCTTCGTGAAGACCGAGGACGGGACTGAGTATGTTATGGACATGCGGCCCCAGGCGCACGACATCATCCGAACGTGGGCGTTCTACACGATCGTGAAGAGCGTGCTCAATGAGGAGAAGATTCCTTGGCGCACAGCCATGATCTCCGGCCATGTGCTGCATCCCGACAGGGCGAAGATATCGAAATCCAAAGGAGGCGGCAGCCACTCGCCGTCGGCCATTATCGAGGAGCGCTCGGCCGATGCGACTCGCTACTGGGCCTGTTCGAGCCGGCTTGGGACCGACACGGTGTTCTCATACGACCTCTTCGATGCGGGGAAGCGCTTCGTCGTGAAACTCTGGAATGCCTCGAAGTTCGCCATCATGCGACTCGAGGATTTCGACACGGATGCGCCGAGAGTCCTTGGTGCTCCCGACAGGTGGCTTCTTGCTCGATTCGCCGATACCGTCGATCGGGCAACGCGGAGTTTTGAGATTGGTGAGTACAATGGAGCGGTCGAAGCGGTGGAGCGTTTCTTCTGGCACGACCTCTGTGACAACTTCATCGAGATCGCGAAGAAACGACTCTATGGGGATGACGGCTACGATGACGCAGCCAGGCGTGGCGCGCAATACGCTCTCTATCACGCGCTTCTCGGTGTTCTCAAGATGGTGGCGCCCGTCATGCCGCACATCACCGAAGAGATCCACTCTCTCTTCTTTGCGGAGCGGGAAGGAGTGGAGTCGATTCACATCACAGCGTGGCCGGAACCTCCGGAGGAGTGGCACGACAAGGCTGCACTCAAATCGGGAGAGCTTGCTCTGGCCGTCATCGAGGGAATGCGGAGGATCAAATCGACGAACAAGGTGTCCGTTGCGACGCCTGTCAGTTGTCTCAGGATCGCCGCGAGTCAGGAACTATGGGCCAAGATCGAGCAACTGACCAGCGAGCTTCGGGATGTATCGAATGCGGACGCAGTGGAACACGTGCTCTGGAATGGAGACGCCGGGTCTCCGCCGGGAGACGGCTTCGTGAGTACCGACGTCACAGGTATCATGGTCTTCGCGGAGCTCAAGGAGGTGCAGTCCTAGATGCTGCCGGTGCGGCCGAACATCTTGGTGATGGAGACGGGTCTTCTTGGCGAGGTGCTCGTCATCACTCCCGCGCTGAGAGCGATTCGGCGGGCGTATCCCGAGGGACGAGTAACGGTGCTCGTGAGCCCCGGATCCGCGGCCGCGCTCGTTGGAAATCCAGGCGTGCAACGCATGCTGCCCCTGAGCAGGGAAGAGCGACGTGGAATGGGTGCTCTGCGCGTCGTGTCGTGGATCCGCGCTCAGCGCTTCGATGCCGCGCTTGTCTTTCACACTTCATTCCGAAGCGCACTGACGGCGGCCGTGAGCCGCGTGCGTATCCGCGCCGGCCTTTCATGTGAGGGGCGTGGTCCGCTTCTGACGCACAAGGTTCCGAGAGACAGAGACGCCTACGAGGTAGATGAGCATCTTCGTGTTCTCGAGCTTCTGGGCATAGAGCCTGATGGACAAGAACTTGATCTATTTCTGACGCAAGAGGAGCACGGCGAAGCGAAGGAAGTTCTCTCCAGCGCGGGTGCGGAAGGCGTACTTGTAGGACTTCACCCCGGGGCGAGCCGAGCGATCCGTCGCTGGCCGGCCGAGCGGTTTGCGGAACTGGGGGTCCGAGTGGCGAGCGAACTCAAGGCAGCTCCCATCTTCTTCTTCGGGCCGAAGGAACAGGATCTCGCAGAGCAGATCACGGCATTTCACAAGACCAACGGGCTGGCGGATCCGGTCATCGTCTTTCCCAAGAGTGTTCGGGCTTTGGGTGCACTGTTCCAGAGAATGGACGCCGTCGTTACGAACAACACGGGTCCTATGCATGTAGCAGCGGCTGTCCGGGCGCCAGGAGTGTTCATCCACGGCCCGACTCCAGTGAGGCGATGGCACCCTCCTGGAGACAGGTACGTCGCCGTGTACTCTTCAGACGTGGCCTGTCGTCCATGTGACACACCTCGTTGCAGAATGGAGAGTCTTCTCTGCATGGAGGCTGTGACGATTGATGAAGTGTTCAAGGGGGTGACGAGCGTGCTAGATGGGCAGAGAAAATGATGAATAGCTCAGATCGCAAGCTGTCGATTCTGCATCTCATTGAAGCTCCTCAATGGACGGGCGCCATGTCGCAAACGCTGGAGCTTGTTCTGGGGCTCAGGAATCGGGGTCACCGGGTGGCTCTCGCATGTACACCCAAGAGCATCCTCGAACGGCGCGCGAGTGACGCCGGAATTGACGTCGTAGGCATGGAGATGCGTTCAGAACTCAACCCTGTCACTATTGCCAGACTCGTCTGGATGGTCTGGACGCGCCACGTCGACGTCATTCATGCTCACAGAGCGCACGCCCATACCCTTGGGTTGCTCGCGGCCGCACTTACAGGCCGTCCCTTCCTGGTCTCGCGTCGGGTCTCCTTCAAGCCGAAGCAGAACTGGGGGAGCCGCGTCAAGTACACGAGCCGTCGCGTCACGCGGATCACCGCTGTCTCGCAGGCCGTGAAGGACATCCTTGTGGATTTCGGCGTTCGGCCGGAGGTGGTCGAGGTCATCTACAGCGGGTCGGATCCAGGCCGTTACAGTCCGGACTCCGACGGCATGCGGATTCGCCGTGAATTCGGGATAGCCCCGGACGCTCCTCTCGTGGGCAAGGTTGCCAACTTCTACCACGGCTGGAAGGGACACGATATCTTCCTTGATGCCGCACGCAGAGTCGTGGGTGATATCCGGGATGCCCGTTTCCTTCTGGTCGGACACAAGACCGACAGTGAGAAAATGCAGGACATGATATCGAGCTTCGGTCTGTCCGATAGCGTAGTGACGGCCGGTTACCGAACAGACGTTCCTGACATTCTCGCGGCGCTCGATGTGTCGGTGAACTGCCCGAGAGCGGGAGAGGGGTTGTCGGGCGCCGTGCGCGAGTCGCTCGCCGTCGGAAGGCCGGTCGTGGCAACCGACGTAGGTGGCAATCGAGAGCTCGTCAGGGATGGGGAGACTGGTCTTCTGGTGCCTCCGGAGGACGCGGCCTCGCTCGCCGAGGCCATCGTGCGCCTTCTCTCCGACGGAGGTCTTGCCGCCGGACTTGCGGCGAACGGAGCGGATTTCGTCAGAGCGAATCTGACGATCGATCGCATGGTCGAAACGACTGAACAGCTGTATATGGACGTGCTTGCAGAGGTGGGCAAACGATGAGTGAGTGCATCACGAAGAAGAACCTGCTTCTGACCGGTCCCCCGAGGATCGGAAAGACGACCGTCATCCGTGCCGTCGTGGGGGAGCTTGAGGTTGATGTGGGCGGGTTCTACACGGCCGAAGTGAGACGAGACGGTGAACGTATTGGGTTCGACATCGTCGATATGCGTGGCGGAAGCAGCATCCTGGCGCGCGTAGGTTTTGAGAGTCCGTACATAGTTGGGAAGTACGGCATCAATCGGGAGGGTCTCGAGAGAGTGGGTGTTCGCGCTCTTGAACGAGCCATCACCAGGTCGCGCCTGATAATCATGGATGAGATAGGTCGAATGGAACTCTGTTCCGAGAGCTTCCGGAATTCCGTGATCCGCGCCCTCGATTCTCCGATTCCCGTTCTCGGCACGATTCAGGACCGGAGCAATGCATTCCTGGATGCTGTGCGTGCGAGAGACGATGTGGAGATCGTGCGTCTCACTGAGGGAAACAGGGACACGATGCGCTCGGTCGTGGCAGACAAACTCAAGGCCATCACTACGGCGCCCGGGTAGTATTGCCGAACCGTGAGGGCGGCCACGTACCGGCTCTGATCCCGCCGGCGAATATGAGAAGCACAGAGGAAACGGCTAGCGGAACGATGAGAAGAAGGACCGTGCGCAGAGTTGATCCGGGGCCGCGGACGCCGACCCTGAAGATGACCCAGGCGAGCGCCACGAGTGTCTGGAGCCCCAGGACCACTCCGGAGGCGGTGATCCAGCGCGTGCCCAGGATCCCGGCGCCTACGGCGACCATTGCAAAGATTATCTTCGCGAGGGCTGCAGACAGCGTGGCACTCTGAAGGCTGAGAGTTATGCCGAGCCAGAGAACGGCAAAAAGCGGTGCGGCGACGGTGGCGATGACCGTCATAGTCTTCCATCGCGTTGCTTCGGGATACTCTTCGGGATACTCTTCGCTGGACAAGGCATGCTCCTTGTTGGCGCCCCTCTCACGCAGAGACTACTCTCGCAGGAGCCGGCGGCGCAAGAGGATTCAATTGGGGCGCCGGATCCGCCACATCGGTTGAGTGAAAACGCTATCCTCGAACGGAGGAGGAGATCATGGTAGTGAAGCCATCTTGGACCATCACGATCCTGGCTGTCACAATCGCTCTGATTGCGGGGCTTTCGCCACCGGCGCACGCCAGGTCTGCCATGATCACCTTCCAGGTTCATACTCCGGAGTACACTCCAGAGGATGCCCGAGTCTACATCTCGGGCAATCTCATCGCCCTGGGTCCGTGGGATCCTGGCAAGGTGGAACTCGGCAAGGTCGGCGACCAGCTCTATGCCATTACCCTTGTACTTCCCCTGGGGACCAGGCTCAAGTACAAGTTCACGCGAGGCAGTTGGGAGATGGTGGAGAAGGGGGCGGACTTCGAGGAGATCCCTGATCGCGAGCACGAGGTTGTTGGTGACGAGGATGTTCCAATAGTCGTGGAGAACTGGCGCGATTTTTCACCCCAGCCTGAAACGCACAGCGTTACTGGGGACGTTGATCTCCTGCTCGATTTTGCGGCGACAAAGCTTGGCAATTCGAGGCCGATCGTGGTGCTGCTTCCTCCCGGCTACCGCGACGATGATGAGCGCAGGTACCCGGTTCTGTACATGCACGATGGTCAGAATCTCTTTGATGCAGGATCCGCCTTCGTGGGCGTTGAGTGGAACGTCGACGAGGCGATGGCTCGCATGGTAGAGGAGAACCTGGTCGAGCCTCTGATCATCGTCGGCATATACAACACCAGTGATCGCGTCTATGAATACACGCCGACCGCGGACTCGGTCAGAGGAGGTGGAGGCGCCCGCGTCTACGCTGATTTCATCATCAACGATCTCAAGCCGTACATTGACGCTGAGTACAGAACGCTCACGGATGCGGAACACACCGGCGTGATGGGGTCATCACTCGGTGGGATCGTATCACTCTACCTCGGTTGGACGCGCCCGGACATCTTCACACGCATCGGAATCATGTCGCCCTCGTATTGGTGGAATGACGGCCAGATCGTCAGAATGGTCGAGGAGCTGCCGCCGCCCGGCGGACTCAGGATCTGGATGGACATGGGAACGGCGGAGGATCGTACCGACAAGAACGAGGACGGTGTCAGCGACGTCATCGAGACCCACCGGGCCGTGAGAGATACGCTGATCGGATACGGCTTCAAGCTCGGACAGGATCTCAAGTACGTTGAGGACGAGGACGCCACACACAATGAGCGCGCATGGTCGGCCAGGTTCCCAAGGGCTCTGAGGTTCCTCTTCCCGCCGAAACGACGGTAGATCACACGGAGAGAGCATGACGGACATCATCCTCGTGAGGCATGGCGAGACAGAGTTCAACAAGGAGGGTGTCTTCCGCGGCCGCCTGGATGTGGAACTCAATGAACGCGGCCGTGAGCAGGCGGAGGCGGTGGCGAAGGCGCTCAGGTCGCCGCCCATTGTCGCCGTCTACACGAGTCCGCTTGCGAGAGCGCGCTCCACGGCAGATGCGATCGCCAGGGAGCATGGCGTGAAACCGACCGTAGATGAGGCGTTCAACAACATAGATCTCGGGGAATGGCAAGGCGTCAAGAAGACGCAGGTCCGTGATCGAGAGCCCAAGGCGTGGGCTCTTTGGACGACCGAGCCTGAGCATCTGAGGATTCCCGGAGGCGAGACGCTCGCCGAGATACGCGAGCGTGCCTACACCCGGCTGTTGGATCTTGCGATACGGCACGACGGTGAGCGGATCGCCGTCGTCACCCACCGGTCGGTCTCGCGCGTCCTGGCAGGTGCCGTGCTCGGTATGAGTGAGGGGTATTTCTGGAAGTTCTACATGGACAACGCCGGGTACTCGCTTCTTCAGCACAACGGAAGCGGTTTCATGATAGTCCAATGGAACGAGAACTCTCATCTCACTGGGAAGGTCGTCGAACGCTACTAGTCAAAGAGCATCCGAGGAGGGCATGTTGAAGATCCATCGAGGAGCGGACGCTCGCAGCCTGTGTTCCACCGGGATCCTGGCCGCGCTCGTGCTGTTGGCCGTTCTGTTCACGGTTGTGACCGCGTGCGGCGAGAATCCGGTCATGAACGCCAGGCAGCCCGCACCCTCTCCGGATGGGAGCGCGATAGCGTTCTCCCATATGGGTGACCTGTGGCGAGTCTCTTCCGAAGGGGGAAGGGCGTTGCGCCTGACCGTTCACGAGGCATATGACGACGCTCCGCGGTGGTCTCCTGATGGAGCGACGCTGGCCTTCGTGTCTGACAGGATGGGAAACGGGGACGTTTACATAATGGACGCTCTGGGTGGTGTTCCGGAGAAGCTGACTCACCATGACGCCTGGGACAGGGTTCAATGCTGGGCGCCCGACGGCGGCTCTGTCTTCTTCACGTCCACACGGGATACGACCGAGAGTGAGCTCTATGAGGTCTCCATTGCCGGTAGCATGCCGCACAGGATCATCGCTGATGATGCGTACAACGCCTCCGTCTCGCCGGACGGTCGCTGGATCGCGTTCGTCCGCGGGCACACTCCGTGGTGGCGCAAGCACTACAGGGGAAGCGCCTCGCGCAACATCTGGCTTCGCGCTTATGATGGAGGTCCCAGCTACCACATTGTGTCTTACGCTGGTGACGATGACAGGCCTATGTGGGGGAGTGACGGCCGGACGCTCTTCTTCATGTCCGAGCGTGACGATGCCGTACCGAACATCTGGAAGGTGATCCTCGATCTGCCGGGCGACGATGGAGAGCCGCTTGTCGCCGGACCGGCATCGCAGGTGACGTTCCACGATCATGACGGTGTCCAGGCGGCGGCTATCTCGGATGATGGGACCCTGATCGTCTACGAGTGGGACGCGGGAATCTGGAAGCTCGCCGCAGACGGTGGGGACCCGGAATATGTGGAGATCTTCGCGCCGAGCGATAGCAGATGGAACGAGGATCTCAGGCTGACGCTGTCGAGCGGTGTATCGAAGTACGCTCTGAGTCCGAATGAATCCCAACTCGCGCTCATCGTGCGCGGGGAAGTCTTCGTCTGTCCTTTCGATGACGGCGACACGGGGACCGCAATACGGATCACCGAGACGGCGGCACGCGAGCGTGAACTGGCCTGGATGCCCGATGGTGAGACGCTTCTGTTCACGTCTGACCGGAACGGGAATTACGATATCTTCGCTGTTCGATCGACGCATGGGGAGGAGAAGCGGCTCTCCAAATCACTCGCACGCGAAGTGGTGCAGCTGACCGATTCCCCGGAGGATGACGAAAGGCCAATGGTGTCGCCGGACGGAGAGACCATCGCGTACCTGCACGGCGATGACTACCTCTGGGCGATGGAGCCTGACGGTTCCAAGCAGAGAGAGCTTCTCCCCGATGCCAATGTCCTCCACGTCAGCTGGTCGCCTGACAGCAAGTGGGTTGCCTTATCAAGGACAACGTTGGCGCACAGGGAGGACATCTTTGTTCTGCCGGCAGGAGGCGGGGAAGCGCACAACATCACGGACCATCCGAACGATGATTTCCAGCCGCAGTGGACAGACGACGGGAAGCGTCTCTGCTTTGCCTCACGGACCGACAACGGCCAGTACATACTGAAGTACATCTGGCTCGCTCGTGAGGGCTACTGGATGACCGCTGAGGAGCGTGAGGACGCCGAGGCAGGGGAGGAATCCGACGGGGAGGACGAAGCCGAAGATGAGGATGATGCGGGCGTCACTGTTGAGATAGAGTTCGATGGTATCAACGAGCGCACCGTCACGATCATGAACATGCGGGGCGGATACAATTTCTACTCTGCGACTCCGGACGGCCATCACTTTGCATTCCGGTCGGGGACGTTGGGGAGCGACGACCTGTGGATAGTCGACTGGGAGGGCAACAGGCTTCACCAGGTCTCTGAGGGAGGAGCAGGCCCGGAGGAGATCACGTGGGATCTGGATGGAACGACCTGCTACTACATAAGTCACGGCAGGCTCAAGAGCGTGTCGATATCCTCCGATGATGGGAGCATCAGCAGGAGGTCCAGCGTAGGTTTCTCCGTCAGAACGACCGTGAATATCCCGGATGAGCGACATCAGATGTTCAACGAGGCGTGGCGACTTTTGTGGAAGGGCTTCTACGATCCGGAGTTTCACGGTGTGGACTGGGAGGCGATGAGGGACAAGTACGAGCCATGGGCAATCGCCGCATACACCGAAGAGGAGTTCCGCGCGGTTGTGAGAGAGATGGTCGGCGAACTCTCGGCATCGCATCTGGGCATCTACAAGTGGGGCGGCGGAGGCATCAACACCGGCAGGCTCGGTATCCGACACATCGAGGACTGGGACGGTCCCGGGGTGACGGTGAGGGACATCGTTCCCAACAGCCCGGCCGATCGAGCCGGCATTGAGCCCGGTGACCACATTCTCTCGATCGATGGCCGCGTGGTTGAGCGAGGTGACAATTGGATACGCCTGTTGGAGGACACGGCGAGGACCAGGATAATGATAGAAGTCGCTGACAATCCTGAGGGCAGGAAGGTGCGTGAACTTGAGATTCGCCCGGTAGGCGGCGGGACGCTTCGAAACCTGATCTACGAGAGCTGGGTGGAGAAGAACCGGACGACAGTGGAGGAGAACTCCAGCGGTCGGGTCGGCTATCTGCATATAGCGGGGATGGGAGTCGGCAACCTCTTTGAGTTTGAGGAGGATCTGTTCGCCCAGGGTTCAGGCAAGGACGCGCTCGTTATCGATATTCGTGGGAACGGTGGCGGGTCGGTCCATGATCAGATCCTCAGGTTTCTGGATAGGCGCCCGTACGGCTACACAACGAGCAGGACGAGACCCCCGACCAGGAACCCGCTCGAGTTGTGGGGGAAGCCGCTCGTTCTTGTCATAGACGAGACGTGCTACAGCGATGCGGAGATCTTCCCGATGGGATGGAAGGCTCTCGGCCTCGGTCCGGTGGTGGGCGTCCCCACGTTTGGAGCCGTCATCGGAACGAACGACGTGAGGCTTATTGACGGGACGATGTTCCGGGTGCCTGGTTCGGGATGGTTCGATCTGGATGATCGCAATCTTGAGAACTGGGGCATCGAGCCGGATATCTTCGTGGAGTCACCCCCGGAGGAGGCCAGTCGCGGCCACGACGCGCAGCTCGAGAGGGCCGTCGAGGTCGTGCTTGAAGCAATCGGAGATGAGTAGATCACGTGAATATCTACACGCGGGAGACGAGAATGAGAACCTCGCTTATTGTACTGTCACTTCTGCTGGTTCTTGCGGGAGCCACTGTGACCCATGCGGGTTTTCTGGGTGTCGGCGTTGGTGTGTACGGCGGTATGAGTATGCCCATAGAGCTGGACGCCAAGATGGGATCGATCGTCGGGGCAAGGGTGAAGGTGCTTCCAGCGATACCCCTTATTGGCGTCGAGGCGTACTACGCGTCCATCAACCAGAAGTCGCCCGACGATCTGTGGGACGAACAGGATCTTGGCATCGTCTCTGGGGGCGACACGTACGCCACCTTCGGTGCGAATCTGTTGATCGGCGGGTTGAGTGGGCCGGGTCTCAGGACGTTTGGTATCGTGGGCGTCAACTTCGTGGAGTTCGAGGATCACGGTACGAAGGAGTTCAAGTACGGCGGCGAACTCGGTGTCGGCGTGGAGATCGTGCCGCCCTTCATAGGTCTAGGGATCGAAGGGCGGGCCTCGGTGATGCTCCTTGGCTGGGACGAGGGTGCCGACAGGAAGCTCTCCACAGTAACGGTGGGGGTCAACTACTACTTTTAGAAGCAGGCTCGTGACCACCCGAACGGACGGACGAGCAACCGGACGGCCAACCGGACGAGCAGCTGGACGAGTAGCCGAGCATATATCGCCGATCAAGATGAAGCCCCCGCCATGCGACGGGGGCTTCGTTGTGTTGGCTGAGCTTGATCGACGGCGCTATTTCAAGAGCGTCATTTTCCTCGTTGCCTTGTCTCCGCCGTAGGAGAGTTCCATGAAGTAGATGCCGCTCGCCGCCGCGGATCCGTTCGCTTCCCGTCCGTTCCAGCTCACGGTGTGATTCCCCGGATCCTGGATGCGGTCCACGAGCGTCGTCACGAGCCGGCCATCGATGGTGTAGATGTTGAGAGTCGTCCTCGCCTTTCCGGTCTCGACCGGATTCAACACGTAGCTGATCGAAGTCGAGGGATTGAAGGGGTTGGGTGCGATCCCGGTGATCGAGAAAGCCCGCCCGGCGGGGATGATATCGTCGTCACCAACACCCGTGTCCTCGGGCCAGTTGGCGAACGAGCCCGTGATCGCGAGCGCAAACGCCTGCGGGGCGTGCGGTACCGTGGCCCCCGAGACTGTGATCGTGTATGTGCCCGATGTCGGGCTGTTGAGCCGGACGACTTCCTCGACGTTGCGTGAGTCGGCCGCGCCACCGGTAGTGGACTGGCCGCCACTGAAGGTATTGCCGAGGTAGGTGCCGCCGGGTCCCGCCACAGTCAGGTTGAGATTGTTCTGTATGGCGACGCTGGCGCCGCTCGATGCGGGGTAGTCGCTCCAGACGAGCACGATCTCAAGCGGAACCGAGGACGAGTCGACCTCGAACTCGAACTGATCGGTTCCTCCCTGGCTCACGCCCGGCGCAACATCGTGAATGATAAGTTCCCGAGCGTCACCATCAAAGAACAACACGTCGTCCAGGAGCACGCGTCCCCATCCCTCATTGTAGTTCGGGATGTCGGCCGACGCTATGTCCGTGGCGGAGTTCATGAGACAGGCCTTGACGAGCGCCGCGCTCGGGTTGAACCCGTCGGCAGGCGTCTCATCGCCACTCGGATACCACCCCTCCTCGAAGTACTGGCGAGTGAGTGCCGCGCATCCCGCAACAGCCGGTGTCGCCATCGACGTTCCTTGGAACGGGGAACTCGATATGGAGCATGTCTCCGTCGGCGGATTCCCGAGGTGGTTGTTGGCGGAGTTCACGTACGTGTCGCTTGCCTCGCCACCCGGCGCGCACAAGGTCGGCTTGTAGCGGTTGTCGAACGATGGACCCCTGCTGGAGTAGCCGGCCATCGTGTCCTGGTTGAACGGCCTCCTCGTGGCGCCCACTGTGATGCAGTTCTTGGCCGTGCCCGGGTACGAAACGGTGCTGGCGCCCGGTCCTGCGTTGCCTGCGGCGAAGACGATGAGGAAGTCTTTGTTGTTCCACATGAAGCTGTCGACACCCTGCGCATACGAATCATAGCTGTTCTCGGAACCGCCCCAGGAGTTTGAGTGGATCCTGGCTCCGGCGTCATAGGCATCCTGATACGCCGGTGTGCAGGTCGTGGGGACGGCAATAGTGCCAACGGTGCAAGCCCACTCGTCGTCGGCGCCGATGTCCTGCATCATGAGCTTGGCTTTGTAGGCGACGCCGTTGTAGTCGTAGTTGCCCGGGTTGACGTAGGACTGGTCACCTGCGAGTGTGCCGCAGACGTGGGTTCCGTGGCCGTTGTCGCAACCGTCATATGCCACGCCGCCGCCGTAGACCGTGTAGTCGTGGACCTTGCGGTTCGTGGGCCCCGGCAGATTGCCTCCATCACGGAACCAGCACGAGTTGTAGTCGAGACCGGAGTCCATGACGGCGACCAGCTGATCCTCTCCGTGGATGCCCTTGTCCCAGATCGGAGTCTGAGCGGAGATGTTTGACTGAACGCACCAGACGCCGCGATCGTTCATGAGGAGGAACTCGGGCTTCTCCTCGATCCACCAGACGTTCATCAGTCTCGCGATGGAGATCACCAGGGTTGGAGAAGCGTGGACTACGATGAGCTTCTCGATCCCGTTGTCCGATGAACTGAGGACCTTGCCTCCGAGCGCCTCGATGGCCGATGAAGTGGCCTCGATGTCGTCGAAAACCCGAACCATGAGCGTCAGGAACGAATCAGCGGCTCGCTGAGGGGATTTGAATTCATGGGTTCCGATCGTGGGGCTCATCTTGTACGCGGGGTGGAACGGTCCGGTCCATGTGATCTCGTCCATCTGCGCGAAGCCGGCGCGAGCATCGGTGGTCGCGCGCACGATATATGTGTTGTCGGGAATGTAGGCGATCAGTTCTCCGCCGGCTGCGATAACTGCATCCTTGCGGGCGTCGGTCGGCGGCCCGGAGAGCTGGACGAGGTAGTATCCTGCTTCACCCACTGCGGGCTCTTGAGCGCGAAGCCACGAGGCAACGGCGGGTTCGCCGTCCGCTGGGTCGAAGCTCATCGTGATGAGATGGATGGCGTCACCTGCGGTGGCGGACAGTGCCGCGCAAGCTACCAACAGGACAGAGAACAGCAGTGCGGTCGTGCGAAGAGCTTTGGACACTGTGGGCCTCCTCTTGCCGAATGGTACAGTATCGCCTTCCGCTGGATATGATGTCGGGACAGGTTCCATCTGCTGGACATGACAGCACAATGCATCTCATCCGCTGAGCATGGCACCGAAACAGGTTCCATCCGCGGCGCAAGACACCGAGACAGGTGTCTTGCGCTGGGCAGATGACATACAGAGTGTATTATAGCAAAGAAATCAGGGGGTTGTCAAGAAGCCCACCGGCTAGAACTCGAGCGCACTCGGCGCGCCTCTGCTGTAGGAGATATCGAGCGCTATGACTATCCCGCGCCCCTCCTCATCCAGGTCGCCGATGATCTCCTCGAGCCCATCGACGAACTGCGGAACAGCGCCCTTGTCTATCACGAGAAGGAAGACGTGGCCGAACTCCTGACCCTCAGAAAAGACCCGGGAGAAATCCGCGAAGAGCGGTACCTTGGTGAGAAAGCCCTCCACATTACGGGCGTCCAGTACCGTCGCACTCGTGGCGCCGACCTCCGTGAAGTACTCCACGACGGGATCGAAGTAGTCGGAATCGATGAGCTCGAATATCAGAAGCTGGTTTTCACCCGTCGACGTTGCCTTGCTTGCCGCGCCTTCCATCTTTTCTATTCGATCGTAGATATCTCCGGGGACGTTCGCCGTGACGAGCGTTTCGATGAACGATGGGTCGCTCAGGAGTCTGGCGATTTTGGCGAGTGTCCTGAGATAGTCCTGCGACTGATCCGGCGGCGCAACCATCGCGACCACGAACTTCACAGGCAATCCATCGACGGAGTCATACTCGATCCCTCGTTTCGCGACTCCGATAGCGCCGCAGATTCGCTGAAGCCCGGCTATCTTTCCGTGCGGGATGCCGACCTCTTTCCCCACGCCCGTCGTAGCCGTACTCTCCCGGTCGTTCAGAGCCTTCAGAACCGTCGATTCGTCGATTCCAGCGAGAGCCGGGTTCCTCTTGAGGAGAGACACCATCTCTCCGAAGAGTTCCTTCTTTGTCTTGGCCTTGAGGCCGGGGTTAATGCTCTCGATAACTACTGCTTCCAGGAGTTTCATCTGGTGACCTCCCTACTTGCCCTGTCGCGCGCTCCTGGTTGATCCCGAAGCTTCAAGCGCGAACTTCGTCAGCGGTGGTCCGAGGACTTCGTTAACAAGGATCGATGCGAGTACGATGTTGACCATAGCCCCCATGTAGGGGAGATGCGCAAACGCTGCAGTATCTTGTAGTACGAGAATAAGGCCTATTGCGACTCCTGCCTGGGGCAGGAGGGCGAGGCCGAGGTACTTACGTGTCGCTGGGGAATCCTGTGCCACGACGGCGCCGGCGAAGGCGCCTCCATACTTCCCGGCCGCCCTTGCGAGGAGGTAGACGATTCCCAGAACGCCGGTCGTCAGGAGCGTCTTGATGTTGAGTTCGGTTCCCGCCAGTGCGAAGAACGCGGCGTAGATGGGGGGAGCGAGCGGTTCGAGAATCCGCATGATCCTCGAATTCTTAGGAGAGAGGTTTATGATAAGGAACCCGACCATCATGTTCGCGATCAGAGGTGAGATGCGAAGCGAGATCGCGATCCCGCTCGTCAGAAGTACGAAGCCGAGCACAACGATGACGATCTCATTGCTTCTCTTCCTGTTGACGACCAGACGATGGACTATGTAGCCTACCACTGTGCCGAGCGCGATGGAGAACACGATCTCCCGTACCGGATGAAGCAACATACCAACGGGGCCGGCACCGCTTGTCCCGACCATTGCTGCTGCGAAGGCCATCACGAAACCGAAGAGAGTAATGGCGAAGGCGTCGTCGAGTGCCACGACTCCAAAAAGCGTGGAGACGAGAGGGCCGCGCGCTCTCAGTTCGCTTGCGATCGCGACGGTTGCGGCTGGGGCAGTGGCCGATGCTATCGCGCCGAGAAGCAGCGCCATTGGGAGTGGAGCGCCGAAGAGATAGAGCGCGCCGGCGACAGCGCCGAACGTGATCAGAAGCTGGAAGATGGTGATGATCAGTATGTTCCTGCCGGTCGTTCGCAGCTTGGAAATCCGGAATTCTGAACCGATTGTGATGGCGATGAGCCCCAGAGCTATGTGCGGAATCGGAGCGAGGGACTCCACGATATGCTCGGGAACAACGTTCAGGATCGACGGACCGAGGACGAGTCCTGCGACGATGTAGCCGGAGATCGTGGGGAGCTTGAATCGTGATGCCAGCTTGCCGCCCGCGAACCCGGCAAGCAGGAGCGCGCCGACACCGAAGATGAGGTTGCCGTGCAGGAGATTCCTGAAATCGATGAGTGCTTGCAGCATGATTGACATCAGGTCTCCCGGTGCGCGTCGCCAACCCTAGATCCAACATCATAACACCTACGGCCGGCCACCGCCAGAACGCCCATTGTACAAGCCGCTCTGCTGCAATGACAAACTCCCACAGATGTGCTATAATGAGGGCTGGTGTTACACAAGGCTTTTTGTTGGTCCGGGGCTTCCTCGGGCCGGCGGATGGATTCACAACGAGTTTGATGACGGGTGATGTCGCACACGAACGTGGGAGGTGTACCGTGCCGAAGTCGTTACTCGCGCTGTTTCTCGTACTGCTGTTCTCGGCGACTCTTGTGTCTGCGGAGACGATCGTCTTGAGCAGTGGTGTTCAGGCCGTTACGGCCAGTGTTGTCGAGTCGGATATCGCGACGACTGTTCTTGAGTATGAACTGTCGAGCATCATCAAGGGCGCCGTGGATATCGGCGGTGAGACCTACTACTCCATCTCACTTGGTGAGGAGAGCAAGACGATGGAACTGGGTTTCCCCGCAGTTCCGAATGTCTGCCGAAGCATCATCATTCCCGATGATGCCGAGATGGCTGTTCGCGTGATCTCCTCGCACTATGTGGAGTTCGCGGGCGTACCGGTTGTTCCGTCAAAGGGGAACATCAAGCGTGATGTGGACCCCGCGAGTGTGCCCTACGCGTTCGACAAGTTCTACGATACCGATGGATGGTATCCGTCCGAACTCGTGACGCTTCGTGATCCGTATGTCATGCGCGACTTCAGAGGCACCGTAGTTGAGCTCAATCCGATCCAGTACAACCCCTCGACTCAGACACTGCGTGTCTACGATTCGATCGCTGTCGAGGTCGTGAGCGTCGGTACGGCGAAGCGGAACGCGCTGACGCAGAGACCCGCCCTCATGGATCGGGAGTTCCGCAACATCTACGCGCGCCACTTCCTCAACTTCGCCGACGCACCACTCGATCGCTACCCGGCGGTCGACGATGGCGGCAACATGCTCGTCATCTGCTACGACGATGTCGACTTCCTGGCGGAGATGCAGCCTCTGGTCGATTGGAAAAACCAGATGGGTGTTCCGTGCGAGATGGTCACAGTGACAGATGCCGGAGGCACGGCGGCCGCCATAGATGGCTACATCGAGGACTACTACAACACGAACGGTCTCACATACGTGCTTCTCGTCGGGGATGCGGCGCAGTGCCCGACGGTCACGGTTGAGAATCTCTCCGATCCGAGCTACTCGCTCATCTCAGTCGGCGATAGCTATGGGGACCTCTTCGTTGGACGCTTCTCTGCTGAGAACAGCAGCCAGGTGGCTACGCAGGTCCTCAGGACGATCGAGTACGAGAAGAGGCCACAGGCCGGCGCAGAGTGGTATCACAAGGGCATGGGTGTCGCGTCCAACCAGGGACCGGGCGACGACGGCGAATACGACAACGAACACGAGGACTATATTCGGGATGATCTCCTCGCGTTCACCTACACGGAAGTGGATCAGATCTACGACCCAACTGCGACCGCAACCATGGTGACGACGGCTCTCGAGGACGGCCGGAGCATCATCAACTACACGGGTCACGGCTCGGTTACGAGCTGGGGGTCGAGCGGGTTCTCGAATAGCCACATCGACGCACTGACGAACGACAATATGCTTGGGTTCGGAGTGAGCGTCGCTTGCTATAACGGTCAGTTCGGCAGCAGCACATGCTTCGCGGAGGCATGGCTCAGAGCGACCAACAACACCAACGGGGAGCCGACGGGAGCGATCGGATTTTACGCTTCGACCATCGGCCAGTCGTGGAATCCGCCGATGGACGCGCAGGACGAAGTGGTCGATCTCCTGGTCGGGACCTCTGCTGAAGGGATTCGCCGGACGTACGGCGGAATCTGCTTCAACGGCTGCGGTCACATGATCGACGACTACGGAACGAATGGCGAGGATGAGTTCATCCACTGGACGATATTCGGTGATCCGTCGCTTCGCGTGCGTACCGACACGCCGGCCGCGCTCACTGTGAATCATCTGTCCGTGATCTACCCGAGCATGGTCACGTGGGATGTGGAAGTGTTTGCAGGTGCCAGTCCTGTCGATGAGGCGCTCTGCTGTCTCTACTACGATGGGACGATCTATGGCTCAGGGCTGACTGACGCGACAGGCAACGTTTCGATGGACATCACGACGGCCGTGCCCATCGGCGAAATGCTGACTCTTACGGTCACGGGTTTCAACACCGAAACGTACACGGCTGATATCCAGGCGATAGTGCCGGTGACCTACACGATCGTTCCGTCGTCCATTCCGATCAGCACGCCGACGGATGTGACGATCACGATCCTGGATGACGAGGGACTGCCGCTGCCTGATGTCGAGCTCGCAGTCGACGGCTGGAGCTTCACGACTGTCGAGGGCACGACCAATATCGACGGTGAGGTGACCCTCTCGCTCGAGAGCGAGTACGGTCAGGATCTCACGATCATCGGCAGCGAGATCGGCGAGTCGTACAACTGTCTCGAGGACGTCATCCCGGTGACGGGTGGTGTCGACTTCGCGACGCAGGATATCGATGCGGCGGTGGCGTCGATCGGTCTCTACGGTGCACTTGCTCCCTTCATCGAGGGCACGGTGACATTCACCAACTCCGAAGCCGAGTTCAATTACACGATCGAAGGCTGTGGCCTTGACGTCTCCGGTGGCTCCGACACTCAGTCGGTGCTCGATGTGGCTGTGACGCCGACGAGCGCGGGCATCGTCGCGGCGGCTATGGGCAAGGCCGGCTTCAACGTCTACTCTGAGGACATCACGGTCCAGGTGGTGTACGGCCAGCTGGCGGGCGAGGTGTACGAGGCTCCCGCACGGGCGCCGATCGAGGGCGCGATCATCAAGGGGTACGCCTCGGGCGCTGATACAACCGGCGCGACGCCCGTCTTCACGGCGACATCGATCGCGGGCGGCGTCTACACGGTCGAGGGTGACCTTGAGGTGAACCACTACGATGTCTACGTCCTCAAGTTCGGCTACATCACGCTCCTTGATGATGTATTCGTGATGTACGGTGCTAACGACGTAGACTTCTACATGGAGTTCGCACCTTCGGGCGTTGTGTCCGGCACGGTGACGGAGCTTAGTACGGGGACGCCTCTCGAGGCGACGATCAAGTTCTACCGAGCGGATGACATGTCGCTCTACGCGGAGACGATGACGGATCCGGTGACGGGCGATTACTCTCAGTCACTTCCTTACTTCAACTACACGATGAACGTCCGTGCTTACCACCACATCCCCGCGACACTCGGGATCACAGTGGATGAGCCGACGGAGGTGTTCGACTTCCAGCTCGATGAGACTCTGGCGAACATTCTGCTTATTGATGATGAGAACTCGAAGCGGGAGCTTGTGAAGTACGACAAGTCGGGCTCAGTCATCGACATTGGGACAGGCGGAGACAGAGTCAGGTCGGCGTCGGAGATCGAGACGGACCTGGTGGCACTCGGGTACGATGTGGTGCTGGAGACTTCAGCGACGAGCGATCCTCTGACCTGGATGAACTACGACTTCATTATCTCATCAAGTGGAGACGATACGACTCCGGTCGAAGACGAAGGCTACCGCACAGATCTCGAGGCGTACGTCGCAGGCGGCGGCAAGCTTCTGATCGAGGGCGGCGAGCTGGCGTACGATGCAGTAAGCTACCCGGGTTATCCCTCGTTCGCGGCGAACGTTCTCTACGCGAACGACTGGGAGCACGACTCGAGCGGCGATCTCAGGGTGTACGATGCATCGCACCCGGTGACGACGTTCCCGAACACGCTGGGTCCTATTACTGTCAGCTACTCGGGCTACGGCGACCAGGACTCGTACATTCCAGAGCCTGACGCCGACATAGTGATAGGCTGGTCTAATTATCCGACGCTTGCGAGCGTGCTGGTGTACGACGACACGCCGGATCCTTCGAGCGGTCAGATAGTGTTCTACTCGTTCAACTACGCGGCGGCCGGCACCGGCCGGACGGATCTTCTTGAGAACACTGTGGTCTACCTGATCACCCAGGAGAGCGCACCGACAGGCGGTATCAGTGGTGTCGTGACGCTTGACGGAGAGACAGATCACACAAACATCCTTGTGACGGCGAGTCCCGGTGGAGCGTCGACCTATACGAACCCGGCGGGGAAGTACAGTATCCTCGGGATGTACCCCGGGACATACACGGTGACGGCGACGAAGACGGACTGGTTGACGGGTGTCGTTGAGGGTGTTGTGGTGAACGATGGTGTGGTAACGCCCGGCGTGAACATGGTGCTGACGGCGACGACGACGTACGAGTACTGTGAGAGCCCGTCACTGTCGATCCCTGACAGCAGTCCCGCGGGCGTCTACGACTACCTGACGTTCCCTGACGACGTGGAGATCATGGAGATCGGGATCTACGTGAGCATCACGCACACGTACATCGGCGATCTGATCGTTGATCTTACGTCACCCGAAGGGACGACGGTTCGTCTACACAACCAGAGCGGCGGCAGCGTACACAACATTGTCGGCTGGTATCCCGGTGATCTTGCCGTTGACGGCCCGGGCTCGCTTGATGATCTGATCGGCGAGAACGCCCAGGGCGAGTGGACTATCTGGATCAGCGACAACGCGGGCGCTGATGTTGGTATGCTGAACAGCTGGTGCGTTCGTGTGATCGGAGGCACCGGCACGGACGTAGCCGATGAGTTCGCTACGCCCGTGAGGTTCGAGCTTTCAGGTGTGAGTCCGAACCCGTTCAACCCGATGACGACGGTAACGTATGCGATGCCTGCGCCGGGTCACGTTGAGCTTGCTGTGTACAACGTGTCGGGTCGGCTGGTGAAGACACTTGTGGACGGTGATGAGACTGCCGGATGGCACGCTGTGGCGTGGGACGGCCGTGACGACAACGGCGGTTCAGTTGCCTCGGGCGTCTACTTCGCGCGGATGATGGCGGACGGCTTCACCGGCAGCACGAAGATGGTTCTCTTGAAATAGGATGCGGTCCTGAGGGGCGGATCCGCGTCTTGCGGTCGGCGCCACTCGTCCGGCGCCTGCGGGCGCCCTGACAGCCGGATCTGATACAAACGGGGAAGCGGGGTCCAC
>JAUXGN010000086.1 GCA_030622115.1 Candidatus Eiseniibacteriota bacterium
ATGTGCGAGAAGGTGGAACCTCGGTCGGTCGACCAGTAGACGCCGCGTCCCGCTGTGCCGGCGTACAAGATGTCAGGGTCGGTGAGATCGTGAATCATCGCCGTCACCGTGGCGTCACCGGGCAACCCGGCGCCGAACGGCTCCCAGGTGCACTCGTAGTCCACGTCCAGGAACAGTCCGTCGATCGTGGACGCCAGCACGCGCCCGGGGATCTCGGGATCGGCGAGCACTACGCATACGCTGTCACCCAAACCATCGCTACAGACCGTGACCGTTTCCCCCATGTCGTCGGTCCACGCGACGCCGACCACGGAGTGTCCGAAGTAGAGCACCGGCGGATCCGCTGTGTCGAACGATATCCCGCGGCAGCGCCCAGCCCAGCCTATGACGTGTTTGTTTCCCCTCTCCCACACACCGGGTTCCCAAGCTGTCTCGGGCCAGGTGTAGAACCAGAAAGTGCCGCCTGACATGCCCGCTGTCTCAGACAAGGCGATGCCGCTCCCATCAGGGATAGGGACCGCCTTGTAGCAGCTCATAGGTCCCACGCCGGGGCCACAGTCCGGGTGACGCTCCCAGTCGCCGGAGACCCCCGTGTAGTACGTTCCCATACCGGTACCTACGATGCCGCAATAGGGATTGGCCGGATCGAATGAGATCGTCATGATGTTCGTGCTGACTGTGTCACGTGGGAGTCGAGGACCCGGATCCTCCACGAAGTCATAGTAGATATGCGCCCAGCTCTGCCCCCCGTCCATCGAGTAGTAGAGACCATACTCTATCGTCCCAACGTAGATGATTGCGGCATCGTCCGACTTGAGTCCGATCGAGACGGGAACGGCCGGCGGATTCCACTCCGGTGAGATATCATTCCACCCTGACCGGAAACGGTCGCCCGCGCCACCGGGGCGCGCGTCACAGACCGTGTGCGGAAAGCCGTACGCCGGTCCAGCCGAGACAGCGGCCGCCGCAAGAGCGAGCCACAGAACTGCGAGTTGGATGCGCGGGGATCTGACAAGCATGACAGCTCCTCGGATTGGGTTGGAGGATGACAGCGGACAGGCGATGCCCAGTTGGTAGGCTTACCTGTCCCATAGCTCGGGGCGAGCTGCTCTTGATTATATCACAGACATGGGCGGGTGTCAGCAGCTTCGAGGGTGAAGCGACTTCGGTGCAAGCGCGAGGGAGTTCGGTCACGCTGCAGACCGATGCATGGCACATCAGTTCGTGGACCTGATACCTGTTACTGGAAACACCTATGCTTACCGCCCCTGCTCCTCCTTCGAATCCGCCGACGAACCACCCCCAAGAATCACGGCGGCAGTCACTTCCCTGCCGTCACGCTCAAGCAGCAGGGTCAACGAATCGGCGCGACCCGAACGGAACGCCTCCTGCACACAAGCCGACGACGCTCCTCCAATGGGGTAGTCGTCGAGTGCCAGTATGATATCTCCGGCCAATACGCCGGCCACATCCGATGGACTTCCAAGCGCGACCGCCGATACAGCCAGGCCCTCATTCCTGTAATGGATGGCCAATCCGAGTTCGTTGTCGTACCCCTCAACAGCCGTGTAGCCTCGACGCTCGAGATACGCGACTCGCTCGGGAAAATCCAGTGTCATGTTGTAGCCTAGCAGAAACGGCAGTCCCAGCACCGAGGCCTCACCTCTGCTCAGCACGGCCCCCGCGTGAGCGAAGGGCCCGAACCTGAGGGTGTCCACCACCACAAGATCCGATGTGACCGAGCGGTGAGGCGTCATTACCTTCGTGAAGCCTGCGCCTCGGAGAACTCCCTTTTCAAGGAGATCCTCACACACTTCATACTCCATCGCGCCGAAGTAACCGCATCCAGTGTCCAGTCCAGTGACCCACTCGGTGGTGTCACCGACATCGACGGTGAGTTCGGGACAACCGTATGGCTCGAGATCGAGTCGAAGCGCTTGCCCGCTCTCTACTGTATCCGCAACAGGAGACTCAAGCAGGCGGACCTTCCCTCCGTCAACGTCAAGCTGCAGCGCGTAGTCCTCAAGAAAGGACATTCCGAGAACGCCGCTGATGTGCTTATCCAGAGCCACGTGAAATCTGATGAGATCCGCGCAGAGAACCGGCTCATCAGACTCAAGCTCACGGCCGCCGATGGTCAGTGGCGGGGCCCGAAAGAGCTCGATCGCCTCTTCCCCACTGTGAGTGATCACGTAGGTGCGACCTATTGGATAGCCTAGCTGCTCCTGGAGGGAACGATCGAAAACACAGAGACTGGCCCCGGTATCGAGCAGAAAGAGATGGTCCTCCCCGCGGCAACTGACCGGGACGTAGATCATGTCCGCGCAGACATCCAGATCGAACTCCGCTACCACAGAGCTCCCCGACCCAGCGCAGCCCGACAGCAGAGGCAGAACCAGAAGCAGGAGGCCTGTCGCACTGCCAATCGTGGTTCTGGATCTCATTCAGCCACTCCTCAGCAAAAGGCAGGCTCGATGGCTGCTGGCTCCGAAGACTGCACACCGAGACTCACCGCGACACAAGTATCACGGGCTCTCGATTCCAGCGCTCAATCCCGTTCACGAACTCTCGGAAACTGTCATACTCCTTGGACAGCATCCGGGTTCTGGCCAGTTCATAACTGCAGTCTGAGCGCAGAACACCGTCTTCCTCTGACAGGCTCCGCCGAAACGATCCAAAACTGCATTCTTCGTCGATTGGCGCAGGGAGTGATTCGACCGACCAGCCGGTCGGCAGCTTCACGGACACATTCTGCTCCATCAGAACCGGCTGATTCAGCTCCACCGGATTCCGACGTTCACGTCGCGGAAGAGCCTCGCCGAATCCGGCTGTCCCGAACACAGTGCCGTCAACAATCATCCTGTCGCCGGAACGTTTGACGCCCCCCTCCACTTCGAATCTCATAACGAACGAACACCGCCCGTCCGCTCTGTCCACATCGTACTCCCAATCGATGACCGTCCCCCCCGAACAGAACTCGTCAAGCCGCCATTCCAGGAAGCGTTTGATCTCTTCCTGCGATGCTGTTCGACCGAAGGCCTGTCCGGAGATGGCGAGATCCCCGGAGTACTCTTGGGCAATCTCACCCGTCAGTTTCCCATCGCTGCCGATCTCCGCGTGGATGTCGGTCCGCACGGCATTGTGTCCACGCGAGGCCGCTGGAACACTCCTGAAACCACACCAGTCCTCACCAAGCACAAGGGCAGGCACCCCGCGATCGAACCAGGGAAGCCCTCCTTCGGCAAACGCGCCGGCAGTGGGGTCCAACCAGAGCTCTCTGCTGCGCGCCTTCGCGAGAACAATCATGTGGTTCATTGATGATGGCGCGACGATCGTGGTATCGAGAATCCCCACGTTCCTGGTCATGAGAAGAGCTGGACTCGCATCAATACCGAGCGAACGCAGTAGAGCTACCACCAGCACGCTCATGTCCTTGCAGTCACCATACTTCGTCGAGAGCGTCTCCTCCGGGCTCTGCGGGACCCATCCCGTACCCTCGAGTCCGACAGCAACGTAGCGGATGCTCTCAATAACCCCATTGCAGATGGCTTCTATCTTCTCACCATCGCCCACACATCCGGCGGACCAGTTCCGCGCCACGCTTGCCACACCGGCAAGGCCACTGTCCGAGACGAGTGGATTGATCGTCGAATCATAATAGTCGTTGCCCAGAACCTGCCACGTATAGTCTTCAATGCTCGGGGTCTTGTCGAGAGCAACCGTCACGCGTGATGAGACTTCGCGATACGGCGGCATGTGTGGTTCCACCACGATCGCCGACACATCTCCCTCTTCCCAGATCATCATCGACAAATCACTGCCCACTGCGCTTCGAAGCGCCTTCAGCGGAAGCCCGATTTGACCAAAGGATCTCGCGGCAACATTCACACCGTAGTTCACAAGATCAGCCGCGATTCCGAAACTGTAGCGCGCCGTCTTCGTCGGAACCAGCGCACTAGATGCGAAGCTATCTTCGAAGTCCGGCCCGGACACGGTGCGGACATACTCGTATTCGATGATGCAGCTGTCCTCGAATGCGGGCATCGCGAACACCTTCTCACGGAGATCTGTGTACAACATGTACTCAGGGAAGCGGCTGCGCTCGTGAATGGCATCAGGTTCGACCGGTACAACTGTGCCGTCTTTGCGGATTGTCCGCGCGCTCAGACGACTCACCGGCCTCCTGCTGGAGGTTGGAATAACAATGTTCCCATACTCCTCCGCACG